>JAZKHJ010000005.1:0-174862 GCA_040385485.1 Pseudomonadota bacterium | reverse complement strand
AACCCCGGTACTCACCGTGAAAGGGTGATGTCCTAGGCCTCTAGACGATGGGGACCCTGAACTAACCGTACTGCTTTAAAAACTCTCTTCAACGTGGTGGAGGTAAGCGGGATCGAACCGCTGACCTCTTGCATGCCATGCAAGCGCTCTCCCAGCTGAGCTATACCCCCACAGGGTTACCAATCCGCCTCGCCGATCTGAATCAGCACTGCGTTTCAGCAAGCCTCAAATTATAGGCGATTTTTTCAAGCCATCTGCAAACGATCCAACACCGTTTGACGATTCTGCAGTTCCAGCACGGCATCAAGCGACGGCGTCTGGGCCGTGCCCATCACCAGCACGCGCACCGGCATGGCCAGTAGCGGCATCTTCAGGCCATGGGCCACCAGCACTTCCTTGATGGCGGCCGAAATGCCGGGCTTGTCCCAGCTGCAGGTCGCGAGCTTGTCAACGAGAGTGGCCAGCGCAGGGCGCACTGCGTCGGTCACGTGCAAAGCGCGTTCGTCGGCGTTGGGTGAGATGTCGGCGTAGAACGCAGCTGCCCAGACGGCCAATGCCACCGTGGTCTCGCAACGGTCCTTGAAGAGTGCGCAGATCGCGGGAAGGCGATCGTCGGCTTCGATGCCGCGCTTCTTCAGTTGTGCGGCAACAAGCGGCGCGAGCGCGTCGTCGGGCTTGGCCTTGATGTACTGCGCATTGACCCAGGAGAGCTTCGCAGCATCCCACTGGGCCGGGCTCTTCGACAGGTGCGAACCGTCGAACCAGCTCACCATCTGCTCGCGCGTGAAGAGCTCGTCGTCGCCATGGCTCCAGCCGAGGCGCGCGAGGTAGTTCAGCATCGCTTCGGGCAGGTAGCCATTCTCTTCATAGGCGGTGACGCTCACCGCGCCGCGGCGCTTGGAGAGCTTCTGCCCATCGTCGCCCAGGATCACCGGCACATGGCCGAAGGCAGGCAGCGGTGCGCCGAGCGCGCGGAAGATGTTGATCTGCCACGGCGTGTTGTTGATGTGCTCATCGCCGCGGAACACGTGCGTGATGTTCATGTCCCAGTCGTCGACCACCACCGCGAAGTTGTAGGTGGGCACACCGTCGGGCCGCAGGATGATCAGATCGTCGATCTCGCGGTTGTTGATGGTGATCTCGCCCTTGACGAGGTCGCTCCACGTCACGTCGCCTGCGGGTGGATTGCAGAAGCGCACCACGGGCGGCACACCTTCGGGCACGGGCGGAAGCACCTTGCCCGGCTCAGGACGCCAGCGGCGGTCGTACAGGGTCTTCTCCCCGCGCGCGCGCTGCGCTTCACGCATCTCTTCGAGCTCGGCCGGCGTGCAGTAGCAGTGATAGGCCGTGCCGGCTGCGAGCATCTGCGCGATCACTTCGCGGTAGCGCTCCAGGCGCTGCATCTGGTAGATAGGGCCTTCGTCGTAGTCGAGGCCCAGCCAGTGCATCGAGGCAAGGATCTGGTCAGTTGAATCCTGTGTGGAGCGGGCCACGTCGGTGTCCTCGATGCGCAGCACGAACTCACCGCCATGGTGGCGCGCATAGGCCCACGAATAAAGCGCGGTGCGGGCCGTGCCGAGGTGAAGAAAACCGGTGGGAGACGGAGCGATGCGGGTGCGGATGGGTGCGGACATGTCAGAAGGTAGAGAGGCCACGATCGAGGTCGGCCTGGATATCGCCAAGGTGCTCAAGCCCCACGGCCACGCGGATCAACCCCTGCACCACACCCGAGGTCTGGCGTTGCACTTCGGTCAGGCGGCCGTGCGAGGTGCTCGCGGGATGCGCCAGCAGGGTCTTGGTGTCACCCAGGTTGGTGGACAGCGACATGACCTGCAGCGAGTCGAGCACGTGGAAGGCGCGCGCACGGGCCTGTTCAGGGTCGGCGGCCTTCACCTCGAAGGACAGCACGGCACCACCGCAGCCCGCTTGCTGCGCCATCGCCAGCGCATGCTGTGGGTGGCTGGTCAGCCCGGGGTAGTACACGCGCGCCACGGACGGGTGGTCCTCCAGCCATTGCGCCAGGGACAGGGCATTGGCCGATTGGGCGCGCATGCGGATGTCCAGCGTTTCCAGGCCCTTGAGCACGACCCAGGCGTTGAACGGCGCCAGCGTCATGCCCGCGCTTTTGAGCACCGGCAGGAAGGTCTTGGTCACCAGCTCCTGGCTGGCGCACAGGGCGCCGGCCATCACGCGGCCCTGGCCGTCGAGGTACTTGGTGCCCGAGTGCATGACGATGTCTGCACCCAGCGCCATCGGGCGCTGCAGCGCCGGCGTGGCGAAGCAGTTGTCCACGCACAGCAGCGCGCCTGCGCCGCGAGCGATGTCGGCCAGCGCGCGGATGTCGCACACCTCGGTGAGCGGGTTGGTGGGCGTCTCGGCAAACATCAGCCGGGTGTTCGGCTTGATCGCAGCCTTCCACGCGGCCACGTCGGTCTGCGAAACGAAGGTGGACTCGACGCCGAACTTGGCGAGATCGGTGCCGATCAGCTTGATGGTGGAGCCGAACATGGAGTGCGAGCACACCACGTGATCACCGGCCTTGAGCACACCCATGCACATCATGAGAATGGCCGACATGCCCGAGGCGGTGGAGATGCAGGCCTCGGCACCTTCGAGCGCGGCCAGGCGCTGCTCGAAGCTGGCCACCGTGGGGTTGCCGTAGCGGCCGTAGGTGAAGCCTTCTTCGTCACCGGCGAAGCGGCGCGCAGCCGCTTCGGCGCTGGGTTGCACGTAACCACTGGTGAGGTACAGGGCTTCGGAGTTTTCGCCGTACTGGCTGCGCTCCACGGCCTCGCGCACGGCCAGCGTGTCGCGGTGGAGGTCGATTTTCTTCCGGGTCATTGGCCGTGACCCTCAGGCGACCTGTGCGTTGGGCAATGCCAGGCGCGAGGTGTCCTCGTCGCCCTCTTCGCTCTGGTCGCGGCCGGCGTTCAGCCGAGCGATGTCGGCCAGCGTGATGTCGCCGGTGACGTACACGCCGTCGAAGCACGACGCATCAAAACCGGCGAGCTTGGGATTGAGCGAGCCGATGGCCTGCTTCATCGCGTCAACGTCCTGGTAGATCAAGGCATCGCAACCGATGCTCTCACGCACCTCGTCGACCGTGCGGTTGTGCGCCACGAGTTCGTCGGGCGTGGGCATGTCGATGCCGTAGACGTTGGGGTAGCGCACCGGCGGCGCAGCGCTGGCCAGGTAGACCTTGCGTGCACCGGCGTCGCGCGCCATCTGCACGATCTCGCGGCTGGTGGTGCCGCGCACGATGGAGTCGTCCACCAGCAGCACGTTGCGGCCCTTGAACTCGCTGCCGATCACGTTGAGCTTCTGGCGCACCGACTTCTTGCGCACGCCCTGGCCAGGCATGATGAAGGTGCGGCCCACGTAGCGGTTTTTCACAAAACCCTCGCGGTACGGCAGGCCGAGCAGCTGGGCCAGTTCCATCGCGCTGGGGCGTGACGATTCCGGAATGGGGATGACCACATCGATTTCACTCGGCGGCACGGTGGACACCACGCGCTTGGCCAGGGTCACACCCATGTTCAGGCGAGCCTGGTAGACCGAAATGCCGTCCAGCACCGAGTCAGGCCGGGCCAGGTACACGTACTCGAAAATACAGGGGTTGTGGCTGGTCTTCTCGGCGCACTGCTGGAACTGCATCTTGCCGTCCATGTCGACGAACACCGCTTCGCCGGGCAGCACGTCGCGGTCCAGTTCGAAGCCGTTGCCCTCCAGCGCCACCGACTCGCTGGCGACCATCACACCGCCCTGGTCGTTGTGGCCCACGCACAGTGGGCGAATGCCGAATGGGTCGCGGAACGCCAGCAGGCCGTGACCGGCGATCAGCGCCACCACCGCATACGAGCCCTTGACGCGCTGGTGCACGCCGCGCACGGCGGCAAACACGTCGGCCGGCTTCAAGGTGATGCCGCGCGTGACCTTCTCCAGCTCGTGCGCCAGCACGTTGAGCAACACCTCGGAGTCGCTCTCGGTGTTGATGTGGCGGTGGTCGGTCTGGAACAGCTCCTGCTTCAGCGCATGGGCGTTGGTCAGGTTGCCGTTGTGCACCAGCACCAGACCAAACGGCGCATTCACGTAAAACGGCTGCGCCTCTTCTTCACTGTAGGCGTTGCCGGCCGTGGGGTAGCGCACCTGGCCCAGCCCGCAGATGCCGGGCAGTGAACGCATGTTGCGGGTCCGAAACACATCGCGCACCATGCCCTTGGCCTTGTGCATGAAGAACTTGCGGCCCTGTTGGGTGACGATGCCGGCCGCATCCTGGCCGCGGTGCTGCAGGAGCAGCAAGGCGTCGTAAATCAGCTGGTTGACTGGCGTTTTGCTGACCACGCCCACGATTCCACACATGTTTCGATCCTCAGAAAAAATTCAAGCGCTTTTCAAGCGATATATCGGGCCACGGGCTCTGGTAACAAGGGCTTGATGGCGTGCAGCGTGGCCACCAGCACATCGGCCCCCGCCGACGCCTGCCACCACTGCGCATCCCGCATGGGCGACATGCTTACCACCACTGCAAAGGCCAAGAGCATCACGACGCCGCGCGCCAGACCAAAGGCACTACCCAGAATCCGATCCACCGGTCGCAAGCCGACCGACGCCACCAGCTTCTTCACCATCCAAGCGAGCAGGCCACCCGCGAACGCCACCGCGATGAACACCACCAGAAAGCCTGCAGCCAGCTGCAGCGGCGGCGACAAGCTGTCCAGCGGCAACATCAAGGCCACCTCGTCGGCGTACGCCTGGGCGAGCACAAAAGCCGCCACCCAGCTGGCCACGGAAAGCACCTCGTAGACCAAGCCGCGCCAGGCGCCCAGCAACACCGACAGCAGCATCACCGTCAGCAGCAAACCATCTGTCAACCCCATGCAGCCATCGTCCGCAGGTGCATCACAGCGTGAGCACGGCCGCGGGCAAGCCCAGGGCCTTCACGCGGGCAGCCGCCTTGTCGGCCTCGGCGCGGCTGTTGTACGGCCCCAGGCGCACGCGGACGCGGCGTCCCTCGGAGGTTTCGGCCACATGGGTGTAGGTCTTGAGTCCGGCGGCTTCGAGTTTCTGGCGCACGGTGCGAGCGCCGGCTTCCTCGGAGAATGCGCCCACCTGCACCACGAGACGCTCGGCGGCAGCGGGGGCTGGCGCTGTGGCGGTCGCGGCTGCGGGAGGCGTGGCGGTTTTGCCTTCGAGCAGGGCGCGGGCGCGCTCGGCGTCAGCGGGTGCGGTCGTGGGCTTGGCGGGCTCCGCTGCCGGTTTGGGCGGCGCGGCGGCTTCCACCACCTCTTCGCGCGCACTCAGCGTCTCGCGGGCTTCGACACTGGGCGCGGGCGGTTTGGCAGCGGCGGGCGCCGCTGCTGTGGCCGGCGCCTTGACGGCTGGCGCAGGCGTGTTCTTGGCGGGAATCTCGATCGGGATGTCAACCGAGATCGGGCGCGGCTGTGTGTCGAACAGCAAAGGGAAACCCACCACGCCCAGCAGCACCAGCACGCTGGCACCGATCAGGCGGTGGCGCGCGCGGCGGCGCACGGCGTCAATGCTCTGCGGCGGAGGTGTCGATGGATTGCCCTGTGAGCCTGAACGGGATTTGAACATTCGGGTGGGAACCATTGCGCCAAAGGAGGCCTGGCGAGGGGCGCGACACAGGGAGAGGTCGTGAAAGCTCGGTCGGAGGGGTCATGAAGGCAGGTGTTTGGCCGACAAGCGGGGCACACCGTCCTGCAGAACACCCCCTACGGTGAAGAACGATCCGAAGACCACGATTCTATCAGCGGGGTCCGCGTGGGACACCGCCGCCTGCAGTGCCTCCATGGGGTTGGCGTGGCATCCCGCCACCGTGCTTTTGGCGGTGGCGGGATGCGCTTTCAGGGTCTCGGCCAAGGCTGCGGCGGTGCTGGCCCGGGGCAGCGGCAGGTCGGTCAGGTGCCAGCGGTCGATCAGCGGAGCGATGCGCTCGATCATGGCGCCCAGGTCCTTGTCGGCCATGGCGCCGAACACGGCGTGGGTGGTGGGGTAGTAACCCATGGCGTCGAGGTTTTCAGTGAGCGCCGCCACCGAATGCGGGTTGTGCGCCACATCGAGCACCAACGTGGGCGTGCCGGGCACGATCTGGAAGCGCCCGGGCAACTCCACCAGCGCCAGGCCGTTGCGCACGGCCTGGGCCGTGACGGGCAACTTTGACCGCAGGGCCTCCACGGCGCCGAGCACGCCCGAGGCATTCACCAGCTGATTGGCACCGCGCAGCGCCGGATAGGCCAGTCCGGCGTAACGCCGACCGCCGTGCGAAGGATGCATGGCCCAGCCCCACTGCTGCTGGTCGCCAGCGAAATGGAAGTCCTTGCCGATGCGCCAGAGCTCGGCGCCGATCTCCAGGGCGCGGTCGAGCACGCTTTGCGGTGGCACCGGGTCGCTCACCACCACTGGCCGGCCGGTGCGCATGATGCCGGCCTTCTCGAAGCCGATGGCCTCGCGGTCGTTGCCCAGCAAGGCCATGTGGTCCAGCGCGATGCAGGTGATGACGGCGCAGTCGGCGTCGATGATGTTCACCGCGTCCAGCCGCCCGCCCAGCCCCACCTCCAGGATCGCCACGTCGAGTCCGCTGCGTGAAAGCGTGCGCAGGATGGCCAGGGTGGTGAATTCGAAGTAGCTCAGGCTGATTTCTTCGTCGCCGCCCTGCCCCTTACGCGCCACTTCCACCTCGGCGAACGCCGGCAGAAGCTCTTCGGTGGCCACCGGTTCCCCGGCAACGCGGCATCGCTCCTCGAAATGCACCAGGTGCGGCGAGGTGTAGACGCCGGTGCGGTAACCCGACTGGGTGTACACCGCCTCCAGCATGGCGCAGGTGCTGCCCTTGCCGTTGGTGCCGGCCACGGTGATCACCGGGCAGGTGAGCGCCAGATCCATGCGCTGCGCCACGCGCTGCACGCGCTCCAGCCCCATGTCGATGGTGACCGGGTGCAGGCGTTCGGCATGCGCCAGCCATTCGGGCAGCGTGGTGGGGTGCGGCGGCAGTTCGATGTTGAGCATCGCTGGATTGTCCCATTGGCCACCCGTCCTTCATCTGCATCACCGACAATCCCTTTCCATGATCACCCTGCACGGCATCCCCAACTGCGACACCGTCAAGAAGGCCCGCTCCTGGCTGACCGAACACGGTGTGGAACACCACTTCCACGATTTCAAGAAACAAGGCGTGCCCGAGGCCGAACTCGACCGCTGGCTGGCTGCGGTGGGCTGGGAAACCCTGATCAACCGCAAGGGAACGGCATGGCGCCAGCTCGACGAAGCCGTGCGGGCCGGCGTGACCAATGCAGCCAGCGCTCGGGCCGTGGCGTTGGCGAATCCGAGCGTGATCAAACGCCCGGTGGTGCAGTGGGCCGACGGCATCACCGTGGGGTTTGACGCCGCAGTCTGGCAAGCGCGCCTCTGATCCCCGGCGGCCGCCCCACCCCCGCGGCCTAAAATTGCGGTTTCGTTTTTCGACCTCACCCCCCAGCACCATGAGCACCACCCACTTCGACGGCGTGACCGTCAACACCCAGGCCAGCGTGTACTTCGACGGCAAGTGCGTCAGCCACGGCATCACCCTCGCTGACGGCACCAAAAAATCGGTCGGCGTGGTGCTGCCCGCTACGCTCACCTTCAACACCGGCGCACCCGAGGTCATGGAATGCGTGGCCGGCGGATGTGAATACAAGCTCGCCGGCACCGATGCCTGGCTCAAGTCCGGCCCGGGCGAGAAATTCAGCGTGCCCGGCAACAGCAGCTTCGACATTCGCGTGACCGAGCCCTACCACTACATCTGCCACTTCGGCTGAACCCTCATGGCCACCATTCTTCAGAACCTCCCCACGCAGCAAAAAGTCGGCATCGCCTTCTCCGGCGGCCTCGACACCTCGGCAGCGCTGCTGTGGATGAAACAAAAGGGCGCGATCCCCTACGCCTACACCGCCAACCTCGGTCAGCCCGACGAGCCGGACTACGACGAGATTCCGCGCAAGGCCATGCAGTACGGCGCCGAGCAGGCGCGCCTGATCGACTGCCGCACCCAGCTCGCGCACGAAGGCATCGCCGCGCTGCAGTGCGGCGCGTTCCACATCAGCACCGCGGGCGTGACCTACTTCAACACCACCCCGCTGGGCCGCGCCGTCACCGGCACCATGCTGGTGGCCGCGATGAAGGAAGACGACGTCAACATCTGGGGCGACGGCAGCACCTACAAGGGCAATGACATTGAGCGCTTCTACCGCTACGGTCTGCTGACCAACCCGAGCCTGAAAATCTACAAACCCTGGCTGGACCAGCTGTTCATCGACGAACTCGGTGGTCGCGCCGAGATGAGCGCCTTCATGACGGCCAATGGCTTTGGCTACAAGATGAGCGCCGAGAAGGCCTACAGCACCGACAGCAACATGCTCGGCGCCACGCACGAAGCGAAGGACCTCGAACACCTCAACAGCGGCATTGCCATCGTCAACCCCATCATGGGCGTGGCGTTCTGGAAAGACGAGGTGGTGGTCAAGCGCGAGACGGTGACGGTGCGCTTTGAAGAAGGCCAACCGGTCGCGCTCAACGGCGAGACCTTCGCCAGTCCGGTGGACCTGATCCTCAAGGCCAATCAAATCGGTGGCCGCCACGGTCTGGGCATGAGCGATCAGATCGAGAACCGCATCATCGAAGCCAAGAGCCGCGGCATCTACGAAGCTCCTGGTCTGGCGCTGCTGCACATCGCTTACGAGCGCCTGGTGACCGGCATCCACAACGAAGACACGATCGAGCAGTACCGCATCAACGGCCTCAAGCTCGGCCGCCTGCTCTATCAGGGCCGCTGGTTCGACCCGCAGTCCATCATGCTGCGCGAGACGGCCCAGCGCTGGGTGGCGCGCGCCATCACGGGCGAGGTCACCATCGAGCTGCGCCGCGGCAACGACTACTCCATCATGAACACCGAAAGCGCCAACCTCACCTATGCGCCGGAACGCCTGAGCATGGAGAAGGTGGAAGACGCGCCGTTCACGCCGCTGGACCGCATCGGCCAGCTGACCATGCGCAACCTCGACATCACCGACACGCGCGCCAAGCTGGGCATTTATGCCAAGGCCGGGCTGCTGTCGTTGGGGGATGGGGCCAGCATGTTGAAGCTTGAGGGGGAGTAACTTCCCTCGCTGCAGGTTTCACTCTGAAACCTCGGCATGCAAGCACGGTGGGGGGCCACCGCGCGTCGCCGGGCAACGAAGAAACGCAGGCGCGAACGCAACGCAAACAGGTCAAACAACAACGGGCTCAGTCTCCAGCAAGATTCCGAAGCGCTCGTACACGCTGGTCTGGATCGCCTTGGCCAGCGTCATCACTTCGCCACCGGTAGCACCCCCCCGGTTCACCAGCACCAGCGCCTGCCGCTCGTACACCCCCGCGTTGCCCACGCCCTTGCCCTTCCAGCCACAGGCGTCGATCAGCCAGCCCGCGGCCAGCTTGATGCTGCCATCGGCCATCGGGTAGTGAACCACCTTGGGTTCGCGCGCAATGATGTCGGCGCACTGCTCGGTGGTCACCGTAGGGTTCTTGAAAAAACTGCCAGCGTTGCCAATCACCGCCGGGTCCGGCAGCTTGGCGCGGCGGATCGCGCAGACCCAATCGAAGATCTGCTGCGCGTTTGGTGAGGAGATGCCGGTATCTGCCATCTTGCGATCCAGATCGGCATAGCCCAGCACCGGCTTCCAAGGCTTGGGCAACCAGAAGCGCACATGCGTGATGAGCGCACGACCCGCCAGACCCAGGCCCTTGGCGCCCGCTGGCGTGTGCTTGAAGACCGAGTCGCGGTAGCCAAAACCACATTGCGCCGCATTGAGCGTGAAGCTCTGACCGGTCTGCAGGTCGATGGCGTCCAGCGCGCTGAAGCGGTCCTGCAACTCCACGCCGTAGGCCCCGATGTTCTGCACCGGCGAGGCGCCCACCGTGCCCGGAATCAGCGCCAGGTTTTCCAGCCCGGGGTACCCCTGCTCCAGCGTCCAGCGCACGAACTCGTGCCAGTCTTCACCCGCACCTGCCTCGACCACCCAACCCTTGGCGGTTTCCTCCACCAGGCGCCGCCCGGTGATCTCGACCTTGATCACCAACTGCTTGATGTCACCCGTGATCACCAAGTTGCTGCCGCCTCCCAGCACAAAGGCCGGCGCACCCGAGCCGGAGCGAACATCCTCGTCGGCCAGCAGCGAGAGCACGTCGTCCGTTGAGCGCACGCGCACCAAGCGCTGCGCCCGGGCAACGATGCCAAAAGTGTTATACGGCTGGAGCGCCACGTTGTTCTCGACTACCATTCTTCAATTCTCTCATTCACCTTTTTGCAAGACCTCCAGCATGCCCTCTTTTGACACCGTTCTTGAAGCCGATTTCGTCGAAGTGAAAAATGCGGTCGACCAGGTTGCGCGCGAAATCGGAACCCGCTTTGATTTCAAGGGCACGAGCGCGGCCATCGAGCTCAAGGACAAGGAAATCATCCTGCACGGCGACGCAGACTTTCAGCTCCAGCAGATTGACGACGTGCTGCGGGGCAAACTCACCAAGCGCGGCGTGGACGCGCGCTTTCTCGACGTGGGCAAGGTGGAGAAGGTCGGCGGTGACAAGGTCAAGCAGGTGGTGAAGGTGCGCAACGGTGTCAGCACCGAAGACGGCAAGAAGATTCAACAGGCCATCAAGGGCAGCAAGCTCAAGGTGCAGGGCGCCATCCAGGGGGACGCAGTGCGTGTGACGGGTGCCAAGCGTGACGATCTTCAAGCCGCCATGGCGCTCATCAAGTCCGAACTCAAGGACCTGCCGCTCTCTTTCAACAATTTTCGCGACTGAGGTCTTGTGCGTCTCGTCGCTCGCATGCTCTGCGCACTGGCCATGCTGGCCGGTCCAGCCGCTGCGCAACAGGTCGCGCTCTCGGGCGTGGCGGGCGGCAAGGCTCTGGTCACCATCGACGAGGCCGCACCGCGCTTCCTGAGTCCGGGGCAGGCGCATCAGGGTGTGAAGCTGCTGAGCATGCAGGGCGAAACAGCGGTGATCGAGGTCAATGGCCAGCGTCAGACCCTGCGCGTGGGCGAAGCGCCGGTCAGCCGGGGTCAGGTGAAGTCCGACTCTGGCGCCCAGCGCGTCGTGCTCACCGCCGACGCCCAAGGCCATTTCATGCCCCCCGGCCAGATCAATGGCCGGCAAGTCCAGTTCATGGTCGACACGGGCGCCACGCAGGTGATCCTGAGCGAATCAGACGCGAGGCGCATCAACCTCAAGTACGAGCAGGGCCGAAAAGTGAATGTAGCCACCGCCAACGGTGGGGTCGTCGGGTATCAGGTGCGCCTGGATTCGGTGCGCATCGGCGAAGCACAGGTGTTTGACGTGACCGCCATCGTGCTGCCCCAATCGATGGCCTTCGTGCTGCTGGGCAACAGCTTTCTCTCGCGCTTCCAGATGCAGCGCACCAACGACCAGCTCACGCTCGATCGGCGCTATTGATCACTGCGCCTTCTGCGCGCCGGTCACCACGATTTCAATGCGCCAAGCGGGATTCGCCAGCGCGGCTTGCACCGTCGCCCGTGGCGGCGCGGTACCCGGCATCACCCAGGCGTCCCACACTTCGTTCATCGCACCGATGTCCTGGATGTCTGCGAGAAAGATCTGCGCTCGCAGGATGCGCGACTTGTCGCTGCCGACTTCCAGCAGGCGCTGTTGCACCTGCTCCAGCACATCCTGCGTCTGGCCGCGAATGTCGGTATCGCCGCGCTCGGGAACCATGCCCGCGAGGTAGACAACGCCGTTGAACACGGCCGCTTCGCTGTAGCGAGCGGCAACGCCGATGCGCGTGATGTGCTGGCTCATGTCTTCTTCGCCCCCAGTTTGCTTTCCTTGCCAGCGAGCAGTCGGTTGATGTTTTCCGAATGCCGCCACACCAACAGCAGGCCCATGACCGCGAGGCTCAACACCATCACGCCGGGGGCGTTCCAGGCCACACGGTGCCCCAGCAGAAAAAACGCAGGCGCAAACACCGCGGTGACGATGGACGCGAGCGAGGAGTAACGAAAGAACGCGGCGATGATCATCCAGGTGGCGAGCGCGGCCAGCCCCAGCCAAGGTTGGAAACCGAAAATCACGCCCGCCGCCGTCGCCACCCCCTTGCCGCCCTGGAAACGGAAGAACACAGGGTAGAGGTGGCCCAGGAAGGCCGCGAGGCCAACCAGCGCCACCGTGCCGTCGCCCAGTCCGTAGGCCTCCCCCCACCACTTCACCGCCACCACCGGCAACCAGCCCTTGAGCGCGTCGAGCAACAGCGTGATGACCGCGGCGGCCTTGTTGCCCGAGCGCAGCACGTTGGTGGCGCCGGGGTTCTTGCTGCCATAGGTACGCGGGTCGCTCAGGCCCATGGACCGGCTCACGAGCACGGCAAACGACAGCGAGCCGATCAGATAAGCGGCCACAGTGGCCAACAGGGGATAGAGCAATGGCAACGAAGTCTCCTCGGTGGTTCGGGCCGCGCTCTGAAGGGCAAGAGCAGGCTGGGTAAGCAGGCAGGGTAGGCGGGCTGGCTATTCTGCCAGCGCGCAATCCACCGGCTTGGCAGCCAGGGGGCCGATGAGGACGGCCGGATCGATACCCACCAGATAGCCGCGGCGCCCGCCGTTGATCCAGATGCGCGGCAGCGTCAACACCGAGGCTTCCACATAAACCCGCATGGCGCGCTTCAGGCCGAACGGCGACGTGCCGCCCACGAAGTAACCGCTGTGTCGATTGGCCACCTCGGGCTTGCAGGGTTCGACCGACTTGGCGCCGATCTGCCGCGCCAGATTCTTGGTCGACACCGTGCGATTGCCGTGCATCAACACCGCCAGCGGCTTGGCGGCCTCGTCCTGCATGATCAAGGTCTTGACCACGGCGAACGGATCCAGCCCGAGCACCTGCGCGCTGTGCTGGGCGCCACCGTGCTCCAGATACTCGTAGCTGTGCTCGCTGAACACCACGCCGTGCGCCTTCAGCCAGGCCGTAGCGGGCGTTTCACTGACGTGGGACTTCCTGGCCAAGCGTCAGCTCACTGCGCGGGATCCCTGCGCTCCCAGCGGATCTTGTCGATCTCGGTCAGCAGTTCAGGCGACAGTGTTGTGCCCCAGGCGTCCAGGCATTCGTCGAGCTGGGTCAGGGAGGTCACTCCAATGATGGTGCTGGCCACGCGCCAGTTGGTGTAGCAGAAGGCCAATGCCATCTGCGAAGGCGTGAGGCCATGGTCGCGTGCCAGGGCGTTGTAGCGGCGCGCGGCGTCCAACGCTTCGGGTCGGCCCCAGCGCTGCTTGCGCATGGATTCAAAAATCGCCATGCGGCCGGCGTCGCCCGCCAGACCGGTCTCGTCGTACTTGCCACTGAGCAAGCCGAAGCCCAGCGGCGAATAGGCCAGCAGCGACACACCCAGGCGATGGCAGGTTTCGTCCAGCCCGTTCTCGTAACTGCGGTTGATCAGGCAGTACGGATTCTGCACCGTGGCCACGCGCGGCAAGCCGTGCTGCTCGGCCAGGCGCACGAACTCGTGCACGCCATAGGGCGATTCGTTGGACAGGCCGATGGCCTTGACCTTGCCCGCCTTCACCAGCTCGGCCATGGCTTCCAGTTGCTCCAGCACCGAGGCGCAAGGCTTGTCCTTGGACGGGTCGAAGGTCAGCAGGCCAAAAGCCGGCACGTTGCGCGCGGGCCAATGGATCTGGTAGAGGTCGATCGTTTCGGTTTGAAGACGGCGCAGGCTGTTTTCACAGGCCTTGATGATTTCGGCCTTGCTCACGCCCGAGTTCTCGCCGCGGATCCACGGCATGCCGCGCGCCGGGCCGGCCACCTTGGTGGCCAGCACCACCTGGGCACGACGACTTGCATCCTTGGCGAACCAGTTGCCGAGGATGGTTTCTGTGGCGCCACAGGTCTCGGCGCGCGCCGGCACCGAATACATCTCGGCAGCATCGAGGAAGTTGATTCCGCGTTCGATCGAACGGTCAAGGATGTTGTGCGCGTTGGTTTCATCGACCTGTTCACCAAACGTCATGGTGCCCAGACAGATCGGCGGAACTTGCAGCGCGCTCGCGCCCAATGGAACATTTTTCATGCAATTTTTTGTAAATTCAGGATGGAAGTGATGCCAAAGCGATAGGTCAAGGTATAAGTTTAGAGCGCATCGGGTTGCGCTGCAGTCACCATCAACACACCCTTGCGTGTGATGATGGTGCAGCCATCGGCCCGAAGCCGTCTTTCTTTTTCATCCATCAACAACGCCAGTGGAGCATTGAACATGAAACAACTTACCAACATCACCCGCGGTCTGACCATCACCGCCCTGGCCGCCGCCATGGCGCTCAGCGGCTGCGCCAACATGAGCGAAACCCAGACCGATTCGGCCAAGGGTGCCGGCATCGGTGCACTCGCAGGCGTGCTGCTGGGTGCTGCCACCGGCGGCTCCAAGGGTGCGGCCAAGGGCGCGGTCATCGGTGCTGGCGCTGGTGCCTTGGGCGGCTACATCTGGTCGACCAAGATGCAGGAACAGAAACGCGCCATGGAAGCCGCCACCGCCGGCACGGGCATCGGCGTGAGCCAGACCTCGGACAACCGCCTGAAACTCGATGTGCCGGCCGATGCTGGTTTTGCCACCGGCAGCTCCACCGTGAGTCCCACGCTGCAGCGCGTGCTCGGCCAGTTCGCCAACACGCTCAACGCCAACCCGGTGACCGCAGTGGCCATCGTCGGCCACACCGACAACACCGGCAGCGATGCGGTGAACAACCCGTTGTCCTTCAACCGCGCCAACAGCACGCGTGACTACCTCGTGGCCCGTGGCGTGTCGCCAACCCGCTTCGCCACCGACGGCCGCGGCTCGCGCGAACCGATCGCCGACAACGCCACCGCTCAAGGTCGCGCACAGAACCGACGCGTCGAGATCTACGTGGCCGAGCCTGCTCGCCAGTAAGTGCCCCCACGCTCCGCCCCCCGGGGCGGTGGCGTGCTTTCGGACAAGAAATAGCCCGGCATTGCCGGGCTATTTCTTGTCCGCGCGGCGGGGGGTACTTCAGAGTTTGGCCATGATGTGCCGCGCCACCGTGTAGTCCTCCAACGCGTACATCGACATGTCCTTGCCGTAGCCGCTGGCCTTCATGCCGCCATGCGGCATTTCGTTGGCCAGCATGAAGTGGGTGTTGATCCAGGTGCAGCCGTACTGCAGTTTGCGCGCCACGCGCAGCGCGCGCGACACGTCCTGCGTCCACACCGATGACGCCAGGCCGTACTCCGAATCGTTGGCCCAGGTCACGGCCTCGTCGGGGTCGGAGAAGCGTGTGATCGAGACCACCGGGCCGAACACCTCGCGGCGCACGATCTCGTCGTCCTGCCGCGCGCCGGCGATCACCGTGGGTTCGTAGAAAAAGCCACTGCCTGCGCGCATCTTGCCGCCCGCCGTCACCTCCATGTGGCCCACCATCTGCGCGCGCTCCACGAAGCTGGCCACGCGATCGCGCTGGCGATCGGTGATCAGCGGGCCGAGCTCCACGCCGGGCTCGTCCTGCGTGCCCATCTGGATCGACTTGACCGCGCTGCTCAGGTCGGCCACCAGGCGGTCGTACACCTTGGCACCGGCGTAGAGGCGGCAGGCAGCCGTGCAGTCCTGTCCGGCGTTGTAGTAGCCGAAGGTGCGGATGCCCTCCACCACGGCGTCGATGTCGGCGTCGTCGAACACCAGCACTGGCGCCTTGCCGCCGAGCTCCAGGTGCGTGCGCTTCAGGGTGCCGGTGGCCGCCTGCAATATCTTGCGACCGGTGGACACGTCCCCGGTGAGCGAGACCATGCGCACCAGGGGATGCTCCACCAGCGGCTGGCCCACGCTCGGGCCGCGGCCGCAGATCACGTTGAACACACCCTTGGGCAATATCTCGGCGATCACGCGCGCGAGCATCAGCGTGGTCAGCGGTGTCTGTTCGCTGGGCTTGAGCACCACCGTGTTGCCGGCCGCCAGCGCGGGGGCGCATTTCCACGCGGCCATCATGAGCGGGTAGTTCCAGGGTGCGATCGAACCGACCACGCCAATGGGGTCGCGCCGGATCATGCTGGTGTGGCCTGGGAGGTACTCGCCCGCGACCGAACCCGTCATGCAGCGCGCCGCGCCGGCGAAGAAGCGGAAGCAGTCGACGATGGCCGGGATCTCGTCCTCCAGCGCACGCAGGTAAGGCTTGCCGCAGTTGAGCGACTCCAGGCGCGCGAACTGCTCGGCGCGCTGCTCGATCGCATCGGCCACTTTCAGCAGCAGGCGCGAACGCTCCATCGGCGTGGTGTCGCTCCAGGTGTCGAAGGCGCGGCTGGCGCCCAGCACCGCCTTGTGGATCTGCTCGTACGAGGCCTCGGGCACCTGCGCGATCACCTCGCCGGTGGCCGGGTTGAGCACGCGCTCGGCCTCGCCCTCGCCTATCACGAACTGACCGTCGATGAACAGCTCGGTGGACATCGGGACCTGGAAATCGGGGGTCTTTCCCATGGTGTTCTCCGTTGAAGTGGAAGGGAAGCGGGCTCAGCGCCCGCCGGGTTGTTCGTCGGCGCGCGTGAGGTAGTAGGCCGCCAGGATGGGGATGAAGGTGAGCGCGATGATCACCACGGCCACCACATTGGTCACCGGACGCTGGCGCGGGCGGATCAGCTCCTGGAGCATCCAGATCGGCAGGGTCGTCTGCTGGCCGGCGGTGAAGGTGGTCACGATCACCTCGTCGAAGCTCAGCGCGAACGCCAGCAGGCCACCGGCCAGCAGGGCCGAGCCGAGCTGCGGCAGGATGACGTAGCGAATCGTCTGGAAGCTGTCGGCACCGAGGTCCATCGAGGCTTCGATCAACGACGGGCTGGTGCGCCGCAGCCGCGCCACGGCGTTGTTGTAGACCACCACCACGCAGAAGGTGGCGTGGCCGACCACGATGGTCCAGAAGCTGAACGGGATCTCGGCCGTGTGGTACGCGGTGCGCAGCGCAATGCCGGTGACGATGCCGGGCAGCGCGATCGGCAGGATCAGCAGCAGAGAGATCGCGTCGCGGCCGAAGAAGCGCGTGCGCGCCAGACCCGCCGCGGCCAGCGTGCCCAGCACCATGGCGAGCGCGGTGGACACCAGCGCGACACGGAACGACAGGCCGATCGCGGCCCACACGTCCTCGCGCGCCCAGGCGGCGGCAAACCATTGCGTGGTGAGCGCGGGCGGCGGGAACACATAACTTTTGTCTTCCGCGCTGAAGGCGTAGAGGATGATGAGCGCGAGCGGGATGTGCAGGAACAGCACGCCCGCCCACGTGGCCGCCTTCAGGCCCCAGCCGGCGCGCGACGGGTCAGAGCGCATCGAAAGCCCCCAGCCGTTTGGCGATCCACAGGTAGACGCCGATCACCACGATGGGCACGAGCGAGAAGGCGGCCGCGAACGGCACGTTGCCCGCCACGCCCTGCTGCCGGTACACGACTTGGCCGATGAACAACGTGGAGTCGCCGATCACCTGCGGAATGATGTAGTCGCCCAACGTGAGCGAGAAGGTGAAGATGGAGCCGGCCGCGATGCCCGGCATGGCGAGCGGGAAGATCACCTTCCAGAACGTGGTGCCGGCGCGCGCGCCGAGGTCGCTGGAGGCTTCGAGCAGCGAGCCCGGGATGCGCTCGATCGCCGCCTGGATCGGCAGGATCATGAAGGGCAGCCACATGTAGACGAAGACGATGAAGGTGCCCAGGCGAGAGAACGAGAGCGAGTTGCCGCCGATGCCCGGCGTGGACAGCACGGCATCGAGCAGCCAGGTCATGTGCACCTCGGCCAGCACCCAGGAGATGGCGCCCTCCTTGGCCAGCAGCAGTTTCCATGCGTACAGGCGCACCAGGTAACTGGACCACAGCGGCAGCATCACGGCGATGTAGAGCAGTGCCTTCTGCGAGCCACGTGCGTAACGCGCCATGTAGTAGGCGATGGGAAAGGCGATGACGCCGCAGGCCAGCGTGACGCTGACCGCCATGGCCACGGTGCGCAGCACCACGTCCACGTTGGCTGGGTCGGTCATCTCGCGGAAGTTGTTCAGCGAGAGCTGCGAGCGATCGACCACGCCGGAAAATTCGTCGAGCGTGAAGAAGCTGTTGGCCAGCAGCGCGAACAGTGAGCCCAGATACACCACGCCGAACCACAGCAGCGGCGGCCCGAGGAGCGCTGCCAGCATCAAGCCGCGGCGCGTGTAGAGCAGGTCCGAGAGCCAGCGCAAGGCGCCGGCGCGCAGCACAGGCCGTGGGGTCGCGGGCAGCGCCACGCTCATGGCGCGGCCCCGGCAACCTGCAGTGGATGCACCGCATCGGCATGCCAGTGAAGGTGCACCGTGTCGCCCGGCGTAGGCAGTTCGGGATGCTGCTCGGGGTTGAGGTCCACCGACACGGCCTCGCCCGCCCAGTCGACCCGCACGCGAGAGAACGAACCGAAGTACTGCGCGTCGATCACCGCGCCGCTCAGGCGCGCCTGCGGCGAGGCACCGAGCCGGATGCGCTCGGGCCGCAGCATCACGCTGTCCACACCCGCGATCTCGCGTGCGCGTGCGCCGTCGAACACGTTGGCCGCGCCCACGAACTCGGCCACGAAGCGCGTGGCCGGCCGGTTGTAGATGGCCTGCGGCGCACCCACCTGTTCCAGGCGGCCGTTGTTGAACACGCCGATGCGGTCGCTCATGGAGAGCGCTTCGTGCTGGTCGTGCGTGATGAAGAGGAAGGTGATGCCGAGCTGCCGCTGCAGCGCCTTCAACTCGGTCTGCATCTGCTCGCGCAGTTTCAGATCGAGCGCGCCCAGCGGTTCGTCGAGCAGCAGCACCTGCGGCTGGTTGATGAGTGCGCGTGCCAGCGCCACGCGCTGCCGCTGCCCGCCCGAGAGCTGGCCGGGGCGGCGCGCGCCCACGCCGGAGAGACGCACCAGGTCCAGCATCTGCTCGGCGCGTGCGTGGCGCGCACTGCGCTCCACACCCTGCACCATCAGGCCATATGCCACGTTGTCGCGGATGTTCATGTGCGGGAACAGCGCGTAGTCCTGGAACACCGTGTTCACCGGCCGCGCGTACGGCGGCAGGTGCGACACGTCCTGCCCGCCGATGAGGATGCGCCCCGATGTGGGCAGCGTGAAGCCACCGATCATGCGCAGGCAGGTGGTCTTGCCCGAGCCCGAGGGCCCGAGCAAGGTGAAGAACTCCCCGCCTTCGATCGTCAGGTCCACGTGATCGACAGCGCGCACGGTCTGTGCGCCGCTGCCGAACACGCAGGACACGGCTTCCAGCGTGACAGCGATGGTCATGGAGTCAGCGACCGCCCAGAACTGCGATGTAGTCGGAGACCCACTTGTGGTACGGCACGCAGGCGTTGTTCTGCGAGGCGCACTTGCTCGTTGGCGTCTTCCAGAACGATATGCGCTCAAAGCTGTTGTAGCCCTGGTTGGCGCAGCCCTGGTCGGTCAACAGCTTGTTCCCCTTGCAGGCGGTGGGCACCGAGGGCACGGAGCCGAACCACGCGGCCAGATCGCCCTGCAGCTTGGTGTTGAGCGAATGCTCCATCCACATGTAGGCGCAGTTCGGGTTCTTCGCCTCGGCGTGCATCATGGTGGTGTCTGCCCAGCCGGTGGCGCCTTCGGTCGGCACCACGGTGGCCACCGGTCGGTTCTTGCTCTTGAGGATGTTGGCCATGAACTGCCAGCTGCTCGACGCAACCACACCTTCGTTGGTGAAATCGTCGATCTGCACGAAGGCGTCGTGCCAGTACTTGCCCACCAGCTTGCGTTGGCCGCGCAGCAGGTCGAGCGCAGCCTTGTATTGCGTTTCGTTGAGCTCGTAGGGATCCTTGATGCCCAGCGCCGGGTTCTTCTTCATCAGGTAGAGCGCGGCGTCAGCGATGTAGATCGGGCCGTCGAAGGCCTGCACGCGGCCCTTGTTGCTCTTGCCGTCGGGCAGCGTGGTCTCTTCAAACACCACGTTCCAGCTGGTGGGCGGCTTGTCCTTGAAAACGGTGGTGTTGTACATGAGCACGTTCCAGCCCCATTGGTAGGGCGTGCCGTAGTGCGTGTTGTTCACGTAGTGCCAGGGCGCCTTCTGCAGGCGCGGGTCCACCGTCTTGTAGCTGGGGATCAGGTCCACGTTGATCGGCTGCACGCGCTTGCCGGCAATGAGGCGCATGGACGCGTCGCCCGAGGCGGTCACGAGGTCGAAGCCGCCTTCGTTCATCAGCGCGACCATCTCGTCGGAGGTGCCGGCGGTCTTCACGTTGACCTTGCAGCTGGTCTTTTTCTCGAAGTCGGTCACCCAGTCGAAATTCTTGTCGGTCTGGCCGCGTTCGATATAGCCGGGCCAGGCCACGATGTCGACCTGGCCTTCGCCTTTGCCCAGTTTCTTCAGCGCCGATTGCGCCTGTGCAGCAGGGGCCAGGGTGGCCAGGGTGAGGGCCGTCGTCACGAGACCCGCGACGGTGCGGGCTAGGGGGCGTTGTGCGAGTTTCATGGGTCGATCACCTTCGGTTGAGAACGGTTTCAGAAACGCAGCCCACCGCCCGGCGGGCCGACCGAAGCGCATCGTATGAAGCCCACCCGTGCTTTCAAAATTCAATATTGCTGCGGTAAGCTATCTCGAAAATAGAGATCAAGGGTTTACCCATATCTTTTTTGCACTGCAACAGGGCACCACCTTTCACGGTGCACCAGCATGAACCGGCACATCACGCTCAAGCAGTTCCGCTACTTCCTCGCGGTGGCCGAATCGGACTCGGTGGCCGCCGCCTCGCGCATGCTCAGCATTGCGCAGTCGGCCATCACCAAGAGCGTGCTCGAACTCGAAGACGAGCTGGGTCTGGTTTTGTTTGAACGCAGCCCCAAGGGCATGCGGCTCACGCCCGAAGGCCACCGTTTCCAGGTGAAGGCACGGCGCGTGATCGGCGCCGTGGCCGACGCCACGCGTGGCGTGTACCCAAGCGCCACGCCGCTGACAGGCTCGCTCACCATCGGCGTGACCAGCCTGGTGGCGGGCTATTACCTCTCCGAGGTGTTCGCCCGTTTTCGCCGCACCTGCCCGGGCGTGGACCTGCAGGTGGTGGAAGACGCCCCACCCTTCCTCGAACATCTGTTGATCAACGGCGAATTGGACATCGCGATCATGGTGAGCAACGCGCTGGGCGAGCCGCAGGCGCTGGTGGCGGAGACGCTCACACGCTCACCCAACCGCGTGTGGATGGCGGCCGACCACCCGCTGGCTTCACAGGCGGAGGTGAGTCTGGCCGAATGTGTACAACACGATCTGGTGGTGCTGCAGGCGGACCGCATCGAGGTGCTGATGCGCAGCGTGTGGGCCCGTCACCAGTTGAAGCCGCGCACGGTGTTGCGCACCTCGTCGCTGGAGGCGGTGCGCTCGCTGGTGGGGGTGGGCGCGGGCCTGGCGGTGCTGCCCGACTTTCTATACCGCCCCTGGACGCTGGACGCGGAGCACGTGGAGGTGCGGACCTTGCGCGATGCTGTTCCCACTGTTGATGTGGGGCTGGTGTGGCGGCGTGGTTCTCAACCTCGCGCGGAGGTGCTGGAGTTCATCGAGGTGGCGCGGGACCAGTCGCGGTCTCGGCGTCCTGTGGCCTGAGTTCTTTTCTAGCCGGCTGATACGGTCATCGGCGACCACGTTGGCACTCGTCAGATCTCGATCTAACGCTGCCTCAGGCTCGCAACGCAGCCCGCGATTCTTCTTGCAACCGCAACACCCGCCGTTGCACCTTGCCGGTGGTGGTCATGGGAAGCGAGTCGATGAACTCGATCTCTTTCGGGTATTCGTAAGGCGCAAGCTTGCCCTTCACATGCGCCTGCAGCTGTTTCACCAGCTCATCCCCCGCCACATGACCCGGCGCCAGCACCACATAGGCCTTCACCACCGCACCACGCTCGGCATCGGGTTTGGGCACCACCGCCGCATTGGCCACGGCAGGGTGCTTGACCAGACAGTTTTCAATCTCGCTCGGCCCGATGCGATAACCCGCGGCCTTGAACACATCGTCGGCGCGGCCCTGGTACCAGAGGTAACCGTCCACGTCGCGCGTGGCCATGTCGCCCGTGCGGCACCAGCTGTTGGCCATGTCGCCCGTGTACTTGGCCCGGGTCGATGCCTCGTTCTTCCAGTAGCCCAGGAAAAAGATCGGATCGGGATCGCCATGCACGTCGAGCCGGTGCACCGCCACGTCGCCCGGCACGCCCACCGGACACTCGTTGCCTTCGTCGTCGATCACCGCCACGCGATGACCGGGATAGCCCTTGCCCATGCTGCCCGGCCTCGCCGGATACAGCCGCGAGCAGTTGCCCACGATGTAGTTGATCTCGGTCTGACCGAACATCTCGTTCACCGTCACGCCCAGTTGGTCGCGGCAGTACGCAAACACCGCGTCGCCCACTGCCTCACCTGCGCTCATCAGGCCTTCCAGCTTGAAGCGGTACTGCTTCTTCGGCGCGGGGATGGCCTTCATCATGGCCTTGAGCGCGGTGGGGAACAGAAAGCTGTGCGTGACGCCGTGACGCTCGATCAGCTCGAACGCGGTCTGCGGACCGAAGCGCCCGTTGAACGCCACGATGGGCCGGCCGAAATACAGCGTGGGCAGCAGCGCGTCCATGAGGCCACCTGTCCAGGCCCAGTCGGCCGGCGACCAGAACACCGCTTTGGACGGTACCTTGGCGTCAAACGGGTCGAAGCCGAACCAGTTCTGGCTGCACACGAAACCCGTGAGGTTGCCGATGAGCGCGCGGTGCGGAATCAGCGCGCCCTTGGGGTTGCCGGTGGTGCCGCTGGTGTAGATGAGCACGGCCGCTTCGTCTGCCAGCGTGTTCACCGGTGTGAATTCGGCGGGCTCCTGCGCCAGCAGCTCGGTCCAGTCGAGATCGGCGCGCATGCCCTCAGGCGTGCCGTCACCGTCCACCCCGATCACGCAGCGCAGCAGCGGACAGTCGTCGCGCACACCCAGCAACGCGGACAACGAGGGCTGGTCGCAAATGGCCACGACCGCTTCGCTGTCCTGCAACCGGAACTCCAGCGCCTCGGGCCCGAAAAGCTGCGACAGCGGCATGCCCACCGCGCCCATCTGCAGTACCGCCATGTAGGCCACCGCCGTTTCGAAACGCTGCGGCAGCACGATGGCCACGCGGTCACCACGCCGCACGCCCAGCGCAGCCAGTGCGTTGGACAGGCGGTTCGCCTGGTCGAGCAGCTCGGCGTAGCTGTGGCGCCTGTCTTTCTGCTGGGGCGCGCATGCGATCACGGCCGTGTCGTTGGCCCGCTGGGGCTCCTGCGCCCAGCGCCGCATGCACATCTGAGCCATGTTGAAGTGTTCCGGCACTGCCCAGCCAAAGCGGCTGTGCAAGGCGTGGTACAGGTCGATGGGGGTACTTGTCTTGTCTCTGGCTTGACTCGGGCGCATGGTGTGTCTCGGTCTCGTTCTCTATGATCCGACGAATGTACCAAGCACTGAGAGCCTCGCGCACCGAATTCGTCCCGGTCCGCAATCTGAACTACCACGTGCGCATGTGGGGCCAGCGCAGCGATACCGCCACTCCGCTGGTGCTGGTGCATGGCTGGATGGATGTGGCGGCTTCGTGGCAGTTTGTGGTGGACGCGCTGCAGACCGAGCGCTGGATCATCGCGCCCGACTGGCGCGGCTTCGGGCACACACGTCTTGAAGGGCCGGCGGTCGACAGCTACTGGTTCCCCGATTACATGGCCGATCTCGACGCCCTGCTCGATCACTACGTCGGCGAGCGCCAAGTCGATCTGGTGGGCCACAGCATGGGCGGCAACATAGCCATGATGTATGCCGGCGTTCGGCCCCAGCGCATCGAGCACCTGGTGAACCTGGAGGGCTTCGGCATGCCCGAGACCCGGCCCGCGCAGGCGCCCGGCCGCTATGCGCAGTGGATGGACGAAATCAAGACCGTCCAACGCGGCGGCAAGGCGCTCAAGAGCTACCCCGACGCCGAGGGCGTGGCGCGCCGGCTCATGAAAACCAACCCGCGACTGGCACAAGACAAGGCCGACTGGTTGGCCCAACAATGGGCGGCGCCCAATGCGCAGGGCGAGTGGGAGATTCTGGGCGATGCGGGGCACAAGGTGACCAGCGCCCATCTGTACCGCCTGGACGAAGCACTGGAGATCTACCGCCGCATCAGCGCACCGGTGCTGTCGGTCACGGCCAGTGATGACAGCCTGGCACAGTGGTGGAAGGGCACGTTCACACTGGACCAGTACCTGGAGCGCATCCGTGCCGTGCCACGGCTGGAAAGCGCCGTGGTGCAGGAAGCCGGCCACATGATGCACCACGACCAGCCCGCAGAACTGGCGCGTTTGATCGAAGCATTCCTGAACAGCGCGCCCTGACCGGTCCCCGAGCGCGCATGCGGGTTGTTGCAAAGCTTTCACCCTGCATTCAAAAGGTGGCGGGCATACTCGCGCCTTATGACCACTTTCCACCACGCACTCATCAAGCCCGCCGCCACCGCCGCGATTGGCCTTCTGATCGGTGCCCCGGCCATGGCCGGCACCTGGGATTTGTGCCCGGGCTACGACCAGCCCGCCAGCGCAGCGCCTGACGCCCCTCGCTACGAGGCTTTCTTCTCGCCCTACACCCACCACTGGACCCCGGACGACGAGCACGAGCAGGTGTATGCCGTCAGTGTGAGTCGCCTGTTGCCCAACAACCGTTCTTGCGGCTTCAGCCTGTTCAACAACTCGTTCGGCCAGCCATCGGCCTACGCCTTCGTGGGCAAGAGCTGGCCCGGGTTCTGGCAGGCCCAGCCACAGTTGTACGTGTCGTTGAGCGCCGGCATCATCTACGGCTACGTAGGCCAGTACAAAAACAAGGTGCCTTTGAACGTGGGCGGCTTCTCGCCGGTGGTCATTCCCGCCATCGGGTACCGCCTGTCACCCAGGAGCGCGCTCGAGATCCAGTTGCTGGGCACCGCCGCAATCATGTTCGGGACCACCTGGCGCTTTTAAGTGGCAAGGCCGCTGGCGACGGCATGGCGTGAGAAAATCGCGGTTTTGAACATTGACCGCAGGAACACCCCATGGAAGCCGAACGCAGCAACGCCATCCGATCACAGCTCGAAGACCTGACCACACGCGTGGTCGAGCTCCGGAGGTATCTTTGACTACGATGCCAAAGCATCGAAGTTGAAGGAAGTCGAGTCGGCACTGGAAGACCCCACGGTCTGGAACGACCCCAAACGCGCCCAGGACCTGGGCCGCGAGAAAAAATCCCTCGAAGACGTGGTGCTGGTGCTCGACCGCCTCACCAGTGAATTGACGGACAACACCGAGCTGTTCGAGATGTCGAGCGAAGACGGGGACGTCGCCGGCCTGATCACCATCGAAGGTGAAGCCGCCAAGATCGCGGTCGAGGTGGAGAAGCTCGAATTCCGCCGCATGTTCAGCAACCCTTCTGATCCGTTGAACTGTTTCCTGGACATCCAGGCCGGCGCCGGCGGCACCGAGGCTTGCGACTGGGCCAGCATGCTGTTGCGCCAATACCTGCGCTATGCCGAGCGCAAGGGCTTCAAGACCATCATCGAAGACGAGACCGAGGGCGACACCGCCGGCATCAAGAGCGCCACGATCAAGATCGAAGGCGACTACGCCTTCGGCCTGCTGCGCACCGAAACCGGTGTGCACCGCCTGGTGCGCAAGAGCCCGTTCGACTCCTCGGGTGGACGCCACACCTCGTTCGCGTCGGTGTTCGTTTACCCCGAGATCGACGACTCGATCGAGATCAACATCAACCCGTCCGACGTGCGCACCGACACCTACCGTGCCTCGGGCGCTGGTGGTCAGCACATCAACAAGACCGACTCGGCCGTGCGCCTCACGCACCTCCCTACCGGCATCGTGGTCCAGTGCCAGGACGGTCGCAGCCAGCACGGCAACCGCGACGTGGCGTGGAAACGCCTGCGCTCCAAGCTCTACGACTTCGAATTGCGCAAACAGCAGGAAGAACAGCAGAAGCTGGAAGACACGAAGACCGACGTGGGCTGGGGTCACCAGATCCGCTCTTATGTGCTGGACAACAGCCGCATCAAGGACCTGCGCACCAACGTCGAGATTTCCGCCACGCAGAAAGTGCTGGACGGCGACCTCGACCCCTTCATCGAAGCGTCACTCAAACAGGGAGTTTGATCCATGAGTTCACTGCGTGAAGGCCCCACCACCGTGGTTCGCCGCGAAGACTACGCCGCCCCGGCTTACTGGATCGACACGGTCGACCTGTGCTTCGACCTGGACCCGGGCAAGACCCGCGTGCTCAACAAGATGCGCCTGCGCCGCAACGCAGACGTGCCGGCTCAGGCACTGCGGCTCGACGGTGAAGACCTGAACCTCGCGCGCGTGCTGGTCAACGGCGCGGGCTGCTCGTTCAAGATGGACGGGCAACAGCTCGTGCTGGAGAGCCTGCCCGAAGGTACCGAGCCCTTCGATCTGGAAATCTTCACCACCTGCACGCCCGAGAAGAACACCCAGCTCATGGGCCTCTATGTGAGCCAGGGCACCTTCTTCACGCAGTGCGAGGCCGAGGGCTTCCGCCGCATCACGTATTTCCTGGACCGCCCCGACGTGATGGCCAGCTACACCGTGACGCTGCGCGCCGACAAGGCCAGGTACCCGGTGCTGCTGTCCAACGGCAACCTGGTGGACGAAGGCACGTTGCCCGATGGTCGCCACTTCGCCAAATGGGTCGACCCGCACAAGAAACCCTGCTATCTGTTCGCACTCGTCGCCGGCCAGTTGGTGGGGCGCGAACAGCGCATCACCTCGCGCAGCGGCGGCAAGCACCTGCTGCAGGTGTATGTGCGCCCCGGCGACATGGACAAGACCGAACACGCCATGAACTCGCTGATCGCCAGCGTGGCCTGGGACGAAGCCCGCTTCGGCCTGCCGCTCGATCTCGAGCGTTTCATGATCGTGGCCACCGCCGACTTCAACATGGGCGCGATGGAGAACAAGGGTCTCAACATCTTCAACACCAAGTACGTGCTGGCCAACAGCGCCACCGCGACCGACACCGACTTCTCCAACATCGAGTCGGTCGTGGGCCACGAGTACTTTCACAACTGGACCGGCAACCGCGTCACCTGCCGAGACTGGTTCCAGCTGTCATTGAAGGAAGGTCTCACCGTTTTCCGCGACCAGGAATTCAGCATGGACCTGTGTGCCGAGCCCTCGGCGCGCGCGGTCAAGCGCATTGAAGACGTGCGCGTGCTGCGCACCGCACAGTTCCCCGAAGACGCCGGCCCCATGGCGCACCCGGTGCGGCCCGACAGCTACGTGGAGATCAACAACTTCTACACCGTCACCGTGTACGAAAAAGGCGCCGAGGTCGTGCGCATGATGCAGACCCTGGTGGGGCGCGATGGTTTCGCCCAGGGCATGAAGCTGTACTTCGAACGGCACGACGGCCAGGCCGTCACCTGCGACGACTTCGCGCAATCGGTGGCCGATGCCAACCCACACAGCGACCTCGCCCGTTTGCTGCCGCAGTTCAAGCGCTGGTACAGCCAGGCCGGCACACCGCGCCTGCGCGCCGAGGGCGTGTATGACGCCGCCGCCCGCAGCTACACGCTCACCCTCACCCAGAGCTGCGCGCCCACACCCGGGCAAAGCGCCAAGGAGCCGTTCGTGATTCCGGTCTCGCTCGGCCTGCTGGGTGCCGACGGTGCAGAACTGCCGCTGCAACTCGCCCACTGGACGCAACCCGAAGCCGGCAGCCGCACCTTCGTACTGACGCAAACCAGCGAAAGCTTCACCTTTGTGAACCTGGACAGCGAGCCCGTGCCCTCGCTCTTGCGCGGCTTCTCGGCGCCCGTGGTGCTCGATTGCCACTACACCGACGCGCAACTGCTCACGCTCCTGGCTTTTGACCCCGACCCGTTCAATCGCTGGGAAGCCGCCCAGCGCCTGGCCCTGCGCCGCGCGCTCATGGCCATCCTGAGCGACGAGCCGGTGCCCGAAGCGCCGCTGGACGCGGCGTTCCTCGGCGCCATGCGCGACGTGCTGCGCCACGACGCACTGGACGCGGCGTTCAAGGAACTCGTGCTCACGCTGCCCAGCGAGACCTACATCGCCGAGCAGTTGGGCGAAGTGGATCCGCAGCGCGTGCACGCCGTGCGCGAAGCCATGCGCCTGCAACTGGCGCAGGCCCTGCAAACCGACTGGGCCTGGGCCTTCGACGCGCACAAGGACAACGGCGCCTACCGCCCCGACCCGGTGAGCACCGGCCGCCGCGCGCTGGCCGGCATGGCGTTGACCATGCTGTGCCTGGACGCCCGCACCAGCGGCGATGCAGTGTGGCCCGGCCGCGCCTACCAGCGCTTCAAGGACGCCGGCAACATGACCGACCGCTTCAACGCCTTGTCGGCCCTGGTGGTGAGCGACCACGCCCTGGCGCGTGATGCCCTCGCCCGCTTCCACGGCATGTTCCAGAACGAAGACCTGGTGCTCGACAAATGGTTTGCCTTGCAGGCCGGCGCGCCCGATCGCGGTGGCAATGTGCTGCCCGCGGTGCGCCAGCTCATGAAGCACCCCGACTTCCACCTGAAGAACCCCAACCGCGCGCGCAGCGTGATCTTCAGCTACTGCAGCGCCAACCCCGGCGCGTTCCACCGCGCGGACGCGGCGGGCTACCTTTACTGGAGCGAGCGCGTCGTCGAACTCGACGCCTTCAACCCGCAGGTGGCTGCCCGCCTGGCGCGCGCGCTCGACCGCTGGAAGAAACTCGCCGAGCCCTACCGAAGCGCCGCGCGCGAAGCCATCGCCCGCGTGGCCGCAAAAACCGACCTGAGCAACGACGTGCGCGAAGTCGTGACGCGGGCCCTGGCAAATGAATAAACCCCCACGCTCCGCCGCTGCGCGGGTCGCTGCCCCCCAGGGGGGCTGGCCTTGCTTGGGGCGGCCCTGCGCTGCGGCCGTTTCTCCCCAACTCATCTTGTCTTCCTCATGACCAAACGCATCTCCCTCACCCGCTACCTCGTCGAACAACAGCGCGTCGACGGCCATATCCCTTCTCAGCTGCGCCTGCTGCTGGAAGTGGTGGCCCGCGCCTGCAAGGGCATCAGCCAGGCCGTCAACAAAGGTGACCTGGGCGGCGTGCTCGGCGCGGCCACCACCGAGAACGTGCAAGGCGAGATGCAGAAGCAGCTCGACATCATTGCCAACGAAGTGCTGATCGAAGCCAACGAATGGGGCGGCCACCTCGCCGCCATGGCCAGCGAGGAAATGGACAGCATCTACGTGGTGCCCAACCGCTACCCGCAGGGTGAATACCTGCTGCTGTTCGACCCGCTCGACGGCTCCAGCAACATCGACGTGAACGTCAGCATCGGCACCATCTTCAGCGTGCTCAAGAAGCCCGAAGGCAGCGCCGGCGTGAGCGAGCAAGACTTCTTGCAACCCGGTGCCCAGCAAGTGGCCGCCGGCTACTGCGTCTACGGCCCGCAGACCACGCTGGTGCTCACCGTGGGCGACGGCGTGGCCATGTTCACACTCGACCGCGAGCAGGGTTCGTTCGTGCTCACCAAAGAGAACGTGCAGATCCCGCCCGACACGAAGGAATTTGCCATCAACATGAGCAACATGCGCCACTGGGACGCCCCGGTGAAGCGCTACGTGGACGAATGCCTGGCCGGCCAGGAAGGGCCCCGCGGCAAGGACTTCAACATGAGATGGGTCGCCAGCATGGTGGCCGACGTGCACCGCATCCTCACGCGCGGCGGCATCTTCATGTATCCCTGGGACAAGCGCGAGCCCGAGAAGCCCGGCAAGCTGCGCCTGATGTACGAAGCCAACCCCATGGGCTGGCTGGTCGAGCAGGCCGGCGGCGCCGCCACCAACGGCAAACAACGCATTCTGGACATCCAGCCCGGCAAACTGCACGAACGCGTGAGCGTGGTTCTGGGCTCGAAGAACGAAGTCGAGCGCGTGACCAGCTACCACACCGGGCTATAATCGCGGGCGTTGCCGGTGTAGCTCAGTCGGTAGAGCAGCTCATTCGTAATGAGAAGGTCGGGTGTTCGATTCATCTCTCCGGCACCAACATTTAAAAAGCCCTGATTCGCAAGAGTCAGGGCTTTTTCTTTGTCGCGCTCTCACAAACGATTTACAGACTGCTGTACGGTCATTTCTTCAAGTCGAGCACCTAGACGGCTGCAGCCGGCGCTGTACACCTCGGAGGAGCCTAACCGGCCATGCCCAACGCAAGTTGCCGGATTTGAGACATGCAGATTTGCACCTCGTTCGAAATTACATCCTTTCGGCACCAGTGAAAAAATCACTGAGAAATCGTTGGCGCTGCACTACATTGCCATCTTCAGCCACTCTGTCCAAACCAATGCCAAAACCGCAAACAGAACGACTTGGTGTGTCAGCACTTGAACAGTTCTTCGCATCGCAGGGATGGATTTTTAGAGAGCAGACCATCCTCGACTATGGAATTGATGCTTTGGTGGAGATCGTCGAAGGCGAATATCCAACCGGGAAACTGGTGGCACTACAAATCAAGTCTGGCATTAGCTACTTCAAAGAAGAGTCGGGCGACCACTATGTTTTTCGCGCCAAGTCCAAGCACATTGAGTACTGGCTTGGACATGCAATGCCTGTTGTGTTGGTGCTCTACAACCCTGACACAAAAAGCGCTCACATTAAGCCCGTAACCGAGGGTGTTCCAGTGCAAACCGGCAGCAGCTGGAAGATCCTCGTACCCAAGGAAAATGCATTCGCTTCACCTGAGACTGTTCTTCAAGAACTGGCGCAACTTGCACAGCCTCCTGCCGATGTCCGTAGGCTGAATCGACTGCGCGCCGACAGGAAGTGGATGGAGCTGTTGGAGGGAGGAAAAACAGTGACCCTTTCGTTCGATGATTGGGTCAACAAGTCTCTTCCTCGGTATCAGATCAATCTGCGAGGTGGCCCGTACAAAGAGAGTTGGCCAACGGTTTACTCGCCCGGCAAAGGCATCAAAGAAATGCTTGAACACTTCTTCCCTTGGGCAGACGTTCATGTTGACCTTGAAGCTCATCGCGCCGGATCAGAAAGTCGGTGGGAGTCAGAGTGCTATCAGTATCATGACAGCGAGTCTGGTGAGAGCTACTACAGCGAAGAGTTTGACGACTGGTACCAAGATCCAACGACGCTTGCGCCTGTTTCAGACAACGGGGAAGTAGAGACCTATCTTTTGAATCTCTCTCTCAATGAACTGGGGGAAGCGTTTTTGCTTTTAGACGACTATCTGCTTGACCCTGATATTGAAGAGACCATCGGTTTCTCAATCGAGTAGATATCACAGACACTTAGTTGAAAGTCTAGCGAAGGTAATGAATGCAACTAGTTATTGACTGGCTTCTAGGCGTTCCAGCTCCGCTGTGGACGTTGGTTGGCGTGATCTTCGGTTCTGCATTCAGCAACAGAGCCGCTGAGAGACGTCTCCGCGCTCAGTTTGAACACGAACGGAGTATGAAAACTCAGGATCGAGAGCTCAACCTTCGAAAGGATGTTTACCTAGAAGCAGCCAGCGCAATCTCTGCGGGAGTGAACGCCATTCAAATGCTTCCGAATCTGGAAGCCGATGCTGAGAAGCTGACCAAGGACTATGTAGATCGTTCACCTTCCATAGCCAAGGTGTACCTCGTTGGCAACTCAACTACCAGCCTCGCTATGCTGCAATGCGTCACTGAGCTTAGATTGACCTTTGTTGAGATGGTCATTCGGCGAGCACAACTGATGGGTGATCGATCTCAAGTGGTGTGGCGTGGAGAGTCCGCGAAGACCATCCAGCAAGAGCGCGATAAGTACCTGGAGTTGATGAAGCAGATGAACATCATGGGTGAGCGCAACGATGCGAAGTTCAAGGTTCTGTCAAACGGCTACGAGTTCGAGTCCAAGCGCCTCGAAACACTGAACGCAGAAAGGTTTTCACTCGCTAACAAGCTCGAAGCTAAGCGGCAGGCCTTTTTTAGAGACGCCCAAGAGGTTTCGCATCAACTAGCGTCGCGGTTGCTACCTTTGCTACACACAGTACGCGAGGATCTGAAGGTTGATCCCCTTGATGAAGTCAAATTCCTTGGCGTTCTAGATGAGTCTCACGAGCAAGTAAAGTTGCGATTCGATACATTCTTTCGCTCCGTATCTGGCGAATGAAATCGCTACACGCATACAGGTTGAAGCCCCCTCAGATTCCAGAACCAGTCAGAAGTAGAGGTTGGGGAGTTGCTTCATACGGAACTCCACGGGCGAGACGCGGCCGAGGGATTCAGGGGGTCGATAGTGGTTTTATCGATTTAGCCAGTCAGCCGTCATGTCGCGCACTTCCTTCAATGACTCGAACACGTAGCAGTCAGCAACTCGGTGCGGTAGGTCTTGTTGAATCGTTCGACGTATGCGTACCGCGTTGGCTTGCCTTGCTGATCCACTGATCACCAGCTTGCTGCCACCAACAACGGGAATGGCACAACTAGGCGAACCGCCCCGGCGAAAAAGGCCTCACATCCACACTCGGTGTCGCCCCGGTCATCATCGCCGCCAGCAATTCCCCCGTCACCGGCCCCAGCGTGAACCCCTGGTGCCCGTGCCCGAAGCAGCACCACAGGCCGGGCACACCCGGCACGGCGCCGAAGACGGGTTTCATGTCGGGCATGCAGGGGCGGGTGCCCATCCAGGGTTCGGGGTCCACGCGTTCGCCGAGCGGGAAGTTCTGGCGTGCGATCTTTTCGGCGGCGTCGATCTGGGTGGGCGTGCGTGGCGAATCGGCGTGCGCCAGCTCGGCGCCGGTGGTCAGGCGCAGGCCGTCTTTCATGGGCGCGATCACGTAGCCGTTCTCGGCGTCGATGATGGTGCTGTGCAGCGGCCTGTCGGGCAGGCGCGCATAGTGCATGTGGTAGCCGCGCTTGGGGATCATCGGCGCGGTGTAGCCGTAGCGGGCTGTGAGTTCGAGCGTCCACGGCCCGAGCGCGACGACCACGTCGGCCGCTTCCAGCGTTTGCCCGTCAGCGGTGTCCACCTGCCAGCCGCCCGCATCGGTTTTGCGCAGTGTCATGGCATCGCCCAGGTGCACCGCCCCACCCCGCTGCTCGAACAGGCGCGCATAGGCCTGCACCAGATCACCGGGGCTGCTGATGGCCACGGGGTCGGTCCATCGCACGGCCCCGGCGAACTCGCCCACGAGCGAGGGCTCTTCGCGTGCCACGTCCGCGCCGGTGAGTTTGATGTGGTTCACGCCGTCCTCGGCGCGTTCGTCGGCCACCTCGAAGAAGCTTTGCAGCTCGCGCTCGGTGCGGTAGAGCATGAGGTAACCCTGCCCCGCCACGAGGTGGTGGGCGCCCGCGTCGTTCATCAACTGCGTGTGCGACTCCAGTGAGCGTGCGATGAGGGTTTCGTACTCGCGGGAAATCTGCCGGTAGACCTCGGGCGCCGAGTTGCGGTAGTAGTCCCACAGCGGCCCGAGCATGCGCGCGGCATCGCTGGCGTGGTAGCGCACGTCGACACGCTGGTTGGTGGCACCCGAGAGCAGGAAGCCCAGGTCGCGCGGCAGCGCATAGGGGCTGATGGCCTCGCGCTGGATGATGCCGGCATTGCCGTACGAAGTTTCAAGCCCGGGCGCACGCCGATCGACCAGCGCGACGGACTGGCCGCGGGCCTGCAGATGGAGGGCACAACCCACGCCAACCATGCCGGCGCCGAGAACGATGATGTCGTGTTTCATGGTGGAACTCTTTCTTGCTGCTGCGTTTTTTGTTGCATGGGGATGACAGCCCTGGCGGGCTGTGCGGCCTTGTTGTAAATATCGGGAAACCCCCGTTGCATTACATCGACGTAATCAAGTAGCCACTTCCAGTCCATAGACTCCGTATCACTTCCTGCATGGTGCAGGGAGCAAGGGCCACAAGCCCTGCATTTTCACTTCGGAGCACCCTCATGAAAAAGAGCCTCATCGCTCTGGCCGTCCTGGCCACCACCGGCGCCGCATTCGCGCAATCTTCCGTCACCCTTTATGGCCGTATCGACGCATCGGTCGGCTCGTCCAAAGTGGGCGCTCCCGGCGCGGCCGCAAGCTCCACACAACTGTTCAGCGGCGCCTTGACCTCCACCCGCTGGGGCCTGCGCGGCAGCGAAGACCTCGGTGGCGGCCTCAAGGCCATCTTCGGCCTGGAGCAAGGCTTTGACGCCAGCAACGGCACGCAAGCAGCCGGCAGCGCGTTTGACCGCCAGTCCATCGTTGGCCTGAGCGGCGGTTTCGGTGCGGTCAAGTTCGGTCGTCACGACACGTCATTTGACGACATCCGCGATCTGACCGTCAGCAGCAACATTTTCGATTCGGGCACTTTCGCCACCACCGAAGGCGTTGTCGGTACATCGGGCTACGCAGGCGTTGGCCAACTCGCCGACTATGGTGATCGCGCCAGCAACCAGATTCGCTACGAGTCACCCTCGTTCGGTGGTTTCTCCGCCGGCTTCAGCTATGGCCTTGACGAGCAGTCAGCTCCTGTGAAGCGTGACGTCACCGCCTTCAACCTGCGCTACAAGGCGGGCAGCCTCGATGTGGGTTACGGCTACCAGGAGAACGCCAACGAAGTGGCCGCCAGCAACCTCGAGTACAACACCCTGGGCGCCGCCTACAACTTCGGCAGCTTCCGCATTTCCGGCGGCTGGAACCAGGTCAAGAACAAGGCTTCGCGCAAATCGGACGCGTACAGCATTGGCGCCATCGTGCCGGTCGGCGCTCTCGACTTCTCGTTGGGCTACAGCACCGCCAAAGCCAAGCAGGGCAGCGCCACCTTCGAAAAGGGTGATGCATTCTCCGCAGCCGTGGCCTACAACATGTCCAAGCGCACCCGCTTGTACGCAGGCTTGACCACTGGCGATATCGAGAACGCAGCGGGCACCAAAGTGCGCGAGCGCGAGGTATACGCCCTGGGTTTGGCACACACCTTCTGATTTCCCCGCCCGTTCGAATTTCCAAGGATTGTTGATACCCACCGCTCGCAAGGGCGGTGGGTTTTTTTCATGGGCACGCGAAAGCTCAGGCAGCCAGGCCCGGATTGCCGTCCATGCCGATCACGCGCGGCGTATTGATCTGCACGCCCTTCACGACTTTCTTGGCGCGCAGATAGCCCGAGACCACGTCCCAGATCGGCTCGCCCTTCGCACCCTCCTGCACCGAAGCCCAGCCGGCCACCTTGTAGGTCTTGTCGGCCTCGATCAGCTTGCCTTTGATGGTCATGTTGTTGATGCGCTGACCCATGGATGCGTTGGGCGTGATGGTGTACTGCATGCCGCCCACGCGCACCATGTCGCCGCCCTGCTGGTAGTAAGGGTCGGGGTTGAAGATGTTGTCGGCCACGTCTTCGAGGATGGTCTTGATCTGCTCGCCGGTGAAGGTGTTGAGCGTGGTGGCGGGGTAGGTCAGCGCCATCTGGTCCATCATGCGTTCGTAAGTGATGGTGTCGCCCGGCAGCAGCGAGGTGCCCCAGCGCACGCCGGGAGAAAACGCCATGTCGGCGCCCTTGGTTTCCATCAGCGCGTCGCAGATCACCTGGTCCCACGAGCCGTTGAAATTGCCGCGGCGGTAGAGCAGGTCTTCGGTGACGGCGAGCTTCTCTTCGAGCTTGTCCTTGTAGGGCGCGCGCACTTTGTCGATGAGCGCCTGCATCGCGGCGTCGGCCGGCAGCAGGTTGGAGAAGATGGGCAACAGCTTGTACTGAAAGCCCTGCACCTTGCCACCGCGCACGTCGAAGTCGAGCACACCAAGGAACTTGGTGTTGGAGCCGGCGTTGGTCACCAGTGTCTGGCCACCGGCGTTTTTCACCACGAAGGGTGCGGGCATGCCGTCGTGGGTGTGGCCGCCCAGAATCGCGTCAATGCCGCGCACGCGGCCCGCCATCTTGATGTCCACGTCCATGCCGTTGTGCGAAAGCACCACCACCACCTGCGCACCCTTGCCGCGCGCTTCATCCACCATCTTCTGCATGTGCTCGTCCTGGATGCCGAAGGTCCAGTCGGGCACCATGTAGCGCGGGTTGGCTATTGGGGTATAGGGGAAGGCCTGGCCGATCACTGCCACCTGCACACCGTTCATTTCGCGCATCGCGTAGGGCTTGAAGACCATGTCTTCGAAGTCGGTGGTCTTGATGTTCTGCGCGAGGAATTCCATGTTCCCCTTGAGGTCCTTCTCCACGATCTCCTGCACCCGCTTGGCGCCGAAGGTGTGCTCCCAGTGCGAGGTCATCATGTTCACGCCGAGCAGCTTGCAGGCGTCCACCATGTCCTGGCCATTGGTCCATAGCGAAGTGGCCGAGCCCTGCCAGGTGTCGCCACCGTCGAGCAGCAGCGCGTTGGGGCGGCTGGCCTTGAGTTGCTTGACCAGCGTGGCCAGGTGCGAAAAGCCGCCGACCTTGCCGTAAGTTTTTGCGGCCTGATTGAAGTCGAGATATGAAAAGGCATGGGCCTGGGCAGAGCCAGGCTTGATGCCGAACTGCTTGAGGAGTTTTTCACCCACGATGTGCGGCGGGCGGCCCACGGCCTCGGCCACACCCAGGTTCACGCTGGGTTCGCGGAAGTGAATGGGGGTGAGCTGCGCGTGGCAGTCGGTGAAGTGGAGAAAGCTCACATTGCCGAACTTCGGCACGTCGTACAGGCGCTCACCGGCACCCGGCGCAGCGGCCAGCACATCGCGGTGGTTGAGGGCCATGCCGGTGGCGCTCGCCACGGCCAGCACCTGCATGAATTCACGACGGCTGAAGCTCATCTCTGCACCTATAGATAATTGATCGCTGATATTTGCGCGAAATTTTTTAGGGAATCACGGCCCTGGCCGCCCGTGGCGGCCAGGGCCCACGCATCACTTGTTGACCGGGGAGGCGGGGTCGAGCAGCAGGGCCATCACGTCCTGCAGCTGCTTCTGGTTCAGGATGCCCATGTGGCCCACGCGCGGCATTTGTGAACACGCGTTGTAGGCGCGCGCGTTCCAAAGCTTGCCCCAGGTGTATTCCACGATGGCCTTGCCACCGGCGCTGTTGGGGTCGCTCACGCCGCGCAGCTTGCCGTAGTTGTAGAGGCTGGGGCCCAGCGTGCCGAAAGAGATTTCTTCCTTGCTGATCTGGTGGCAGTTGTAGCAATTGCCGCCATTGGCTTCGCCGGCCTTGTCGGTCCAGGTCAGGCCGCGGCCGCTCTGGGCGATCTTCTCGCCCTCTTTCCAGTCGCCGAGGAACTTGCCGTCTGTGGGCCACTTCACGGTCTTCATGCTGGCCGCTTCGATGGCCTTGCTCATCTTCTCGTCCAGCGGTTTGCCGGAGGCGTCGGCCACGGCGCACTCGGCGTTGGCCTGGTCCTGGTTGAGCCGGTCCAGCGTGGCGATGCCGCGCGCCTGGAACGAGTTCTTGAGCAAGTCGGCGGTGGCCTTGTTCACATCGGCCGGAGACGGGGCCGAAGAGCAGGCCGACAACACGAGGGCGACCGCCGGGAGCAACACGAGGGAATGGATTTTTTTCATTTGGTGTGTCTCCAGATCAGCGCTTGATGGCCGGCACGATGGACTCGGCCGTCTTGGCGTTCACGCCCATGTAGACCGACAGGGCGATGGTGGCGTCGCTGCCGAACTTGGGCTCTGGCCAGCGCATCTGGCGAAAGCAGTCGTTCAGGCGCAGCTGCATGCCCCACATCTGCGCGTTGGACACACGGTAAGCCGGCCAGGCAGCGAAGCCGATGCCGTCGCCCGGGTTCTTGGTGAGGTTGGGCAGGTCTTGCAGACGGATGCGCTTGTCGTCGCTGCCGTGGCACGAAGCACACGAGAAGTCGTGTGTGCCGCCGCGAGTGAAGAACAGCCGCTTGCCGGTCTCGAACATCATCTTTTCCTGCGCATGCTGTTGCGGCAGGTTGAAGCGCATGCCCTTGGAGGCCGTGGCCACATAGGTGGCCAGCGCCGTCACGTTGGCCATCTCGCCACGGCCAAACGGTGTCTTGGCGATGTCCTCGGCCTTGAAGCCCTGCAGCGTCTCCATGCAGGTGATCAGGCGTGTCTCCAGATCCTGCACGCGCCCGGTGTCGGCGAAGTGCTTGGGCAATTCAACAAACGCCCCCTTGATGACCCCAGGTCCCTTGCCCAGATCGCACTGCTCCAGCGATGCGTTCTTCGGACCCCGCTTCTGTTTCCAGAGCTCCTCGCCCTTCATCTCGAACAGCTCAGCCGGGTTGCCGTCCTGCAGCATTTCGCGGTACTTGGCAATGCCTTCGGCGGCCGTGCCTTGCGCGTGCGAAACGCCGACAGCGCCGCACAGCGCAGCGAGCGCCAGCAGCGAGGTGGACAGGGTCTTCTTCATGGGGTCTCCTCTTGTTATGGGATCGCGGAAAAGCGGGGCTCTGTTCAAGCGATCAGAGCTTCGTCGGTGCGTGTGTCACCTTTGGTGTCCACCCACTTGACGACGACCTTGTCACCCTTGGCGCCGCCCTTGAACTTGAAGGACAGAAACGGGTTCTGCGCCACGGCGCCGCTGAACGCAGCTTCGAGCACGACCTTGCCGTTGTGGGTGGCTTCCACATCCTTGATGTAGTGGCCGGGAATGAGGGCGCCGGCGGCGTCCCTTCGCGTGCCGGGCTCCATGATGTGGGACATGAGCACGCGGACGGTGGTTTCGTCACCAGCGACGGCGGCGCGGATGCGCATCGGATCAGCCATGTTGGACTCCTGAAATTTTGTGAATGGGATTGTGCAAAAGGTCGGGGGCGATCAGCCGCCGCAACCGCCGAGCGTGACCTTGGTTTCCTTGAAGGCCGAGAACAGCTTGCCGTCGGCCCGGACCACGGCGAACACGTTGGAACTCTGGCCCATCTTCAGACGGGTCTGCACGTCGGCAGCGGTGCCGGCGGGAATCTTGAAACCGGCGGCCATGGGCGTGGGGTTTTTCTCGACGATCAGGTAGATCTCGGTGGTGTTGGGGATCTTGCTGGTGGCGCCCACAGGCACCACGGCGCCGTTTTCAGCAATGTCGGGTGCGACCACGGTGACCTGGTCACTGTTGGCGGCGGTGCCACCCAGGGCCTTGACGGCATCGGCCATGGTCTTGATGTCAAAACCGGCGCGGTCCATGGCGGCGTGCGCCTGGCTCTGCGTGACGATGCCCAGCGACACCAGCGTGGCAAAAGCCCCTGTGGTCTTGAGGGCGACTCGGCGTGAGTTGTTCATGGGGGGCTCCTGTGAAATGAGGAAAGGGCGTGAGTTTAAGGGTCGGGTCATTGGTCCGGGGCGCCGGCCAGGATCCACCCTGCCAGCAGCTTGAGTTCGTCGTCCTTGAGCTGGGCTTGCGGGGGCATCGGCACGGGGCCGTACAGGCCGGAGCCACCTGACTTGATGCGTGCTGCCACCTTTTCAAGTGCGTCGGCCTGGCCCTTGTGCTTGGCGGCCACATCCTGGTAGGCAGGACCCACCAGCTTCTTGTCCACCGCATGGCAGGCCAGGCAGGCGCTCTTTGAAGCGAGGGCCTTGGCCGCTGCGGCGTTCTGAGCAAAGGCGGCGTTGCTGGTCAAGGCCAGCAACGCCAGCGCGAGCAGCGAGTTGGAAAACATTGTCATAGGTTAAGCACTCCTGATGAATGAGGAAATGGGGAATACGAGTACATGCAAATATTTAAGAAAGGGCGCAAGCAACCTGAATGTCGGCACGGCCGAGGCCGCTCATTTCGCGCCGGCGGCGATCCACCGGGCGATCGTGGCGGCCTCAGCGGCGCTGAGTTGCGGCTGGGGGGGCATGGGCACGGCGCCAAACACCCCGACACCGCCCTCGCGGATCTTGACCGCAAGGTAGGCCTCCAGACGCTCCTGTCCTTTGTGCTTGGTCGAGATTTCGGTGAAGCCAGGGCCGACGACCTTCTGCTTCATGCCGTGGCAGGCGGTGCAGCTGTTGGCGGCAAGCAAGGTCTTCACGTCGCTCGCGCCAGGCTTGGCCGCCACCACCACAGCAGGCGCAGGCTGACTGCCCACCGCAGCCGTGGGCGCCGGCTTGGTCGTGTCGGCGCCACGCACCGGGCCGATCACGCGGTTTTGCTCCTGGATGTTGCCGTGCGCGTCGCGCGCGAAGTCGGGCAGGAACGAGCGGATCGTTGTCTCCACCGGGCAGTCTTTCATGCAGGCCACGTTCTTCACATCGCCCTTGCCGTCCGCCTTCCACAGCGGCTCGTAAAACACCATGCCGTTGCGGTTGGGCATGCGCTTTTGCACCTCGGCGATGTTCTGGTCGCTCAGCGTGAAGTCGGTGGGCACCACCTCGGCCAGGCTCAGGATGTAGGCGAGCACGCCGTACACCTCGTCGGGCTTGAGCGACTTCGGCGCGTTCCAGGGCATGGCGCGGTTGATGTAGTCCCACAGCGTGGAGACCGTGGCCACCTTCATCAGGGTGGTCTTCTGCGGAAAGGTGCTGCCCGGGTCCAGGTTCTTCACCCGACCGCGTTCGACGTCGGCCTTGGTGGTGCCGCCCACGATCGGCGTGAACACCTCGTTGGATTCACCAAAGCTGCCGTGGCAGGAGGCGCACTGCGCTTCCCACACACGCTCGCCCAGGTCCACGCTGCCCGCGCCTTTGGGCAGGCCCTTGAAGTCGGGGCGCACGTCGATGTCCCAGGCCTGCACCTCGGCTTTGGTGGCGTTGCGGCCCAGGTCGTGCCAAGGTGGGGTTTGCGCCCAGGCGGCTCCGGTGATGAGTGCTGCGGCAAGAAAGGTCAGTGTTCGCATGGCGGGCCTCATCAATACACCTGCACGTTCGAGACTTCGCCGTTCTCGGCAACGCGCCACGACTGGATGGCGTTCTGGTGGTACACCGAACGCGTGCCGCGCACCGCGCGCAGCTGGTTGATCTTGGGCTGCACATAGCCCGTGCTGTCGATCGCGCGGCTCTGCAGCACGGCCGGTTTGCCGTCCCACACCCAGTCGATGTTGAAGCGCGTGAGCGCCTTGGGCAGCACCGGGCCTTCGAGCCGCGCAGTGCGCCAGTTGCGCCCGCCGTCCACGCTCACGTCCACCCGCTTCACCGTGCCCCGGCCCGACCAGGCCAGCCCGGTGACGTTGTAGTAACCCTTGTCCAGCAGCGTCTGGCTGCCCGAGGGCGTGGTGATCACGCTCTTGCATTCCTGGATGCCCGTGTACTGGCGGTGCATGCCGTCGGGCATGTGGTCGATGTAATGCACGGCCTCGTCTTTCGCGGCCCATTTCTGGTCACCCACCTCCAGGCGGCGCAGGTATTTCACCCAGCTCACGCCCTGCACGCCCGGCACCACCAGACGCAGCGGATAGCCGTTTTCCGGTCGCAGCATCTCGCCGTTCATGGCCCAGGCCACGAGGCAGTCGTCCATCGCACGGTCGATGTCGAGCGTGCGCGTCATCGACGAGCCGTCCGCCCCTTCGGCCAGCACGTACTTGCCGTTCTTCTTGTCGTAGCCACACATCTCCAGCAGCGTGGAGAGCAGCACGCCGGTGTATTCGCAGCAGCTCAGCATGCCGTGCGTGTACTGCACCGCGGGCAAGGCCACGTTGCCCCACTCGGGCGCGGAGTTGGCACCGCATTCAATGAAATGGATGCGCGAGACGCTGGGCAGGCGCATGAGGTCGTCCATGGTGAAGACGCGCTCGCGCTTGACCAGACCGTTGACCATCAGGCGGTGTTTGGAGGGATCGATGTCCCACCAGCCCTGGTGGTGCCGTTCGAAGTGCAGGCCGCTGGGCGTGATGATGCCGAACAGGCCTTGCAGCGGCGTGAAGCTCACCGAGGCCTGCGGCACGCGCGTGAGGCCCGGGCTCTGGCGGCGCTGCAGGTTGGCTTCCCACTGGCTGGGCTTGCCATACCCCTCGGTGGCCACGCTCTGCCCCAGGCCCGTGGTGTGGGCGGGCAATTTGAGGATCGCCTCGTCGCCCTCGGCGGCCACCGCGCGGGTGGCGGCGGTGGCGCTGGCCGCGACGCCAGCGCCCATCGCCAAGGCCTTGCCCATGAAGCTGCGGCGCGCCTTGCGGGCGAGCTCCAGCTTCTCGGCGTTCAGGTGGTTTTCGGGTGCGGGCAGCACGCGTCCGATCACATCATTCAGGTTGGGCGGCATGGAAATGTTCCTTCTCTGGCGGGTCTGGCCGCAGGGTCTTGTGCAACTATATTAGTGTTTGCTGATATTTGGATAGGTAGAAACCCGAGCAGGGTTTCCATGGCTTTGCGCTGGAAAACGCACGCCGTTACGATGCGTCACACCCACGAGCGATCACACCCAAAACCCGTTGTGTTTCAAGTGGCTGCTACAGTTTTGGATGCAACTTCCTTCCACCCTTTTGGAGACGACGATGGGGAAATCAATGAAATGGCTGGCGGCCGGCGTGCTGTGTGCCTCGGCGGTCGGGGCGCAAGCCCAGGTCAACCAGATCCGCGTCTGGGCCGCTGCCTGCGCCAGTTGCCACGGCACCGACGGGCGCGCGCAGCCGGGCATGGCCGCATTGGCCGGACGCAACCAGGCCGAGTTGCAGAAAATCCTGCTCGAATTCAAGGCCGGCACCCGCCCCGCCACGCTGATGCACCAGATCTCCAAGGGCTACACCGACGAGCAGTTGGGTCAGATCGCTGGTTACTTCGCCGCACAGAAACCTTGAGGAGCCCACCATGAAACGTCGTCAATTCGTACAGAGCATCGGCGCGGGTTCCGCACTGGCCGGCATGGGCCTCATGAGCGGCTGCGCCACCACGGCGGGCAGCAGCGCAAAAGTGGTGGTGGTGGGGGGCGGCTTCGGTGGCGCCACCGCCGCCAAATACGTGCGCATGTTTTCCAACAACAGCATCGACGTGACGCTGATCGAGCCCAACGCGGCCTTCGTCTCCTGCCCCATGTCCAACCTGGTGGTGGGCGGCCATTCCACCCTGGCCGAGATCACCACGCCCTACAGCAACCTCAGCCAGCGCCACGGCATCAAGGTGGTGCGCGACATGGTCGACAGCATCGACCCCGTGAAGCGCACGGTGAAGCTGGCCAGCGGTGGCGACCTGCCCTATGACCGCCTGATCCTCTCCCCCGGTGTCGACTTCATGCCCACCCTGCCCGGCATGATCAAGCCCGGCGCGGCCGAGAAGGTGCTGCACGCATGGAAAGCCGGGCCGCAGACCACCGCCCTGCGCCAGCAGCTCCAGGCCCTGCCCGACGGCGGCACCTACGCCATCAGCATCCCGCTGGCGCCCTACCGCTGCCCGCCCGGCCCCTACGAACGCGCCTGCATGGTGGCCAGCTACTTCAAGGTGGCCAAGCCCAGAAGCAAGGTCGTGATCTTCGACGCCAACGACGACATCACGTCCAAAAAGGGCCTGTTCATGAAGGCCTGGGCCGACCACTACGCCGGCATGATCGAGTACCGGCCCAAGCACAAGCTGGTCGATGTGGACGCCGCCACCAACACGCTGAAGTTCGAATTCAACGACGACTTCAAGGCCGGCGTGGCCAACGTGCTGCCCGACATGCGCGCCGGCAACATCGCGGTGAAGACCGGTCTGGCCACAGCGAACTCGCGCTGGTGCGAGGTGGATTTCCTGACCTTCGAATCGAAGGCGCAGAAGAACATCCACGTGCTGGGTGATTCGATCCAGATCGCACCGGCCATGCCCAAGTCGGGCCACATGGCCAACCAGCACGGCAAGACCTGTGCGGCCGCCGTGGTGGCGCTGCTGCAGGGCCAGGAGCCCCCAGCCAACCCGCTCTATGCCAACACCTGCTACAGCTTCGTGACCGCCAAAGACGTGGTGCACGTGGCCAGCGTGCACAAGTACGACGCGGAGAAAAAGACCATGGTCGCGGTGCCGGGCGCGGGTGGTTTGTCGAGCGCGGCGAGCGAGATCGAAGGCGCCTATGCCAAGGCCTGGGCGCGCAACATCTGGGCCGATTCGCTGGCTTGATGCCGTCGGCTTTGCCCTGAGAAACGCCCCGGTCTGCCGGGGCGTTTTGCATCGGGGGACCCCGAACGCCCGCTGGCGGATCCCATTGACCTGCCTCAACATCTCCAGGCCGCCGAAGGCCTATAAAACCCAAAGCGTTGCCCCTTGGCTGGCGCCCTGGAGGTTCCATGATGAAGAGGAAGGCGTTTCTCACCCTGCTGTTGGCTTTGCCGCTCAGCCCAGGGATTTGGGCTCAGACGGACACCTTGCCCGATGGGCTGGGCCAGGACATCCGGACCCCGGAAGGCCTGCGTGCGGTCGTGGAGCGCAAGGACCCGCGCTTTGTCATCGTTGATGTGCGCCCGCCCGAGGAATATGCCGCTGGGCACATCCCGACGGCCATCAACATCCCGGGCGGCGTCACCGCAGACATGAAGGCACCGCCCGGCAAGGACAAGTACATCGTTGTCTATTGCCGCGGTGGCATGAAGTCGCCTGCGGCGGGCGAACAGATGCGGGCCGACGGATACCGACATGTCTTCGTCTGGGGCGGCATTGTCAGCTGGCCCTATGCGCGCGAAGTCCCCTCGAACTAGCGGCCCATCCAAGCGGGCTGCACCGCCGCGCGTGGGTCAGGCGTACCGCGCAATCATCTTCTCCAGCGGCAGCGCAACGATCTTGCCGGCCATGCCGGCGCAGCCAAACGCCTGGAAGCGCGCCTAGCAGATCTCTTTGGCGGCCAGGGTCGCGTCCTTGAAGAACTTGCGCGGATCGAACTCGCCGGGGTTTTTGACCATGGTGCGGCGCATGGCGCCGGTCATGGCCAGGCGGATGTCGGTGTCGATGTTGACCTTGCGCACGCCGCTCTTGATGCCGCGCACGATTTCCTCCACCGGCACGCCGTAGGTTTCCTTGATCTCGCCGCCATGTGCGCGAATAATGGCCAGCCACTCCTGCGGCACGCTGCTCGAACCGTGCATCACCAGGTGCGTGTTGGGCACTGCCGCGTGGATCTGCGCGATGCGCTCGATGGCCAGGATGTCGCCGGTGGGTGGACGGGTGAACTTGTAGGCGCCGTGGCTGGTGCCGATGGCAATGGCGAGCGCGTCCACGCCGGTCCGCGCCACGAAGTCTTTCGCTTGCTGGGGGTCGGTCAGCATCTGCTCGTGCGTGAGCTGGCCTTCGGCGCCCACGCCGTCTTCTTCGCCGGCTTCGCCGGTTTCCAGCGAGCCCAGGCAACCCAGCTCGCCTTCCACCGACACGCCCACCGCGTGCGAGAACTTCACCACCTCGCGCGTGACCGCCACGTTGTAGTCGTAGCTCGCGGGTGTCTTCGCGTCTTCCATCAGAGAGCCGTCCATCATCACGCTGCTGAAACCGCTGCGGATGGACTGCTGGCACACGGCAGGTGTCGCACCGTGGTCCTGGTGCATGACGATGGGGATGTGCGGGTACATCTCGATCGCGGCCTCGACCATCTTGCGCAGGAAGGGCTCACCCGCGTACTTGCGCGCACCGGCGCTGGCCTGCAGGATCACCGGCGCGTTGCTCGCGTCGGCCGCCTGCATGATGGCCTGGATCTGCTCCAGGTTGTTCACGTTGAACGCGGGCACGCCGTAGTGGTGTTCGGCGGCGTGGTCGAGCAGTTGTCGCAGAGCGATGAGGGCCATGGCGGTTCCTTGGGAGGTCGGGTGGATCAGATCAGAAGGGCGGAGAAATCGGCGATCACGCGGTCGGGTTTGCAGGCCTCGATGGGTTCGCCCATGTTGTAGCCATAGGGCAGCGCCCACACCGCCACGCCAGCGTTGCGCGCGGTGGCCACGTCGATGGACGAATCGCCCACGAACAGGGCACGCTCGGCCTTGACGCCAAAGCGATCCAGGCAGTCGAGCACGGCGGCGGGGTGGGGCTTTTTCACCGGCAGCGTGTCGCCGCTGATCACGCGGTGAAACATCGGCGCGAGCTGGTGCGCGTCCAGCACGGTCCGGGTGTAGCGGCCTTCCTTGTTGGTCACCACGGCCAGCTTCACGCCCGCGTCCTTGAGCACCAGCAAAGTCTCACGCACCTGCGGGTACAGCTGGCTGCGCGTGCCGCAGCGCTGCTGGTAGTGCGCAGCAAACGCGGCTTCGATGGTGGGGAAGTCGGCGCTGTGGCGCACCGCGTCGGTGGTGGTCTGGCGGCGCTCGGCCAGGGCCGAGATCAACAGCTCGCGCGTGCCATGACCGATCCAGTCGCGCACCTGCGTCTGCGTCACCGCGTGCAGACCGAACTGCGCCAGGGTGTCGTTGACCGCGTCGGCGATTTCCGGCGCGGTTTCGATCAACGTGCCGTCCAGGTCGAAGAGGATCAGGTCGTAGGCGCGCGTCATGCCAGCAGACCCTTGACCTCGTCACACACCCGTTCCGTGGTGATGCCGAAGTGCGCGTACAACGCCTTGGCTGGCGCGGATTCGCCGAAGCTGGCGATGCCCACCACCGCGCCGGTGCGGCCCACGTACTTGCGCCAGAAATCCGGGTGCGCGGCCTCCACCGCCACAGCGGGCAGGTCCAGCGGCAACACGCTGTCCTGGTAGGCGCGCGGCTGGCGGTCGAACACGTTGGTGCAGGGCATGGAGACCACACGGGTGCTGATGCCCTCGGCGGCCAGCGCGTGGTGCGCTTCCATCGCCAGCGAGGTCTCGGAACCGGTGGCCACGATCACCGCCTTCGGGTTCACCCCCTCGGCCAGCACATAGCCGCCCTGGCGAATGGCGCTCACCATCGACACATCGGTGAGGCGCGGCAGGTTCTGGCGCGACAGGCACAGCGCGGTGGGCCCATCGCGGCGCTCGATCGCACACGCCCAGGCCACGGCGGTCTCCAGGCCATCGGCCGGGCGCCACACGTCGAGCTGCGGAATGATGCGCAAGCTCGGCACATGCTCCACCGACTGGTGCGTGGGGCCGTCTTCGCCCAGGCCGATGCTGTCGTGCGTGAACACGTGGATCACGCGCAGCTTCATCAGCGCGGCCATGCGGATGGCGTTGCGGCTGTAGTCGCTGAAGGTGAGGAAGGTGCCGCCGTAAGGGATGTGGCCGCCGTGCAGGGCGATGCCGTTCATGATGGCCGCCATGCCGAATTCACGCACGCCGTAGCTCAGGTGGTTGCCCCACTGGTCGCGCCCGGCCTTCACGCAACCCTTGAAGTTGGTGAGGTTGGAGCCGGTGAGGTCGGCGCTGCCGCCGAAAAACTCGGGCACCAGCGCGGTGAGCGCGTCCAGCGCGTTCTGGCTGGCCTTGCGTGTGGCCACGGCATCGGCCTTGGCGGCCACGCCATCGAACACCTGGGCCAACCTGGTTGCAAAGCTGGTTTGCAGATCGCCGGCCATGCGGCGCTCGAACTCGGCGGCCTCGCCCGGGTACTCGGCGCGGTAGGCGTCAAAACGGCGTTGCCAGTCGGCTTCCATCGCCTGCCCGCGCTCCACCGCGTGCCAGGCCAGCGCCACATCACCCGGCACTTCAAACGGCGCGGCGGTCCAGCCCAGCGCATCGCGGGTGGCCTGCACCTCGGCCGGGCCAAGGGCCGCGCCGTGCACGTCGTGCGTGCCGGCCTTGTTGGGCGAACCCTGGCCGATCACGGTCTGGCAGCAGATCAGCGTGGGCTTGCCGTCGGGGCGGCGGGCCTGTTCCCTGGCGGCGATGAGCGCGAGCTCCACGGCTTTGGGGTCGTGGCCATCCACCTTCGGGATCACGTGCCAGCCGTAGGCCTCGAAGCGCTGCGGCGTGTCGTCGGTGAACCAGCCTTGCACATGGCCATCAATCGAGATGCCGTTGTCGTCGTAGAACGCCACCAGCCTGGAGAGGCGCAGCGTGCCGGCGAGCGAACACGCCTCGTGGCTGATGCCTTCCATCAGGCAACCATCGCCCAGAAACGCGTAGGTGAAGTGATCCACCACGGCGTGTCCCGGGCGGTTGAATTCGCTGGCGAGCAGCTTCTCGGCCAGCGCCATGCCCACCGCGTTGCCGATGCCCTGGCCCAGCGGGCCGGTGGTGGTTTCCACACCCGGCGTCACACCCACCTCGGGGTGGCCGGCGGTCTTGCTGTGCAGCTGGCGAAACGCCTTGAGCTCGCTCATGGGCAGGTCGTAGCCGGTGAGGTGCAGCAGCGCGTAGATCAACATCGAGCCGTGGCCGTTGGAGAGAACGAAGCGGTCGCGATCGGGCCAGTGCGGGTTGGCCGGGTTGTGGCGCAGGTGGCGGTTCCACAGCACCTCCGCGATGTCGGCCATGCCCATGGGCGCGCCCGGGTGGCCGCTCTTCGCTTGTTCCACCGCGTCCACCGCGAGCATGCGGATCGTGTTGGCCATCTGGCGGGCGAGTTCGGGAGAAGGGTTGCGCATAAAGGTCCTCGTAGGAGCGAAGGGAAGTCCATCCAGAACGCCGCGGAACTGGCTCCGCCAGGCCGCAGGCGTTGCCCCCCAGTGGGGGGTGACGCGCCGCAGGCGCGGCGCGGGGGGCGTCAACTGATCGCGCGCTTGCGCCGCTCGACCATGCGCCAGATGAAGGGCGTGAAGATCAGCTGCATGGCCAGTTCCATCTTGCCGCCGGGCACCACGATGGTGTTGGCCCGGCTCATCATGGAGCCGTGGATCATGTTGAGCAGGTACTGGAAATCGATGCCCTTGGGCTTGGCGAAACGGATCACCACCATGCTCTCGTCGGCGGTGGGCACGTCGCGCGAGATGAAGGGGTTGCTGGTGTCCACGATGGGCACGCGCTGGAAGTTCACGTGCGTGTGCTGGAACTGCGGGCAGATGTAGTTCACGTAGTCGGGCATGCGCCGCAGGATGGTGTCGGTCACCGCGTCGGCGCTGTAGCCGCGCATGTTCTTGTCGCGCCAGAGTTTCTGGATCCATTCGAGGTTGATCACCGGCACCACGCCCACCAGCAGGTCGGGGTACTGCGCCACGTTCACCTCGGGCGTCACCACCGCGCCGTGCAGGCCCTCGTAGAACAGCATGTCGGTGTTGTCGGGCAAGGATTCCCAGGCGGTGAAGGTGCCGGGTTCCTGCTGGTAGGGCGCGGCCTCTTCGGCGTTGTGCAGGTACTTGCGGCACTTGCCGACACCGGTGGTGCTGTAGGTCTTGAACAGGCTTTCAATCTCGTCGAACAGGTTGTTCTCGACGCCGAAATGACTGAAATGCTGGTTGCCCGCGGCTTCGGCCTCGGCCGCCTTCTGCTTCATCTGCTGGCGGTCGTAGCGGTGGTAGCTGTCGCCTTCGATGATCGCCGCGCTCACCCCCTCGCGGCGAAAGATGTTCTGGAAGGTGCGCGTGACGGTGGAGGTACCGGCCCCGCTGGAGCCGGTGATGGCGATGATGGGGTGGCGCTCTGACATGGGGTCTCCTCGGTTGTTGTGGGGGTCGTTCAGTCGCGGAACAGCGAGCGCTCGGCAAACAGCGGGGTGCTGTCGTCCTTGCAGGCCTGCGGCTCGGCGTGGTAACGCTCGATGCGCTCGACCTCGCTCTTCGAGCCAAACACCAGGCCGATGCGTTGGTGCAGCTCGGTGGGCTGCACGCCCAGCATGGGCTTGCGCCCGGTGCTGGCGCGTCCTCCGGCCTGCTCCATGAGCATGCCCACCGGGTTGGCCTCGTACAGCAGGCGCAGGCGGCCGGATTTGCTCGCATCCTTCGTGTCTCGTGGGTAGAGAAACACGCCGCCGCGCATGAGGATGCGGTGCGCCTCGGCCACCATGCTGGCGATCCAGCGCATGTTGAAGTCCTTGCCGCGCGGCCCGGTCTTGCCGGCCAGGCATTCGTCCACATACCGCTTGACCGGCGCTTCCCAGAAACGGCTGTTCGACGCGTTGATCGCGAACTCGTGCGTATCGACCGGAATGCGGATGTGCGGATGCGTGAGCTTGAACTCGCCGAGGTTGGGGTCGAGCGTGAAGCCGTGCACGCCACTGCCCACGGTGAGAACGAACATGGTGGTGGGGCCGTAGAGCGCGTAGCCAGCGGCCACCTGCTGCGTGCCAGGTTGCAGGAAATCGTCCACCGTCAACGCACGGTCTTCGTCCACCACGGCCTGCGGTGCCCGCAGCACGCTGAAGATGCTGCCCACCGACACGTTCACGTCGATGTTGCTCGAACCATCGAGCGGGTCGAAGACCAGCAGGTACTTGCCGCGCGGGTACTCGCCGGGAATCGGATAGGGCTGCTCCATCTCTTCAGAGGCCATGCCCGCGAGGTGCCCGCCCCACTCGTTGGCGCGAATGAACATGTCGTTGCTGATCACATCGAGCTTCTTCTGCGTCTCGCCCTGCACGTTGATGCTGTCGCCACCGCCGTGGTTGCCCAGCATGTCGCCGAGCGCGCCAAACGCCACGCTGCGCGCGATCGCCTTGCAGGCCAGGGCCACGTCGAGGATCAGCGCGTTGAAGTCGCCACTGGCCTGCGGGAAGCGACGCCGCTCCTCGATCAGGAACTGGGTCAGGGTGGAGCGTTTGGACAGGGGCATGGTGGGCGTCTCGTTGTCGTTCTGTTCGGAATCAGGCCTTGCTGGTGCTGGCCTGGGCGTGCCATTCGCGCAGCTGCGCCAGCCCGACCGCCCCGAGGTCGGGCACGACGCGCAGCGCGCCACTGAAATCGTGGTGGGCGGTGAAACTGGTGGGCGTGACGATGGTTCGCAGCCCGCTGGCCGTGGCCGAGCGCAGGCCGTTGGCCGAATCCTCGAACGCCAGGCACCGTGAGGCCGGCAGGCCCATGTCGCGGAGCACCTGCTGGTAGACCTGCGGGTGTGGCTTCTTGACCGGCGACGACGAGGCGTCGCCAATGGCCAGGAAATGGCTGCGCCAGTCCGGCCCGAGGGCGGTACGCAGCAGTGCGGCAATGTTCACCGGCGAGGTGGTGGTGGCAATGGCCAGCTGCAGGCCTTGCGTGTGCGCCTCGTTCATGAGCGCGAGCACGCCGGGGCGAAGCCCCACCGCGCCGGTGCGCACCGCGTGCTCGTAATGCGCGGTCTTGATGTCGTGCAGCCGGTCGATGGTGGCTTGCACCGCGCCGGCACCGAGCTCGGTCAGGTCGGGCTGCACGCTGCGCCAGTGGTGCAGCATGCGCTCCTTGCCACCGGAAACCTCCAGCAGCCGGGTGTAGAGCGCCGCGTCCCAGTGCCAGGCCAGGCCCGCTTGGTCGAAGGCGTGGTTGAAGGCCGCCAGGTGCACACGTTCGGTGTCCGCCAGGGTACCGTCGACATCAAAGATCAGGGCTTGGAGCATGCGGCCCACTGTAGGGATGGCTTGAACTAAGGTAAATTCACGATTAGTTCAATTTCGATTAAGCAAATACTGAATGAAGAACGCCACCTTTCGCCAGCTGCGCGTGTTCAACGAGGTCGCGCGCCACCTGAGCTTTGCGCGCGCAGCCGAGGTGCTGCACCTCACGCCCCCGGCGGTCACCATGCAGATCAAGGAGCTGGAGGGGCACGTGGGCCTGCCCCTGTTCGACCGGCGGGGCCGTCAGGTCACCTTGACCACCGCGGGCGAGTACATGCTGGTCTACGCCCGGAAGGTGCTGGCCACCCTGAAGGACGCCGAAGACGCGGCCGCGCGGCTGCAGCGGCTGGAGGTGGGCACGCTGACCATCGGCATGGTGAGCACCGCCAAGTACTTCCTGCCAAGGTTGCTGGCGGAGTTCCAGCGCGACCACCAGGGCATCGAGATCAAGCTGGCGGTGGGCAACCGCGAGCAGCTGGTGAAGATGCTGCACGGCAACGAGGTCGACATCGCCATCATGGGTCGCCCACCCACCGAGCTGGCCACGCGGGCCGAGCCCTTTGCCGCCCACCCCCACGTGTTCGTGGCGCCCACCGACCACCCCTTGCTGAAGGTCGGACACCCGACGGTGGATTCGCTCAAGGCCTACGGCTTCATCCTGCGCGAGCGCGGCTCGGGCACACGCGCCGCGCTGGAGCAGTTTCTCGAACGCACCCACACGGAGGCACGTGTGGTGATGGAGATGTCGAGCAATGAAACCATCAAGCAGGCGGTGATGGCCGGCATGGGCATCAGCTTCCTGTCGCTGCACACCATCGGCCTGGAACTGGAGCACGAGCTGATTGCCATCCTCGATGTGGAAGGCAGCCCGGTGGTGCGCGGCTGGAACGTGGTGCACACCTTGTCCAAGCTGCTGTCGCCGGCCGCCGAATCGTTCCGCTACTTCATGCTGGAGCGCGCCGAGGGTTTTCTGGCCGACGAATACGGCCGCTTCATGCGGCTGACGCCTGCCGGCAAAGGCTGAAAGCCCCCACGCTCCCCCGCTGCGCTCGTATACTCCACCCCGTGCCGCAAGGCGCATCCGCTAGGGGTGTTGTGGCCGGGTTTTTCGCCCGGGCGCGACTGAGAAAGTCCCTTTGAACCTGATTGAGGTAATCCTCGCGCAGGGAAGCAGGCCGATACCGTCCAACTCCGTCGCCCAGCGCTTCGCGGGACACATCCGGCCCAGCCCACCTGCCTCAAATTGCATGGAGCAAATTGATGGCATCCGACCATTCACATTCCGCGGCCAACCTGGCCCTCACTCCCGTGCCGCAGGGCGATCGGGTCTTCCATTTCCATGAACACGCCGCGCTCTGGTTCAGTCTGGGCACGGGCCTGCTCGTCATGCAGATCGGCGCTTACCTGGTGCCGGCGGTGGGCACGCAGGATGCGCTCATTGCCATCGTGCTGGGCTCGCTCATCGGTGCCGGCCTGCTGGCCTGGACCGCGCGCCTGGGTTGCCAGACGGGTCTGGCCAGCGCCGGCCTGATGCACGCCACCTACGGCAGCGCCTTCGCGCGCCTGCCGGTGCTGCTCAACATTGCCCAACTGGTGGGCTGGACCACGTTCGAGCTGGTCATCATGCAGGAGGGCACAGTGGCCATCCTCAAGCAGGCGCTGGGCAGTGCGCCCGGCGGCGTGCTCGACGGCACCACCGGCAAGCTGCTGGTCACGCTGCTCTGGGGCGGTGTGCTGATCGCGCTCATGGCCGGCTCCATGCTCAAGCTGGTTCGCAAATTCGTGAGCCGCTTCGGCTTGCCGCTGGTGATCGCCTCGCTGGTCTGGCTGACCTGGCAGTTCGGCACGCGGTTGCAGGCGCAAGGCTTCGAGACCTTCTGGAGCCGCCCGGGCACCGGTGGCATGGGCCTGTTCTCGGCCATGGATCTGGTGATCGCGATGCCGGTGTCGTGGCTGCCGCTGGTGGCCGACTACGCGCGCCACGGCAAACGCACGGCCACCACGCTGGGCGGCACCTGGCTGGGCTACGCGCTGGCCAACATGTGGTGCTATGCGTTGGGCGTGATGGTGGTGAGCACGGTGGAGCCCGGCACCAACCTGGTCGGCGCCCTGCTGCTGGCCCAGGGTGGCCTGATCGCGCTCGGTCTGATCCTGCTCGACGAGATGGACAACGCCTACGGCGACGCGCACTCGGGCGCCGTCTCGGTGCACAGCCTGCGTCCGCGCTGGAGCATTCGGGGTGCCGGTCTGGCGTTTGCCGCGGTGTGCACGGTGTTCGCCCTGCTGCTGCCCATCCACACCATCGAACCTTTCCTGCTGTTGCTGAGCTCAGTGTTCGTGCCGCTGTACGGCGTGATCCTGGGCCGCCTGGGTGCAGGCACTGCGCTGGGCGCTCACCGCTCGGTGGACTGGAGCGCTGCCGCGCTGTGGGTGCTGGGCATTGCCTGCTACCACCTGCTGGCGAAGTTCGCGCCGCAGCTCGGCTCGGCCCTGCCCACCCTGGCCCTGACCTTCACGCTGGCCGCGCTCTCGCGGCCGCGCGGCGCCGGTGGCCTCACCCCGGCCAGCACCTGATGGTCAAGCCGCGCCCCGTTTCAACCCCGCGGGCTTTTGCGCTGAGGAAGCGGCGCGAACCCGTGGTTCAACGGACCGTGACCCGCACCGGTGTACACATCGGCACCCTGCTCGATGGCTTGCAGGATGTAGCTGCGCGCCTGCGCGACCGCGCGGTCCAGCGGCTCACCGCGCGCGAGGTGCGCGGCAATGGCCGAAGAGAGCGTGCAACCCGTGCCGTGTGTGTTGCGGCTGGCGATGCGCGGCGAAGCCAGGCGCTGCATGGGGCCGGGGCCGGTGACCAGCAGGTCCGCCACCTCGTCGCCCGGCAGGTGCCCGCCCTTGAGCAACACCGCCGGTGCACCCATGGCGAACAGATCGCGCGCGGCGGCTTCGAGCTCGTTCGCCGATTCGATGGTGCGGCCGAGCAACAGAGCGGCTTCGTCCAGGTTGGGCGTGATCACCGTGGCCAGCGGGAACAGCTCGTGCACCAGCACCTGTACCGTGGTGGGGGTGATGAGCGTGTCGCCGGAAGTTGCCACCATCACCGGGTCAAGCACCACGCGCTGCACCTTGTAGTGTTTCAAGGCCCAAGCCACCGTGCGCACGATGTCTGGCGCGTGCAGCATGCCGATCTTCACCGCGTCCACACCGATGTCGTCGAACACGGCGCACAGCTGCGCCTTGAGCATCTCGGGCGGCACGCCGTGGATGGCGCTCACGCCCAGCGTGTTCTGCGCGGTCAGCGCGGTGATCGCCGTCATGCCATAACAACCCAGCGCCGCGAAGGTCTTCAGATCGGCCTGGATGCCGGCACCGCCGCCGCTGTCGGAGCCGGCGATGGACAGGACTCGGGTGTAGCGCTGGGGTTCGCTGTGGGGTTGGCTTTGCATGGCGCGCATTGTGGCAGTGCCGGGGCACATTGATGACGATTGCAAAGAATTCCACCGCGATCGTGCTCGGCGCCGGCCTCATGGGCCGCCTGCTCGCCTGCGCGCTGGCACAGCGCGGCCACCGGGTGGAGGTGTTCGATGCGGGGGGGCCGCAAGCCGAACTCGCCGCCGCGCGCGTGGCCGCGGCCATGCTCGCACCGCTGGCCGAATCGGCCGTGACCGAGCTCCCGGTGGTGCGCATGGGCCAGCACGCGCTGGCGCGCTGGCCGCAGCTGCTGGCCACGCTCGATCAACCGGTGTTCTTTCAGCAAAGCGGCACCCTCGTGCTGTGGCACCGGCAAGACACGGCCGAGGCCGAGCGCTTCTCGGGCCAGCTCGCGCGCACCGCGACCGCCCTGCCCTCGTTGCCGCAGGCGCAGCGCATGGATGCCACCGAACTCACCGCGCTGGAGCCCGCGCTGGCGCACCGTTTCGCGCAGGGCCTGTACCTGCCCCATGAGGGCCAGCTCGACAACCGCGAACTGCTCACCGCGCTCGCGCACCAGATGCAGTTGCTCGGTGTGACCGTGCACTGGAACAGCCCGCGCACACCCGACGAGGTCGACCCCGGCCCCGACGCCTGGTTGTTCGACTGCCGTGGCCTCGGCGCCCAACCGCAGTGGAAAACACTGCGCGGCGTGCGCGGCGAGGTGGCGCGCGTGCATGCGCCGGGCGTGAGCTTGTCGCGTCCCACGCGCCTGCTGCACCCACGTTACCCGCTCTACATCGCGCCCAAGCCGGGCGGCATGTTCGTCATCGGCGCCACCGAGATCGAGTCCGACGACCTCTCGCCCGCGAGCGTGCGCTCCACGCTGGAACTGCTGAGCGCGGCCTACACCGTGCATCCGGGTTTTGGCGAGGCGCGCATCATCGAGCTGGGCGTGCAACTGCGCCCCACCCTGCCCGACAACCTGCCCGGGATCCGCCTGATCGCACCGCGCCGCATGCAGATCAACGGCCTGTACCGCCATGGTTTCCTGATCGCACCGGCCATGCTCGATGCCGCCCTGCAAGCCATGGACAATGGGCACTCCGCGCTGGCCGAACAATGGGGCCTGTCGCTCCAGAACACCGCCCGCTGACCCCCTCCTCATGAACGTCTTCATCAACCAGGAAACCCGCGAACTGCCCGCTGGCGCCACGCTGGCCGATGCGCTGCGCGTGAGCGAACCACCCCCGGTGTTTGCCGCCGCAGTCAACCTGCAGTTCGTGCCGCGCGCGCGCTACGAGCAGCATCTGCTGGCTGAAGGCGACCGCATCGAAATCATCGCTCCCATCACCGGGGGCTGAGGAGCCGCACCATGGACATGACCACCCCGCTCACCCACGACGACCCGCTGATCCTCTACGGCGATGTCTTCCAGAGCCGCCTGATGCTGGGAACCTCGCGTTACCCCTCGCCAGCCACGCTCGAAGCGGCTGTGAAGCGCGCGCAGCCCGCCATGCTCACCGCCTCGCTGCGCCGCCAGGGCGCGGTGCAGCCCGAGGCCGGCGCGGCGTTCTGGAAACTGCTGCAGGAACTCGCCGTGCCGGTGCTGCCCAACACCGCCGGCTGCCACAGCCCACAAGAAGTCATCACCACCGCGCAGATGGCGCGCGAGGTGTTCAGCACGCCCTGGATCAAGCTCGAACTCATCGGCGACGACTACAGCCTGCAGCCCGACACGCTCAACCTGGTGGACTGCGCGCGCCAGCTGATCAACGATGGCTTCAAGGTGCTGCCCTACTGCACCGAAGACCTGGTGCTGTGCCAGCGCCTGGTCGACGTGGGTTGCCAGGCCGTGATGCCCTGGGCTGCGCCCATCGGCACCGGCCGTGGCCCGGTGAACCCCTACGCCATGCGCCTGCTGCGCGAGCGCCTGAAGGTGCCACTGATCGTGGACGCCGGCCTGGGCCTGCCCTCGCACGCCTGCACCGTGATGGAGTGGGGCTTTGATGCCGTGCTGCTCAACACCGCCGTGGCGCTGGCGCAGTCACCGGTGGACATGGCCGGCGCGTTTGCCGACGCGGTGCGCGCCGGGCGCGCCGCTTACCGCTCTGGCGCCATGCAGCAACAAGACAGCGCCCAACCCAGCACACCGGTGCTCGGCACCCCTTTCTGGCACCACCCATGATCGTCACCCGCAACCCTGGCCTGAATGTGGCCATGAACGTGCAGGCGATGGCGCAATCCATCGTGCAGGCCCACCAGTCCACGCTGGGCTTGCCCTTGCCTCCACAAGCGCAGCCCCTCAAGGGCGACGTGGACGACATGGTGTTTGCCGCCGCCCTGCTGGCGGGTCACGGGTTGGGCTTCGTGCCGGCCGATGCGCTCTGCCTGGCGCAGGCGTGGTCCCGCCAGTCGCTGCGCACGGGAGAATTTCACCCCGAGCAGTGGCCCACCGAACCGGTCGATTTCGGTCTCGTACCCTGGCCGCGCAGGAACGCGTTTGCACCTTGCCCGTCGGCGCTGGGGCTTTACGCGGTGATGCCCGACGCGGCCTGGACGATCCGCATGGCCCGTGCGGGCGTGCCCACCGTGCAACTGCGTTTCAAGTCGGGCGATGCGGCGGCCGTGCGCGCTGAAGTGTTCAGCGCCGTCGCAGGCGTTCAGGGCACGGGTGCGCGCCTGTTCATCAACGACCACTGGCAGCTCGCCATCGAGGCCGGCGCCTACGGCGTGCACCTGGGCCAGGAAGACCTGCAGGCCATGACGCCCGCCGGTCTGAAGGCCATCAAGGACGCCGGACTGCGCCTGGGCTTGAGCACGCACGGTTACGCCGAGATGCTGATCGCCGATCAGCACAGCCCGAGCTACATCGCCATGGGCGCGGTCTTCCCCACCACGCTCAAGCAGATGGCCACCGCACCGCAAGGCACGGGGCGGCTGGGCATGTATTCCAGGATGCTGCGCGACTACCCGCGCGTGGCCATCGGCGGCATCGACAAGTCTTCATTGCCCGCGGTGCTGGTCAGTGGCGTGGGGTCGGTGGGTGTGGTGCGCGCGCTCATGGGCGCGGAGGACCTGGAGGCCGAAGTGTCGGCCTGGAACGCAGCGCTCAAGGCCACGGCCTAAGCCCGACTGCGCCGCCACAGGCCTTTCATCATGGGCTTCACACTCACGCCGTGCAGCAGGATGGACAACACCACCACGATCAGCGTGAGCTGAATCAGCTGCAGTGCCAGCGGCTCCGCAAGCCCGTGCTGGATGGCGTACATCAGGTAGTAGAGCGAGCCGATGCCGCGCACGCCGAACCAGGCGGTCATGCCCCGCACCGGTGAGATGGTGCGCATGCCCAGCAAGCCGATCCAGACACTGAGCGGGCGCGCCACGAAGAACAGGAACAGCGCCAGCCCCACCGCCGCCCAGCTCCAGGAGTCGCGGTACAGGGCACCACCCAACAAGAGCACCAGCACGAGTTCGGACAGCCGCTCCAGATGCTCCTTGAACACCAGCGCTCCCTGGCTCACGGTGGAAACTGCCTCACCCCCCGCTGCAGCCGACGGCACCGCGCCCACGGATACCGGCGCTTCGGCAAACGGAGCGACCTGAGCCCGACGGGCGAGCCGCATCTCCGTCTGGCGCAGGGCGACAGCCCCGAAAAACACAGCCAGAAACCCCCAGGCATGCAGCCACACGCTCAGGCCGTAGACGACGCCGATGAACCCCAGTCCCAAAAATTCGTCCAGCAATTCATGGCGCTGCGGTGCAGCGCGCAACCACCAGCCCACACGCGCCAGTGCCACGCCCGCCACCACACCGATGGCGATGCCACCGACCGTGGCCCAGACCACATCCACCAGCACCCACTGCAGGCCGTTCTCGCCCAGGTTGTGCAGACCCAGCAGCCCCAGGCCCAGCATCACGAAGGGAAACGCCGAACCGTCGTTGAGACCGCCTTCGCAGGTGAGCGTGAAACGCAATTGATCCCGGTCTCCGGGATGACGGCTCTGCACTTCGGTGGCCAGCACCGGATCGGTGGGCGCCACGATGGCACCCAGCAGGATGGCCGCGCCCAACGGCAGACCCAATGCCCACACGCCGAACGTCGCCACCAGGCCCACGGTGAGCGCCATGGACACGCTGGCCAACAGCAGCGGCGCACGCCACTGCCGGAAACTGAACGGCACGGGCATCTTCACGCCGGCGGAAAACAGCGAGATCAGCACCGCCACTTCCGTCAGCACCTCGAGCACCGGCGACTGTTTCAACGGATTGAAACTGAACGCACCCAGCACGGTGGGGCCCATGATCAAACCGACCACGAGGTAGAGCATGGCCGGGGTGACCGGCACGCGCTTGAGCACCGTCGACGCCACACCCATCACGAGCAGCAGGGCGCCAACGAGGACGAACCACTGGGCAATGCTCATGAAACCACCTCCATGCTGCGCACCGCGCGCCCGGCGCGGATCAAGCCAGGGTGCGGACCGATGTTTAGCAGGCGCTCATGCGCAGCAGTGGAATATCGAGGGGCTTCATGGCGTTCTTCAATCCGACGGCGGAAAGAACAACTCAGCGCGCCTTGATCTGACCACTGTCGTCGGACAGCACGATCTCCACACGGCGGTTCATCTGACGGCCGGCGGCGGTGTCGTTCGAACCCACCGGGTTGGCCTTGCCGTAACCCCGCGAGGCCACACGGTTGGACGCAATGCCTTGGCGCAGCAGCGCAACACGCACCGCATCGGCGCGCTCGGTCGACAGCGTCTGGTTGTAGGCATCGGCGCCCGTGCTGTCGGTGAATCCCTCCACCAGCACGGTGCGCTGCGGATCGGTCTTGAGCACTTCGGCCAGCTGGTCCACCATGCGCATGCCTGCGGGCTTCAGGGCAGAGCGGTCCACATCGAACAGCACATCACCCAGTGTGATCACCACACCGCGTGGCGTCTGCTTGGCATTGAGTTCGGCCATGCGCGCTTCAAGCAGGCGGTTGCGCTCCATCGCCAAGGCGGCCTGGCGCTGAGCCTCTGCCGCGTCGGTGCGGGCAGCGCCAGCCGAGCGCTGTGCTTCTGCCGCGGCGCGCTGGGCGGCGTCGGCCTCTTGCGTTCGCGCCTGCAGCTGGGCGGCGGTGCGCGCGGCACTGGCGTTGGCCACGCTGAGCTCGGCGGTCTTGAAGTTCACCGTCTCGCGGACGATGAACGCGCGTTGCGAGGCCACGTAGGCCAGGTGATTCACCCGCGCCTCATCTTCGCGGTTGGTCGACGCCATGTTGGCAGCGTTCAAGGCATCGGCGGCCTGGCGCAATTCGACGGGCGCCTGGTTTTGCGAACGCGGGTCGGCTTGCACGGTGCGGAAATCCTCGCGCGCCTGGTCAAGCCGGACGTTGGACACCGGTGTGGTGCTGCAGCCGGCCACGATGGCCAGAGCAGTGAGGGAAAGCGCAAAACGGTGGGTGGTTTTCATGGCGTGTCCTGGGTTGTTGGTGTTGTTATCGGGGAGCCGTGCGGTCGATTTCCTGGCGCAGCACGCGGCCATCTTCACGCAGCTCGCTGGCGGCCCTGTCGGCCCGGTTGCTGCGAGCCTTGGCCTCGGCCAGGCGTGCATCCACCTGCACTTCGTTGGACAGCAGCAGCGCACGGTCGTACTGCTCCTGCGTCATGGCGGTGTCGGCCATGGCCTGCTTCTGGCGAGCGATGTTGAGTTCGGTGGGCGCGAGTTCAGCCGCACCGGCCCGCGTGGCCGCCTCGATCGCCGCCCGCGACAAGGCCAGCTCCTGCGTGGGTGCCGCAATCTTCGTGGCGCAGGCCATGAGCATCAACGCCAGCGCGGTGATGGCGGTGAGGCTCAGCAAACGCCCCATGTGTTGACGAGACGTTGCCGGGAAGGTGAGTGCGCGTGGCGCGAGTGCGTTGTTCATGGGGTTTCTTTCAAGTCAACATGGGCCACAGAGGCCGACAAACCAAGCATGAGGGGCACGTCCTCTTCGCGTCGGTGCTTTGGCGCACAGACCCCGGGCGTTGTGACGCTTAAAAACCAACCCGGCGGCCTGCACATCCGTGCTGGTTGACGCCACCCCAACGAAAGGACATCACATGAACTGGGACACCATTCAAGGCAACTGGAAACAACTCACCGGCCGCGCCAAGCAGCAGTGGGGCAAGCTCACCGATGACGACCTGACGCTGGTGGCAGGCCACCGCGACCAGCTCGCCGGCAAGATCCAGGAACGCTACGGCATTGCCAAGGACGAAGCCGAAGAGCAACTGAAAGCGTGGGAGACCAGCGCTGACGACTCTTGGCTGAACATCTCGACCGACGCCGAACACGCGCAGAAGCAACGTCGCTGATACAGCGGCCGCGCAGCCTTACCGGCGCTCTGACAACAGGAGTGAACATGGCATATCCCGACACATCGAGCGCTGAAGAAGCGCACCATGCCCGCGCAACCAGCGGCGGTCTCGTTGAACGATCAACGCGCAACGCCAGCGCGGTTTCCTGGGGCGCCATCGTCGCAGGCGCCGCGGCTGCGGCGGCACTGTCGTTGATCCTGCTCATCCTGGGCGTCGGCCTGGGCTTGTCGTCGGTGTCGCCGTGGGTGTATGACGGCATCGGCGCCACCACCCTCGGCGTCTCCACCATCGTGTGGTTGACGGTGACGCAGCTGCTGGCATCTGCCATGGGCGGTTACCTCGCGGGCCGCTTGCGCACCAAGTGGACGGAGGTGCATGCCGACGAGGTCTATTTCCGCGACACCGCGCATGGCTTCCTGGCCTGGGCTGTGTCGTCGTTGGCCACCGCCGCGTTGCTCACCTCGGTCATCGGGTCCATCGTGGGCGGCGGCATCCAGGCCGGCGCCTCGGTGGCCGGTGGTGCAGCCGGTGCGGCCACCGCAGCCGCGGCAGGCATGGTGCAGGAAGAGCAGAGTGACCCGATGGGCTACTTCGTGGACACGCTGTTCCGTCGCGATGCCGGCGTGGCTGCGTCGTCTGCTCCGACCGACTCCAACAGCGCTGTGAGCAACGACGGCAGCCATGAACGCGATGCCGCGGAGATCGGTCGCATCCTGATGTTCAACGACCTCTCCAAGCCCTTGCCGGAAGACGACGCACGCCATGTGGGTCAACTGGTGGCGAGGCGCACCGGCTTGTCACAGGAGGACGCACAGAAGCGGGTGACCGACACCTATGCGCGGGCGCAGTCCCAGGTGCGCGAAGCTGAAACCGACGCGCGGGCCGCGGCGGACGCCGCGCGCAAGGCCTCGGCCACCGCTGCGCTCTGGCTCTTCGTGTCGTTGCTGATCGGCGCCTTCTTTGCCAGCTTCGCAGCCACCTTCGGCGGTCGCCAACGCGACGCTTGAAACCACGCCTCCACCCCAACACAGAAAGCCCACCATGCGCTCACTGCTTCTGCTTTTTCTGGGTGTCCCGATCCCGATCATCATCCTGATTGCGCTGTTCACGTGATCGATGCGTTCGGCCATCAGGTTCTCGGGAACGGCTTCTAGTCCTTTGTCGCCATGAGTTCGCTTTGCAGCAGTTTGTCGGCCTCATAGCAGCTGCACGCCTCGGTCTCCAGCCTCAGCCGATCGAGCACCTTGAGCTCGCCACGGCGGTACTCGATGAGACCGTCTTTCTGGAAGTCGCTGGCGGCCTTGGTCACGCCCACACGGCGCACGCCGAGCATCAGCGAGATGAACTCCTGCGTGACGTGAAAGTGGTCTGCCTGGGCGCGGTCCTGGCTCATGAGCAGCCAGCGCGCCAGCCGCTGGCCGATGGGATGGAAACGCTCGCAGGCCGAGGCCAGCGATTGCTGGTGCAGGCGGATCATCAAGGTGCGCTTCAACAGCTCTTCCAATGCGGGCATCTCGGCCATGGCCTTGCGAAAAACCTGGGCTTCGATGCGCCAGCAACTGCCAGCACCTTGCACCAACGCCCGCCAGGGCGTCTTGGCCATGCCCAGCACGAGTTCGGATCCGAGCATGGCCTCCCGCCCGACCATGCCCACCTCCAGTGGCGGGTGGCTGTCGATGTCGATCACGAGGGAGATGAAGCCCGAGCGGGGAAAGTAGGCGTGACTCAGTTGCATGCCGCGCACGCTGAGTTCGGCCGAGAGCACCAGTTCGAACGGCTCGCACAGTGCGAGGAAGCGCTTTCGAACCGCTTTGGGGAGCCGTTCGATGAGCTGATTTTCTGTGTTGTCCATGGGGCCGCCTGGTACACAAGCGAAACCCCTCCCAGGGCGAACTCATGTGGGTTGCGAGACACGTTGCCCCGCAATCCCTGAATCAATATGGACCTATCTGACTGCGTTCACAGTCTCCCACCGTACATAGTGTCCAACCAGGCCCCAACGAGTCGGATCAGGCCGCTTCGAGGTCGGGCAGCAGGCGGTCGTATTCCTTCTTCACCACGCGATAACACTCGCAGGTGCGGTGCTCCAGTCCCGGGCGGTCCAGCACCGCAATGTGACCACGCGCGTAGCGGATCAGGCCGGCGGCCTGCAGCTTGAGCGCCGCTTCGGTGACGCCCTCGCGCCGCACACCCAGCATGTTGGCGATCAGCTCCTGCGTCATCACCAGTTCGTTGCCGGGCAGGCGGTCCAGGCTGAGCAGCAGCCAGCGGCACAACTGCTGGTCCAGCGAATGGTGGCGGTTGCACACGGCGGTCTGGCTCATCTGGGTGATGAGCGCCTGCGTGTAGCGCAGCATCAGGTGCATCACCGGGGTGGAACGCTCGAACTCAGCCTTGATGACCTCCGAGCGCAGGCGGTAGCCCATGCCCGCGCTCTGCACCACGGCGCGGTTCGGTGTGGAGCCACCGCCCATGAAGATGGAGATGCCCACCACGCCCTCACGGCCCACCACCGCGATCTCCGCCGACGAGCCGTTTTCCAGCACGTAGAGCAGCGAGACGATGGCGTTGGTGGGGAAATACACGAAGCCCATCTGCGCGCCGGACTCGTAGAGCACCTTGCCCAGCGGAAGATCGACCAACTCCAGCTGGGGCTTCCAGCGAAGCCATTCAGCGTCTGGTAGCGCGGCCAACAGCTGGTTCTGACGCGGGTGGTCGGGTTCGATCAAGTGGCTTTCCTCCGGGGGATGGCTGTTGACGCGGGACGCGGCTCGGCTCATGGATTATTCGTGCAAGCATCGCACAGATATGACCATCTATCCGTTCGCAAACGTACATATGGACTTTTATTCCATGGCGTCTCCGTTCATCGGAATCACGAACACCGTGTGGGGCGCAAGCGCGGCCAGGTTGAGGCGTTCGCCCACGGCCAGGAAGCCGACGCCCTTGCCGTCCCAGGCGGCCTGAGCGGCGGCGAGACCCTGGCGCACCAGCACAAATCGCATCGTCCGGCCATCGCGCACCAGCGTCATTTCGGCCCGTGGCCAATGGGCGGGCAGACAGGGCGTGAAGCACAGGTCGTGTGCCGTCATCCGCAGACCCATGATCGACTCGATGGCGGCGCGGTGCAGCCAGCCCGCAGCACCCGTGTACCAACTCCAGCCACCCCGGCCCACATACGGTGGCTGGCTGTAGACGTCGGCCGCCATGGCGTAGGGCTCCAGTCCGTAGGCAGGGCCCCAGACGGCGTTGCTGGCCCGGTGTGCCGGGCTCAGGTAGGTGAAGTAGCGGTAGGGCGCATCGCGGGTCTCCGAGCCCGCTGGCTCTCGCACGGCCAGGGCGGCCATGGCCATGAGTCCCCACACACCGGCATGGCTGTACTGGCCACCGTTTTCGCGCACGCCCGGTGGGTACGCCTGGATGTAGCCAGCGCTGGGCTGGGCATGGGCCAGTGGTGGCGTGAGCAGCTGGATCAGGCCCGCGTCGGCATTGACCAGTTGCGCCTCCGCGGCTTCCATCGCGAGGCGCTGGCGGTTCAGCGGCGCATGACCACTCAGCACCGACCAGGCCTGCGCGATCAGGTCGATGCGGGCCTCGGGCTGCGTGTGCGAGCCCAGCGCACTGCCATCGTCGAAGAAGGCGCGCCGGTACCAGTCACCGTCCCAGGCGTGGGCCTCCAGGGCCTGGCCCCAGCCGTGCAAAGCGGCTTCCCAGCGCGCGGCGCGCTCGTGCTCACCGCGTTCGCGCGCCAGCGGAATCCAGTCGCGCACCACGGCGCACAGGAACCACGCCACCCACACCGACTCGCCCCGCCCTTCGTGGCCGACGCGGTTCATGCCGTCGTTCCAGTCGCCCGTGCCCATGAGGGACAGCCCGTGCCTGCCGACCGGCAGGCTGTGGTCGATGGTGCGCGCGGCGTGCTCGTACACGCTGGCCGTGACCGCACTCACGCGCGGCGTGTCGTAGGCGTCCTCGGCACCGGGCGGAATGATCAGGTCTTCCAGGAAGGCCACCGACTCGTCCAGCACGGCGGCGTCTCCCGTGGCCTTCAGGTAGTGCGAGCAGGCGAACGGCAGCCAGAGCAGGTCGTCAGAGAAATGCGTGCGCACGCCAGCGCCACCCGGGGAATGCCACCAGTGCTGCACGTCGCCCGCTTCAAACTGGCGCGATGCACACAGCACGATCTGATCGCGCAGCAGGCGTGGCGCGGCCCAGGTGAGGGCCATCGTGTCCTGCAACTGGTCCCGGTAGCCAGTGGCTCCACCGGCCTGGTAGAAGCCCGCCTTGGCCCACAGCCGGGACGACAGGGTCTGGTAGAGCAACCAGCGGTTGGTCATGGCGTCGAACAGCGGGTCGGGCGTGGCGACCGTGGTGGCGCCCAGCAGCTTGTCCCAATGCGCCTTGGCAGCCTCCTCGCGCTCGATCGGCACCCGCTTCATGGCGCGCAGCGCGAGTTCGTGCGCGGCGGCGGGCGACTCGGCAAAGCCCAGCAGGTACACCTGTTCCAGCGTGGTTCCGGGGCGCACCGTCACCGGACGCGACAGCGCGGCGCACGGGTCCAGCCCGTCGCCCTTGCGCTGCCCGAGGCGCTGCGGCAGGCGCAACTGGCCCTGTGCATCAAAGAAAGCGGCACGGTCGCAGGTCCAGTCCAGGCCCTCGGCGCCGCCCGGCGTGGCCAGGGCTTCCACCAGAAAGGCCGTGCCACCCCCCCAGCCCGCGGCAGCCTCGGTCTGGGTGCACATGAGCCCCACGAGCCCGCTGGGTTCGTCGGCCAGGCAGCGGCCTGTGTGAAGCGTGGCGCGGTCGCTGCGCTTCTCGCCCATCAGCCACTCCACCATGGCCACGGTGCGCAGGTGCGCCATCTGGCGACCCCGGTTGACGATCTCGATGCGCACCTGCTTCACCGCGGTGTCGGGGTCCACACTCCAGTGCACCGCGACGTCAAGGTCCCCTCGCTGGTGGCTGATGGTGGTGCGGCCCTGCGCATGCACCACGCGGTAATTCGCGTCGGCATCGCCCCAGGCCGACGGTGCCAGGCTCCACGTCGCATGGGTGCGTCGGTCCTGCAGCAGGAACCACTCGGCCGGCGTGTCGCCCACCGGGTCGTTGCCCCACGTGGTGAGCTGGTTGAGGCGGCTGTTGCCGGCCCAGGTGTTGCCGCCCCCGCTCTCGGTCACGAGGGTGCCGAAATGGGGGTTGGCCAGCACGTTGGTCCACGGTCGCGGCGGCCGCTGCGCGCGCGAGACCTGAAAGGCAAACCGCCGGCCACCGGCCTCGAACCCACCCACCGGTGGCTCGCCCTTGGCGGCCATGGTGTGGGTGGCGAGTCGCTCGGTGGTGGTGCCGGTGCGCAGGGGCTCCTGCGCGGCATCAAAGCGCTCGCTCCAGCTCTTGATCTGCTGGGTCCAGCTGCGCCCGTCGGCCCGCAGGTGGATGCGCGCCAGCGCATCCAGCGTGGAGAGCTGAACGGCGGTGAGCGCATCGGTGCGCAGCAGGTGCAGTCCCCCGACAGTGCCCTCCTGGGGCTGCGCATGAAATTGCTCGAGGAGCAACGCCAGTTCGCGCTGCAGTGGCATCTGGTACGAATGCGGCTCGTTGCTCACCACCACCACATCGCAGGCCACACCGGCGCGCGACCACTCGCGCAGCGCCTGCACCACGCTGCGCAGCAGCCCCAGTCCCTGGGGTGATCCCGCGCTCACGAGCACCACCGGGCGGTCGCCCGAGATGCTGAGTGGCCACAGTGAGCGGCGGTCGCACACGCGGAGGGTCCTGGCGTCGGGCACCGGCAGGTCCACCTTGGGCAGCGTCATCAGAAGCGCGGTGGTGAGTGTCTGGAACGCGGGCAGATAGTCCATGCGGGGCCGCCCGGGCGCCAGCTGGATGCTTGCCAGCGTGGCCGACATCACCGAGGCGCGCTCCACCGAACTGGGTTGGCGGTACTTGTCGACGATGGCCAGCAGCTGCGTGGCGTTGTCGCTGGCGGCGGTGGCAAAGGTCACGCAGGTTTGTGCGCCGGGCTGCAGCCGCAGCATCACCCCGATCGCGGCCACCGTGTCCAGCCCGGTTTCGAGCGCTTGCGAGGTGGTGGGCACGGGCGCCATGCGGGCCAGCGGCTGGTCGGTGCTGTGGCTGCGGCCGAGCCACTGACTGCGGTCGGTCTGGCAACTTAGACCCGTCACTTCGCCCTTCACGTCGGCCACGAAGTGCGCGGCTTGCAGGGTGCTCTCGGTCTGCAGCCGCGGCGTGCGCACGAAGCGCAGGGCCTGCTGATCGGCGAGCCAGTCGGCCTGGACGAAGAAGTTGGAGAACGCGGGGTGCGCTTCGTCGGCCGCGGCGCGGGCCAGGGTCACGTCAAAGGCGGAGATCAGTTCGAGCTCGATCACCGTGTCGCTGCGGTTGGTGAGGACCACGCGCTTGAGTTCGATGTCGTCCTCGGGGCTCACCCACACGGTGGTCTGTACGCGCAGTTCGGGCCACAGCGCCTCCAGCACCACGCGGTCGGTGTGGAAGGTGCTCTGGTAGCGCGCGGCCGGATCGGGGGCCGGATGGCTGCTCACCGACACCGGCGGCTCGCTGCGCTCCAGACGCACGTACACGAAGCTGCCGCAGGCGTCGCGCAAGGCGTCGTCGCGCCAGCGCGTGATGCCGGTGGCACCCCATTGGCTCCAGCCCGCGCCGTTGGCGCGCAAGCTCACGCTGTAGCGCCCGTTGGAGAGCAGGTGCGTGGGCTCCAGCGCCTGTGCGCCGGGCACCACCGAGCGCACATGGTCCTGCGAACGGCGCTGCAGGGCTTTCAGCGGCAGGTTGGGCAGCGGCTGGTGCACCAGGGCCGCCAGGGCGCGCGGCGCACGTTCGTGCAGCAGCGCGGAGACCGCTTCCAGGTTCGGGTGCGCCATGCCCCAGCGCTGCGCCACGCCCCCACGCAGCACGTTGGTCAGCGCCACGATGGTCATGCCCTGGTGGTGGGCCATGTAGGTGCCCACCGGCGTGCTGGTGCCGCCTTGCGTCTGGCGCGCGGCGGTGAAATCGAGCGCCTCGATGAACCCGTATCGACCGCGTGCCGAGAGGCTGGCGAGGTGGCTCATGTTCTGGCAGGCCAGGCGCGGATTGACCAGCGTGGCCAGCGCGGTGGCGTAGGGCGCGATCACCTGCTCGGCCAGCGGCGTGCGGCGCAGCGCCAGCCGGGGCACGCCCTGCGGCGCGTACTGGTAGGCCAACGTGTGATCGCGCCCGGCGTAGGCACTCTCGGACATTCCCCAGGGCATGGACTTTCCCTGCGCATGCGCGATCTGCTCCATGAGCGCCGAACAGCCAGCCTCGCGCAGCACGCTGCCGTGGGGCTCGGTCATGAGCAGCGTGGGCATGAGGTACTCGAACATCGAGCCCGACCACGAGCGCAGCACCGCATGCCGCCCGTTGGCAAACAGCGGACGGCCGAGCGAGGCCCAGTGCTTGACGGGCACATCGCCCTTGGCGATGGCCAGGAGGCTGGTACTGCGCGACTCGGAGGCCAGCAGGTCGTAGAACGACGCGTCCAGCGCCTGGTCGTCCAGCCGGAACCCGATGTGCAGCAGGTGGCGCTTGGGGTGGTACAGAAAGCCGAACTCCGGCGCCCAGGCCAGCTGTTCCAGCGCCTGCGCCAGTTCGAGCAGGCGGCGCGTGGCGCGCGGCCCCCCGCCCTCGGCGGCGGCGCTGCGGTCCAGGCTGACCGAGCGCAGCGTGGCGAGGTGGTCACCCATCAGCGCGTGCAGGCTGTCGTGGTCGCGCGCAATCTCGTCGCCCACGCCCGAACCCACGGCTCCAGGGTTGGGATGCGGATGGGGAATGCGCTCAAGTTCCAGCGCGGCGGCGTCCAGCAGGCCTGCAAACGAAGCACTGGCCTCGACATCGAGCGGGTCGGGCAGCGGCGTCTGCAGCACCTGGCCGAGCGCGCTCTGGTGCCAGGGTTGCTGCAGGGCGGTTTCAAGCCAGGGTTGGTGGTGGTGCTGCGCGGATGCCAGCCGCTCCTGGCTGCGCTGCACGGCCTGCGCCGTGGCCTGCGTGGCGTGGGGGTCTCGCGCCAGCAGGCGGCAGGCCTGGGCCACCGCGAGCAGGTGCACGCTGAGGTTGCCGCTGTCCACGGTGGACACGTAACGCGGCAGCAGCGGTTGCAAGGTCTCGGTGGCGTACCAGTTGAGGAAGTGACCCCGGTGGCGCTCCATCTGCTGCAGGCTGGCCAGCGTGGCCTCCATGCGCTGCAGCAGGTCCTGCGTGCCGATCCATCCGAGTTCGCGCGCGCACGACGTGCTCAACAGGTACAGGCCGATGTTGGTGGGCGAGGTGCGGTGGGCCACCATGTCGAACGGCAGTATCTGCAGGTTGTCGGGCGGCAGAAAGTGGTTGCGCGCATCGACACAGCGCTCGAACAGGCGCCAGGTATCGCGCGCCAGGTCGTCGAGCAGTGCGCGGTCGGCAGCGTTGAGCGGGTCCGGCCCGCTGCCGGGCCAGGGCTGGTGGGCCAGCCAGGAGATCACTGGCGCGAGCGCCCACAGCACCAGCAGGGCCACCGCGAGCGCCGGGGGCTGTGGACTGCTCCACCACAACAATGCGAGCAATGGCAGGGCCACCGCAGGCTCCAGCGCATGTCGCCTGAGCGAGGGCCACAGGCCCGGGCGCAGGGCCGCGCTCGCCGCGTCGGCGGTGGTCCAGGCCAACAGTTGACGCCGGGAGACCGCCATGCGCCAGTTGGTGCGCAGCACGGCGTCGGTCGCGCGCAGCGCCTGTTGCAACAACTGCACGATGTGCCACACCCCGCCGAGCAGCGCGCGCAGCCCGTCCGCTGTAACCGCACGGGCAAAGCGCTCGCCAACAAAGCTGATGCGGTGCGGCACCAGACCGGCGAACGCACCCAGCACCGGTGCTGCGGCCTGTGCGGCCAGCGCCAGCCACAAAGCTGCGGCCAGGCTCAGCCCCACACCCCACATCGAGAGCAACAACAGCAGCAAAGACGCCGGCGTCACCAGCGAACGGCGCAGGTTGTCCAGCAGCTTCAGGCGGTTGATGGGCGAGATATTCCAGCGGCGTGCCTGCAGCAGAAAGGGAAGCAGTTGCCAGTCGCCGCGGGTCCAGCGGTGCAGGCGCGAGGCGGCCACGTCGGCGTGCTCCGGGTCCGGTTCGATGAGGGTGATGTCGCTCACCACCGCGCAACGCGCCAACGCGCCTTCAAGCAGGTCGTGGCTGAGCACCCGGTCCTGGGGCAGACGCCCCCCGAGCACCGCGTGCATGGTGGCCACGTGCAGCAGGCCCTTGCCGGTGAAGCTGCCCTCACCGAACACGTCCTGGTAGACGTCGGAGCTCATGGCGCTGTAGGGGTCGAGTCCGCGCTGGCCGGCGGTGATCCACTGCCATGGCGAGGTGATCGAGGTTTCGGGCAGCGGCGGCACCACGCGGGGCTGCAGGATGCCGTAGCCCTGCACCACGCGCCGGCCGCTGGCGTCCAGACGGGGCTGGTTGTCGGGGTGCTCGGCCACGCCCACCAGCGCGCGCAGGCGGCCCGGTGGCAGTTGCGTGTCGCTGTCCAGCGTGAACAGGTAGCGCGTGCCTTTCGCCATGCGAGCGAGCTGGCCCAGCGCCATGAACGGCCCCGGCTCTTCGGTCACCAGCGCTGCCGCCAGTTGTTCAAGCTTGCCGCGCTTGCGTTCCCAGCCGATCCAGCGGCCCTGGGTGGTGCTCAGCGTGCGGTCCCGATGCAGCAACAGGAAGCGTGGCGCTTCTCCTTCGCTCACGGGGTGGTTTTCGTTCAGTGCCGAGAGTTGGGCCACCGCCTCGGCAAGGATGGCCTCGTCACCCGGCAGGTGCGGGCTGTCGGCGTCGGCAAAGTCGCTGAGCAGCGCAAACTGCGCGTGGGCTTCGGGGTTGGCCAGAAAGTGGAGGTGCAAGCGGTGCACCAGGGGCGCCACCGCGGCCGGGCTGCCCAGCAGCGCCGGGATCACCACCATCACGCGAGCATGCTGCGGTATGCCCTCGGCCAGCAGGTAGCGCGGCAGGTGCGCGGGCCGCGCCGATTCGGTGATCAGCCGGTTGACCACCGCCATCACCGTCTCCGACGCGGGGAACACCATGAGCAGCAGCACCAGCGCTGCGATGGCATGGTCCGTCCAGCCATTGATCGGGGCGCCGGCCATCGCATACACCGCTGCCACCAACCCCAGCGAGCCGGCCAGCATGACGGTGAGGTAGGTCGGCACGCGCGCGGTGCGCACCACCAGCCGCCCCCACCCCGTGCTGCGGCGGCTCAGGCCCAGACGCTGCTCCAGCGCCGCCCGGCCACCACCCGCCAGCCAATGCCCCGCGAGAGAGCGGTGACCGCTGTCGTCCATCAGCCCGAGCAACGCCTGGGCCACTTCGGTTTCACTGCGCTGGCTCTGCACGGCCATGCGCTCGATGCGGTGCAGCGTGGTGCTGCGCGTGGCGTCGTCCTCGGCCGCGAACACCGGAGAAGCGAGCATGACCTGCATCACGCGGCTGGTGCGCGCCACGATGCCAGGCCAGTCGGCCGCGCCGATGAGCCGCAGCGACGTGACGGCGTTGCCCACACTCAGGTGGTCGGCCGCTTGATCGGCGTGGTGCTGCGCCTGCAGTGCCGCGAGATCGGGCACGTTCTCAAGCAACCAGGGGCGCACCTGGTTGAGGAACACGTCGCCGGTGGGTGGGCGGTGACCCGCGAGGTTTTGCGCCAGATGAAACAGGAACACGCGGCTCACGCCGCGCCGCTCGGCCATGACGTGGAGCGTGCGGATGGTCTCCAGATCCAGGTCGTCGATGCGGTGCGCGATCAGACCGGCGAGTTCACGCGCGGCCTTGTGGCTGGCGATGCGGTCGGCCAGGCGGCGCAGGTTTTCCACCTGCACCACCCGCAGCGTGGTGGGCAGTGCCCAGAGCTCGCCGTGGCTGAGCTCTTGCACCTCCTGGTAGGCGTTGAGAAAGTGGGTGAGCAGCGTTTCATCGAACGCACCGTCGGTGTGCGCCACGAACGCCCAGGCGATGCTGTAGATGCGGGGCAGGCCTTGCAGCGGTGCGTCCTGCAACACGGGCAGTGTGCGGTAGTAGCGCGCGGGCAGACCTTCATGGATCTCGCGCAGCTGGTCGTCGATCAGGTGAAAGTTGTCGAACAGCCATTCGGCGCCGGGGCTGATGTCCTGCCCGCTGTGGGCGTGGCTGGCGATGTGCTCGTACGACGAGCGAAGGCTCTTGATGTTGCTTTGCAGGCGCGGGTAGAAACTGGCACTGCCAAACACCGCACGCGCGGCGTGGTGCGACTCGGCCAGGCTGCGGCCGTGCTGCTCGAAACGCGCCAGGCCGAAAATTTCAGACCGGATGGGCTCCAGCGCAGGACCGAGCGCGGCGTCCAGCATGCGCCGCACGGACGGCGGAACCCAGTCGTCTTGACCGGGTTGTTCGCTCACCGCCATCTACGAAGCCAGCCACGTGGTGCCTGCGATCAGTGCGACGAAGAACAAGGTGGTGACCAACCGGGGCACCACGAAGCCACGGACCAGGCCCGCTCCGTTGCGCAAGACCTGCATGGGGCCGCGCGAGCGGGTGCAAACCGACAGGTGGTCGGCCAATGCAGAACACTCCATCGGTGAGGTATCGGCTGGGTGCCCGAACGAAGACGTGTCCCAGCTGGGGGCAAAAGAGGTGGATTTCGGCATGGGCGGCTCCTGATTCAAACGCCAGCGCGAAGGCTGCGGAAGGCGAAAGCGTTTGTAGTCGGTTGCGGGAGGCGGGGTCTGTTCGGTGACGCACCCTGATGCCCAAAAGTCCGCAAGAACTGCTGACGATCTTTACCGGCGGGACATCGTTGATGAGCGCTAACGAACAGACCGGGCGTGCACGATGGAACATCCTTCAACCCACGGGCCGACACAACGGCCTCCCGCCACTCGGCTGTCACCCCAGGAGCACACCATGAACAACAAACGCACGTCCCCACTGCTGCGCCTTACCGCCCTGGCCACCTTGGCCGTGGCCGGTCTGGCCGGTTGCGCCGCACCCTACCCGGTGTACGAACAACCGATGTCGCAACCCGATCCGGCCTACCAGTACCCCAGCCAATACCCGCAAGCTCAGCAACAACCCGATCGCCGCGACTACCGTCGCCGCAACCAGGAAACGTTGTATGAGGCCCAGGTGACTTCCGTGCGCGCCGTGGTCGGCCCCAACAGCGGCCAGCGCTGCTGGATGGAGCGCGAAGAGGTGGTGCAGCAACCCCAGCGCAACATTCCCGGCGCGATCGCAGGTGCCCTGATCGGCGGCATCCTGGGCCACCAGATCGGCAATGGCACGGGCCAGGACATCGCCACCGTGGGTGGCGCCGTGGCCGGTGCTGCCGTGGGCTCCAACGTGGGCCGCAACGGCTTCGGCAACCAGACCCAGACGCAGGAAGTGCAACGCTGCACCAGCGCCAACGGTCGGTCCAATGGCCAGCCCGACTACTGGGACGTCACTTACACCTTCCGCGGTGTGGGCCATCGCGCCCAGATGACCTCGCCTCCGGGTCGCACCATCCTGGTCAACGGCAACGGCGAACCGCGCATCTGACCTCGACACACTGATCCCCCCCTTCCCCGCGCTGCAGCAAGACCACTCTTGCCAGCGCGGGGTTTTTTTCGCCCGGGCGGATGCGGTCCAATAGCGGCATGACCGAACCGAAGAACCACAACACCGACACCGAGCAGCGCCTGACCGAGCTGGAGATCAAAGCCAGCTATGCCGACGATTTGCTCGACACCTTGAACCAGTTGGTGGCCAGGCAGCAGGAGCAGATCGACCTGCTGCTGCGCGAGGTGAGTCGCCTGCGCCAGCGCGGGGGCGACGAGGGTCTTTCAGGCGGGCCGCGCGACCCGCGCGACGAACTGCCGCCGCACTACTGACCCAGTTCAATCACGCTGCGGCTGCAGGGGTGTGCTCGCGGCGCGCACAAAGGCGGCATCGGTCGCTGAATAGTCCCACTGCTCCACCACGCAGCCCGTTGCCGGCGACCAGCGAACCACGTTCACCGAGTTGGGAACACCGCTGCGCACGCGGCTGGAGACCGAGGTGCCTGCCTGCACTGCCCACAGGGGACGCGGCAGGCCAGGCAGCGGCATCACATATGGCAGGTGGATGTGCCCACCCATGACGATGTCGGCGCCCGCGGCAGCCCAGGCGTGCTGCGCGGCGGTGTGGTTGTGCAGCCGGTCGGGCACGTCTTCCGGGCGCATCACGTCGATGGGCTGGTGCACCACGACCACGCGCAGCTGGTCGCCGGTGGCCTTGTGCAGGTGCCCGGCCACCGCGTCGATCTGCTCGCTGGAGACCTCACCGTCCTTGTGACGCCGTCTGCGTGTGGTCTTCACCCCCACCACCATCAGCTCGTTTGAAGCAAACACCGGCGCGAGGTCGGCGCCGAAGGCCGCGCTGTACCGCGCATAAGGCCGCACGAAGCGGCTCCAGAGATCGAGCAGCGCAATGTCGTGGTTGCCGGGCAGCGCAAGCAGTGGCGCACCGAGGCGGTCCATCACGGCGCGCGCCGCGCGGAACTGATCGGGGCGGGCGCGCTGGGTGATGTCGCCCGAGAGCACCACGAGATCGGGGCGCAGCTGCGCGGCGAGCAGCACCAGGGCTTCGACCACGGGTGGCCGTTCGGTGCCGAAATGCGGATCGGAAACTTGAAGAATCACGCTCATGACTGAGGTTTCTTCAGCAACCACAACGGCTGTGGCAGCACACGGATGGTCAGCGGCGAGCTCATCCAGCCGACCTCACCGTCAAACGCCACCTTCACCTTGCGCCGGGCCAGCAAGCGTGAGGGCTTGACCACCAGGCTGCGGCACACGAAGCGCTCGATGCCGCTGGCCTCGCCGAGTTGACCCAGCGCGCCGCGCAGCATGAGCCCCACCATGGCCAATGTGCCGATGGGCTTGAGCACGACGGCGGTGATGTGCCCGTCGGCCGCCGCACCCTCTGACCGCTCGCCGGTGTCGCCCAGGCCAAGCTGCTCCAGCTGCAGTCGGTTGTTGCCCACGAACAAGGTGAGCGTGCGCATGTCCTGCAGCTGCTTGTCGAACTCGATGGCGAGCCTGATGCGCCGCTGCGCGCGCAACAGCGTGGCCATGCCGGCACCGAACGCCACCAGGCGGCTGCGCCCAAAGCGCGCCTTCCAGGACTCGCGGTCCTGCAGCAGGTCGGGGTACAGGCCCAGGCTGGTGTTGACCAGAAACACCTGGTCGTTGATGGCCGAGATCTGCACTGGCTCGGGCCGCGCATCGAGCAGCCAGCGCAGCGCCTCCAGCGTGTCGGTGGGTGCGCCGTGCTCGCGCGCGAAGTAATTGAAGGTGCCCTTGGGAATCACACCCATCGTGCAACCCGCTGCATGGGCGGCCTGGGCCACGGTGTTGATGGTGCCGTCACCGCCCACCGCAACGACCGCCGAGGCATCGGCCAGGGCTTGCGCAGCGGCCTTGCGGGCCACCTGCGCGAGCTCGCCCGGGGCTGCAAACAGCACGGTGCCGGTGCGGCCGGCTTCGCGCAACGCGCCTTCGATCGCATCGCGCGTGGCGTCGGCGTCCGAGTGCCCCGCCTGGCCATTGACCACGAAGCGCAGCGCGGCCGCTGCGTTGAAGAGGGGACGCTGCATCAGAACCCGACGGCCTGGCCGTCGCGGCGCGAATCGCTCGCGGCCACATAGCCCTCGTCCATGTCGTCGGACAGGCGCCAGATGAACTGGCCGCTGCCGAAGTCCATGTAGGCGTCGGCCGCCGGTTCGAAGCGGTGGCCGAGGTCTTTGAGACCTTGCAGCAAGGCGCTCGCCATGGTGGGTTCGAAGTCCACGTTCATGCCGCTGCCCACCTTCCAGCGCGGCGCGTCGCACGCGGCCTGGGGTTGCTGCCCGTGGGCGAGCATGCGCACCAGCGTCTGCACATGGCCCTGGGGCTGCATGTTGCCGCCCATCACGCCAAAGCTCATCTGCGGACGGCCGTCTTTGGTGACAAAGCCCGGGATGATGGTGTGGAACGGCCGCTTGCCACCGGCCACCTGGTTGGGGTGTCCCTGCGCCATCGTGAATCCGTAGCCGCGGTTCTGCAGGCTCACACCCACGGCGGGCACCACCACGCCGCTGCCAAAGCCCATGTAGTTGGACTGGATGAGGCTGATCATCTGGCCGCTCTGGTCGGCCGCGCTCAGGTAGATGGTGCCGCCGCGCGGCGGTGTGCCGTGCGCGAACTCACTTGCCTTGCCGGGCTGGATGAGGCGCGCGCGCTCGGCAAGGTAGGCATCGCTCAGCAGATCACTCGCGCTCACCTCGCTCATGTGGCGCGCGTCGGCCACCCAGCGGTAGGTGTCGGCAAAGGCGAGCTTGATGGCCTCGATCTGCAGGTGCTGGGCTTCGACGCTGTCCACCGGCAGGCGCGCGATGTCGAGGTGTTCGAGCATGCCCAGCGCCATGAGCGCGGCGATGCCCTGGCCGTTGGGCGGGATCTCGTGCACCGTGTGGCCGGCAAAGTTCTTCTGGATCGGTGTCACCCACTCGGGGCGGTGGGCGTCCAGGTCGGCCATCGTCAGGCTGCCACCATGCGCGGCTGCGTGGGCCACCAGCGCCTGGGCGATCTCGCCGCGGTAGAAGGCTTCGCCCCGGGTCTCGGCGATCCTGCGCAGCGTGGCGCCGGCGGCCTTGAACACGAAGCGCTCGCCGGGTGTCGGGGCGCGGCCGTGCGGCATGAAGGCCTCGGCAAACCCCGGCTGGTTTTTCAGGATGGGCACCTGGCGCGCCCACTTGTCGGCGGTGATGCAACCCACGCCGTGGCCGCGTTCGGCCAGCTCGATGGCGGGTTCGAGCAGATCCGCAAACGGCAGCTTGCCAAAGCGCTCGGACAAGGCGACCCAGCCCGCCACCGCACCCGGCGTGGTGACCGAATCCCAGCCGCGCTCCGGTATCTTGCCGCCGTGGCGGCGCTCAAAGTAGTCGGTGTTCCAGGTGGCTGGCGCCACACCGGAGGAATTGAGCCCGTGCAGGCCATGGCCGTCCCACAGGATGGCGAAGTTGTCGCTGCCCAGGCCGTTGGAGATGGGCTCGACGATGGTGAGTGCTGCTGCCGCCGCAATGGCCGCGTCCACGGCATTGCCGCCCTTGTGCAGCATGCGCAGGCCGGCCGAGGAGGCCAGCGGGTGTGAGGTGGAGACCACGTTGCGCGCCATCACGGGGCTGCGCACGGTGGGATAGGGATTGGTCCAGTGGAATGTCATGCCTTGATCCGGTTGCCCAGGTTGCGTTGAACACGCTGCAGGATATTCGATGGGGTACGACCCCACACGCACTCAGGACAGGATCTCGACTCCGAAACCACGGTAGCCGATGAAGGTGCAGGCGCCGTCAAACATGGGCGTGCCGCTGACCCGGTAGCGCTTCACGACGTTGTCGGGCGATCTGTGCTCCAACAGCACGTCCAGGAAAGGCGTGCGCGAGGCAATGCGACTCTGAAGCGCAGCGCGCTGGACAGGTTCCCATCCGTGGTCCTGGCTCGGTATGGGTTCATCCACCAGCGGGTCCACCCGCATGCCCAGCATCTCCAGCACCGGCCCCGAGACCTTGGTGAAGCGGCCGTCCTTGTCCTGCTCCCAGTACCAGTCGGTGGCCAATTCGGTGAGCGCGCGGTAGCGCGCCTCGCTCTCGCGCAACTCGGCCGTGCGCTCGCGCACCTGAAGCTCCAGGGCGTGGTTGAGGTTGGCCAGGCGTTGGTGCAGGAGGCGCACCTCGATCAGGTTGTGAATGCGCGTGCGGACTTCGAGCATGTCGAAGGGCTTGCTCACGAAGTCTTTGGCGCCCGACTGCAGCGCGCGCAGCTTGTGGCCGGGCTGGGCGGTGATCACCAGCACCGGGATGTAGTCGTCGATCAGGTTGGCCTTGAGCCCTTCCATGACCTGGAAACCGTCCATGTCGGGCATCTGCAGATCGAGCAGGATCAGGTCGAACGGGGTTCTGCGGTGCATGCCGGTGACGGTGCGTGGGTCCATGGTGGAACTCACATCGGTATAGCCGACATTCCTCAGCATTTCCTGCAGCAGCAAGACGTTGGACTCCTGATCGTCGACGATCAGGATGCGGGCATGGAGGATGTCTTGGGCGGTGATGGTCATGTGATGTCTTGCGGGCTGACGACAGGCTGCCCTAAGTTGGAGACCACCAGCGCAGCGTCTATGGCGTCCATGAGCTGGCTGACCTTGATCGGTTTGGTAATGTAGTTGAAGAAGCCGGCTTCCAGCCCGCGCTGGATGTCGCGTGGCACCGCATTGGCACTGAGCGCGATGATGGGGATGTGCGCGGTGGTGGGGTCGCCGCGCAAGACCTTCAGGGCTTCGGTGCCGCTGATGCCGGGAAGGTTGATGTCCATGAGGATCACACGCGGCTTGTACACGCGGGCGAATTCGATGCCCAGACTGGCGTCGGCCGCACCGAGCAGGCGCAGGTTGGTGCGCCGCGCAATGATCTGTTCGACCAGCTCCAGATTGGCCGGGTTGTCTTCCACGTACAGCACGGTCTGGATCTCCGCACCCTCCAGCGTCTGAATGGGCGAGGGCTCGGCGCTGATCTCCAGCGACATGCCCGGCGCGGTGGCCATGGCCATCTCGACCCAGAACACGCTGCCCACACCCTGGGTGCTGTCGGCACCGATTTCGCCGCCCATGAGCTGCACCAACCGTTGCGTGACCACCAGGCCGATGCCGGTGCCTTCTTCCTTGCCACGCTCCTGACCCAGGCGATTGAAGGGCTGAAACAGCTGGCTCACCTGCTCGGGCGTGAGGCCCGCGCCGGTGTCGCGCACGCTGATGCGCAGCGTGCCCGGCGACGGCTCGGCACATTCCACCGAGACGTGGCCGGAAGGCTGGTTGTATTTGATGGCGTTGAAAAGAAGATTGATCAGTACCTGCTTGAGACGCGTGCGGTCGGCCTTCACATAGCTGTGCGCCGGCAGGCGCGGGAAGGCCATGCCGATGCTGCGCTGGCGGGCCTGCGACTCCACCATGGAGCGACATTCCATCAACACCTCCTGCAGCGACACGGGCTCCACCGACAGGGACAACTTGCCCGACTCGATGAGCGCGAGGTCAAGAATCTCGTTGATCAGGTCCAGCAGGTACCAGCCAGCTTTCAGGATCTGGTCGATGCTGCGCTTTTGCGTGGGTGTGAGCGCGGGCGTGCCCGATTCGACGAGTTGCGCGAATCCCAGGATGGCGTTGAGCGGCGTGCGCAGCTCGTGGCTCATGCTCGAGAGGAAATCGGACTTGGCGAGGTTGGCCTTCTCGGCGGCGGCCACCGCTTCGTTGAGCTGCATCTCGACCCGCTTGCGCGCCGAGTTGTCGGTGCCGATCAGCAGGTAGCCGATGAGGCCGGCTGCGTCGTCGCGCAGCGCGGTGATCGAGACGATGGCCGGGAAACGGCTGCCGTCCTTGCGGATGTAGGTGAGCTCGTAGATGTCTTCGATGCCGCGCGAGGCCTTGAAGGCCAGCGCTTCGAACCCGGGCGCGATCGCAGTGTCCAGCTCGGTGCTGAGTGCCACCGCGCGAGCCGTCACCTCCATCGGGTCGTGCAGGTCGCTGGGACTCACCCGGTTGATGACTTCCTCAGCCCGGTAGCCCAGCATGTGCTCGGCACCCACGTTGAAGATCTGGATGACGCCCAGTTCGTCGGTCGCAATGATCGAGAAGTTGGCGCTGTTGAGAATGGCGTTCTGCAAGGCCCCGGCCTTGAGGAGGGCGCTGCGGTACCCGGCTTCAGTGAGTTCACGGGTGTTGGCGAGGGGGGTGAGTGCGGCAGGCCGGTGCTCTGACATTGCGGGTGGGCTTCGAAGTTGAGCGTACCCGGGGCGGGCAGCGACCCCTCAAAATACGCGGGGCATCCGGCCTCGTCAGTGCGGTAGCCCACACAGGCAAATGCGAGTCCACCGACGTGGCAGGGCTTTGCATGGACACGCGAACGCACCCAGCTTAGGCTGCGCACATGACACTCCCCTACTTGCCGGGCCCTGCCCAGCCCAGCGTCCCGGCCCCCCGAGCACGCCATCGTCCGGTCTGGCTGAGCGCGGCGATCGCGGCCCTTGTGGCACTGGGTGCCTGCGCCGAGTCGGCCAAACTGTCGGTGCAACAAGGCACTGGCCCCAACCCCACACTGCCCGCACCCGCCAAAACGCTGATCCCGACCCTCAACATCGCGCCGGCCAGGGGTTGGCCCGCCGGTGGCTCACCAGTGGCCCCGGCCGGTCTGCGCGTGGCAGCGTTCGCCAGCGGTCTGGACCACCCGCGTTGGCTGCTGGTGCTGCCCAACGGCGATGTGCTGGTGGCCGAGAGCAACGCGCCGCCCAAACCCGCCGGCACCACCGGCGTGATGGACTGGATTGCCGGCCAGGTGATGAAGCGCGCCGGCGCCGGTGTGCCCAGCGCCAACCGCATCACCCTGCTGCGCGACGCCAACGGCGACGGCGTGGCCGACATCCGTTCGGTGCTGCTGCGCGACCTGCGCTCGCCATTCGGCATGGCCCTGGTCGGTGACCGCCTGTATGTGGCCAACGCCGACGCGGTGGTGAGCTATCCGTACCGGAGCGGCGACACGGTGATCACCGCACCCGCCACCGAACTGGTGCAACTGCCCGCTGGCGTGAACCACCACTGGACCAAGAACCTGCTGGCCAGCGCGGATGGAAGCACGCTCTACGTGAGCGTGGGCTCCAACAGCAACGTGGGTGAACGCGGCATGGAGGCCGAGGTGGGCCGCGCCGCGATCTGGGCGGTGGACGTGAAGACCGGTGCGCACCGCATCTACGGCTCCGGCCTGCGCAACCCGGTGGGCATGGCCTGGGACGCTTCGGGCAAGACGCTGTGGACCGTGGTGAACGAGCGCGACGAACTGGGCAGCGACCTGGTGCCCGACTACCTCACCTCGGTGAAGGACGGCGGCTTCTATAGCTGGCCTTACAGCTACTACGGCCAGACCGTGGACGACCGCGTGAAGCCTCAGCGCCCGGATCTGGTCGCCAAGGCCATCAAGCCCGACTACGCGCTGGGCCCGCACACCGCCTCGCTCGGCCTCGCCACGTCCACCGGAAATGCGCTGGGCGCGCCGTTCGCCAACGGCATGTTCATCGGCCAGCACGGTTCCTGGAACCGCCGACCGCACAGCGGTTACAAGGTGATCTTCGTGCCCTTCCAGAGCGGCCAGCCCTCGGGCGCGCCGGTCGATGTCCTCACCGGCTTCCTGAACGAGCAGGGCGAGGCGCTGGGCAGACCCGTGGGCGTGGCGGTGGACACACGCGGCGCGCTGCTGGTGGCCGACGACGTGGGCAACGTGATCTGGCGCGTGATCGGCCAACCCTGACAATGCGACCATGAACAAATACCTCGCCGCGTACGGCGGCACCGCACTGGTGATGATCGCGCTGGACCTGCTCTGGCTCGGCGTGATCGCCAAGCCGATGTACCAGCAGGGCATGGGCCACCTCATGGCTGCCTCGCCCAAGGTGCCGGTTGCCGTGGTGTTTTACCTGCTGTTTGCGGGGGGCCTGGTGATCTTCGCCGTGGCGCCGCACACAGCCCCCCACAGTTGGACCACCACGTTGACGATGGCCGCGCTGTTCGGCTTCTTCACCTACGCCACCTACGACCTGACCAACTGGGCCACGCTCAAGGACTGGCCGTGGAAGCTCTCGTTGATCGACATGGCCTGGGGCACGTTGGTGAGCACCGCCTCGGCCGCCGGGGGCAAAGCCGCGCTGGACTGGGCCAGCCGGGGCTGAGCAGCCGCGCGGCGGCGTCCATCAGTGGTCGCCGACCGAGGAACCGACTCCTGGTGCCTCGCGCTCCACGGCCGCCTCGGCCGCCAGCCAGTCTTCGAGATCATGTCCATCCACGCAACCGCGGGCCTCGTAGAGCGCATAGGCCGCTTCGTGGATGCGCGTCTCTCGCGAGGCCTCGGCCTCGGTCCCATCGGGGAGCGCATGGCCGTCTCCCCTGGCCATCACCGCCATCGGTGGCCGCTTGATCACTGCTCGCGTGCGCGCCGCACTGCCTGAGGTCTGCTTCATGTCCGTACTCCTGAGTTTGACTGTTGCACAGAGGACCAACGCTCCGTGACCACAGCCACGGGGGACTGTCGAGACTAGTGGCGATGGCGCGCGTTGTATTGAGTGCACTCAATGCGAACGCGCCTGAGAGCGGCAGACTGCAAGGAACCGGGAAGGCTGTGGCCTTTCTTCGCCACGTCCAGGGAGTTCCCCATGCAAGTCGGATCCGTCTGCACCAGGCAAGTCGTCACCATCGATGCCGACATCACGAGGCCGTCATGAGGCTTCTCATTGCCCTGATCGTGGCCTTGGTCACCATCTTCGGTTCGCTGTTCGGCCTGCGCCGCTGCGAGAGCAGCGAACTGCCGCCCAACAGCTTGTCCGCCCCGCCCAGCGTCATCCCGATGTGAGCCCGGGCGCGGCGCCTCACATCACCAGAACAGCAGCACCTTGCAGCCGGCCGGCACGCAGGTCGTCCAGTGCATCGTTGGCCTGTTCCAGCGCGTAGACGGTGGTCTCCACGCGCAGGGGCGCGGTGGCCGCAAAGGCCAGGAACGCAGCGGCATCGGCACGTGTCAGGTTGGCCACCGAGAGCAGTTGGCGCTCCTCCCACAGCCACGCGTACGGAAAAGCCGGGATGTCGCTCATGTGGATGCCCCCGCACACGACACGACCACCCTTGCACACGGCGCGCAAGGCCAGCGGCACCAGCGCACCCACCGGCGCAAAGATGATCGCAGCGTCCAGCGGTGTGGGTGACGGCTCGTCCGAACCACCGGCCCACACCGCGCCCAGCGTCCGGGCAAATGCCTGGGCCTGCGCATCGCCGGGACGGGTGAATGCCAACACCTGCCGGCCCTGGTGCCGTGCCACCTGGGCGATCAGATGCGCCGCCGCGCCAAACCCGTACAGACCCAGCACCCGTGCGTCATCGCCGGCCATGCACAAGGCCCGCCAACCGATCAGCCCGGCGCACAGCAGGGGCGCCATGTGCACCGCATCCATGGGCAGGTCCAGCGGCAGACAGAAGGCGGCCTCGGCGATCACGTGGCTGGCAAAGCCCCCGTCGCGCCCATGGCCGGTGAACAGGGCGTGGTCACACAAGTTCTCCCGCCCGAGCCGGCAGAACGCGCAGTGGCCGCAGGTGTGGGCTAACCACGGCACGCCCATGCGCTCACCCAGCCGGCCCGCGTCCACCCCCGGCCCCACCGCCTCCACCACACCGACGATCTCGTGCCCCGGCACCAGCGGCAGGTTCGGCAGAGGCAGTTCTCCGTCCACCACGTGCAGGTCGGTCCGGCACACGGCGCACGCTTGCACTCGCAAGCGCAGCTCGCCCGGCCCGGGTTCGGGCAGCGCCCGGGTCTCTAGCCGCAGCGCCTGACCGGGGCCGTGCAGAACCATCGCTCGCATCATGGGGACATCTCAAAAATGACTGCACTCGACGCCGGGCCCGCGCACGGGATGGATTACGCAGACGCCATGTGCGCAACGGACAGGTGTCGTGGGTTGGGTTGAAAGCCACAGATTAGGTCGCGGCACGGTGGCGGCGGTTGCGCCTGCTCAATGACGGCGACATGCGGAGCGCGGTTTTCCTTCGCCTGCATTGACACTGCGCAAACCGGTGCAGCTCAGGCGGGTGTAAGTTGGGCCGGTCGCACCTCCACCTTCAAAGGAATGACCATGCAGACCCCCGGCTCCATCCTGCTGCACCTCGACAGTTCGGCCCGCACACCGCAGCGCATCCAGCTCGCGCGCCAGCTGGCCGAAGATTTCGGGGCCGAGGTCACGGCTCAGCCATGCGTGCTGACCGCGCTGGTGCGCTATCCGTTTGCGATGGAGGGTGCGGCGGCGGCCATCGCCCTGATGCAGGACATGGACAGGGAGAGCATCGAGAAGATGCGCACCACCTTCCTGCAGCTTGCGGGTGGCCATGAGCGGCTTCATTGGGTCGAGCCACTGCCTGATGGGCCCTGGAGCTTCGCGCGCCAGGCGCTGTATGCCGACCTGATGATCTTGGGCCAGCGCGATCCGGACGACCCTGCGGCAGCGGAGCTGCCCGCGGACTTTCAGTCCAGCGCACTGCTCGAGAGCGGGCGACCGGCCCTGATGCTGCCCTACACGGGCGAAATCGGCCCCGTCGGTCGCACCGTGCTGGTGGCCTGGAAGGAGACCCGCGAGGCGGCACGGGCCCTGTCGGCCGCCCTGCCCTGGCTGCAGCGGGCGGCGCAGGTGCACGCGGTGTGCTTCGGTGAAGCCGTGGATGTGCCCCTGCGTTCGCTGCAGGGCTATTTGAAGACTCATGGCGTGGCTCTCACCACGCACGAAGGGGGCCCTGACGACGGCGAGGTCGGCAACCGCCTGCTGTCGATGGCGGCAGATGTGGGGGCCGACTTGCTTGTGATGGGCTGCTACGGGCATGGTCGGGCGCGAGAGTGGGTGCTGGGCGGCGCCACGCGTACCGTGCTGACAACGATGACGCTGCCGGTCTTGATGTCGCATTGAGCAGGCTCAAGCCACCGTCCCAGGTGATCCTCAGAGTGGCCACCTTGCTGTCACGCAACGAGAAATCACCTCCCCAGGGTATGTTGATCGCCCTGCCGCCAAGGCGCTGTGAGCGTGTTCATGGCGTCACTGGATCGCGATGCGTTTGCTGGCGGTGTCGGCCTTTTTCGGCAGGGTCAGCATCAGGATGCCGTCCTTGTAGCTGGCCTGGACCTTGCCCTCATCCACCGGGCAGGCCAGGCTGAAGCTGCGGCTGGCGTAGCCCTCCTGGCGTTCACGGCGCAACACGCGGTCGCCGTTGCCCTTTTCCTCCTTCTCAGACTTCACCTCGGCGCTGATGGTGACCATGTTGCCGTCGATGCGCACGTCGATGTCGTCCTTCTTCACGCCGGGAATATCGGCCTTGACGGCGTAGCTGCCGTCCTGCTCCGTGAGGTCGATCTTGATGCGTGGAGCTGCCTCCAGCATCTCCATGCGCCAGGGTCGCATGAGCGAGCGGAACGCATCGTCGAAGGGATCGATGGCAAAGGGATCAATGGTGCGAAGTTCATTCATGGTGATGCTCCTTGAGAACCGTGATGGAGGAATGCCCGGCACGTCCGCCACAACTCGACGAAACGCCGGCGCAAGAGGAATGGTGCGACGGTGGTGCCTCTGCACCATTGATCCAACGCAATGCAGGCACACGCAAGGACGGGCGTTGCGTCAAGCCCGTTCGCGGCGCTCCCGCAGGGCTTCGGTCTCGACCACCAGGCATCCCACATGCCGCTTGCGCATGAGTTGCGCCGCCAGCACCAGCGACAAACCGCGTTCTGCGATCACCACGATGCGGTTGCACACGTCACCCGCCAGCATCTTCTCGCGCATGTTGTTCTCCTGGATGGTTTCAGCAGGCTGCGCGAGGCAGGGCTCAAGGATCGATGCGCAGTTCGTTGTCGACCCGCGTGATGCCGGGTGCCGACCAGGCCGCGCCCTGAGCGGCCACCCGCTCGGCCAGCGAATGCACCGAACCCCGCAGTACCGCGGTGGAGCCGTTGACATGCACCTCGATGCCCTTGGCTTCGCGCTCGGCCTGGCGGGTCAGTGCATCCCGGATGCGTTTGCCGATGTTGTCCGGTGTGGTGCGGGGTTTGAGCACGATGGCGTTGCTGACACCCACCACACCGACCAGGGGCCGCACCAGATTCGCGGCAGCCGCACGCTGGTATTCCCAGTCAACTTCCCCGCTGAGCGTGACCCATCCCTGTTCCACCTTGGCCTGAACACGTTCGGCCGGCACAGAGCTGTGCCAGGCGAATGCGGTCTCCACCGCGTGGGCGATCTCGGAGTCGCTGCGCTTGCTGCCGGAGGCCAGCTTGACGTCGATCTCCACCGCCACGGCACGAACGCCAGCCACGCGCTGCACCACATGCTCCACCTCGTATTTCTCGACAAAAGTGTCCAGATGGCCGGCAAGCGTCACCACACCGTCCTTGACCGCCACACCCACTTGGGCAGCGTTGATCGAGGGTTCCCATTCGAGTTCGGCTTCCACGTCCTTCTTGAGTTGCGCATCGGATTTCATGGTTGACCTTTCTGCTGAGTCGTCAGAAGTGTTCGAAAAAAAGATGGCCCGCCATCCTTGCGGAGGGCGGGCCATGGTGAAGGTCCCCGGCGATGCCCTCTCGGGTTTAGCCGGTCTGAGGTTGCCTTCATCCCTCCATGGTGTGGGAAACACACCATGAAAACGCCCCCCTCAGGGGGAATCCTCACCGGCCTTTGCTTTCCGGTTCTATCCGGACCAACATCGGCAACTGCAGTGTTCGCGCACGCCGCGCCGCCCGCATTGCGCACGCTCAATGAATCCTCACGTTGCGTGCTCACATGTCCTGCGCTCAGAATCGCAGCGATCGAACCCGCGTTCTGCAGCGCCAGCCGTGTCACCTTGACCGGGGGTTGTCGGACGCTCATGATCGTCGCGACTCCTCAGGTGGGATGGTGTGAGCAGATTTCCATTGTTGGACCTGCGGGCACCCGCACCATTGAGCCTGCGCAATCGATGGCGGTGCGGCCCGGGCGCTGCTACCATTCGTTCACGGGAACACAGCCTCCCGGATCTTGACGAACAGATGGTGTCCCATCCAAGTGCTGACAACGCTCTGGAGTTTTCCATGGACACCGCCATCCCCACCCATATCTCCCCCCGTGAACTCGCCGCGCGCATGGGCGCACCCGGCGCGCCTGTGCTGCTCGATGTGAGACGCCCGGCGCGTTTCGCGGACAGCCCGCACCTGCTGGCCACTGCCCAGTGGTGCGCACCCGACGCCTTGGCGTCCTTCGACCTCAATGGCCCCCAACGCGAGATCGTCGTGTACTGCGTGCACGGCCACGAGGTCAGCCAGCAAGCGGCAGCCACGCTGCGGCAGGCCGGATTCAACGCACGGTTTCTGGCTGGCGGGTTTGACGGCGGAGAGCCCGGCGTGGACACCCCGCAAGACATCGCCGAGTGGCGCGCGGTGAGGCCCCTGGTGATTCGAAAGCGCCCCGACCTGGGCGTGGATGGCCTGCACCCTTCCACCTGGATCACGCGCGAGCGGCCCAAGATCGACCGCGTCGCCTGCCCGTGGCTGGTGCGCCGCTTCATCGACCCGCGGGCCGAGTTCCTCTACGTCCCCACCGCTGCGGTGCTCACGCAAGCGCAGGGGCTGGGCGCGGTGGCCTTCGACATTCCCGGCGCCCCCATCAGCCACGAAGGTGAACTCTGCAGCTTCGACACCTTGCTGCGCGCCTTCGCTCTGCATGACGACCCGGCGCTCGCCACCCTGGCGCGCATCGTGCGCGCGGCCGACACCGACCGCCTGGAACTCGCCCGGGAGGCCGCAGGCCTGCTGGCGCTGTCGCTGGGCCTGTCGGCCCTGCACGCCACCGACGATCTGGCGATGCTGGAGGCGGCCATGCCGCTGTACGACGCGCTCCTCGCCTGGTGCCGCCAGGCGGTCGAGGGACCGACCGAGCACCACAGCTGGAATCCCGACACCCTGAAGGCCCCGCAGCCATGAGCGGGCGTCCCGCCCCCGTGTCGTTCGCCGAGGCGTTCCGGTTCTGGCTCAAGCTGGGTTTCATCAGCTTCGGTGGGCCTGCGGGCCAGATGGCCATCATGCACACCGAGCTGGTGGAGCGCCGCTGCTGGATCAGCGAGAAGCGTTTCCTGCACGCGTTGAACTTCTGCATGGTGCTGCCCGGCCCCGAGGCCCAGCAACTGGCCACCTACATCGGGTGGCTGATGCACGGCACGCGCGGCGGCCTGGCCGCTGGCGCCTTGTTCGTGCTGCCCTCCCTGCTGCTGCTGGTCTTGCTGTCGTGGGTCTACATCGCCTTCGGCAGCCTGCCTGCGGTGGCCGCCGTGTTTTACGGCATCAAGCCGGCGGTGACGGCGCTGGTGCTGCATGCGGCGCACCGCATCGGCAGCCGCGCCCTGAAGAACCCCTGGCTCTGGGGCATCGCGGCGGCAGCGTTCGTGGCGATCTTCGCGCTGGACGCGCCCTTCCCCGCCATCGTGCTGGCGGCGGCACTCGTGGGCCATTGGGGTGGGCGGCGCTGGCCCCATGTGTTCGTGACGGGCGCGGGCCACGCTGGCAGCACGCAGGCCCACGCGAGCGCCCTGATCGATGACGACACCCCGTCGCCGGCCCACGCACTGTTCACCCGCCGACGGCTGGTCCAGGTGCTGGTGATCGGCATCGGGCTGTGGCTGCTCGCCATGGCGGTGCTGCTGGCGCTGTTCGGCGTGCAGGGCACGCTCACCCAGATGGGCTGGTTCTTCACCAAGGCTGCTCTGATGACCTTCGGCGGTGCCTACGCGGTGTTGCCGTATGTCTATCAGGGCGCGGTCGAGGACTTCGGCTGGCTCAATGCGCAGCAGATGATCGACGGCCTGGCGCTGGGTGAAACCACGCCGGGCCCGCTGATCATGGTGGTGGCCTTCGTGGGGTTCGTGGGCGGCTGGCTGCACCAGGTTCTCGGGCCCGACGCGCTGTTCTGGTCGGGTGCACTGGCGGCCTCGGTGGTGACCTTCTTCACCTTCCTGCCGTCATTCGTCTTCATCCTGGTGGGGGGACCGTTCATTGAAACCACGCACGGCAAGCTGAAGTTCACCGCGCCACTGACCGCCATCACCGCGGCGGTGGTGGGCGTGATCCTGAACCTGGCCTTGTTCTTCGCGTACCACGTGTGGTGGCCACAGGGATTCACCGGTCCCTTTGACGCACCGTCGGCAGCGTTGACCCTGCTCGCGGCGATCGCCTTGTTTCGTTTCAAGGTGGGCGTGGTGCCCTTGATCGGGGTGTGTGGTCTGCTCGGAGTGGCCTGGCGGATGGTTGTCGTGGGTGGTGGCTGACGCGATCCCCGCCGGGATCAGTGACCGCCGGCCACAAAACGATCGGCGCGCGCGGCCTGCAACACAGCAGGCAGGCTGTGGTGCATGGCCACGACTGGGCGGGCCCCACCGAGCCAGTCGTTGGGAGTGACGAACCACAGCGCAAGCTCGACGTCGTCGAACACAGGGCGCAGCTCGGCCAGCAAAGGCCCCATGGCATCCACCACCGAGGCGGTGGGCAAGCTGAACTGGAACAACGGGAACAGCTGCCCCCACGGGCTGTCCAGCGAAACCACCGCGCGCGACACGATCCAGCGCGCGACCAGCGAAACGGGCAGGGATTCCGGCAGCCAGCCAGCCACCTCGCAGCGGTGGCGGATCAGCTCGGCCAGATCGTCACCGCTGACCAACCCGCCCGTGCCCGAGAACGCGGCGGCGGTGGAGAGCCAATGGAGCGGTACCGTGGCGTTGGCGCGTTGCGTGTAGATCGAGGGCAGGCTCACGGGCGCACCGCGTCGGGCGGGCGTGTCGGGCAACTGGGACATGGATCGGGCGCGAAGCATGGGCATCTCCGGTGGGGACTTCCAGGCACGTGGGCGCCCGGCGAAGACGCAAGCCTCGGGCAAACGGCCGATCTGGTCTGTACGGTGCCAGACCGATCGATTGCAAGAACACAACACCCGCTGGCGACAGCAGCGGTTCAACCGACCGGCACGGGGTGGTCCGCCGCGCGGTCGTCCGGCGGCCCCTTGAGCTCCACCACATTGCCCTCGGGGTCGGTCAGGTAGATCGAAGGCCCTTCGCCCTCGGCGCCATAGCGCCGCTCGGTGGGCCCGGCCTCGACTCCGTGTGCACTCAGTTGATGCCGGATGGCGGTTTCGTCAAAGGGCTCGACGCGCAGGCAGAAGTGGTCGAGGTTGCGGCCTTCGTGCCCCGGGGGCGCACCCCCTGCGCGGCCCAGCTGACCATCGACCGGCACCAGATCGATCAGCGAGCGCCCGGCGCGCAGCTGCACCAGACCGATGGCGTCCTGCCGCCGCTGCACCGTGCAGCCGAGCACGTCGCAGTAAAAGCGCAGCATGCGCTCCAGGTCGGTCACGCGCAGCACCAGGTGATCGAGCTCGCGCGGGTGGATCGCCGGTCCCGCAGCGCCCGGTGCCAGCCGCCGGTGCACGTCGGTCTCGCGGGTCAGCGCGGCGTCGAAGTCGCCCAGCTGTTCTCGGTGCACCAGCCGCTTGACCTCGGCCAACAGCACGGATCCGGCGCTGGCCAGGCGCTGCGCGACCTGGCGCGCCTGCATGAGCAAGGCCTCGTCGTCCACCACCTGCCACACCAGACCGCAGCGCTCGGCATCAGCTGCGGTCAACTCCTGGCCCAGCATCAGCAGGCCCTTGGCCTTCTGCAGTCCCACCAGGCGCGGCAGCAGCGCGGCCACACCGCCAGTGCCGAACAGACCCACGTGCACCTCGGGCAACATGAAACGCGCGCCGCGCGCGGCCACCGCGAGATCGCCGTTGATCATGAGTTCCAGCCCCGCGCCGACCACCCAGCCCTGCACCGCCGTCACCACCGGTTGGGGCGCGTGCACCAGCGCGGAGGCGAGTGCCTGCAGGGTGTCGACGAAGGCCTCGGTGGCCGGGTCGTCGCGGTCCTTGCCGGCGCAGAAGGCGCGCCCCTCACCGCTGAGCAGGATCACGCGAACGGCCGGGTCGGCCACGCCGGCGCGCACCGCGCTCAGCAGCTCGCGGGCCAGGTCGAGGGTCAGGGCGTTGAGGCGCTCGGGGCGGTTCAGGCGCAATTCGAGCACGCCGGCATCAAGGGTCTGGATCAGGTGCATGGCAGGCAAAGCGGTAGGGGTGGGCCACGAGGGTACACGCGGCATGGGCTGTCACAAAGCGGCGCGGGCGGCCGTCTTGCATGCGTCAACCCCTTTCACATCCTTTTACTGCCCACGGGCACCGCCACCATGAAAATCGCCAAGTCGTACACGCTCGCCGAGTTCCTTGACTGGACACGTCGCAAGACCTACATCCTGCTGCTGCTTGCCACCGTGCCCGCCACGCTGTACCAGGTGTTCGGGCTGACGTGGATCGCCGCGCCCTGGTCGGTGGCCGTGCTGCTGGGCACGGCCACATCCTTCATCGTCGGCTTCAAGAACGCCCAGACCTACCAGCGCACCCTGGAAGCCCAGCAGGTCTGGTCGTCGATCACCGCCACCAGCCGTTACTGGGGCCTCATCTGCCGGATGTTTCCCACCACGCGCGCCATGTCGGCGGTGCTCATCCACCGCCACCTGGCCTGGTTGACGGTGCTGCGCCACCAGCTGCGGCAAAGCCGGGTCTGGGAATCCGCGAACAGCCCGGCCAACGCGGAGTACCGCCGCAAGCACTTTCTCGTGCCCGAGCACGAGACCACGCTGGACGCGGATTTGCAGGCACACCTGAGCGAGGCCGAGCGCCAGCAGATGGCCTTCGCGTCGAACAAGGGACTGATGCTGATGGAGCTGCAAAGCGAGACCCTGCGCGATCTCTATGCAAGGCAGGAACTGGTCGTGCTGCACCACACGGAACTGCAAAAGACCATCAAGGATTTCCTCGACCAGCAAAGCCGCGTCGAACGCATCAAGAACTTCCCCTATCCACGCCAGTACGCAACGATCAACTCGCTGTTTGTCTGGTGCTTCGCCACGGTGTTGCCGTTCTGCCTGGTGCGGGAGTTCGATCGCCTCAACGACAGCGTGTCGGGCCTGTTCGCGGGCCACATGGTCTGGTTGTCGGTGCCGTTCAGCGTGCTCGTCGGGTGGATGTACCTCTCGCTGGATCAGGTGGGCGAGAGCACCGAGAACCCGTTCGAGGGTGGCGCCAACGACGTGCCCATGGCCCACCTGTGCCGGGTCATCGAGACGGAGTTGTGCACGATGCTGGGTGAGACCGACCTGCCTGCCACGCCCACGCCCCAGAACGCCATCGTGCTCTGAGCCGGTCGCCCGGCGGTGTCAGTGCTGCCGAATCAGGACCCGTTGGCCAGCCATTGCGCCAGCGTGGTCGGGGCGATGCGAGCGCCCGGGCCGGGCACCAGCGATCGTTCGTCGATGCGGGTCCCGAAGTACAGGGCATTGGGCTCCGACACCACCTCGCGTGGGTCCTGGCGGGCCTGCAACACGCGCCGGATCAGCGCATCCAGCGGCACGGCCTCGGGCCCGGCGACTTCACACGTTCCGTTGAGTGGCGCTTGCACCGCCACGTCGGCCAGGGCTGCAGCGACGTCGGCCGCTGCGATGGGTTGCAGCGGCGCCGAAGGCAGGGGAACCGTGTTTCCGACAGTGCCCACGTGCGCTACGGACATCAAAAATTCAAAGAATTGCGTGGCGCGCACCAGGGTGTAGGGGACCGGACCGGCCTTGATCAGCGCTTCCTGCGCGACCTTGGCGCGGAAGTAGCCACTCTCGGGCATGCGCTCCGAGCCCACCACCGACAGCGCCACGAAATGGCGCACGCCGGCGCGCTCGCTGGCCGCGAGCAGGTTCTGTGTCGAGGCGCGAAAGAAGTGCATCACCGCCTCGTCCTCGAACGAAGGCGAGTTGGTGACGTCCACCACCACCTGCGCGCCGGCGAGTGCCTGGTCCAGACCCTCGCCCGTGACGGCGTTGACGCCGTTCGATGGCGCTGCCGCCGTCACGGCGTGTCCAGCCTGGCTCAGCAGCTTGACGACTTGTTTTCCGATGAGGCCGGTGCCTCCAATGATCACGATGTTCATGGTTGTTCCTTGTCGAGACGGGGTTCAGGCGATGTCTTTTTCTGCCACCGGTGCGCGCATGCCGACGGCCATGCGGTTCCAGGCGTTGATCTGCGCAACGGTCCAACTCAGCTCGACGACTTCCTGATCGCTGAAATGGTCCTTCAGTGCATCGAAGCCGGCATCGTGGTCGTCGTGACCGTCCGGCAGCCGGGTCAAGGCCTCGGCCCACCGCAGCGCGGCGCGCTCACGTGCGCTGTAGAGGCCGGTCTCGCGCCAGGTGCACAGGCTGTTGATGCGCTGCCAGGATTCGCCCTGCTTGCGCAGGTCGCGCACATGCATGTCGACGCAGAATGCGCAGCCGTTGAGTTGCGAGACGCGGGTCTTCACAAGTTCCATCAGGATGGCGCCGAGGGAAGACTTGGCCGTGGTGGCGCCCACGGCGGCCATGGCCTGGTAGGGCTTGGGAGAAATCTCGGTCCAGGGGAGTCGGGGTGCGGTGTTCATGTGAGGCCTTGATGAGGTGGTTGGGATACACCTCACAAGACGCTCAGGGCTGCGGGTTTGTGACAGCGAGGTCGCGCCCGAGCGCGGCGGCAATGCGCGCGAGCTTCTCGGGATTGCGCTGGGCATGCACGCGCAGGATGCGTTCACCATCGGTCTCGAACGACTGCGCCGACTCCAGCGCGCCGTGGATGAAGCGCAGCAGGCCCCATTGCCCGTTGAGCACGACCACCTCGAAACGCACCGCATCCCCGTATTTCAGATGGGAGGCCAGGTATAGCTGGGCAATGCGCTGATTGCCCACCAGCGGCACACCAAAACTCGGCACGATGCCGCCGCCGTCACCCACGAGCTGCGCGTCCTCGGCCAGCAGGGTCTTGAGCGTGGCGAACTGCCCGGTGGCCGCCGCATCGGCAAAGCCGCGCAACAGGCGCAGCTGGGCCTCGCGCGGCACGGCGTATCGCGGCCGCTCGTCCTGCAGCTGCGTCCTGGCGCGGTGCACGATCTGGCGGCAAGCGCTCTCGGTCTTGCCCAGCGCCTCGGCCACCTCGCCGTAGTCGGCATCGAACACCTCGCGCAGCAGGAAGGCCGCGCGCGCCTCGGGCGCCAGACGCTCAAGCAGGGTCAGGAAAGCCACCGACACGTCGTCGGCCCGCTCCAGCAACTGCTCGGGCGACACCGGCGAATCGGACATCAGCGGCTCGGGCAGCCAGGTGCCGATGTAGTGCTCGCGCTGCACCTTGGCGCTGCGCAGGCGGTCGATCGCCAGGCGCGTGGTGATGGTGACCAGCCAGGCCTCGCTGCTGTCAAGCGAGTCGTGCGGGCTCTCGTGCCAGCGCAACCAGGCATCCTGCACCACCTCCTCGGCCTCGGCCGAAGAGCCCAGCATGCGGTAGGCAATGCCTTGCAGGCGGGGGCGCAGGCGGCTGAAGGTGGCGGTGGGGTCGTTCATGAGAGGACAGACGTGCAGCACCCCGGTGGTGTGACAACACGGGCGGAGAAACCTCAGCGCGCCTGCGTTGTACCGGCCCGTCCAGACCGCACCGGGCCGGCGCGCTGCTCGATCTGCGCTTCGAGTTCGGGACGCAGGCTCAGGAGGAAACCCGCCTCGGTCACGACGAACAGCGGGCCGATGATCAGGCCGCTGATGTCGTCCACGAAGGCCGGCTTGCGGCCTTCGAAGATGTGCCCCACGAACTGGATGACCCAGCCCACCACGAACAAGCCCACGCCCAGGGTGGCCCATGCGCCCAGCGACAGCGGTGCCGTGGCCTGCGCGAGCAACAGGCAGCCCAGCAGCAGCGCACCCATGACGGCACCCAGGCGCAGGTCCAGACGGAGGTAGTACAGCGTGGCCGCGATCACGGCCAGCGTGGCGAGAGACACCTGCAGGCCCGCCACGATGAAGGACGGCCGCGCCAGCAGCAACACCACCGACAGCACGATCATGGGAATGCCCACGAAGTGGGTCACGATGTTGCGGCGGTCGCGGTGATAGGCGGCGTATTGGCTGAGGTGGTCGGTGAGGGTTTTCATGTGGGTTCTCCTCGGGCGTCGGGCCCGGCGGACATTGTCGCCAGAGCGCGCCGCGCTGGCCATGGGGTATGCGAGCACCCACCGCTCAGGCAGGGCGGGCTTGCGTGCCATCAGGGCGGGCTTGCGTGCCATCATGGCGGGCTGCTCTCTCCGACCGACACCGTGCTGCCCATCCTGTACTCCTTTCGCCGCTGCCCCTACGCCATCCGCGCGCGCCTGGCGCTGTGCCAGGCCGGCGTGGCCGTGGAACTGCGCGAGGTGGCGCTTTCCAGCAAGCCAGCCGAGCTGCTGGAGGCGTCTGCGGCCGGCACGGTACCGGTGCTGCAGATCACACCCGGCCAGGTGATCGCGCAAAGCCTGGACATCATGCGATGGGCACTGGAGCAGCGCGATCCTGAAGACTGGCTGGTGCGTGCCGGCTCGCCTGGCCATCCCGCGCTGATCGACACCTGCGACGGTGACTTCAAGCGGGCGCTGGACGGCTACAAGTACCCCGAGCGCCACCCACAGCGCAGCGCGCACGAGTGGCGTGACGCAGCGGTGCACAGCCTGATCGCTCCACTCGAAAGCCGCCTGGCGCAAGCCCCGCAACTGGGCGGCGCGCGGCCCTGTCTGACGGACGCTGCGATCTTCCCGTTCGTGCGCCAGTTCGCCGCGGTGGACGCCGCGTGGTGGGCGGCGTCGCCGTGGGCGGCCACACGGCGCTGGCAGGGCGCATGGGCGGACAGCGCGCTGATGGCCGCCTGCATGCACAAGATCCCCCGTTGGCAGCCGGGCGCTCCCCCGACCGTGTTCCCGCCGGGTGCGCCGTGAGCGCGGAAGCCTTGACGCCGCCAGACACGCTGCGGGTCGCCGTGCGCGTGCTGTGCGCGTTCACCGCCCAGGCCGGCGACCTGGACTTGCGCTTCACGCCCTCGCCCACCGCGCAGGACGGCGTGGCCGGCCACGAGGCCGTGACCGCGCGCCGCCCCGCGCCCTACCAGCGCGAGCTGCCGCTGCGCTCGCGCTGCGGCGATCTGTTGGTGCAGGGCCGCGCCGACGGTTTTGATCCCACCGCCCCGCGCCTCGAAGAAATCAAGACCCACCGCGGCGACGTGGCCCTCGTCCGCGACAACCACCGAGCCCTGCATTGGGCGCAGGCACGGGTGTACGCGTGGATGCTGTGCGAGCAGCTTGCGCTGGAGCGCATCGAGGTCGCGCTGATCTACTTCAACATCGACACCCACACCGAAACCGCGCTGACGGCCTGGCACACCGCCGACGAACTGCGCCAGCATTTCCACGACCTGTGCGCACGCTACATCCGCTGGGCACGCGGTGAGGCGGTCCACAGGTTGGCGCGCGACGCGCAACTGCAGACGCTGAGCTTTCCCTTCGACGGCTTTCGCGCGGGCCAGCGCGATCTGGCCGGCGCCACTTACCGCACGCACAGCCATGGACGCCACCTGCTGGTGCAGGCGCCCACCGGCATCGGCAAGACCATGGCCACACTGTTCGGCGCGCTCAGAGCGATCCCCGCGCAGGGCACCGACAAACTGCTCTACCTCACCGCCAAGACTCCCGGACGCCAACTCGCGCTCGATGCCTTGCGGCGGCTTCAACCCGACGCGCCCGCCGGCCGCTTGCGGGTGCTGGAACGCGTGGCGCGCGAGAAGGCCTGCGAGCACCCGGACAAAGCCTGCCACGGCGATGCCTGCCCGCTGGCCAAGGGCTTCTACGACCGGCTGCCGCAGGCCCGCGACGAGGCCGCGCAGGCCGCCTGGCTCGATCAGGCCGGGCTGCGCTCGGTGGCCCTGAAGCACAACATCTGCCCCTACTACCTCGGCCAGGACATGCTGCGCTGGAGCGATGTGGTGGTGGGCGACTTCAACCACTTCTTCGACCTCAGCGCACACGCCTGGGCGCTCACGGTGGGCGAACCCTGGCGCGTGGGCCTGTTGCTGGACGAGGCACACAACCTCGTCGAGCGGGCGCGGCAGATGTACAGCGCCGAACTCGATCCCTCGATGCTGGCAGCGCTGCGCAAGGCGCCGCCAGCAGGCTTGAAGGCGTCGCTGGACCGCCTGCACCGTTTCTGGGGCACCGTGGGTCGGGGGCAGGCAACCGAGCAAGCACTGTTGAGCGAGCTGCCCGACGGCCTGGTGGGCGCGCTGCAGCAGCACACCGCCGACCTCTCCGGGCATCTTGCGCTGGACGCGACGGCGCCCGACGTGCGCGTGCAGGCCTGGCTGTTCGAGGTGTTGCACTTCCTGCGCGTGGCCGAGGTGTTTGGCGACCACTCGCTGGTGGAGATCACACACGCTGGCGCAGCGGCACGCGGACGCGCACCTCGCCCACACCTGGCCATTCGCAACCTGGTGCCCGCGCCCCACCTGCAACCGCGCTGGCAGGCGGCACACAGCGCCACCCTGTTCTCGGCCACGCTCAGCCCCATGGACCACGCGGTCGACCTGCTCGGCCTGCCCGCGGACTGCGCGCGGCTGGAAGTGCCTTCGCCGTTCGACCCGGCGCAACTGACGGTGCATGTCACGCCCCACATTTCGACGCGCTTCAACGACCGCGCCGCGTCGCTGAACGACGTGGTCGCCGTGATGGCCGCGCAGTACCGCGCCTTGCCCGGCAACTACCTGGCCTTCTTCAGCAGCTTTGACTACCTGCAACAGACGCTGGCGCGTTTTGAAGCGACGCACCCGGACATTGCCGTGTGGTCGCAGTCCCGTGGCATGGCGGAGATCGATCGCAACGCCTTCGTGGCGCGCTTCACCGAACACAGCCAGGGCATCGGCTTCGCGGTGCTGGGCGGCGCCTTTGGTGAAGGCATCGATCTGCCAGGCAAGCGGCTCATTGGCGCCTTCATCGCCACGCTGGGCTTGCCCCAGGTGAACCCGCTGAACGAGCAATTGCGCGCGCGACTGCAGGCCCGTTTTGGCCGCGGCTACGACTACGCGTATTTGTTCCCTGGTCTGCAAAAGGTGGTGCAGGCCGCCGGGCGCGTGATCCGCGGACCCGACGACCGGGGTGTGGTGGTGCTGATGGACGACCGCTTTGCCCGGCCCGAGGTGCGCGGCCTGCTGCCCCCGTGGTGGCAGGTCGGACGCGGCTGAGCGGCGCGGTCAGCTGCGCGAGTACAGGTGGACGGCGCCGCTGTTCTGTGAGCGCTCACCGAACGAGAAGCCGCCGAGGCTCCAGGGGGCGGCACCGTCTTCCAGGCGCGCGCCCACCGCCAGTTGCCGGCCATCGCCCGACAGCGCCAGTGCCGAACCAAACAGGTCACCCGCCCGGGTGCGGTGGGATTTGACATAGTCCGTCTGGCTCCAGCGCTTGCCTTCGCGGGCATACAGGTACACGGCACCGGCCGACGGCACGCTGTTGTCGGACTGGTCCCCGTTGAGCCCAGCTGCGGCGCTGGCTTCGTACGCCGCCGAGACGGCCAGCACACGGCCATCGGCCGAGAGCGCCAGGCGCTCACCAAACGCATCGCCCACGTCGGCGTTCGACGCGCGCACACGGGCCTGTTGATGCCACTGGCCACCCTGTTGCACAAACACATAGGCGCTGCCGGCCGAGCGCTGCCGTGCCTCGGTACCGTCCGGTGCGGTCGCACCCACTGCGAGGGTGGCGCCGTCGGCAGAGAGCAGCACCTGGGAACCGAGCGGGTTCTGCGTCGTCGCTTCGGCCGACGTCACGATGGCCTGCTCGCGCCAGCCCGCCGCTTCCTGGCGAAACACATGGACGGCGCCCAGCCCCGAGGCGAGTGCACCAGCGGCCAGGGTGAGGCCATCAAAGGAGAGCGCCACGCTGGTGCCCAGGCGGCCACCGGTCTGGGCGTTGGAGGCTTCCAGGACCACCTGTTCCGTCCAGCCCGAGGCACCGTGCTTGAACACGTACACGGCGCCGCTGTCGGCTTGCCGGGCATGCGGCTCGCCACCGTCGTGACGGTGGGCGCTCACGGCCACCGTGTCGCCCCGACCCGAGAGCGAGACGCTCACGCCGAACCAGTCGAAGCTGCCCGCCTTCGATGCCATCAGGCGCGACTGCAATGCCCAGCCGCCGTCACCGCGACCAAACACGTACACGGTGCCTTGATCACCGGCCAGGGCGGCGTCGGCGCCCGCGCCGTCGTGCGACTCGAAGGGCGCGCCGACCGCGAGCCGGCTGCCATCGTCGGACAAGGACAGGCTGTGGCCAAAGCCGCTGCCAGTGGTAGGCACGGTGGCACGCAGGCGCGCCTGCTCGCGCCAGCCCTGCGGCGTGCGGGTGTAGACGTACACCGCGCCGGCTGCCGGCAAACCGTCGCCCGGGCGGCCCACCGCTTTCAAATCGGCCCCCACCGCCAGCGTGTTGCCGTCCCGGGAAAGCGCTACCGCCGATCCGTACACATCGCCTGCCGCGGCATCGGATGCACTCAGGTGGGACAGATCGACGCGGGTGTTCGCTGCAGGCATGAGCGTGGCGGGCAGGCCCAGACTTTCCAGGGCGGCCACGGAAAACAGCGTGGAGCGCAGGGGCGACGCCGAGTCGCTGGCACAAGCGCTCAACCAGACGGACACCCCAAGCAGGGGCACGGACACGCAAAGTCGAAAGAGGGAGGTCATGGTGGAGGTCCTGTTGAATCGTCGATCTGCAACGATCCGGCGGTGCCTCGGGCGGTTTGCCCTCGTCTGCCAGTCGTTTGGTGGGGCAGATGTTCTTCAATCAGGGCCTCGACAAACATACTCCAAAGGCGTTACAGGACCACCTTTTCAGTCGGACTCATGAACTAGTTCTCACGCAATCAGCCCACCGCTCGTGACAAATGTCCACCCCACCGCATCAGGACCCAACGGCGAACAGCCGGCTGGCCAGAATGTCGGCGGGCATGAGGGTGGTGAGATCGTCGCGTGTGAGTTCGCGGTCCCGATCGACAAACAGCCGGCTGGCCTGGCGCAGCCGGGCCCGGTCGAGCGCGTTGCGCACGCTGCGCGCGTTGGCGAAGTGCGGCAGCGGGATGCGGCGCTGCAGGTAGCTCTCGAACGCCTCGCGCGCACCTTCACCAAAGCGGTAGTTCATCGTGCCGAGCATGCGCTGCGCGATGTCCAGCAACTCGCCTTGACCGTAGTCCGGGAAGTCGAGATGGTGCGCAATGCGCGACGACAGGCCCGGGTTGGACTTGAAGAAGGTGTCCATGCGGTCCTTGTAGCCAGCGAGGATGACCACCAGATCGTCGCGCTGGTTCTCCATCACCTGCAGCAGGATCTCGATCGCCTCCTGCCCGTAGTCGCGCTCGTTCTCGGGGCGGTACAGGTAGTAGGCCTCGTCGATGAAGAGCACGCCGCCCATGGCCTTCTTCAGCACCTCCTTGGTCTTGGGCGCCGTGTGGCCGATGTACTGGCCCACGAGGTCGTCACGCGTGACGCTGACCACGTGCCCCTTTCGCACATAGCCCAGGCGGTGCAGGATTTCTGCCATGCGCATGGCCACCGTGGTCTTGCCGGTGCCGGGGTTGCCGGTGAAGCTCATGTGCAGCGAAGGGGTCTGGGCCTGCAGGCCCAGGTTCAGCCGCAACTTGTCGACCACCAGCAGCGCGGCGATGTCGCGGATGCGTGACTTCACCGGCACGAGACCGATGAGGTCGCGGTCCAGTTCGTCCATCACCGACTCGACCTGACTCTGCGCCAGCACCTCGTTGACCGTGCGCGCGCCGCTGTCGGCGACCACAGGCGACGCGGACGTGACTGCGGCCAGCGCCGCCCCCGGGATGTTGTAAGTCGGCGCGTTCATGGCCCCACCGCCTACTGGCCGTAGCGCTCTGCTTCGGGCGTATCGGTGGCGTAGCTGTGCACCGTGTAGCGCATCGAACGGCCCCCGACCTCTTGGCGCGACAGTGCGAAGCCCGGCTCCGTGGCGGGCCGGTTGACGATGAAGCTCATCACGATCGACTCGGTGTTGCGCGTCGAGTCGAAGGCCATCATGCGGATGTAGTGGTTGGGGAAGGTCTTGCGGCAGGCGTGCAGTTCCACCATCACGCCGGCGGCGTCCTTCAGGTCGAACATCGGATTGCCAAACATCTCCCAATAGGTGTTGCGCGGGTGCGGGTCGTCGGTGTACTCGACGCTCCAGGCGTAGCCCTTCTTCAGGCCGTACTCGATCTGCAGCGCGATCTCGGCGTCGGTCAGGTCGGGGAGAAAACTGAACTGGCCCTGCGTGAGGCGGCCGGTGGGGTTGGTCATCATGGTGATTGCTCCTCAGGCGACGGCTGGGGTTACGGCGTAGTCCGACGTGTCGGTGCTGGTGTAGTTGAAGCTGATCTCGCCCCAGGTGTCGAGCGCGGCCTTCAGCGGGCTGCAGCCTTCGGCGGCCTTCCTCAGGATGCTCGGGCCTTCCTCCAGGATGTTCTTGCCTTCGTTTCGCGCCTTGACCATGCACTCCAGCGCCACACGGTTGGCCACGGCGCCAGCCTGAATACCCTGCGGGTGACCGATCGTGCCGCCACCGAACTGCAGCACCACGTCGTCGCCGAACAGGTCGATCAGCTGGTGCATCTGGCCGGCATGAATGCCGCCGGAGGCCACCGGCATCACCTTTTTCAGGTCGGCCCAGTCCTGGTCGAAGAACAGCCCGCGCTGCAAGTCCTGCTTCGTGTAGCTGTCGCGGCAAACGTTGTAGTAGCCCTGCACCGTCATGGGGTCGCCTTCGAGCTTGCCCACGGCAGTACCGGTGTGCAGGTGGTCGCAACCTGCCAGGCGCAACCACTTGGCGATCACTCGAAAGCTCACGCCGTGGTTCTTCTGCCGGGTGTAGGTGCCGTGGCCCGCACGGTGCATGTGCATCAGCATGTCGTTGGCACGGCACCATTCGGCCATCGACTGGATCGCGGTCCAACCGATCACCAGGTCGACCATCACGATCACCGACCCCAGTTCCTTCGCAAAATCTGCACGGCGGTACATCTCCTCCATCGTGCCGGCCGTGATGTTCAGGTAGCTGCCCTTGACCTCGCCGGTGGCCGCACTGGCCTTGTTCACCGCGTCCATCACATACAGAAACCGGTCGCGCCAGTGCATGAAGGGCTGCGAGTTGATGTTCTCGTCGTCCTTCATGAAATCCAGCCCGCCCTTGAGGCCTTCGTACACCACCCGACCGTAATTGCGACCAGACAGGCCGAGCTTGGGTTTGGTGGTCGCGCCCAACAACGGGCGACCGAACTTGTCCAGGCGCTCGCGCTCGACCACCAACCCGGTGGGCGGGCCCTTGAAGGTCTTGACATAGGCCACTGGCACGCGGATGTCTTCCAGACGCGCGGCCTTCAACGGCTTGAAGCTGAACACGTTGCCGATCAGGCTGGCCGTCATGTTGGCAATGGAGCCTTCTTCGAACAGGATCAGGTCGTAAGCCACCCAGGCAAAGTACTCGCCCGGGCGCCCCGGCACCGGCTCGACCTTGTAGGCCTTGGCGCGGTAACTGTCGCAGGCTGTGAGTCGATCCGTCCACACCACCGTCCAGGTCGCGGTACTGGACTCGCCCGCCACCGCGGCCGCCGCTTCCACCGGATCCACGCCGTCCTGCGGGGTGATGCGGAACAGGCACAAGGTGTCGGTGTCCTTGATGTCGTAGTCAGGCTGCCAGTAGCCCATCTGGCGGTACTTGAGCACGCCAGCGCTGTAGCGCTTTTTCGCGTCGGTGATGACGCTGCTGGTGTTGTCGGTCACGTTGTCTCCTGAGGTCTGGGTTGTCAAACACAACCCGACTGTAGGAACGACGTCGACTAAGGTAAATTAAAACCTGCTGGCGTTTCAGTTAAGAAAAGGTTAATTGAAACCTCGATGCTTGGCGCGGCGCCACAGCTCAGCCGTCGGTTTCCACAGCGGCTTCGGCTTCCGGCAAGCGCGAAATCAGCACCTGATCGATGCGCCGGCCATCGAGCACCAGCACCTCGAAGCGCCAACCCGCGCACTCCACGCTGTCGGCCTGATCGAGCAAGTCGCCCGCCACCGTCTGCATGAGGCCCGCCACCGTGTTGTAGCGGCCCTTGTCCTCGTCGGGCAGTTCGTCGATGTCCAGGCGCGACTTGAGTTCGGCCACCGGCATGGCGCCGTCGATCAACCACGCGCCGTCTTCGCGCTGCGTGGCCCAGGCGTCCACTGCAGCGTGCGGCGAGAGTTCGCCAGTGATGGCCTCCAGCATGTCCAGCGGTGTGAGCAGGCCCTGCACCACACCGTATTCGTCGACCACGAACACCATGCGCGTAGCGCGTTCGCGGAACTGCTCCAGCAGCTCCATGCCACTGAGCGTTTCAGGCACGAACACGGCAGGCTGCACATGGCGCATCAGCGTCTCGTTGTTGCCCTCGGACTGCAGCGCCAGCATGCGCGGCAGGTGAATCACGCCCACCACATCGTCGAGCCCGCCGCGGCACACCGGGTACCACGAGTGGCCGGTGGTCCAGGCACGCTGCACCGCCACGTCGATGCTGTCCTGCGCGTCCAGCCACTCGATCTCGGAGCGCGGCACCATGATGGAGGTGAGCTGTCGGTCATCGAGCAGAAACACGTTGCGCACCATCTGGTGCTCGTGCTCCTCGATGATGCCGGCGTCCACGCCCTCTTCCAGGCTGGCGTTGATCTCTTCTTCGGTCACGTGCTGCACCGCGTTGGTGTCGATACGCAGCAGTTTGAGCATGCCCTGCGTGGTGTGCGTGAGCAGCCACACGAAAGGCTTGGCGGCCTTGGCCACGAAAGCCATGGGGCGCGAGACCCAGCGTGAGACGGCTTCGGGATACAGCTGTCCGATGCGCTTGGGCACGAGTTCGCCGAAGACGATGGTGATGAAGGTGATGACGACCACCACGATGGCCGTGGACATGATGTTGGCCGTGGCCTCGGTGAGGCCTTGCAACTGCATCCACACGCCGAGATCGTCGCTGAACGCGGCCTCGCCCACGATGCCGTTGAGCATGCCGATGGAGGTGATGCCGACCTGCACCGAGGAGAGGAACTGCGTGGGGTTTTCCAGCAGCTTCAGCGCGGTGATGGAGCCCTTGTCACCGGCTTCGGCCATGGCCGCCAGCCGCGCCTTGCGGCTGGACGCCAGTGCCAGCTCGGACATGGCAAACGCGCCGTTGAGCAGCGTGAGAAAAACAATGAGGAGGATGTCCATAATCGGCCGATGGCACTTTACATGATTGGGGATGTGCAGGGGTGTGACGAGCCGCTGGGCCGCCTGCTCGACGAGCTGGACTTCTCACCAAGCCGAGACACGCTGTACCTGCTGGGTGATCTGGTCAACCGCGGACCGGCTTCGCTCAAGGTGTTGCGACGTCTGATAGCACTCGACGGGTCCGCGCGCAGTCTGCTGGGCAACCACGACCTCCACTTGCTGGCCGCCGCGCACGGCGTGCGCAAGCCACGCCGCGGCGACACGGTGGACGACATCCTCACCGCACCTGACTGCGACGCCCTGCTCGACTGGCTGCGACAGTGCCCGATGGCGCTGTTTGAACACGGTTGGCTCATGGTGCACGCCGGCGTGTTGCCCCAGTGGGACGTGGCCGACACGATGGCGCGCGCGCGGGAACTGCAAAGCACGCTGCGCAGCCCCGACTGGACCGCGTTCCTCCAGCAGATGTACGGCAACGAGCCAGCCTTGTGGAGCGATTCGCTCAAGGGTGCCGATCGCCTGCGGGTCGTGGTCAATGCGTTCACGCGACTGCGCTTCTGCACTGCGCAGGGTGTCATGGAGTTCGCGAGCACCGAGGGCGCTGATGACGCGCCACCGGGTTTCATGCCGTGGTTCGACGTCCCGGGCCGGCGCACGGCCGACGTGCCGGTGGCGTTCGGCCACTGGTCGACCTTGGGTGAGGTGAAACGCGAAGGCGTTCTGCCGCTGGACACGGGTTGTGTGTGGGGAGGTTGCCTGACGGCGGCGCGCATCTTGAGCGCGCCCGGCCAGGTGGAGCGCATCGCCGTGCGCTGCGACCAAGCCAGGAAGCCTGGCAAAGGGCTTTGAGCGCGCGCTGCTGAAGGCAGCGCTCAGTCTTCCTGCACCGGCGCAGGAATCGGCTCGGCCACCACCGGTGCGGGTGCGCTCTTGAACAGCGCCGGCACTTTCTTGCGAGATTTGATATTGGGCGACACGGTGCGCGCCGTGGGACGCGATGCGGCTTCCCACGAAGGTGGTGTGTCACCACTGGCGCTGGGCTCGTAGGGCTTGTCGAACAAGGGGTCGGCGGGTGCGCGGGGTGCGCGCACGGGGCGGCCGACCGGCGCTGTGCGGCCTTCGCCACGCGATTCGCCGCGGAATTCGCGCTCGCGCGGTGGGCGGCTCTCGCGAGGTTCGCGGCGCTCTTCACCTTCAGGGGTCTGCCAGGCGCGCTGGCCGTCGTTGAAGCGGCCCGCAGGGCGTTTGTCCGCTTCGAGTTCCAACGCTTCGAGTTCGAGCTTCTTGCCCAGCAGTTTTTCCAGGTCACCCATCAGGCGCGCGTCGCGCGCGCTCACGAACGACACCGCCAGGCCTGAAGCACCGGCACGGCCCGTGCGGCCGATGCGGTGCACATAGTCTTCGGCGTTGAACGGGATGTCGAAGTTGAACACCGCCGGCACATCCTTGATGTCCAGACCGCGCGCGGCCACGTCGGTGCAGACCAGCAGATCCACCGCGCCGCTCTTGAAGGCTTCGAGCGCCTTGAGGCGTTCGTCCTGGCTCTTGTCGCCATGCAGGGCGGTGGTGTTCAGGCCCTCGCGCTCCAGCGAACGCGCCAGTCGCGCGCAGCCCAGCTTGCTGTTGACAAACACGAAGGCCTGCTTGAGGCCGCGCTCAGCCAGGATCTTCTTGAGCACGCTGCGCTTGTCGTCGTCGTCGACGCTGTAGAAATGCTGCTCCACGGTGGAAGCGGTGGCATTGGAGCGCGCCACTTCGATCGTCACCGGGTCCTGCAGGTAGCTGCCGGCCAGGCGCTTGATCTCGGTGGAGAAAGTGGCCGAGAACAGCAGCGTGGTGCGCTGCTTGGGCAGGTAGGAGAGGATGCGCTGCAGATCGGGCAGAAATCCGATGTCGAGCATGCGGTCGGCTTCGTCGAGCACCACGTACTCGACCTGGTTGAGCACGCAGTTCTTGGCCTCGATGTGATCCAGCAGGCGGCCCGGTGTGGCCACCAGCACCTCAACGCCCTTTTTCAGTTCGGCCGTCTGCGGCTTCATGTCCATGCCGCCGAACACCACCATGCTGCGCAGCTGGGTGTACTTGGCGTAGAGCTTGACCTGCTCAGCCACCTGATCAGCCAGTTCGCGCGTGGGCAGCAGCACCAGGGCGCGAACGGGGTGGCGTGCGGGCGAGGTGGAAGCGTTCTCGTGCTTCATCATGCGCTGCAGCAGGGGCAGCGTGAATGCGGCTGTTTTGCCGGTACCGGTCTGGGCAGCGCCCATCACGTCACGGCCTTGCAGAACCACGGGAATCGCCTGCGCCTGGATCGGCGTCATGGTCTCGTAGCCCATTTCGGCCACGGCACGCTCGATGGCGGGAGAGAGAGACAGTTCGGAAAAAGATTGGGTCATGGGCGTCAAAGTTAGCCCATCATTGTCGCACTTTGACGACTTTTCGTCCAAAAGCGCCCCGCACGCGGGAAGACTCTCAGAGCGCAGCGGCTTTGAACGTGTCGCAGGACTGAACGCTGCCCGTCTTGAGGCCGCTGTTGAACCAGCGTTGCCGCTGCTCGCTGGTGCCGTGGGTGAAGCTGTCTGGGACCACCTGGCCCTGGCTCTTGCGCTGCAGGGCATCGTCGCCAATGGCAGCGGCCGCGTTCATGGCCTCCTCCACGTCACCGGGCTCCAGGATGGCGCCGGTCTTCTGGTTGTGGTGTGCCCAGATGCCGGCAAAGCAGTCGGCCTGCAGCTCGACGCGCACCGACATGGCGTTGAATTCGCGTTCGCTCACCTTGCCGCGCATCTCGTCCATCTTGCCGGTGATGCCCAGCAGGTTCTGCACGTGGTGACCCACTTCGTGCGCGATCACGTAGGCCTGCGCGAAGTCGCCGGGGGCGCCGAGCTGGTTGCGCAGCGTGTCGTAGAAAGCGAGGTCGATGTAGACCTTCTGGTCACCCGGGCAATAAAACGGCCCCATGGCCGACTGGCCGGTGCCGCAGGCCGTGGGCGTGGCACCGCGAAACAGCACCAGGCGCGGTTTCTGGTAGGTCGATCCGGCCTGCTGGAACATGGGACCCCACACATCCTCTGTGCCGCCCAGCACCGAGGCCACGAAGCGGCCCATGTCGTCGGTGGGCGCCTGAGTCGGGCCCTGGGTGGTTTCCACTTGGGCTGACGGCGACATGTCACCACCACTGAGTGCCCCCAGGATGGTCAGGGGATTGATGCCGAAGATCCAGCCGGCCACCAGGGCCACGGCGATGGTGCCTACGCCGATGCCGCGCCCACCAATGCCCCGGCCACCCCCGAATCCACCGCCCGGTTGCGAGCGACGGTCCTCGACCTGGTCGGACTCGCGGTTGTTTTCCCATTTCATGCTGCGTCTCCTGGGCAGCGGGAGTCGCTGCGCGGCCCATTATCCGGGCGGCCGGGCCTCAGACGATGGCCGTCTGGCAGGCACCGGTCAGGTCTGACCGCCCCTCGGCCTGCGTCAAGGACAGCGGCTCAGGCTTTGGGCAGCGTGACGCCGGTCTGTCCTTGGTACTTGCCACCGCGGTCCTTGTAGCTGACCTCGCAGACATCGTCCTTGTCGCTCTCGAAGAACAGCACCTGGGCGCAGCCCTCGCCGGCGTAGATCTTGGCCGGCAATGGCGTGGTGTTGCTGAACTCCAGCGTCACGTAGCCTTCCCACTCGGGCTCGAAAGGTGTCACGTTGACGATGATGCCGCAGCGTGCGTAGGTGCTCTTGCCCAGGCAGATGGTGAGCACATTGCGCGGAATGCGGAAGTACTCCATGGTGCGCGCCAGCGCAAAGCTGTTGGGCGGGATCACGCAGACATCCTTGTTGATGTCGACGAAACTGTTTTCATCAAAGTTCTTCGGGTCCACCACGGTGCTGTGGATGTTGGTGAACACCTTGAATTCGGGTGCGCAACGGATGTCGTAGCCGTAGCTGCTGGTCCCGTAGCTGATCACCTTCTTGCCGTCCACCGTTCGCACCTGTCCAGGCTCGAAAGGTGAAATCAGGCCGTGTTCTTCGGCCATGCGGCGGATCCATTTGTCGCTTTTGATGCTCATGGAGGCGCATTGTAGGGATTCGGCCGATGGCGTCAGCCACACCGGCGCGGTGGATAACCCCGCGAACTTTCCGGAATTTCAGTAATTACTGAAAGTTCAAGCCACCGAAGGTACAGTCCCGACCATGCCTCTGCAAGACCATCTCCCTCCGCTCAACCGAGAGTTCGTTGCCCACTTTGGGGAAATGGGCAGCAAGTGGGGCATCAACCGCACGGTCGGTCAGATCTACGCCCTGCTCTTCATTTCGCCGCAGGCGCTCAATGCCGACGAGATTGCCGAGACACTGGAGTTCTCACGCTCCAACGTGAGCATGGGCCTGAAAGAACTGCAGGCCTGGCGTCTGGTGCGCCTGCGCCACCAGCCGGGCGACCGGCGCGAGTACTTCGAGGCGCCGGCCGATGTGTGGGAGATCTTCCGCGTGCTGGCCGAAGAACGCCGCCGCCGCGAGGTTGAGCCCACGCTCTCCATGCTGCGCACCGCCCTGCTCGATACCCCCACGACCGACGCTGAACGCCACGCCCAGGCCCGCATGCGCGAGATGCACGATCTGATCGACCGACTCATGACCTGGTTCGACGACGTGCAGAAACTCGCGCCCGAAACCGCGATGCAGCTGATGGGCATGGGCACCACGGTCACCAAGGTGCTCGAGTTCAAGGACCGGCTCACGGGCAAGTCGCCCGCGCGCAAGGCGCCACCCAAAGATCCGCTCGACCACGCGGCCTGAGCACCAACGCCCTCCGATTCACCCGCACCGCACATCCCCATGGACGCCCTGATCCTGTCCCGCCTGCAGTTCGCAGCCAACATCAGCTTTCACATCCTGTTCCCGACCATCACCATCGCGATGTGCTGGTTTCTGTTGTTCTTCCGCCTGCGCTTCATCAAGACACGTGATCCTGCATGGGAAGAGGCCTACTACTTCTGGACCAAGGTGTTCGCGCTCACCTTTGCGCTGGGCGTGGTCTCGGGCATCGTGATGAGCTTCCAGTTCGGCACCAACTGGCCCGGCTTCATGGAGAAGACCGGCAACATTTCAGGCCCGCTGCTGGGCTATGAAGTGCTCACTGCGTTCTTCCTGGAGGCCAGCTTCCTGGGCATCATGTTGTTCGGTCGCGGACGCGTCTCGGAGCGGGTGCACCTTGCAGCCACCTTCCTCGTGGCCTTCGGCACCACCATGTCGGCGTTCTGGATCCTGAGCCTCAACTCATGGCTACAGACCCCCGCCGGTTACGAGATCGTCAACGGCCAGTTCTACGCCACCGACTGGCTGGCCGTGGTGTTCAACCCCTCCTTCCCCTACCGTTTCGCCCACAAGCTGCTGGCCTCGGCCCTCACCGCGTCCTTCCTGATTGCCGGCCTGTGCGCCTGGCAGCTCATCAAGGGCCGCGCCACCGCAGGCACGCACAAGGCCATGCGCACCGCGCTGGTGGCCGCCGCCATCGTCATTCCCATCCAGTTCGTGGCCGGTGACATGCACGGCCTGAACACGCTGGAGCACCAGCCCGCCAAGATCGCTGCCATGGAAGGCATCTGGGAAACCGAAAGAAGCGCGCCGCTCACGCTGTTCGGCATCCCCGACGAGAAGGCCGGCGAAACACACTACGCAATCAAGATTCCCAAGCTGGCCAGCCTGATCCTGGCGCACGACGCCAACGCCGAGATCAAGGGCATCAACGAATTCCCCGGCGCACACCCACCGGTGGCACCCGTGTTCTGGGCTTTCCGCGTGATGGTGGGCATGGGCTCGCTGATGCTGGCGGTGGCGTGGTTCGCCGCGTGGCAGTTGTGGCGCAAACGCCGCCAGATGGCCGACGGCAAGATCCACCTGCCCAGGCCGCTGCTGTGGGTGTTGGCGGGCATGACGTTCTCCGGCTGGGTGGCCACCCTCTCGGGCTGGTACGTCACCGAAATCGGCCGCCAGCCCTTCATGGTCTATGGCCTGCTGCGCACCAGCGACATCGCCACCCACATCGCGCCGCCCATGATCGCGCTCACGCTCACGGCCTACCTCATCGTCTATGGCCTGCTGCTGGTCACCTACATCGGCGTGCTCAAGTACATGGCGGAAAACCCGTTCAAGCACGCCCCGGTTCCCGGCAGCAACGCTGCACTCGGAAAGGCCGGCGTATGACCTGGGCCGAACTCCTTCCCCTCATCTTCCTGGCCGTGATGGGCCTGGCCCTGCTGGCCTATGTGATCCTGGACGGCTACGACCTCGGTGTCGGCCTGTTGCTGCCCCTGGCAACCGAGGGCCAGAAGGACACCATGATCGCGAGCATCGGCCCGTTCTGGGACGCCAACGAAACCTGGCTGGTGCTGGGCGTGGGTGTGTTGCTGGTGGCCTTTCCGTTTGCGCACGGTCTGGTGCTGCAGGCGCTGTATTTGCCGGTGGCCGTGATGCTGATCGGCCTGATCCTGCGCGGCGTGGCCTTCGACTTTCGCGTGAAGGCGCCGCTGCAGTTCAAGGACTTCTGGAACAAGGCCTTCTTTGCCGGCTCGCTGCTGGCCAGCAGCGCACAGGGCTGGATGCTGGGCAGCTACATCACCGGCTTCCAGCCTGGCCCGCTGGGTCTGGCCTTCAGCCTGGGCATTGCCATCACGCTGCCTGCCGCCTACATCTTGCTGGGCGCGGGCTGGCTGATCATGAAGACCGACGGTGAGCTGCAGGCACGGGCGGTGCACTGGGCGCGGCGCGTGCTCTGGCCCATGGGCGTGGCGCTGGTGGCCATCTCGGCCGCCACACCGCTGGTGAACCCGGCGGTGGTGGACAAATGGTTCGGTGTGCCCGAGGTGTTCGCGCTGCTGCCGGTCCCGCTGAGTTGCGCCATCGCCTTCTTCGCCGTGCGCTGGGTGGTGACCCACCCCGAAGTGGTGAAGGCCGGCTACGGCTGGGTGGTGTTCGTGTCCACGGTGCTGATCTTCGTGCTGAACTTCTTCGGCCTGTCGTACAGCATCTACCCCGACATCGTGATCGGCCGCATGACGGTGTGGCAAGCGGCCATCGGCACCGACGCGCTCACCGTGATCTTCATCGGCGTGGCCATCACCCTGCCAGTGATCATCGTCTACACGATCTTCATGTACCGGGTGTTCTGGGGCAAGGCCAGAGATCTCACGTACACCTGAACCGGCTGATCGTCAGCGCCCTGCGATCACCGTGCGTTCAACCACCCGGTCGTCGCCCAGCACGATGAGCGCGAACAGCAGCTCGTCGAGGCTGTTGGCCTGGGCTGTCTTGCGGGCCAGCAGCGGTGTGGCCTGGGGATTCAGCACCACGAAGTCGGCTTCGTTCCCGGGTTGCAGGTTGCCCACCACACCGTCCAGTCCCAGCGCGCGCGCCGCACCCGCCGTGTGTTGCCACCACAACTGCCCCGGCGTGAGGCTCAGCCCGGCCTTGCTCTGGCCCTCGCGGCCCACGCAATAGGCTGCGAGCATGGTGTGGAATGGCGAAAAACTGGTGCCGCCGCCCACGTCGCTGGCCAAGCCGTAACCCATGCCCGCCGCGTCGGCCGCTGCAAAGTCGAAGAAGCCGCTGCCGAGAAACAGGTTGCTCGTGGGGCTCACCGCCGCCACCGCGCCGGTCTGCGCCATCAGCGCACGGTCGGCGGCATCGAGGTGGATGCAGTGCGCGTACACCGCGCGTTCGCGCAGCAGACCGAAATCGCCATACACACCCAGGTAGCTGCGCGCCAGCGGAAACAGCTCGGCCGCCCAGCGCACCTCGTCCAGGTTCTCCGCCACGTGCGACTGGATCCACACATCGGGGTACTTCGCTGCCAGATCGCCCGCGCCATGCAGCTGCACCGCCGTGCTGGTGGGTGCGAAGCGCGGCGTGATGGCATAGCCCAGCCGGTCCACGCCGTGCCAGCGCTGGATCAATTCCTCGGTGTCGATCAGGCTCTGTTCGGTGTCGTCGCGCACGCCATCGGGGCTGTGGCGGTCCTGCAGCACCTTGCCGGTGATGAAGCGCAGGCCACGGCGCTGTGCTTCTTCAAACGCCGCGTCCACCGAAGCGGGATGCGAGGTGGCAAAGGTCAGCGCGGTGGTCACGCCATGGCGGCCCAGTTCGTCGAAGAAGAAGCGCGCCACCTCCCCCGCATGATCGGCGTCCCTGAAACGCGACTCGTGCGGAAAGGTGTAGTTCTCCAGCCAGGGCAGCAAACCCGCTGCCGGCGCACCGATCACATCCGTCTGCGGGTAGTGGATGTGCATGTCCACAAAGCCCGGTGCAATGATCTTGCCGCGCAGGTCTTCCACCACCACACCGGGAAAGTTGCCGATCAACGCGGCGTGGTCGCCCACGGCACGCACGACCGATTGCCCTTTCGCGTCCGGCCCCACGACCAGCAGGCCATCGGTCTCGAACACGGGGGAATGGTCATCGGCAAAACGCAGGATGGACGCTCGATAGGCTTTCATGAGAACGAGCTTAGTGCCATCAAGGGCGTCCGACATACCGAAAGGGACATGGACGTCATCGATCCAGCTTGGCCAGCACACCCTCGGCCAGCCACTTCATGCCCAGGATCTCGGGGTCGGAGAGCGCCTGACCGGCCGCAATCGCCACGCGACCTTCGTTGTCGCGCACACCGCTGGCGCTGGCAAACACCTGCAGCCGGCCAGCCGCCATGTCGGCCTGGCGCGCCAGCACCTCGTTGCGCACGGCGGCCGGCACCTTGCTGCCGAAACCATCGACGCGGATCATCCCGTCCTTCACACCCCCCCACACGCTGCCGCTCTCCCACTTGCCGTCGAGCACGGCCTGCACGCGTCGCGTGTAGTAGTCGCCCCAGAGGTGGGTCACGGCCACGATCTGCGCGTCAGGGCCGAACTGACGCATGTCGGAGTGGTAGGCCACGGCCAATTTGCCGCGCTCTTGCGCGGCGGTCATCACAGCGGTGGAGCCGGTGTGGAAGGCCAGCACCTCGGCGCCCTGGTTCATGAGCGACATGGCCGCGTCGCGCTCGCGCGGCGGGTTGAACCACTCACCCAGGAACACCACACGCACGGTGGCCTTGGGGTTGACGGAGCGCATGCCGAGCGTGAACGCATTGATGCCCTGGATCACCTCGGGAATGGGGAAGCCCGCCACATAACCGGCCTGCGTGGCCATGCGCCCGGCGGCCACACCGGCGAGATAACGGCCTTCGTAGTAGCGCGCGTTCGCCGTGGCCACGTTGGGTGCGGTCTTGTAGCCGGTGATGGACTCGAACTTCACATCGGGAAACTCGCGCGCCACCTTGAGTGTGGGCTCCATGTAACCAAAGCTCGGCGTGAAGATGATGCGGTGGCCTTGCTGCGCCAGGTCGCGAATCACGCGCTCGGCGTCCGCCCCTTCTGGCACGTTCTCGACAAAGCGGGTCTCCACGCGGTTGCCCAGCGCGGCCTGCACCGCCAGGCGCCCCTGCTCGTGCTGGCGCACCCAGCCCGCGGGGGTGAGTGGCGCGACATAGACGAACGCGGCCTTCAGCGGCGCGGGCGCCGGGGCTTGTGCGTGGGTGGAAAAGGGAATGGAAAAACTGGCAGCCGCCAGTGCGCAGGCGCACCGGGCCACGAGGTTTTTGTACATGGTGGTCCTCTACATGGCTTCCGTGAATGAAAACGCGAGCCGGGGAAGCACCGGGCTCGCGAGGTGAGGATTTTAGGCTATCGCGTTGTCCAGCAAGGCCATCAGCTCAGCACGGCGAGCATCGCTCACGAAGCTGGCCTCGAAGCTGTTGCGTGCAAGCGTGATCACATCCTCCTGCGACAGGTCGAGGGCCTGCACCGTCTGCACGAAGTTGGCGTTCATGTAGCCGCCGAAGTAGGCCGGGTCGTCGCTGTTGACGGTGGCGCACAAGCCGGCGTCGAGCAGGCGTTTCATCGGGTGGTCCTTCAGGTCGTTGACCACGCAGAGCTTGAGGTTGGACAACGGGCACACCGTGAGTGGTGTGCGGCTGCGTGCCAGCTCGGCCACCAATGCAGGATCTTCGAGCGAACGCACGCCGTGGTCGATGCGCTCGGTCTTCAGATCGTTGAGCGCTTCCCAGATGTAGGCTGGCGGCCCTTCTTCGCCAGCGTGGGCCACGATGCGCAGATCCAGCTCGCGGCATCGCGCGAACACGCGCGAGAATTTTGAAGGCGGGTGCCCGACCTCGCTCGAGTCGAGCCCCACGCCGATGAAGCGGGCGCGGAACGGCATGGCCGCCTCCAGCGTGGCGAACGCATCTTCCTCGCTCAAGTGGCGCAGAAAACACAGGATCAGCTCGGCGCTGATGCCCAGCTCGGCCTGCGCGCGATCACAGGCGCTGGACAGGCCCTGGATCACAGTGGCCATGGGCACCCCGCGGGCGGTGTGGGTCTGCGGGTCGAAAAACAATTCGGCGTGCACCACGTTGTCGGCCTTGGCGCGCAGGAAGTAAGCCCAGGCCATGTCGTGGAAATCAGCCTCGTGCAGCAGCACGCTGGCACCCGCGTAGTAAATGTCCAGAAAACTCTGCAGGTTGGTGAAAGCGTAGGCCTCACGAAGCGCTTCCACGCTCGCATACGGCAGGCTCAGGCCGTTGCGCTGTGCCAGCGCGAAGATCAGCTCGGGCTCCAGCGAACCTTCGATGTGGATGTGCAGCTCGGCCTTGGGGATGGCGGCGGCGAGTTGGGCAGCGGTCATGGTCATTTCAATGCTTTCAACAGGTACCCAGGGATATCTCAAGGCGTTTCAGATAGCGGCGGTAAGCGCTCGACACACGGTCAGCGGGCCCGTGCACCTCGGTGATTGGCGCGGTGCGGCCGATGGGCAGGGAGCGCGGCGTCTGCGATTCCACCACCGGGCGGTCTTGCGCAAACACCGTGTCCTGGAATTCGACCAGTTCCTGGTCGCTCGACGTGTCGCCCTGGGTGGCCATCACAAACCAGGCGGTGCATGCCGTGTCGCTGTTCGGGCGGATGAAGAGTGCGATCGCGTTGCTCACCGGGTCGCCCGCGCTGGCATCCTTGCGCAGGATGGCGGCGAACGGGTGTGGCACGTCGTAGCGGTAATCGATCCATGCGCCTTCGTTGGCGCCGGCGTAGGCGCGAGGTTGCCAGGCACGTGCGCCAGCCACCACCAGCGCGTCAGCGCCCTCCTCGACTCGGCCGATCTCCACCTGAGCGTGGCTGCGCTCGCCCAGCCAGCCTTCGTGCACAAAGCCGAAATGGCTGAGGTCCAGGAAATTTTCCACCAGGCGCGGCGCGCTGGTGTTGAGTTCGTAGGGGCCGCAGACGACGCGTCGCCATGCGGGGTCTTCACCCACGGCGAACACGGGCGGTTCATCGAGTGCACCGCGCGAGGGCTGCGGCGTCTGAAGCCGAACCCACACCAGCCCGAAACGTTCTCGCGCCTCGAACACTGTGGCCACATGGCCGGCGGGCGGCGTGAAATCGGGCGCTGCCGGGATGAGTTGGCACTGGCCGCTGTGGCCGAACTGCCAACCGTGGTACGGGCACTCCAGGCGGGCGCCGTGCACGCCGATCAACACGCGGCCCATCGAGAGCCGCGCGCCGCGGTGCGGACATTGGTCGGCCCAGGCGTGCACCCGGTCTCCCTCGTGGGTGTGCTCGCGCCACAACACCAGCGGCTGCCCGAGCAGACCGCAGGCCACAGGCGCTTCACGCACCTGATTCGAGGCGATCACGGGATGCCAGAGTTGCTGTTCGATCATGAGGGTCTCATTCAAGCAGAAAAGCCGCCCGGAGGCGGCTTTCCTTCGCAGAGCGCGTTGCGCAGGATCAGTTCGGAACCTTGCCTTCGACGCCCTTGACGTAAAACTTCACGCCACCGAGAAACTTGTCGTCGGCGACCACGTCCTTGGCCAGCACTTCCTTGCCGTCCTGACCAACGATCGGACCCTTCCAGATGGAGAAGCTGCCGTCCTTCAAGCCCGCGCGGACGGTATCGACCTTGGCCTTGACTTCAGCAGGCACGTCTTCGGCCACCGAGACCATGTCGATCGCGCCCTCTTTCACGCCCCACCACACGCCACCGGTGGCCCAGGTGCCGTCGAGCGCGTCCTTGGTGGCCTTGATGTAGTAAGGCGCCCAGTTGATGACGGCCGAACCCAGGTGGGCCTTGGGGCCATAGGCGGTCATGTCGGAGTCCCAGCCGAAGGCGCGCTTGCCCAGCTTCTCGGCGGTCTGCAACACGGCCGACGAATCGGTGTTCTGGAAAAGGATGTCGGCGCCACCGTTGATCAGCGAGGTCGCGGCTTCGGTTTCCTTCGGTGGATCGAACCAGCCGTTGACCCAGACCACATTGGTCGTGACCTTGGGGTTCACCGACTGCGCACCCAGGGTGAAGCTGTTGATGTTGCGGATCACTTCAGGGATTGGAATCGACGCCACGATGCCGAGCTTGTTGCTCTTGGTCATGCCACCTGCGATCACGCCGGCCATGTACGCGCCTTCGTAGGTGCGGCTGTCGTAGGTGCGCATGTTCTCGGCGGTCTTGTAGCCGGTGGCGTGCTCGAACTTCACGTCCTTGAAGTCGGGCGCCACCTTGAGCATGGGCTCCATGTAGCCGAAGGTGGTGCCGAAGATCAGCTTGTTGCCCTGGCCGGCCAGATCACGGATCACGCGCTCGGCGTCGGCGCTCTCGGGCACGTTCTCCACGAAGCTGGTCACGACCTTGTCACCGAACTCTTTTTCAACCGCCTTGCGGCCGTTGTCGTGCGCAAACGTCCAGCCGCCGTCACCCACCGGTCCGACGTAGGCAAACGCGATCTTCAGCGGCGCTGCCTTGGGCGCTTCGGCCACGGCGGGGGCTGGTGCCGGTGCGGGCGCGACTTCTTCCTTCTTGCCGCAGCCGATCAGCACGGCGCTGGCCAGCGCGCTCAGTGCGGCGACCTTCATCAGGGAACGTTTGCTCAAATCTGTCATGGATGAACCTCAGGGTTGGGAGGGTGGTGGAACGGAAACGAAAACGAAAAGAAAGAGCCAGTTAAGCCGAACCCCGTAGGGTATCTGTACAGGCAGATTTTTCAAGAAAGTTCGTTGCAAATTATGCGCCCGGGTAAAACGGTTTTCCGATGGACGTCGGCATGTTGATGCGGATCCAGGTCGGGTTGCGGGAGATCAGCACCAGCACCACGATGGTGGCCAGGTAAGGCATCATGGTCAGGAACTGGCTCGGCACATTCACACCAATGCCCTGCAGGTGAAACTGCAGCATGGTCACGCCGCCAAACAAGTAGGCCCCGAGCAACACGCGCGCCGGGCGCCAGGTGGCAAACGTGGTGAGCGCCAGCGCGATCCAGCCCTTGCCGGCGATCATGCCCTCGACCCACAGCGGCGTATATACGGTGGACACATACGCACCCGCCAGACCACACAGCGCGCCACCGGCCATCACTGCCATCAGGCGGATGCGGCGCACAGGGTACCCCAGCGCATGAGCCGACTCGGGGCTCTCGCCCACGCTGCGCAGCACCAGGCCGGCGCGCGTGCGGTAGAGGAACCAGATCAGGCCGAACACCAGTGCCACACAGGCATAGACCATGGGGTGGTGGCGAAACAGCGCCGAGCCCAGCAATGGAATGTCGGACAACCAGGGAATGGCGAACTGGCTTTGTTCGGGCAGTTTTTCCTGCACGTAGCGCGAGCCGGCAAAGGCCGAGAAGCCGGCACCGAACAGGCTGAGCGCCAGACCCGTGGCGTACTGGTTGGTGTTGAGCCAGATCACCAGGCCGCCGAAGATGGCCGCCAGCAGCGCACCCGCGGCCATGCCGGCGGCAAAGCCCAGCGCCGTGCTGCCGGTGTGCACCACGGTGGCAAAGCCGGCCAGCGCGGCGCACAGCATCATGCCTTCGGCGCCCAGGTTGACGATGCCGGCCTTCTCGTTGATCAACAGGCCCAGCGAAGCGATGGCCAGCACGGTGCCCGCGTTGAGCGAGGCGGCGAAGAGCAGTGCGATGGATTCCATGATCATTTCTTCCAGACGAGGCGGTACGCGATCAGCGTGTCACAAGCCAACAAAGCAAACAGCAGCAAGCCCTGGAACACACCCGTGATCGATTTCGGCAGCCCCAGGCGCGACTGGGCGAGTTCACCGCCGATGTAGAACATGCTCATGAGGATGGCCGAGAACACGATGCCCACCGGGTGCAGCCGGCCCACGAAGGCCACGATGATGGCCGCGAACCCGTAGCCTGCCGGCACGTAAGGCGTGAGCTGCCCGATGGGTCCGGCCACCTCCAGCCCGCCGGCCAGACCGGCCGCGCCGCCCGAGACCAGCAAGGCCGTCCACAGCGCCTTGCGCGACGAGAATCCCGCGTAGCGCGCCGCCGCCGGCGCGAGACCGCCAACCAGCTGTGCGTAGCCCGCGTAGGTGCGAAACAGAAATACCCACACTGCGGCCACACCGGCCAGCGCGAGCAGCAGGCCGATGTTCACGCGCGATCCGTCCATCAGCCGCGGAATCTGCGTCACCGCCTCGAAGGTCTTGGTCTGCGGAAAGTTGTAGCCCTGCGGGTCCTTCCACGGCCCGTAGACCAGAAAGTTGAGCACCTGCACGGCCACGTAGACCAGCATCAGGCTCACCAGGATCTCGTTGGCGTTGAAGCGGTCGCGCAGCAGCGCCACGATGCCGGCCCACACCATGCCGCCGATCACGCCGGCCGCCAGCACGGCCGGCACGATCCATGGCCCGGTCGACTTGTCAGCGGTGAGCGCCACCCCGGCCGCGAAGATCGCGCCCACGATGTACTGCCCTTCGGCGCCGATGTTCCACACGTTGGAGCGGAAACACACGGCCAGGCCGAGCGCGATGATCAGCAGCGGCGTGGCCTTGACCATGAGTTCGGAGAGCGCGTAGGTGCTCTTGACCGGCTCCCAGAAAAACACCTGCAGGCCGCGCACCGGGTCCTTGCCCAGCACCGCGAACAGGATCACGCCGATGACCACCGTGATGGCGAGCGCCAGCAGCGGCGACGCATAGCCCCAGCCTTTGGACGGCTGGGGACGGACTTCAAGCCGCAGCATGGGCGATCTCCTTCATGTCGTGACTCTGCGGGTCCCACAGGCCCGACATCCATTCACCGATGCGCTCGATCGTCGCGTCCGCCCGGTTCAGGCTGGGCGAGAGCCGCCCCTTGGCAATCACATGCAGCCGGTCGCTGATCTCGAAGAGTTCGTCGAGCTCTTCGCTCACCACCAGCACCGCACAACCCGCGTCGCGCAGCGCCAGGATCTCGCCGCGGATCTGCGCCGCTGCCCCCACGTCCACACCCCAGGTCGGCTGGCTCACGATCAGCAACTTGGGCCTGGCCTCGATCTCACGCCCGACGATGAACTTCTGCAGGTTGCCGCCCGAGAGCGACTTGGCCGCCGCGTCCGGCCCGTTGGCCTTCACGTTGTAGCGCGCGATCACCTCCGCCGCCTGCTTGCGCAAAGCGCCCACCTTGATCCAGCCGCCCGCGCCCAGCGCGTCGTTGCGCGAGAGGAGCAGGTTGTGCGCCAGCGACAGCGTGGGCACGGCACCGCGCCCCAGGCGTTCTTCGGGCACAAAATGCAGGCCCAGCGCTCGGCGCCTGCCCGGTCTCAGGCGCGACACATCATGGCTGCCCATGCGGATGCTTTGTGCCGGCGCGCGGGTGTCTTCGCCTGAGAGGCAATACAAGAGTTCGCTCTGGCCGTTGCCCGACACCCCCGCGATGCCCACCACCTCGCCCGCGCGCACCGTGAGCGCGATGTCGTTCAGGTGGGTGCCGAAGGGGTCGTCGCTGGCCAGCGTGAGGCCGCTCACGTCCAGCACCGATGCACCGGCGTGCAGTTCACGCACCTTGAGCGCCGGCGGCTCGGCGCCGATCATCAGGCGCGAGAGCGAGGCGTTGCTCTCCTGGCGCGGGTCGCACACGCCCGTGACCTTGCCGCCGCGCAACACCGTGCAGGCATCGCACAGCTCGCGGATCTCGTGCAGCTTGTGGCTGATGTAGAGGATGCTGCAGCCCTGCGCCGCCAGCAGCCGCAACACGACGAAGAGTTTTTCGACCGCCTGAGGCGTGAGCACCGAAGTGGGCTCATCAAGGATCAGCAGCTGCGGGCGCGTGAGCAGCGCGCGGATGATCTCCACCCGCTGCATCTCGCCCACGCTGAGCGTGTGCACCGGGCGTGAGGGATCGATGTCCAGCCCGTACTCGGCCGCCTTGGCAGTGATGCTCGCGCTCACCTCGGGCAGCGAGAGTGACTTGTCCAGCCCGAGCCAGACGTTCTCGGCCACGGTCAGCGTGTCGAACAGACTGAAGTGCTGGAACACCATGCTGATGCCCAGCGCGCGCGCCTCCTGCGGGTTGCGGATATGCACGGGCTGGCCGTTGAAGCTGACCGTGCCCTCATCGGGCTTGACCGAGCCATAGATGATTTTCATCAGGGTGGATTTGCCGGCGCCGTTCTCGCCCAGCACGGCGTGCACCGAACCGGGCAGCACGGTGAGCGAAACGCCGCTGTTGGCCACCACGCCGGGATAGCGCTTGGTGATGCCACTGAGTTGCAGTCGGGTGGTTGTCATGTGTCTCCTTCTCTTCTTTGTGTGGGTCAGGCCTCGGCGTCGGGCCGCTTCAGGGAGGCGGCCACGCTCTTGATCTGCTCGCGCAACCAGCGTCCGGCCTTCGACGCATGGGTGCGTTCGTGCCAGAGCTGGTAGTACATCATTCGCGGAAACTCCACCGGACAGGGCAGCACCTTCACCGGCAGCACGCTGGTGAAGCGGTCGCAGTACTGGCGCCCGGTGGTGAGCACCAGCAGGGTGCCGGCCACCATGGCCGGGATCAGCCCGAAGTGCGGGCAGCGCGCGGTGAGGTTGCGCACCATGCCCAGCGTGGCCAGGTGGTCGTCGATGAAACCGCGCGCGCCCGGATGCGTGGCCGTGGGCGCGATGTGCTCGGCACCCAGCCAGGCCTCCACGTCCCAGCCCCGGCGCGCCGCCGGATGCTGATTCGAGACAAGGCTCACCACCTCGTCGCCGAACAGACGGCCCAGGTGCAGGTCGTCCGGCGGCTTGGCCCAGTTGCCGATCACCACGTCCACGTCGCCCTGGGCCAGGTGGTTCCGGTAGTCGGAGTCGCGCGAGAGCGGGTGGATGTCGATCGGGCAGTTGGGTGCCTGGGCCTTGATCAGAGTGACCAGTTGCGGCAGAAACAGCGGGTCCATGTAGTCGCTGGCAGCCAGACTGAAGGTGTGGCGGGCGGTGGCCGGGTCAAAACTGCGCGCGTCGGAGAACAGCACCTCGGCGCTGCGCAGGATGTCGGCGGCCGGTTCGATCATGCGCAAACCGGCCACGGTGGGCACCATGCCCGAGCCCGAACGCACCAACAAGGGGTCCCCGGCGAGTTCGCGCAGGCGCTTGAGCGCTGCACTGACCGCCGGCTGGTACATGCCCAGGCGAATGGCCGCGCGCGACACGCTGCGCTCAGTGAGCACGGTGTGGAGCACGCGGATCAGGTGCAGATCAATCTTGTCGAACATGGACATGTATTTCATACCCTTGTCGTATGCAGCTGGATGGTGGTTTGGGCATTCTGGACATATGGACGAGCATATGTTGTGCCACGGAGGGCAGCGCTATGCTGGGGCGCATGAGCACTGAAATATCCGCACAAACCCTGACCTTCCTGCGACGCGACCAGCCCGTCACGCTGCACAACGTGGCACCCGAGCGCACCCTGCTGGAGGTTCTGCGCGAAGACCTGGGCTGCACCGGCACCAAGGAGGGCTGCGGCGAGGGCGACTGTGGCGCTTGCACCGTGGTGCTGGGCGAAGCGGTTGGCGGCAAGCTCGAGTACAAGGCCATCAACAGCTGCATCCGGTTGGCGCATTCGGTGCAGGGCATGGCGGTGTGGACCACCGAAGACCTGGTGTCGCCCCAGGGCGAACTGCATCCTGCACAGGAGGCCATGGTGCAGTGCCACGGCAGCCAGTGCGGCTTCTGTACGCCGGGTTTCGTCATGAGCCTGTTTGGCATGTACCAGAACAGTGGTGGCGGCCAAGGCATCGACCGCGCCCAGGCGTCGGCAGATCTCTCGGGCAACCTGTGTCGCTGCACCGGCTACCGCCCCATTCTTGATGCAGCGCAGCAGATGGGCAGCCTGCCCTTGCCCGCTGGCTGTGGCGTGGACGAAGCCGCCACCGTGGCCGCACTCAAGCAGCTTGCACCGCCGCTGGCTGAGACCTACCTGCGCCCCACCACCCTCGCCGCCCTGCTGCAGGCCCGCGCCGCGCACCCGAAGGCCCAGGTGGTGGCCGGCACCACCGACGTGGGGCTGTGGGTGACCAAGATGCACAAGCGCTTCACCCAGGTGCTCGACGTGACCGCCGCCGAAGAACTGCGCCGAGTGGAAACCTACCCGCACCACATCGCCATCGGCGCGGCCGTGTCGCTGCACGAAGCCTATGCCGCCCTGGTGAGCGAGCGCCCACAACTCAAGACCTTTGCCCAGCGCTTCGCCGGCCTGCCGGTGCGCAACTCGGGCACGCTGGGCGGCAACGTGGCCAACGGTTCGCCCATCGGCGACAGCATGCCGCTGCTCATTGCGCTGGGCGCCAGCGTGGTGCTGATGCGCTGGGATGTGAAGCGCCAGGCCGTCGCTCATCGGGAACTGCTGCTGGAAGACCTGTACACGGGCTACCGCACCAATGTGATGACGGCGGATGAATTGTTGTGTTGGGTCAAGGTGCCTCGGCCGGTAACGGGCGAGACCATGAAGGTCTACAAGATCAGCAAACGCTTCGACGACGACATCTCCGCCGTCTGCCTGGCCATCCGCATGACGCTGGAAGGTGGCACGGTCAAGTCCATCTCCATTGGCGCAGGCGGTGTGGCCGCCACACCGGTGCGAGCCCGCCAGACCGAAGCCGCCTTGCTCGGCCAGACCTGGAGCGCCGACACCGTGGCGGCCGCCATCGCCGTGCTGCGCGGCGAGTTCAAGCCGATCACGGACATGCGCGCCAGCGCCGCCTACCGACAGACCGTGCTGGGCAACCTGCTGCAGCGCTTCTGGCTGGAGAGCCAGGGCCTGCAGGCGATCAACCTCGAGTCGTTTTCGATGGAGGCCCTGTCATGAACGCACGCGACCACAACACAGCCGATACGCCGGTGGTGATCTCGTCCCGGGCGGACGCAGTCACGGCACCCGATGAACTGGCCAAGCGCCAAGCCCCGGCCCCAGCCGCCCCCGAGCGCGCCGCCGGTGTCTCACGCCACCACGAAAGCGCGCGCGCCCAGGTGGCGGGCGGCGCCACCTACATCGACGACATCCCGGAAGTGCGCGGCACCCTGCACGCCGCCCCGGTGTGCTCGCCCGTGGCACACGGCAAGCTGCGCGGCATGGACGCCACGGAAGCGCTCGCCATGCCGGGCGTGCGCGGTGTCTTCAGCGCTGCGCACATCCCTGGTGACCCGATGCTCGCCGCCTTCGCGCACGACGAACCCGTGTTCGCCACCGACACCGTGCAGTTCCTCGGCCAGGTGGTGGCGCTCGTGGTGGCCGACGATGTGATGACCGCGCGCCGCGCCGCGCGGCTGGTGAGGCTCGACATCGAACCCCTGCCCGCCGTCATCAATGTGCACGAAGCACACGCGCAGCAAAGCTACGTGTTGCCGCCGGTTCATGTGAAACGCGGCGACGCCGCCGCAGCACTGAAGCGCGCGCCGCACACCCTGAAGGGCCAGTTTGAAGTTGGCGGCCAGGAGCACTTTTATCTGGAAGGCCAGGTCGCCTACGTGTTGCCGCTGGAGCAGAACCAGTGGTGGGTCTACACCAGCACGCAGCACCCCGGCGAGGTGCAGCACTGGGTGTCGCACGCGCTGGGCTTGGCCAACCACGCCGTGACGGTGGAGTGCCGGCGCATGGGCGGCGGCTTTGGTGGCAAGGAAACACAGGCCGGGCACCTGGCCGTCTGGGCCGCCATCGCGGCCAACCAGCTCAAGTGCCCGGTGAAACTGCGGCTGGACCGCGACGACGACTTCATGATCACCGGCAAACGCCACCCCTTCGCCTACCACTACCGCGCCGGGTTCGACGACAGCGGCCTGCTCTGCGGGCTGGAGCTGGAGATGTTGGCCAACTGCGGCTTCAGCGCCGACCTTTCAGGCCCCGTGGCCGACCGCGCCATCTTCCACGCCGACAACGCCTACTTTCTGGAAGACGTGGCCATTGCCAGCTACCGCTGCAAGACCAACACCCAAAGCCACACCGCGTTTCGCGGCTTCGGCGGCCCGCAAGGCGTGATCGTGATCGAGCGCATCTTGAGCGACATCGCGCGCACGCTCGGCCTGGATCCACTGGATGTGCGGCTGCGCAACCTCTACGGCATGGAAGACCGCAACGTCACCCACTACCAGATGCCGGTGGAAGACAACATCCTCGAACCGCTCATGACCACGCTGGCGAAAACCAGCAACTACCGCGAACGCCGCGATCAGATAGCCGCCTGGAACGCCAAGAGCCCCGTCATCAAAAAAGGCATGGCACTCACGCCCGTGAAGTTCGGCATCAGCTTCACAGCCACGCTGTTCAATCAGGCCGGCGCGCTGGTGCACGTGTACACCGACGGCAGCGTGCAGGTGAACCACGGCGGCACCGAGATGGGTCAGGGCCTCAACACCAAGGTGGCCGCCATCGTGGCCGACGAATTAGGCGTGCCGTTCGAGCAGGTCATGTCCACCGCGGCCGACACCAGCAAGGTGCCCAACGCCAGCGCCACCGCCGCCAGCAGCGGCACCGACCTCAACGGCCGCGCCGCGCAGTTTGCCGCGCGCAACATCCGCGACAACCTCGCCGCCTTCGTGGCCGGGCTGGATGGTTGCGGCGCTGGCGCGGTGCGGTTTGAAGCCGGCCAGGTGATCACACCCAAGGCCACGCGGGCGTTCAACGACGTGGTGCACGCGGCCTACGCCAACCGCATCCAGCTCTGGAGCGACGGCTTCTACCGCACGCCCAAGATCCACTACGACAAGACCACCATGCAGGGCCGGCCGTTCTACTACTTCGCTTACGGCGCAGCGGTGAGCGAAGTCGCCATCGACACCCTCACCGGCGAGAGCCGCGTGCTCAAGGTCGACATCCTTCACGACGTGGGCCGCAGCATCAACCCCGCCATCGACATCGGCCAGATCGAAGGCGGCTTCGTGCAAGGCATGGGCTGGTTGACGACGGAGCAACTGGTGTGGAACGACAAGGGCTACCTGCAAACCCACGCCCCCAGCACCTACAAGATCCCCGCCACTGGCGATATACCCGAACACTTCAAGATTGACCTCTGGCCCGAGCCCAACCGCGAAGACAACGTGCACGGCAGCAAGGCCGTGGGCGAGCCACCGTTCATGCTGGCGATCAGCGTGTTTGAAGCGCTGCGCGATGCGGTGTCGCAGGCGGGTGGGCGGCCGGAGGGGATGAATGCACCGGGGACGGCGGAAGAGGTTTTGAGGGCGGTGGAGGATGAGTGCTCCAGCTTCTGAGACGGACGACTCTTTTCAGGACTCCTCGCCCGCGGATCTGAACGACGGGCATGCAGCGACTGCCGTCGTTGGATGCTTCCAGGCGTACTCGCGCTGACAGCCAGGGAGCGGCTCTTCGGTCCGGCGACAGGCACTGGCCTGAATGAGGGCTGTATGAGGTGCTGCAGTCATAGTGCCTCACCCGGCCGGCGCCGCGCCAACGACCGTTCCCCAATCACCTGCCCTGGCGGTAAGAATCACTGCAGTCAGTCAGATTTGCGAGCGGAGTTAACGCTATTGCTAGTCGACCAATCCGTGAGCGCGCACGTCCTGAAGCGGTCACGGATCACGACCGTATCGTCAGGTCTTCGCCGCTTCGCTGTGCAGCCATGACAGGAACGCTTCGACCGCTGGCCGTTTGGCATGTCGCTCCGGGTACACGGCGAAATGCGCCTTCACGCGAATCGCCTTGTCCATGCCAAAAACCACTTTGAGTTTGCCCTCAGCCAAGTGGCCGCCCGCATTCACGGCGCTCTCCAGCGCAATCCCGAGACCTTGCGTCGCTGCGTCCAGCGACATCTGAGCCCGATCGAACCGCAATGGGAAGCGGTCCGGTGCTCGAAGTTCTGTGTATCTGCCAAACCAGTCCGACCACTGCACCACGCTCACATTGCTCTGGATCAGTGGAACCGCCAGCAGTTGCTCGACCCGCTTGAGCTTGTGCTGTTTGATGAACGCTGGGCTTGCCATGGGCACGATGGACTCTTCAAACAAGGGCTCGACAACCAAGTCGCCCCACTGCGGCACGCCATAACGAAGATCAATGTCCGCCTGACCGAGAGCGAAATCGCTGGGCGTATGGGCGGCTGAGAGGTTCAAAGAGATGTCAGGGTAAGCCTGCGCGAAATGTTGCAAGCGTGGCATGAGCCAAAGCGTGGCCAGGCTGGGCGCCGAGTGCACATAGAGGGTGTTGCGAATGCCTTGGCGCAGATCGTCGGTGGCCGAGGCTATGGAAGACAAAGCCGCGCCCACATGCAGCAGGTAGTGCTCACCAGCCGGGCTCAGGCGAACACCGTGCGCACTGCGCTCAAACAGGCGTATGTCCAGGTGAGCTTCCAGCCGCGAAATCTGGTGGCTGATGGCCGATGCGGTGAGGTGCAACTCAGCTGCTGCCAGTGCAAAACTGCGCCGGCGCGCCACGGCTTCAAAAGCCTGCAAGTTGGCAATTGGGGGCAAGGTGGACATGGGGACAACCCTGACATCAGATGACAGATCGTCATCTTACGCTGACATTTAATCGCTTGTCATCAAGTTGAGAGGCTTTGAGAATCCGTTCCCAGAACAGGAGACAAGGCACCTCAAGTGCCACGCTACAAAAAACCCCCGTCGGGGGCGGCGCGTCTCCTGCCCATGTTCAACACACAGGAGACAAGACTCATGCTGCTCAAAAACCAGGTTGCCATCATCACCGGCGGTGCCGGCGTCAATGGTCTCGGTTTCGCCACCGCCCGCCAGATGGCGGCCCAAGGGGCCAAGGTGGTCATTCTCGACCTCCAACGAGCCGACCCTGCTGCTGCCGCCGCCTCATTGGGCGCAGGCCACATTGGCCTGGTGGCCGACGTGACCGACAAGGCCTCGTGCGAAGCTGCTGCTGCGGCGGTGCTCAAGGCCTTTGGGCGCATCGACACGCTGGTGAACAACGCCGGCATCACCCAGCCGGTCAAGACGCTAGAGATCACCGGAGCCGACTACGACCGCATCCTCGACGTGAGCCTGCGCGGCACGCTTTACATGTCGCAGGCCGTCCTGCCCACCATGCAGGCGCAGAAGAGCGGCTCCATCATCTGCATCTCGTCGGTGTCGGCGCAGCGCGGCGGTGGCATCTTGGGCGGACCGCATTACTCGGCTGCCAAGGCAGGTGTGCTCGGGCTGGCCCGCGCCATGGCGCGCGAGTTCGGTCCTGAAAGCATCCGGGTCAATTGCATTACCCCCGGCTTGATCGGTACCGACATCATCAAAGGCAAGCTCACCGAAGAGAAGAAGGCCGAGATTGCCGAGACCATCCCGCTGGCCCGCTTGGGGCGCGCGGACGACATCGCTGGCGCCTGCGTGTTCCTGGCCAGCGACCTATCCACCTACTGCACCGGCATCACGCTTGACGTGAACGGCGGCATGTTGATTCACTGATTTTTTCCCGTTCCCGCCACAAACCAACAGGAGACAAAACCATGCAGCTCAATACCTTCACCCGCACCCTGCTCGCCGTTTCCACGGCAGCCGCCCTGTCAGCGGTTCTGCCCATGGCAGCCCAGGCCCAGGTCACGAAACTCACACTTGGCCACGGCGCCGCGCCGGGCAACCCTCGTCACGAGGCAGCCGTCAAATTTGCTGATGTGCTCAAAGCCAAGTCGGCTGGCCGCATCGAAGTTCAGGTTGCGCCGTCGGGCCAGCTTGGCGACGACGCCGCCATGGTCACTGCCGTGCGCACGGGCGCGCTGGACATGACGGCGAACTCACAAGGCGCCATCTCGTCTGCGGTGCCCGAGTACGCGGCTTATGGCATGCCGTTCATGTTCTCTACCCCCGCACAAGCTTTCAAACTGCTTGACGGGCCGCTGGGCCAAGAACTGGCACAGAAGTCGGCAGACAAAGGCATGGTGGTGCTGGGCTACTGGGACAACGGCATCCGCCACATGACCAACAGCAAGCGCCCGCTCAGCAAGGTCGAGGACATGAAGGGTCTGAAAATGCGCACCCCGCCCGACGCCGTGCTGGTGGACATCATGCAGGCCCTGGGAGCCGAAGCACAGCAGATCAAATTTGCCGAGCTCTACGTGGCGCTGCAACAAGGCGTGGTGGATGGCCAGGAGAACCCCCTGGTCAACATCCACGCCAGCAAACTCTACGAGGTGCAGAAGCATCTGGCTCTCACCAGCCACATGTTCCAGATGACTCCCTTCTTGATGAGCAAACGCACCTGGGACCGCCTCCCCGATGCGGACCGCAAGGCAGTCAAGGATGCTGCCGCCGAGGCCACTGCGCTGCAGCGCAAGCTCTCGGCCGACGCCGACGCCAAGCTGCTGGACGACTTGAAGGCCAAGGGCGTGCAAGTGACCACGGTGGACAAGAGCGCCTTCGCCAAGGCCACCGCTGCGGTTGATGACAAGTGGCTGGCCACACCCATCGGCCCGTACCTCAAAAAGGTCATCGCTGCCGCTCGCTGAACGGCACGCAGATCCCAACCCGATCTCCAGCCAGTCCTTCCCTGCAGCCGCTGCATGGGAAGGGTTCCCCACCCGGGCCCAAGCAGCCCAAGGAGTATTCCGATGAACCTCATCGAACGGGCCGTCGTCGCCTTGTGCCGTCTGTTTCTGTGGATCAGCACGTCTGTCATCTTCGTGATCCTGGTGGTCAACACCGTGCTGCGCTACGCCACCGGCAGCAGCCTGCAGTGGGCCAACGAAGTGCCCGAGCTGTTGTTCCCCTGGCTGGTCATGTCGGGTGTGGTGCTGGCAGCGGCGCATGGTGCCCACATCACCACCAGCTTCCTGATGGACACCATGCCTGCCGCGCTGCGCCGTTGGACCTCCATCGGCACCTGGCTGGTGGTCGCTGCCCTCTACGGCACGCTGGCCTGGGCCACGTTCCAGATGCTGGAGATCGTGCACGACGAAAAATCGGCCATCTTGCAGATCCCTGGCTCCGCCACTTACGGCTGCGTCATGGTGGGTCTGCTGATGTTGGGCCTGCTGGCATGCAAGTCAGCCTGGAACGCCTGGCAGATGCCCCCGTGGAGCACGCCCCTGGCGACGAACCGGTGGTGCCCACGGCGCACTGGTAACCCACCCCGCCACACACCCAAAGGATTCGCCATGAGCGCTCTCATTCTTCTGGTCTTTCTCGGCGCAGCCGTGCTGGCCATGCCCATTGCCCACGCACTGCTGGTGGCCGCCATGGCCGCCGCTGCCACCTCCGACCGTGTCCCGCTGGATCTGCTGGTGCAGCAAATGGTGGCGCAGGTGCAGAGCTTCCCGCTGATCGCCATTCCCTTCTTCATGCTCACCGGCTCGCTCATGATGGGCGGGCGCTTGGGCACCGCGCTGGTGGGCGTGCTGAGCTCATTGATCGGTCGTTTCCACGGTGGCCCGGCGCAGGTGGGTGTGCTCTCCTCCACACTGTTCGGCGGTGTTTCGGGCTCGGCCGTGGCGGACGCATCGGCCATCGGTTCGCTGCTGATTCCCTGGCACAAGCGACTGGGCTATCCGCCGGCCTTCTCGGCCGCCACCCTGGCCTCGGCCGCGACCATCGACATCCTGATCCCGCCCTCGATCCCGATGATCCTGTTCGCGCTGACAGCCAACGCCTCCATCGCTGCGCTGTTTGTCGCCGGCGTCCTACCTGGCCTGCTGATGTGTGGGGGTTTCATGTTCATGTGCTGGTGGGTCGGCAAGCGCCGCAACTTCCCGCGCGACCTCACACCCATCGACTGGAGCGTGTTCCGCATCCACCTGCTGTACGCATCGCCTGCTTTGCTGCTGCCAGCGCTGATTGTGGTGTTCCTGCGCTTCGGCATCGCCACACCGACGGAAGTGGCCGTGTTGTCCACGCTGTACGCCGCTGCCGTCTCTGTCGTGATCTACCGCGACCTCTCGTTCAAGCGCCTGAACGACGCTGTGGTCTCCGCCGGTCTGGCCACGGGTGTGGTGCTGCTGGTGATCATGGCCTCCGCCGCTATCGGCTGGCTGCTGACCTACGACCAGATGCCTACAGGCATTGCGAACTGGGTGACGCAGAACGTGGACCAGGAATGGGTCGTGATCCTCATCATGAATCTGATCATGCTGTTCATCGGCATGTTCATCGACCTGCCAGCCGCCATCCTTCTGCTCACACCGGTTTTCCTGCCCCTGGCCCAGAGCATCGGCATGGACCCGGTACAGCTGGGAATCATGATGGTTGTGAACCTCGCGGTAGGCCTGTACACGCCCCCGGTGGGCACCACGCTCTTCATCACAAGCGCGCTGGCCAAAGTCAAGGTTGGCCAGACGGTGCGCGAACTCGGCCCTTTCTACTTCGTCGCCTTCGCCGTCCTGGCTCTGGTGTCCTACGTGCCCGCCGCCATCCTGCGCTGAGCCCAGTTTTTCTTTTAGGAGATCTTCATGACTACATCCGTTGACCAAGTGCCTGCACTTTCGCAATGCGCGCACCGCATCCGCCGCTTTGCGCTTCGCATGGGCGAGGTCCAGGGCCAGGGCTACATCGGCCAGGCCTTGGGCTGGGCCGATGTGCTGGCCGTGGCGTACGGCCACGCGCTCAACTTCAAGCCAGATGAACCCGAGTGGGAAGGCCGCGACCGCTTCCTGCTCTCGCACGGTCACTACGCCATTGCCCACTACGCCGCGCTGATCGAAGCGAAGATCATTCCGGAGGAAGAACTCGAGACCTACGGCAGCGACGACAGCCGCCTGCCTATGTCGGGTATGGCCACCTACACGCCGGGCATGGAAATGTCTGGCGGCTCGCTCGGTCAGGGCCTGCCCATCGCCGTGGGTATGGCGCTGGGCCTGCGCCACCAAAAGAACCCGGCTTTTGTCTACAACTCCATGTCCGATGGTGAACTCGATGAGGGTTCCACCTGGGAAGCCGCAATGTCGGCCGCTCACCATGGGCTGGGCAACCTGATCTGCCTGGTGGACATCAACAACCAACAAGCCGACGGTCCATCCAGCAAGGTGCTGGGCTTCGAGCCGTTAGCCGACAAGTGGGTGGCCTTCGGCTGGCATGTGCAGCGCATCGATGGCAACGACATGGCCGCCGTGCTGGCCGCCTTCGACAACGCCCGTGCACTCTCAGATGCCAAGCCGCGTGTGATCCTGTTCAACACCCTGATGGGCAAGGGTGTGCCGTTTCTGGAGACGCGCGACAAGAACCACTTCATTCGCGTGGACCCGCCCGAGTGGCAACAGGCCCTCGCCGTCCTTGACAAATCCGTGCCCACAGGAGCCGCAGCATGAACACCGTCGCAGAGAAGAAGCCCCGCCTCACCACCTCCGCCATGATCGCGTCCATCGCGAGTGAAGGGCAGCGCGTGAAGGCCGCACCGTTCGGCAAAGCCCTGGTCGAGCTGGCCGCGAGCCGTCCTGAAATCGTCGGCATGACGGCCGACCTGGGCAAGTACACCGACCTACACCTGTTCGCGCAGGCCTACCCCGAACGCTACTTCCAAATGGGCATGGCCGAGCAACTGCTCATGGGTGCCGCCGGCGGCATGGCCAAGGCGGGGCTGATGCCTTTCGTGACCACTTACGCCGTGTTTGGCACGCGCCGGGCCTACGACTTCATCCATCAAGTCATCGCCGAGGAGAACCTAAACGTGAAGATGTGTTGCGCACTTCCAGGCTTGACCACAGGGTATGGCCCCAGCCATCAGGCGACGGAAGACCTTGCCATGATGCGCGGCATCCCGGGCCTGACCATCATCGATCCGTGTGACGCGTTGGACCTTGAGCAGGCGGTGCCGCAGATGGCAGCGCACAACGGCCCTGTCTACATGCGCCTGCTGCGTGGCAATGTGCCGCTGGTGCTCGACGAATACGACTACAAGTTCGAACTCGGCAAGGCCAAGCGCCTGGTGGATGGTGACGATGTGCTCATCATCTCCAGCGGGTTCCTGACCATGCGCGCGCTTGAAGTGGCGCAAAGCCTGAAGGCCGACAACATTGGAGTTTCGGTGTTGCACTGTCCGACGATCAAGCCGCTGGACGAAGTGACTATCCTGGCCGAGGTGCTGCGTAAGCCGCGTTTGGTGGTGGTCGCAGAAAACCATTCGGTCATCGGTGGTCTGGGCGAGGCCGTGGCGAGTGCCTTGCTGCAGAACGGTGTGCAACCCGCGCGCTTCCGCCTCGCGGGTCTACCCGATGCGTACCTGGATGCGGGTGCTCTGCCCACGCTGCACGACCGCTACGGTATCAGCACCGAAGCGCTGGCGAAGAGGGTCATGGCTTGGTTAGACTGAAGTCAGCGCCTGAATCGAAAAAGCAGCAGTGCGCTATGCGAGAGTGCCAGCATCTGCTGCCTTAGTCGGTCTAGCAGCATGCAATCCCCAAGCAGAGCTTCGCCCGCCGTACGAGCCGGCCGATCTCGGTTGACGCCGTCAGGGCTTGGTGGCTGAGCCAACACGCCACTTTCAGCCTTGCAACCCACACAGCTCTTCACCGGGCGCTACCATCCACCGGCAAAATCTTTTGCCGCAAGGAAATAACAATGTTCAGTCATGTGATGGTTGGGTCCAACGACCTTGAGCGCTCGAAGACCTTCTACACCGCGGTGCTCGGCACGCTTGGCGTGGGTGAACCGGTGCAGAACACGGCGGGCTCGGGCCACAAGCGGCTCTTCTTCCGCCACGAAGGCACCTCGTTCTGCGTGAGCGAACCCATCAACGGGGAAACGGCGTGCCCCGCCAACGGCGGCACCATCGGGTTCAAGTGCTCGTCACCCGAGCAATTGCAGGCGTTTCACGACACCGCAGTGGCGCATGGTGGCGTGTCGATTGAAGAAGCACCCGGCCCGCGTGGTGGCCCCTCGGGCAGCATGCACCTGGCCTATGTGCGCGACCCTGACGGCAACAAGCTCTGCGCGCTGTACCGCGTGCCATAAAGACCACGAACGCTGAGCGGTTTGCTCGGCGCAGCGGCCGAGGGCCCGCAGGTTCAGGCATGGGCAGCCTTGTTCAGGCGCTCGATCAAGGCCATCGCCGCGGCGGGCGCCCGCTCCTTGGCGCCGCTGATGAAGTACATGAACACGTCACGCGGCCCGGCCTTCTTTCCGGCGTCTTCCAGCCGTGGCACATCCGCGGGCTCGCCGCCCGCCGCCCATGTCTTCGCTGCCTCGGCCCACCGGTCCAGGACCTTGGGCGCATAACCCGTCTTCACCTTCGGATCTGTGCGCATCAAACGCGCGTAGACGACGTCCGCCGTCAGGTCGGCAAACGAGGGATAGTCGTCCGAATCGGTGAACACCGTCGCGCACCGGTACTTGCGCGCCAGCGCCAGGTAGGCAGGGTCCATGAAACTGTTGTGCCGCACATCCAACGCGTGGCGCAGGGGCAAGCCGTCCACCTTGCCCGGCAGCAGCTTCAGGAAAGCCTCGAAGTCCACCGGATCGAACAGCTTGGTTGGCGCGAATTGCCACACGATTGGCCCGAGCTTGGGGCCCAGCTCGCTCAGGCCGCTGCCGACGAAACGTTCGATGGACTCGCCCGCGTCGGCCAGCACCTTGCGGTTGGTGGCGAAGCGGTTGGCCTTGAGCGAGAACATGAAACCGTCGGTTGTCTCGTCCCGCCATTTCGCAAAGGTCGCTGGTTTGAAGGTGCTGTAGTAAGTGCCATTGACCTCGATCGCCGTGAGGTGAGCGCTGGCGAACGCGAGCTCTTTGCTGTGCGCGAGCCCCTTGGGGTAGAAGTTGTCGCGCCAGGGTTCGTACGTCCAGCCGCCAATGCCCGCTCTGACGGTGCCCGACGCTGCTTGTCTTGTGGCCATGTTCCTCTCCCCGAAAAAGTGATCCGCCACCACTCTAACGGGATTCTTCTTACGCGCTTTGTGCCTCCCGAGCCCACCCCCTCAAGCCGCCCGACTCCCCAACTCCCGCACCTGCGCCACCCACCGCTGCACCTCCCCCGCCTTCGGCTCGCTCGCCGGCCCCAGGTGCGTGAGCCGGGTCGGCTTGAGGCCGACGAACTCCAGGATCTGCCGGCGCAGTTGCCAGATCAGCGCGTTCTTGTAGGCCAGCCGCATGAACCAGCCGGGCGTATCTGAGGTGATCACCACGCGCGCCGTGCGTCCCGTGAGCATCGGGCGGGGTAGACCGATGAGGCTCTTGTTGCGAGTGTCGTAAGCGCGCCCGGGCAACAGCGCCCGGTCAAACAGGCCCTTGAGTTTGGCGGGCAGGCCGCCCCACCACATGGGGGTGGACATCATGAAATGTTCGCTCCACGACAGGTCTTGCAGCAGCTGTTCCAGCTCGGGCTCCAGCGGCTTGGGGTTCTCGACATCGACCCAGCCAAAGTCGGTGTCGAAGTGCAGGTCGTGCAGGTGGGTGAGACGAACCTCGTGGCCCGCCTGGCGCGCGGCGTCGGCGTAGGCTTCCACCAGGGTTCGGGAGAGTGAGGTCTCGGCCGGATGGCCATTGAGGATGAAGATGCGTTTCATGAGCAGGCTCCTGTAAAATTGACCGGAGTCAGTTTTATAGCCATTTCTTTGACCATGGTCAATTTATTTTGACTTCGGTCACTTTTTAAGTGAGCCCAGTCCCATGCGAAAAGCCGTCCAGCAACGAACCCTTGACACCCGCGCCCGCCTCACCGCCGTGGCGCACGAGCTCGTGACCGACAAAGGCTTCGAGGCCTTGCGCATCGAAGAGGTGGTGCTGGGCGCGGGTGTGGCCAAGGGCACCTTCTTTGCGCACTTCAAGGACAAGGACGAGCTGATGGATCTGCTCATAGGCGAGCGCATCAATGCCCTGCTCGACCAGATGGCCACACGGCCCGCCCCGCGCGATGTGGACCAGCTGGCCAAGCGCTTGATGCCGGTGGTGGACCTGATGGCGTCCGAGCGTTATGTGTTCGACGTGATCCTGCGCCGTTCGGGGGCGGCCGCCATGGAAGAGATCGGCCCGATCGCCCTCACCTTCGGCCGGCTCGAAGAGATCCTGGGCCAGTGGCTCGGCGGGGGCGCGTTCCGCAAGGACGTGCCTAAGGACATCCTGGTCGAGGGTGTTGAAGCGTTCCTGGTGCAGACCCTGGCGCTGAACTTCTGCGCCCTGCACCGAGACAAGCCCATGAAGGACCGGCTGCTGCCCTACCTGCGCGCCTGGCTGGCGCCGGTGGGCGGCTGAGGACGCGACATCCCTGCGTGTCGATTTCCGATTTCGCCCTTCGTCGTTCCACTACCTGGCCGATTCGGCCGGACCCACCAAGGAGATGGCCATGCGCGTGATGGTGCTCGTGAAGGCGACTGAAGACAGCGAAAAGGGCTTGCAGGCCACCCCCTGGGAGACTGGGGACATGGAGGAAGCGGTCGCCTGGGTGCGGCGCTGTCCGAATCCCATGCCGGGACCGAGCGAGATCGAGATCCGGCCGCTGTATGAGGCCGCTGATCTGGCTTGAGATCTACCGTGCTTCGATGCCCAGCAGTCTGCCGAGCACCCTCGCATCATGTGGCAAGGCTGTTCACCACCCGCGTGCCGGCTCGCCGCGCCAGGATGGCGGAGGCATCGTCCAGCGCACCAATACCGGCCATGCCGCCGCTGCGGTTCACGAAATCGCAGGCGGCCTGCACCTTGGGGCCCATGGAGCCAGCGGCAAAGTCCAGCGCGGCGAGCTGCTGCGGCGTCACGTCACCCAACGCGCGTTGCGCCGGTGTGCCCCAGCCGGTGAACACCGCCGGCACGTCGGTCAGCATGAGGAAGGCATCGGCCTGCAACTCGGCGGCCAGCAGGCCGCTGGCGTGGTCCTTGTCGATCACGGCCTCCACGCCGATGTAGGCGCCGTCGGCGCGCTGCGTCACCGGAATGCCGCCGCCTCCTGCGCAGATCACGGTCACGCCCTGCGCCACCAGCAGGCGGATCACCTCGATCTCAAGAATGCGCACCGGCTTCGGTGAGGCCACGACGCGGCGCCAGGCCGTGCCGTCGCGCGCGATGGACCAACCGCGCTGCTCGGCCAGGCGTTTCGCATCGGCCTCGCTGTAGACCGATCCAACGGGCTTGCTCGGGGCATCGAACGCGGGGTCATGTGGGTCCACCTCGACCTGCGTCAGCAGCGTGGCGAAGCGCGCCGCGCCTGCATAGGCGTTGTCCAGCTCCTGCTGCAACACGTAGCCGATCATGCCCTCGGTCTCCGCGCCGAGCACGTCGAGCGGAAAGGCGCCCTTGCCGGCGGCCTCGCCCTGCAGCGCGAGCAGGCCAACCTGCGGCCCGTTGCCGTGGGTGACGACCAGCTGGTGCCCCTCGGCCATGAGCTGCGCCAGCGCCAGCGCCGCGCGGCGGATGTTGTCGCGCTGCGTCGCCGCGCTCACCGGCTCGCCGCGCCGCAACAGCGCGTTGCCACCCAGGGCAACCACAACGCGGGCCATCTCAGCCTCCCAGGGTGGCGACCAATACCGCCTTGATGGTGTGCATGCGGTTCTCCGCCTGGTCGAACACGATGGACGCCGGGCTCTCGAACACCTCGTCGGTCACTTCCATGGCGGTGATGCCGTGCAGCCGCTCGATCTGCGCGCCCACCTCGGTCTCGGTGTTGTGGAAGGCCGGCAGGCAGTGCATGAAGCGCACGCGCGGGTTGCCGGTCTGCGCCATCGCCGCGGCATTGACCTGGTAGGGCAGCAGCAGCCGGATGCGCTCGGCCCAGACCGATTCCGGTTCGCCCATCGAGACCCAGACGTCGGTGTAGAGGAAGTCGCAGCCCTTCACGCCGGCGGCCACGTCCTCGGTCAGCAGCACGCGCGCTCCGCTCTCCCGGGCCAGCGCCGACGCTTCATCGACGATGGCCGGGTCCGGCCACAGCGAGGCCGGCCCGCACAGGCGCACGTCCATGCCCAGCTTGGCCGCGCCGATCAGCAGCGAGTCGCCCATGTTGTTGCCGGTGTCGCCGAGAAAGCAGAAGGCGATCTCGCGCAGCGGCTTTTCGCAGTGCTCGCGCATGGTCAGCAGGTCGGCCAGGATCTGCGTGGGGTGGAACTGGTCGGTCAGACCGTTGTAGACCGGCACGCCCGACCACTGCGCCAGCGTCTCCACCACCGCCTGGCCAAAGCCGCGGTACTCGATCGCGTCGTACACGCGCCCCAGCACCCGCGCCGTGTCCTTGATCGACTCCTTGTGGCCGATGTGACTGCCCGAGGGCCCGAGGTAGGTGACGGTGGCGCCCTGGTCGTGCGCCGCCACCTCGAAGCCGACGCGGGTGCGCGTCGAGTCCTTCTCGAAGATGAGGGCGATCTCCTTGCCGCGCAGCATCGGCTGCTCGGTGCCGGCGTACTTGGCGGCCTTCAGGTCGGCGGCGAGCTTGAGCAGGAAGCCGATCTCGCCCGCCGTGTAGTCGCGCAAGCTCAGGAGGCTGCGGTTTTTCAGATTGAATGCCATGGTGTTTTCTTTCAGGCCTCGCGCCAGATCGGACAGGTCATGCAGTGGCCGCCGCCCCGGCCGCGGCCGAGTTCGCTGCCGCGGATGGTGATGACCTCGATGCCGGCCTTGCGCAGCAGGGTGTTGGTGTGGGTGTTGCGGTCGTAGGCGATCACCACGCCAGGCTCGATGGCGACCAGGTTGTTGCCGTCGTCCCATTGTTCGCGCGCCTGCTCGTAGCTGTCGCCACCGGTCGGTATCACGCGCAGCTGCTTCAGGCCGAGGCACTGCGCCACCACCTCGAACAGCGACAGGCTCTCGCGCCGGTGGTCGATGCCGCCGCGCCCGTCCGGGTACAGGCTGTGGCAGACGATCTGCGCTGCCACGTCCACGAAGCTGGTCACGGTGTCGCGGTCGCAGAAAGAGAACACCGTGTCCAGGTGCATGGCCGCGCGCGACTGCGGCATCTGGCAGGCCACCACGCGCTGCACGGCGCCCGCCGCGAACAGGGCCTTCGCCAGTTGCCCCACCGCCTGCGGCGTGCTGCGCTCGCCCATGCCGATCAGGACCACGCCGTTGCCGATCGGCATGATGTCGCCACCTTCCAGCGTGGCCGGGCCGTGGTCCACGTCGGGGTCGCCCCACCACACCGGGAAGCCGGCCTGTGCAAACAGCGGGTGGTGGCGGTACACGGCAGCGGTCAGCAGGGTTTCCTGCCGTCGCGCCGGCCAGTGCATGGGGTTGAGCGTGACGCCGCCGTAGATCCATGCGCTGGTGTCGCGTGTGAACAGCATGTTGGGCAGCGGCGGCAGCACGAAGCCGTCGGCTCCCAGATAGGGCCCGAACATGCCGGCCGGCTTGAACGGCAGGTCGTGCACCGCCACACCGCCGATGAGGTAGCGCGCCAGCGCGTCGGCGGGCAGCTCCCACAACCAGCCCTTGAGCTCGTCGAGCATGCCCACGCCCACGTGGTCCGGCGTGATCTTGCGCTGCAGCACCCAGTCGCGCGCGGCCGGAATGGCCAGGGTCTCGGCGAGCAGCTCGCCCATCTCCAGCACCTCGACGCCACGGTCCTGCATCTTGGAGACAAAGTCGAAATGGTCGGTGCGCGCCTGCTGCACCCAGAACACGTCGTCGAACAACAAGGCATCGCAGTTCGCCGGGGTGAGGCGCTCGTGCGCCAGGCCAGGCGCGCTGACCAGCACGCGCCGCAGCTTGCCCACCTCGGAATACACGCCCAGCCGGCTGGTACCGGCCTGGGTGGTGTCGACCGCGCTCACAGCAGAACCGCCGCGCTCAGCGAAGCCATGCTGAGCAGCGCCAGCATCAGCATCAAGGGCCAGATGAATCGCACCCAGCGCTGGTAGGGCACACGGCCGATGGCCAGCCCGCCCACCACCACGGCGTAGGTGGGTGTCACCAGGTTGGTGATGCCGATCGCGGTCTGGAACGCGGTCACGGCCAGCTCGCGCGGCACGCCAGCGAAGTCGGACAGCGGCGCCAGGATGGGCATGCTCAACACAGCCAGCCCCGAGGTCGACGGCACCAGCAGGCTGAGCAGACCTTCGGTGGCGAACAGCGCGTTGACAAAGGCCACGTCGGGCATGCCGCTGATCCAGCCTTCGAAGGTGTGCAGGATGGTGTCGGTGATCTTCCCCTGGTCCATGATGACCACGATGCCGCGCGCCAGGCCGATCACCAGGGCCACGCCCAGCAGATCGCGCGAGCCGTCGACGAAGGCGGTGGTGAAGGGCTTCTCGCCCATCCACGCCACCAGGCCCACCGCGATGGCCGAAGCCAGGAACAGGGCCGACATCTCGGCCATCCACCAGCCCTGCGAGGCCACGCCCCAGACCATGGCGGCGAAGGTGGCGCCGAACATCAGCAGGATGTTTTTTTGCCGGCCGGTGAGCACCGCCTCGCGGTGGCTTTCGCGGTTGCGCAGGAAATGCGCCTCGTTGGAATTCTTGAGATCGGCCACCAGCGAGGACGAGGGGTCCTTGCGCACCCGCTCGGCATAGCGCATCACGTAGACCACGCAGATGAGCCAGCCCAGCGCCAGGATCACCAGCCGCAAGGCCAGCCCCTGCGTGAACGGAATGCCGGCCGCGTTGGATGCGATGGCGGTGGAGAACGGGTTGATGGTGGAGCCGATCACGCCTACGCCGGCGCCCACCATGATCACCGCCACGCCGGTGAGCGCGTCGTAGCCCACCGCGATCATCAGCGGGATCAGCAACACATAGAACGCCAGCGTCTCCTCGGCCATGCCGTAGGTGGTGCCGCCAGCGGCAAACAGCAACATCAGGGCCGGGATCATCCATTTCTCGCGCCCCTTCAATCGCAGCATCACGCGCTCGATGCCGGTGTTGACGGCGCCGGTGGCGTTCACCACACCCAGGAAGCCGCCGATGACGAGCACGAACAGCGACACGTCGATGGCGTTGGCCATGCCCGTGGTCTGGTTGTAGAAGCCGGTGATGGGCGCCATCAGCACGTCGACCATGCCCTGCGGCGCCGCCTCCACCACCTGGTAGGTGCCTGGCACCGGCGCGTCCTTGCCCAGGGCCTCATTGGCCACCCGCTGGTACTGGCCGGCGGGCAGGATCCAGGTGAGCGCGGCCATCAGGATGATCAGCGCGAAGAGGATGGTGTATGCGGTTGGAAACCGGTCTTGAACGCTGGGCGCGGCTGTCACTGGCGCCTGCGGGCTCGTTTGGTTTGTCATGGTGTGTGCCTCCAGTGACGCTGACGCCGCCCCGTCAGGATGGCAAGTGGCTTGCGATGCATCGCGCTCGATGCTGAGCCTGTGAGGCCCCTTGCACCTTGACTTGAGTCAAGGCAAGTGGGCTTTCGAGAAGAGAAAGGCGGCGCGTCACCGCGCCATGGCCTCAAGGCTTGATCGCCACCTTCAACACCCCGTCGCGCTGGTTCGCAAACAGCTCGTAGGCCGCCACGATGTCGTCGAGCTTGAACTGGTGCGTGACCATCAGGCCCAGATCGATGCGGCCCGAGGCCACCACGTTCATGAGCCGGCGCATGCGCTCCTTGCCGCCCGGGCACAGCGCGGTATTGATGCGGTGGTCGCCCAGGCCGGCGGCGAAGGCCGACAGCGGAATGGTGAGGTCGCTCGAATACACGCCCAGGCTGGACAAGGTGCCACCGGGCTTGAGCACACGCAAGGCCGATTCGAAGGTGGCCTGTGTGCCCAGCGCTTCGATGGACGAATCCACGCCGCGCCCGCCGGTGATCTTCATGATCTCGTCGACCACGTCGCAGTTCTTGAAGTTGAGCGTGATGTCGGCGCCCATCTTCTTCGCGATGTCCAGGCGGTGGTCGTTGCCGTCCACGCCGATGATGGTGGAGGCGCCCAGCAAGCGCGCCCCGGCCGTGGCACACAGGCCGATGGGGCCTTGCGCAAACACCACCACCGTGTCGCCGATGCGGATGTTGGCGTTCTCCGCCCCCTTGAAGCCGGTGGACATGATGTCGGGGCACATCAACACCTGTTCGTCGGTCAAGCCGTCGGGAATGGGCGCGAGGTTGGCCTGTGCATCGGGCACCAGCACGTATTCGGCCTGGGTGCCGTCGATCAGGTTGCCGAAGCGCCAGCCCGCCGTGGCCTTGAAACCGTGGCAGCCACACAGGCCTTGCGGAATCAGGTAGCTGCCGTCCTGCGAGGGCGCGCCGTCTTGTGCGGCGTACGAGTTGAAGTTGGGGCAGATGGCGCCGGCGATCACGCGCTGGCCCTCGGAGTAGCCCTGCACGGCGCTGCCCAGTTTTTCGATCACGCCCACCGGTTCGTGGCCAATGGTCAGGCCCTTGGCCACCGGGTACTCACCTTTGAGGATGTGCACGTCAGTGCCGCAAATGGTGGTGGTCGTGATGCGGATCAGCGCATCGTTGGGGCCCACGTCGGGGATGGGCTTGTCCACCACCTCGATGCGGTTCTTCTCGACGAAGACCGCTGCTTTCATCATGGTGGCCATGGGTCCTCCTGGAACGGTTGAAAACCGGATGGGTCAGGTGCTGCTGGCCTTCTTCAAGACGGCGTACAGCTCGTCCTTGAGTTGCAGCTTCTCGCGTTTGAGCGTTTCGATCTCGATGTGGGTCGCCATCTCGATGCCCTCCTCCATGTTCTTGATCTTTTGATCGAGCTCGTTGTGCCTGTCGAACAAGCGTGTGAAATGGTGGTCGTTGTTCTTGAGGCTGGTGATGAGCTCTCGGTACTCTGGAAACATCGGTCGGCCTTTCATTGAATGCGGGCAGAAGACTGCTGCAAGGTGGATTCAGTGTGAAGCACGATCCTCCCAAGCCTGTTGACTCAGGTCAAACCGTGCGCGATCAAGCAGCTTGGGCGGGATGCGCCATCGCATCTGTGCGCCAGCGCCCAGACCACCCCCGGCGCACCCCTCAGGATGTCTGGCAGCACCCACCCGAACGGAGATCCATGACCGACGACGCCCCGCTGCACCACCCACCCCGCACCGCCAGCGACCACTTCGCGCGCGGCGTGACGAAGCTGCTGCGATTTCTTGCGGATGCGTTCTTTGCCAAACGTTACGGCCACCGCGCCATCGTGCTGGAGACGGTGGCGGCCGTGCCGGGCATGGTGGGCGCCACGCTCACCCATCTGCATTCCTTGCGCCGCATGGTCAACGATGAAGGCTGGATCCGCACGCTGATGGAAGAAGCAGAAAACGAGCGCATGCACCTGATGACCTTCATCGAGGTCGCCAGACCCACCGCGCTGGAACGTTGGCTCATCCTCTTTGCGCAGTGGGTCTTCTACCTCGGGTTCTTTTTTCTGTACCTCGTCTCGCGCCGCACGGCCCACCGCCTGGTGGGCTACTTCGAAGAAGAAGCGGTGATCAGCTACACGCAGTACCTGGCCGAGATCGACTCGGGCCGCGCACCCAACGGCCCCGCGCCAGACATTGCCAAGCGCTACTGGAAGCTCAGCGACAACGCCACCTTGCGCGACGTGGTGCTGGTGGTGCGCGCCGACGAGGCGCACCACCGCGACGTCAACCACGGCCTGTCCAGCCAACTGGCCGGAGAGCCGGCGCGCACCGAGCCACCAGCGCCCTACCCGGACCACGCCGACCTGCGCGAACAGCTTCCCGGGCAACCTTGACCCGTTTTGGGTCGATGTTCGATCTTGCCGGGTCGAATTCGACCGCATAGCATCCGTCCCCAGTGCCGCACCACGACGGCACACCACAGACGGAGACAAGCCCTTGGACTGGAGAGACCTCAAAAGCGGTGAACGCACGGTGCTGGACCACGTGTTCTGGTCCAGCGGCATGTCGCGCGATGCGCTGGCCGCTGCTTCGTCGTTCTCCAAGACCCGTGCCAACGCGGCGGTGGCCGACCTGCTGGAACAGGGCCTGCTGGAACAGACCGGTGACCAGGTGCCCACCGGCGGGCGCCGCGCTGAAACATTGCGGCTGAGCCGAAGCCTGGGTGTGCTCATCGGCGTGGCCGTGGGCGCCACCGGACTGGAGGTCGGCATCCTGAGCCCCGACCTCGCCGTGATGGCGCACCACAGCGAACCGGCCGACGTGCGCGATGGCCCAGGCCCCGTGCTCTCGCGCATCCGCATCCTCATGCACGAGCTGCTGGCGCGCTGCGCCGTGGCGCCGCGCCAGGTCATCGGCATCGGCATCGGCCTGCCCGGCCCGGTTGACTTCGACAGCGGGCAACTCGTGAGCCCGCCGCTCATGCCGCTGTGGGACGGCTACTCCATCCGCGACGACCTCGCCGCCGAGTTCTCCGCGCCGGTGTTCGTGGACAACGACGTGAATGTTATGGCGCTGGGCGAGCTCTGGCGCATGCAGCGCAGCCTGCAGAACTTTCTGGTGGTGAAGGTGGGCACCGGCGTGGGCTGCGGCATCGTCTGCCAGGGCCAGGTGTACCGGGGCGCCAACGGCTCCGCGGGCGACGTGGGCCACATCAGCGTGGTGCCCGACGGACCGCGCTGCCACTGCGGCAACCTGGGCTGCGTGGAGACCTTGGCGGCGGGCCCGGCCATTGCACGCATGGCCACCGAGGCCGCCGAGGCGGGCCAGAGCCCGCTGCTCGCGCGCATGCTCGCCGAGCGCGGCCCGCTGCGCCTGCAGGACGTGGCCGAGGCCTGCCGCGCCGGCGACATGGCGGCCAACCAGGTGGTGCAGCGCTCGGGTGCGCTGGTGGGGCAGATGGTGGCCTCGGTGGTGAACTTCTTCAACCCCTCGCACGTGTTCATCGGCGGTGGCATCACACGCGTGGGGCCGCTGTTTCTTGCCGCCGTGCGCCAAAGCGTGTACCACCGCTCGCTCGCGCTCTCCACGCGCCATCTCGAAATTCAATACACGCCGCTGGGCGAACGCGCCGGGCTCATCGGCGCGGGCGTGCTCGCCATGCAGGAAAGCCTGCGCCAGATGGAGACGGCGTGATGGCCACCGCCGGTGTGCGCGTCGAACTGCGCGGCATCGTCAAGCGCTTCGGCCCGGTGCAGGTGCTGCACGGGGTCGACCTGGCGTTCGAGCCCGGGCGGGTGGTGGGGCTGCTGGGCGAAAACGGCGCGGGCAAGTCCACCCTCATGAAGATCCTCGCGGGCTACGAACAAGCCAGCGAGGGTTCGCTGGTGGTGAACGGCCGCGGCGTGCAGTTTGACGGGCCCCGCGCCGCCGAGGCCGAAGGCATCGTGCTGATCCACCAGGAGTTCAACCTGGCCGAAGACCTCACGGTGGCGCAGAACATTTTTCTGGGCCACGAGCAGCGGCGAGGCCCTTTCTCAATGTGGCTCGACGACGCCGGCATGCAGAAGATCGCGCGCGGCGTGCTCGACTCGGTCGGCCTGCAGAAGGTGAACCCGCAGACGCGCGTGCGTGAACTCATCGTGGCCGAACGCCAGCTGGTGGAGATCGCCAAGGCGCTGTCGCGCCATGCGCGCGTGCTCATCATGGACGAGCCCACCGCCACGCTCACCCCCGGCGAGACCGGGCGCCTGTTCGATCTGGTGGCGCGCATGAAGGCCGAGGGCGTGACCATCGTCTTCATCTCGCACAAGCTCGACGAAGTGGAGCAGATCACCGACGAGGTGGTGGTGATGCGCGACGGCCGCGTGGTCTCGCAGCAGCCCACCGCGTCGCTCACACGCGCGCAGATGGCGAACCTGATGGTGGGTCGCGAGCTCGCCGACCTCTACCCGCCGCGCGGCGAGGTGCCGGCCGACGCGCCGGTGCTGCTCTCAGTGCAGGGCATGAACGTGCCGGGCTGGGCCCACGACGTGAGCTTCGAGGTGCGCGCGGGCGAGGTGTTCGGCTTTGCGGGCCTGGTGGGCGCGGGCCGCACCGAATTGTTTGAAGGCCTGCTCGGCCTGCGCCAGCGCAGCGCACAGCGCGTGGACGTGGCCGGCTCGCCGGTGCTGCCACGCTCGCCACGAGAGGCGGCCAACGTGGGCCTGACCTACCTCAGCGAAGACCGCAAGGGCCGCGGACTGCACGTGCGCTTTGGCCTGCGCGAGAACCTCACGCTGATGGCCTTGCACCGATACGCCCGGCCCTGGCTGAAGCCTGCGAGCGAAACCGCCGCGCTCGAAGAGGCGGTGCGCGAGTTCGGCATTCGCTGCGGCTCGCTCGATGTGCTGGCCGGCTCGCTCTCGGGCGGCAACCAGCAAAAGCTCGCGCTGGCCAAGGTGCTGCACCCGGCGCCACGCGTGGTGGTGCTCGACGAGCCGACGCGTGGCGTGGACATCGGCGCCAAGCGCGAGATCTATGCCCTCATCCACCGCCTGGCGAACGAGGGCCGTGCGGTGGTGGTGATCTCATCCGAACTCATGGAACTCATCGGCCTTTGCCACCGCGTCGCGGTGATGCGCGCGGGCCGCCTGCAGACCACGCTCGAGGCCGCGCAACTCAACGAACAGGAACTCATCGCCCATGCAACCGGAACGCACTGACCCCCCTGCGGCGCCGGCCGCGCCCACCACGCGCCGCGGTCTGCGCCTGCCCGTCGTCGGCCCCATGCTGGGCCTGGTGCTGCTGTGCATCGCGGGCACGCTGCTCAACAGCGAATTCGCCACCCCCGACAACGCCATGAACGTGCTCACGCGCACGGCCTTCATCGGCATCATTGCCGTGGGCATGTGCTTCGTGATCATCTCGGGCGGCATCGACCTGTCGGTCGGCTCCATGGCCGCGCTGATCGCAGGCGTGACCATCCTGCTCATGAACAAACTGGCACCACTGGGCTGGCCGCCGGTGGTGGTGGTGATGGTGGGCATGAGCGCGGCGGTGCTGCTGGGCGCGCTGTTTGGCCTGGCGCACGGCCTGCTCATCACGCGCGGGCGCATCGAGCCCTTCATCGTCACGCTGGGCACCCTCGGCATCTTCCGCGCCTACCTCACCTACTTCGCCGACGGTGGCGCACTCGCGCTCGACAACAACCTCGCCGACACCTACGGCCCGGTCTACTACGGCAGCCTGCTGGGCATTCCCATTCCGGTGTGGGTGTTCGCGCTGGTGGCCCTTGCCGGCGCGGTGCTGCTCAACCGCACCGCCTATGGCCGCTATGTGCAGGCCATCGGCTCGAACGAACAGGTGGCGCGTTACGCCGCGGTGGACGTGGACCGCATCAAGGTGCTCACCTACACCCTGCTCGGCGTGTGCGTGGGCGTGGCCACGTTGCTCTACGTGCCGCGCCTGGGCTCGGCATCGCCCACCACCGGCCTGCTGTGGGAGCTCGAAGCCATTGCCGCGGTGATCGTGGGCGGCACTGCGCTGCGCGGTGGTGCCGGCAGCATCGGCGGCACCGTGATCGGCGCGATCCTGCTCTCGGTCATCAGCAACATCCTCAACCTCACCAGCATCATCAGCGTTTACCTCAACGCGGCGGTGCAGGGTTTCGTGATCATCGCCGTCGCATTCATGCAGCGGCGGCGTCCTTGAAGGCGCATTGGAAGCCTTCTGTTTTTTTGTCAGCACAACCTCCAGGAGACAAGCACCATGAAGAACCGTTCCCGTCTGCTCGCGCTGGCCGCCGTCGCGGCCCTCGGCTTCGCCAGCCCCTTGCTGGCGCAGGCCCAGAACAAGGTGAACCTGGGCGTGGCCATCCCGGCCGCCACCCACAGCTTTGCCGCCGGCCTGGTGTACTGGGCCGGCGAGGCCAAGAAGGAGCTGGAGAAGGACCCCAACATCAAGGTCACCATCAAGACCGCCGGTGGCGCGCCGGAGCAGGCCAACCAGCTGCAGGACCTGGTCACCGCGACCAAAATCGACTCGCTGGTGATCCTGCCCTTCGAGTCCGCCGCGCTCACGCGCCCGGTGCAACAGGTCAAGGCCAAGGGCGTGTACGTGACCGTGGTCGACCGCGGCCTCACCGACACCAGCGCGCAGGACGCGTATGTGTCGGGCGACAACACGGCCTTTGGCAAGGTGCCGGCCGAATACCTGGCCAAGTTCCTCAACGGCAAGGGCAACGTCGTGGCGCTGCGCGGCATTCCCACCACCATCGACAACGAGCGCATGGACGCCTTCAACGCGGTCATGAAGAACCACCCCGGCATCAAGGTGCTGGACGCCAAACACGGCAACTGGAATCGAGACGACGCCTTCAAGGTGATGCAGGACTTCCTCACGCGCTTCAAGGAGATCGACGCCGTGTGGGCGGCCGACGACGACATGGCCTTCGGTGTGCTCAAGGCCATCGAGCAGGCCAAGCGCAAGGACATCCGAATTGTGTTCGGTGGTGCCGGCGCCAAGACCATGGTGAAGACGCTCATGGACGGCAGCAACCCGCTGATCCAGGCCAATGTGTCGTACTCGCCCAAGTTCATCTACGAGGCCATCAAGATGACCGCGCTGGCGCGCCAGAAGGGCGAGAAGCTGCCCGCCTCGACCATCGTGCCCTCGGTGCTGATCACCAAGGAAAACGCCAAGGACTTCTATTTCCCCAATTCACCGTTCTGAACGCGCGCCCGGAGGACCCCGCATGAAAACCATTCAAGGCCCCGGGATCTTCCTGGCCCAGTTCATCGGCCCGGCCGCGCCGTTCAACACGCTGGAAGGCCTGGCGGGCTGGGCCGGCTCACTGGGCTACAAGGGGGTGCAGATGCCCACCAGCGCCGCGGCCATCTTCGACCTGGAGCGCGCCGCGACCAGCGACGCGTATTGCGACGACGTGAAAGGCCAGCTGGTTGCGCACGGCCTGCAGATCACCGAGTTGTCGACCCACCTGCAAGGCCAGCTGCTCTGCGTGCACCCCGCCTACGACCTGCAGTTCGACGCCTTCGCGGCACCCCACGTGCGGGGCAACCCCGCCGCGCGCACCGCGTGGGCGCACGACCAGTTGCTGATGGCAGCGAAAGCCTCGAAGCGCCTGGGCCTGAAGGCCCACGCTTCGTTCTCGGGTGCGCTCGCCTGGCCCTACCTCTACCCCTGGCCGCAACGCCCACCGGGTCTGGTGGAAGCCGCTTTCGAAGAACTCGCGAAACGCTGGCGGCCGGTGCTCGACGCGTTTGACGACGCGGGTGTGGACGTCTGCTACGAACTGCACCCCGGCGAAGACCTGCACGACGGCGTGACTTTCGAGCGCTTTCTGGACGCCGTGGGCCAGCACCCGCGCGCCAACATCCTCTACGACCCGAGCCACTTCGTGCTGCAGCAACTCGACTACCTCGCCTTCATCGACCACTACCACGAGCGCATCCGCGCCTTCCATGTGAAAGACGCCGAGTTCCGCCCCAACGGCAAGCAGGGCGTGTACGGCGGCTTCTCCAACTGGATCGACCGCGCGGGCCGCTTCCGCTCGCTCGGCGACGGGCAGGTGGACTTCAAGGCCATCTTCTCGAAGATGGCGCAGCACGACTACGCCGGCTGGGCCGTGCTCGAATGGGAGTGCTGCATCAAGCACCCGGAAGACGGCGCGCGCGAAGGCGCCGCCTTCATCCGAGACCACATCATCCGCGTGGCCGACCGCGCCTTCGACGACTTCGCCGCAAGCGACAGCGACCCCGCCACCCTGGCCGCGCTGCTGGGCCTGAACCGGGGCGCCACATGATCAATCGCAAAGACAGCGACCGCGCCACGCGCCGCATCCGCCTGGGCATGGTGGGCGGTGGTGACGGCAGCTTCATCGGCGCGGCGCACCGCATTGCCGCGCGCCTGGACGACCAGTTCGAACTGGTGGCCGGTGTGCTGTCGTCCACCCCCGAGCGCGCCCACGCCAGCGCGGCCAAACTGCACATCACACCCGATCGAAGCTACGCCGACTTTGCAGCGATGGCGAAAGCCGAAGCGCAGCGAGAGGACGGCATCGACGCCGTGGTGATCGCCACGCCCAACCACCTGCATGTGCCGGTGGCGCGCGCGTTTGTCGAACACGGCATCCACGTGATCTGCGACAAGCCGCTGGCCACCTCGTTGGCCGAGGCGCAGGCGCTCGCGCAGGCGGTGCGCGAACGCGGCCTGCTGTTCTTGCTGACGCACACCTACGCCGGCTACCCCATGGTGCGGCAGGCGCGCGACCTGGTGGCCGCGGGCGCGCTGGGTGAGCTGCGCATCGTGCAGGTGGAATACGCGCAGGACTGGCTGGGCGAGCCGGTGGAACAGCAGGGCAACAAGCAGGCCGAGTGGCGCGCCGACCCGAAGCGCGCCGGCCCGGCCGGTGCGCTGGGCGACATCGGCACGCACGCCTACCAACTGGCGCGCTACGTGAGCGGTCTGAGCGTGCAGGAACTCTCTGCCGAGCTCAGCACCTTCGTGCCGGGCCGCGTGCTCGACGACCACGTGCAGGCCATGCTGCGATTTGAAGGGGGCGCGCGCGGCATGCTCTGGGCGAGCCAGGTCGCCAGCGGCGCCTGCAACGCGCTGCGACTGCGGGTGTACGGCACACGAGCCTCGCTGCATTTCGACCAGGAGCAGCCCGAACAACTCTGGTTCGCCCCGCTGGGCGAGCCAGCGCGCCTGCTGCGCCGGGGCATGGCGCCCCAGTCGGCCGCTCAAGCTGCGGCCAGCCGCATTCCCGCCGGCCACCCCGAGGGTTACTTCGAGGCTTTCGCCGAGCTCTACCGCGATTTCGCACGCGCCTGGCGCGGTGGCGAGAGCCCCGCCATGCCGGGTCTGCAGGACGGCCTGGACGGCATGGCCTTCATTGAAGCGGTGCTCAGCAGCCACCAGCAAAACGCGCGCTGGGTGCGGCTGTAGCCTGCCGGCGGCGCAGGAACCGCCTCAGCCCGCCAGATTGCGAAACAGGTAGCGGGCGAGCGCGACCCAGAAGTCGCCACCCGAGTGCTGCTGCCACACCACCGAGATGTCGGCGAAGGCCTTGTGAAAAATCACAGAGAACAGGCCGATCAAGCAGACGATGGCGAAGATCTGCAGCCCGGTCTTGAAGTGTTCATCGCGGTCGTTGCGCATCGCCCGGATTATGGCGATGCACCTTCCTGAGAGATCACAGGTGGATGCCGCCCGAGACTTCCAGTTGCTGGCCGTTGACCCAGCCCATGTCGTCCGAGAGCAGCGCGCGCATCACGTTGCCGATGTCGTCGGCCTCGCCCACCCGGCCCAACGCGGTCTGTGAGGCGATGAAACCGTTGACCTGGGCGTTGTCGCGCACGGTGCCGCCACCAAAATCGGTGGCGATGGCGCCGGGGGCGATGGTGTTCACCGCGATGCGGCGCGGCCCCAGCTCCAGCGCCAGGTAACGCGTGAGCACCTCAATACCGCCCTTCATGGCCGCGTAAGCCGCGTAGCCCGGCATCGAGAAGCGAGCCAGGCCCGACGACACGTTGAGGATGCGGCCGCCGTCCTGCATCAGCGGCAGCAGCGCCTGCGTCAGCAGAAACGGCCCTTTGAGGTGCACACGCACCATCTGGTCGAACTGCGCCTCGGTGGTGTCGACAAAGCTCGCGTGCACGCCCACACCAGCGTTGTTCAGCAAGTAATCAAAGCGCTCACGCTGCCAATGTGTTTGCAGGGCCTCGCGCACCGCCGTGGCAAAGGCCGCAAAGCCGGCGCTGTCGCCCACGTCGAGCCGCAAGGCGACGGCGCGTGCACCCAGCGCCTGCGCTGCTTGCACCACCGCGTCGGCTTCGGTGGACTGGCTGTGCCAGGTGACGATGAGGTCGGTGCCGTGGGCGGCGAGTTTCAGGGCAGCGTTGCGGCCCAGGCCACGGCTGGCGCCGGTGATGAGGGCGATCTTTCGGTTCATGAGGAGCTCCTGTGGGGGCGGGTTTGAAGGACAGAACGCAGTCTATTGATCGACATAAGATCAATAAACCACCAAAATCTGATCAAACTATCCAAAGGAATAGAACAATCCAATGAGCATGAACCTGCCCGACGCGATGAAAGTGTTTGTGCGTGTGGCCGAGCTGAGCAGCTTCACCCTGGCCGCCGAACAGCTGGGCTGGCCACGCGCCAGCGTGTCGGCAGCGGTGCGGCAGCTGGAGGCAGAACTGGGCGTGCGCCTGCTGCACCGGACCACCCGCCGGGTTCAGATGACGCAGGACGGACAGGTTGTGTTTGAACGCGCGCAGGACCTGCTGGCCGACCTGGACGACCTGCGCGGGCTGTTCCGCGCCAACCCGGCGCAGCTGCGCGGACGCCTTCGCGTGGACATGCCCCAGGCCATCGCGCGCGACGTGGTGCTGCCCGCCTTGCCCGCCTTTCTGGCCGAACACCCGGCGCTGGACATCGAGCTGTCCTGCGTCGACCGCCGGGTCGATCTGGTGGCCGAGGGTTTCGATTGCGTGCTGCGCGTCGGCAAGCTCACCGATTCCAGCCTGATCGCGCGTCCGCTCGGCGAATACCGCATGGCCAACTGCGCGAGCCCCGGGTATCTGGCGGCACACGGCATGCCCCGTTCGCTGGACGACCTGGCCCACCACCGGCTGGTGCACTACGTGCCGAGTCTGGGCGCGCGCTCCGCCGGGTTCGAGCATGGTGATGCCCAGGGCACGCTGCACACGGTGGCCATGCCCGGCGCCCTCACGGTCAACGGCACCATCGCCTACGAAGGCGCGGCCCTGGCCGGGCTGGGCATCATCCAGGTGCCCGAGGTGGGTGTGCGCGAGCACCTCGCGGCGGGCCGCCTGGTCGAGGTGCTCGCCGCCTGGCGCGCGCCGGCCATGCCGGTGTCTCTGGTGTATGCCCACCGCCGCCACCTGCCGCTGCGAGCGCAGGTGTTCATGAACTGGCTCGCGGCCTTGATGGCTCAGCGGCTGAACTGACGTGGATGGACAAACATGACGCGACTCTTGCTCCTGAAATTCCGGTTGACCCCGCTGGCAGGTATCGCGCTCCTTGCGGGTTGCGCCGCACCACCGGCCGCCATCGATTCGCTGGGCATTTCGTTCGTGCGGGTTCCGATGGGCGAGTTTTCAATGGGCAGCGAGGAATCGGTGGAGGCGCTTGCGGCGGCCTACCCGGGTCTTGAGCGCTCCCGCTTCGAAGGCTTGTCGGACGAAGCCCCGGTGCACCGTGTTCGCATCACAAGGCCTTTCGAAATGAGCCAGCACGAGATCACAGTAGGACAGTTCCGGGCTTTCCTCCAGCGCTCGGGTCATGTCCCGGAATCGATCGCGGACGGCACAGGGGGTTATGGCTACAACCCCGCCTACGACCCGGCGACCAGCAGCCGCGGTGACGCGTTTGAGGGCCGGCTGCCCCGGTATTCATGGCAGAACCCGGGCTTTGCGCAAGGTGACGACCACCCGGTCGTCAACGTCACATGGAACGACGCGGTCGCGCTGACCCGTTGGCTGTCCAACCAGGAGGGGCGTACCTACCGTTTGCCCACGGAGGCAGAGTGGGAGTACGCGTGCCGCGCGGGTGGGAAGGATCGCTACCAACATGGCAATGACCCCGCTGGACTGCTCCGGGTGGGAAACACATTTGACGAAGATTCCGCGGTGAACTGGCCTGCCTGGCGCGATCGTGCGGTGCCCGGTCGTGATGGCCACGCGTTCACAGCCCCGGTCGGCTCATACGCCCCGAACGCCTTTGGCCTGTTCGATCTGCATGGCAATGTGTGGGAGTGGGTGTCGGACTGGTATGGGGAGGACTACTACGCGCGATCTTCCACAAACGACCCTGTGGGCCCGGTCGATGGCGCCGTGAAAGTGCGCCGGGGTGGATCCTGGCATTCGTGGCCGTTGTACACACGTTGTTCATTCCGAAACTGGAACACCCTTCAGACGCGCTACACGCTGGTGGGCATCCGGCTGGTCCGTGAATCTCCTCCGTGACCGATGTGTGCTGCCCTGTCACAGGACGAGGTTGAAACATCTGCGTACATCATTTCAGCGGCCGTGCGGGCAGACTGCGCACTGATCACAGTTGACCCAACCCGATGACCTCATGAAAATCCTCTCCCTCGTTGTCTCACTGAGCGCCGTGGCACTCGCGCCCATCGCCGCGGTGGCCCAGACCACCGCACCCAAGCCCGCAGCCAAACCCGCCCCGGCCGCAAAAGCCCCGACCAAACGCGCCCCGCTGGCCCGCTCCGCAGCCAAGGCCGTGGAAGAAGTGACGCCGATCGAAGAAGACTCCACAGTGGTCCTCACCGAAGCCGACCTCGCGGTGGCTCAACGGGTGTACGTCGGGCTCATCCCTTGCGAACTGGGTTCGTCCGTGGAGATCAGGCCCGCCAAACGGCAAGGGTTCTTCATGGTGCACGTCAAGAGCGTCCGCCACACGCGCTACTTCATGCACCCGGTGGAGAGCCGCACCGGCGCCATCCGCCTGGAAGACCCGAAACGTGGCGCGCTTTGGCTGCAGCTGGGCAACAAGTCCATGCTCATGAGTCAGAAGTTGGGCGCGCGAGTGGCCGATGAATGCATGAGTCCCGAACAGCTGACCATGGCCGATGAAATGAAGAGAAACCCACCCAAGGGCCTGCTGGAACCCCTTGACCCACCGAGCGTCACGCCACCCACCCCGCCGCTCACCCCGCCGCCCACCCTGCCGGTCAACACCAACTGACAGCGTCAGTCGAGCGGCCACGGCAGCTCGCGCTGGATGGTCGGCGCTTCAGCGGGACGCGGGGGTTGCACGCCCTCGTCCAGCCCTCGCCACCACGGCACCACAGCTCCGAGGTGAGCCGGCTCCACCGCCTCGCCCAGGCGAGGCATGAGCAGCGGCACGCCTTGCGACGGGGCCAGTTGCAGCAGGGTCTCCACCGGTTCGTCCCAGGCGTGCATGGCCAGGCTGAAGGTGCCCCAGTGCACCGGCAGGAACGCGCCGCCACCGAGCAGCGCATGGGCTTTGAGGGCGTTCACCGGGCCCAGGTGAATGTCGCCCCAGGCCGGGTGGAAGGCGCCCACTTCCAGCATGACCAGATCGAACGGGCCCAGCCGCTCGCGGATGGTGGCGTACTCGGTGGTGAGGCCCGTGTCGCCGCTGAAGAACACGCGGTGCTGCTCCGACTGCACCACCATCGACGACCACAGCGTGGCGTTGCGGTCCTTGAAGCCGCGCCCTGAAAAATGCTGCGACGGCGCGGCGGTGATGGTGAGGCCGGTGTGGGGCACGCGGTGGCTCTCCCACCAGTCCAGTTCGGTGATGCGCTCGGCCGCCACGCCCCAGGCCTGCAGGTGGGCCCCCACGCCCAGCGACGTGACGAAGGGCACGGCGCTGTGTTTTGCCAGCGCGCGGATGGTGGGGTAGTCGAGGTGGTCGTAGTGGTCGTGCGAGATCACCACCACGTCCACCTCGGGCATCTGCCGCAGGCGCAGCGGCACCGGCTGAAAACGCTTGGGGCCGAGCAGCCGAAAGGGTGATGCGCGTGTGCCCCACACCGGGTCGGTCAGCACGCGGTGGCCGTCAATCTCGATCAGCACGGTGGAGTGCCCGAGCCAGGTGGCGCGCAGGCCGCTCTGCGCCGGGCGGCTCCAGGCCCCGCGCGGGTCTTGTGAGGGCAGCGGCCCGGTCGGCGCGCGCCGGCCGCCCGAGCTCAGAAATTCCTTGAGCGTGGGCCGGGGCACGGTCGCATCGCGCAGCCCGGGCAAGGCCGGGTGCATGTTGCGAAAGCCCAGGCCGTCCCACATCGTTGAGGCACGCATGCGCTCCAGGCGAGCACCCAGGGCGCGTTTGCCAAACGAGTTCATGCCGCCGCCTCAGTGCGCCCAGGCAGGCTCAGGCGCGCGGTGGCCGGCGCCATCTCCGACAGCAGCCGCCCTTTGCGCCACACCTTCAAGCGCGTGGCCCGCAGGCGGATGGCTTCGATCGGGTCGCGCGCCTGCATCAGCACGAAGCTGGCATCACAGCCCGCTTCAATGCCGTAGCCCCGCAGCCCCATCACTTTCGCGGCGTTCGTGGTCACGGCTTCATAGCATTGGCGCATGCCGGCCTGGCTGGTCATCTGCGCCACGTGCAGGCCCATGTGGGCCACCTCCAGCATGTCGCCACTGCCCAGCGAGTACCAGGGATCCATCACGCAGTCGTGGCCGAATGCCACGGTCACCCCGGCGGCCATGAGCTCGGGTACGCGCGTCATGCCACGGCGTTTGGGGTAGGTGTCGTGCCGGCCCTGCAGCGTGATGTTGATCAGCGGGTTGGCCACCGCGCTCACACCAGACTCGGCGATCAGCGGGATCAGTTTGGAAACGTAGTAGTTGTCCATGCTGTGCATGGAGGTGAGGTGCGAGCCATTCACGCGGCCCTGCAGGCCCAGGCGCTGCGTCTCGAAGGCCAGGGTCTCGATGTGGCGCGAGAGCGGGTCGTCGCTTTCGTCGCAGTGCATGTCCACCGGCAGGCCGAGCTCGGCGGCCAGCTCACACAGCAGCTTCACGCTGGCGGTGCCTTCGCTCTGCGTGCGCTCGAAGTGGGGAATGCCGCCCACCACGTCCACGCCCATGTCCAGCGCACGAATGAGGTTGTTCAGCCCGCCGTGTGAACGCAGCACGCCGTCTTGCGGAAAGGCGACGAGCTGCACGTCGAGGTACGGCGCCATGCGCTTCTTGGCCTCCAGCATGGCGCGCACCGGCAGCAGGCTCGGATCGCTGGTGTCCACGTGGCTGCGGATCGCGAGAAGCCCCTTGGCCACGGCCCAGTCGCCGTAGGCCAGGGCGCGTTCCACCAGCGCCTCTTCGGTCAGCAGCGGCTTGAGTTCGCCCCACAGCGCAATGCCCTCCAGCAGCGTGCCGCTCTGGTTCACGCGCGGCAGACCGTAGCTCAGCGTGGCGTCCATGTGGAAATGCGGGTCGCAAAACGGCGGCGAAAGCAACTGGCCTTGCGCGTGCACGGTGTCGTGCGCGGGCGCGCTCAACCCCGCGCTCACCTCGGTGATGCGGCCGTCCTGCACGGCCACGCTCATGTCGGTGCGGCCGTCGGGCAGGGTGGCGTGGGTGATCAGCAGGTCAAGCATGCGTGTTCCCCTTCAGCCCTTGCCCAGCGGCGGCCTGCCGAAGAGGTTCGAGACGTTGCTGATGGGCCCCAGCTCCGATGCCGCGGCCAGCAAGGCGGGCATGAGGTTCTGCATCGCGTCCATGGTCAGGCGCTGGCGCGGCCCGGCGATGCTGATGACGCCGATGGCCTCATGACGCCGAAACACCGGCGCGGCCATCGCGCTCATGCCCGGCGCAAACACCTCGTCGATCATGGCGCAGCCACGCACCCGCGCCGCGTGCAGAAACCCCAGCAGCGCCTTGATGGTGGTCGGCGCCTTGGGGCCGAATTCCTTCGGCGCGCCGAAGCCCTGGTGCGCCACCAGTTCGAGCGCGCGTTCATCGTTCAGGGTTTGAAGCCAGGCGTGGCCGGAGGCCGTGCAGGACAAGCGGGCCTCCATGCCCATGTCGGGGTCGTAGCGAATGCCCTGCTGGCGCGTGCCCTGTGCCTTGGCCACCCAGATCAGGCGGTCGTCGTCCACGATCGACAACCGCACGAGCTCGCCCGACTGCAGCGCCAGCCGCTCCAGCAGCGGCTCGGCAATGTCGACGATGCCCGCGTGGCTGAGGTAACCCAGGCCGAGCGAGACCACCTTGGTCGTGAGCTGGTAGTCGCCCTGCTTGCGCTTCTGCCGCACATAGCCGCAGTGCTGCAGATCACCCAGCAGGCGGTGGCAGGCGCTCAGGGGAATGTCCAGGTCCTGGGCCATGTGGGCCAGGGGCAACCCGTCGGGGTTGCGCGAGAGGTGTTCGAGCAAAGCAAGACCACGGTCAAGGGCAAGGTTCATGCGAGATTTCTTTATGTGGAATCACTTTCCAATCTGGAAAGAGTTTCCTGAACCGGGACAAGAATCGCTGCAAGACAAGCGTGATCGGCACACACCGGTTGATTGCAGCACAGAAAAACCTGGAGACAAATATAGGGCCAAGCCCGCGCCACGCCTAGCCCGCGCTTTCCTGCGCGGGCACCCTCCAGCCACGCCGGCCCTCTCAATGCCATGACCACCATCTACATCCTCAACGGCCCCAACCTCAACCTGTTGGGCATCCGCGAACCCCACCTCTACGGCCACACCACGTTGGCTCAGATCGAACAGCGTTGCCGAGCGGTGTGCGCCGAGCTCGGACTCCAGTGCGAGTTCCGGCAGTCCAACCACGAAGGCGTGCTGGTCGACTGGGTGCAGGAGGCACGTGCACTGGGCGCCGCCGTGCTCATCAACCCCGCCGGCCTGTCGTTCCGCTCGATCCCGCTGCTCGATGCGCTCAAGACGCTGGACCAGCCGGTGATGGAAGTGCACCTCACCAACATCCACCGGCGCGAGGCGCTTTACCAGCAGTCGATCATTTCGCTGGGCGCCACCGGCGTCATCTGCGGGCTCGGCCCCTACGGCTACGAGCTGGCCTTGCGCGCCGTGGCCGAGCACCTCAAACCTGCCGCCGCAGCCTGAACACGCGGAACCGTTTCATCCGCTTTCTTCGCCACCGACAACTTCACAGGAGACAACATCATGAAAGCTGCCCTCACCCGCCGTTCCGCCCTCTGCACAGGCGCCACCCTGGCCGCCGCCGCGCTGTGGCCCGGCTTCGCCCAGGCCCAGAGCACGCTGCGATTTGCCGCCGTGTTTTCCGACACCGACATCCGCGCCGAGATGATGAAGCGCCTGGCCACTGAGGTGGCCGCGGACCACAAGATCGACCTGTTCCTCAACTCCACGCTGTTCCGACAGGGCACCGAGCTGGTGGCTTTGCAGCGCGACAACCTGGAGATGGGCAACATCTCGCCGCAAGACATCTCCAAACAAGTGCCTTCTTGGTCGCTGCTGACATCGGCCTACCTGTTTCGCGACGCCAACCACCTCAACGCCTTCTTCGCCAGCGACATGGGCGCACAGATGAAGAAGCAAGTGGAAGACCAGCTCAAGGTGAAGGTCCTGGGCCCGGTGTTCTTCGGCACGCGCCATGTCGGCCTGCGCGGCAAGAAAAAGATCAACACGCCCGCCGACCTGGCGGGCGTGAAACTGCGCATGCCGCCGGGTGACGCCTGGCAACTGCTGGGCCGCTCGCTGGGCGCCAACCCCACGCCGCTGGCCTACGCCGAGACCTACACCGGCCTGCAGACCGGCACCGTGGACGGGCAGGACAACCCGCTGCCCAACGTGCAGAACATGAAGTTCAACGAGGTCATGGGCCAGATCGTGCTGACCTCGCACCTGGTGGGCTTTGACCTGCTCACGCTCAACCTCAAGACCTGGCAAGCCATGTCGCCCGAGAAGCAGCGCGCGTTTCAGGCCGCGGCCGACAAGGCCATTGCCTGGAGCACGGCCGAGCACCAGAAGCGCGAGGCCGACCTGGCCGAAGGCTTCCGCCGGGGTGGCCTGGACGTGTATGCGCCCAACATCAATGCGTTTCGCGAGTACGCGCAGAAGATCTACCTGGCGTCCGATGAGGCCAAGGCATGGCCGGCCGGCATGCTGGAAAAAATCAACGCCATGAGATGAGAGGCACCCCCGCCGCGCTTCGCGCGACCCCCTCAAGGGGGCGGCACCTGCGGCCCGGCAAAGCCGGTTCCGCGGTACCCCCCGGCAAGACACGCACATGAGACACCTCCAACGTTTCGCCGACGGGGTGGCCGCGGCTTTGCTCGCGGTCATCTTCATCGCCTTCATCCTGCAGATCGCGCTGCGCTACGTGTTCGACTGGCCGGTGGGCTGGACGGCGGAGATCTCGCTCGTGGCCTGGCTCTGGCTGGTGCTGTGGGGCGCGGCCTTCGTGCTCCGGGACGAAGACGAGATCCGCATCGACGTGCTGGACATCGCCTTCGGCCCACGCCTGCGCCGCATCGCACGGGCCATCGGGTCCATCGCCATCGTGGTGCTCTTCGGCATGGCGCTGCCAGCCACCTGGGACTACGTGAGCTTCATGAAAGTGGAGAGCACCTCCTACCTCAAGATCCGCTTTGACTGGTTGTTCTCGATCTACCTGGCGTTTGCCGTGGCCGTTATCGCGCGCCACCTGTGGCAACTCGTGGGGCTGCTGCGCGGAACCCGCATCGAACCGACCGACCCTCCCCTCACCTGACAACCCCGTGAACTTCACCAGTCCGTTTTCGCTCGCGCTGGCCACCATCGTCGCGCTCAGCCTGCTGGGCGTGCCCGTGGGCCAGGCCATGATCGGTGGCTCCATCCTGTACCTCTGGCTCAAGGGCATGGACATGGGCAGCGCGGCCGAGCAACTGCTCAACAGCACCTATTCCAGCTACCTGCTGCTGGCCATCCCGCTGTTCATCCTGGCCGCGAGCTTCATGAGCACCGGCAGCGTGCTCGACCGCCTGCTGCGTTTCTGCAACGCCATCGTGGGTCGCTTCCCCGGGGGGCTTGCGCAAGTCAACGTGCTGCAGAGCATCGTGTTCGCCAGCATGTCGGGCTCGGCCCTGGCCGACGCGGCGGGCTCGGGCAAGCTGATGCAGGCCATGATGACCCGCAACGGCAAGTACACGCCGGCGTTTGCGGGCGCGCTCACCGCCGTGTCCGCCGTGCTCGGCCCGATCCTGCCGCCCTCGATTCCGCTGGTGCTCTATGCATTGATCTCGGGCACGTCCATCGGCTTCCTGTTCCTCGCCGGTGTGTTGCCGGGCCTGCTGCTGGCCGCAGTGCAGATGGCGCTGATCTACGTGCAGGCCCGGCGACACAACTTTCCGGTGGAGCCTGCGGTGCCGCTGCGCGAGTTGCCCCGCATCACGCGCGAGGCGCTGCCCGCGCTGATGCTGCCCATCATCCTGCTGGGTTGCCTCTACAGCGGCATCACCACGCCCACCGAAGCAGCGGGCCTGGCCGCGGCCTACGCGCTGCTGGTGTCCTCGGTGCTCTACCGCAGCCTGGGCTGGCGCGACGTGGTCGACTCGCTGCTCTCAAGCGCGCGCACCAGCATTTCCATCGGCATGCTGATCGCCGGTGCGCTGGTGTTCAACTACGTGATCACCTCGGAAAACATTCCCGCCTCGCTCAGCGCGGTGCTGCGCACGCTGGACATGTCGCCACTGGCGTTCCTGCTGGCGGTCAACCTGCTGCTGCTGGTGCTGGGCGCGTTCCTGGAGGGCTCCACCATCATCCTGGTGATCCTGCCGGTGCTGCTGCCGACCGCAGCGGCGCTGGGCATCGACCCGGTGCATTTTGGTGTGGTGGCCGTGCTCAACATCATGATCGGGCTGATCACGCCGCCCTACGGCCTGCTGCTGTTCATGATGACCAAGATCGCCGATGTCTCGCTCTACGCACTGGTGCGCGAGGTCATGCCTTTCCTGGTCGTGATGATCGGCGCGCTCGTGGTCATCACGCTCTGGCCCGACTTCGTGCTGTTCGTGCCGCGGATGGCGGGCTACACCGGCTGATCGACGCTGCGGGCGTTCACTGCGTGCCGAAAATGCGGTCGCCCGCGTCGCCGAGGCCGGGCAGTATGTAGCCGTGGTCGTTGAGCTCGCGGTCGATGGCCGCGGTGTAGATCGGCACGTCGGGGTGGGCCTTGTGGAAGGCCGCAATGCCTTCAGGGCAGGTCAGCAGACACACGAACTTGATCGACTTCGGGCCGATTTCCTTGAGCCGGTCCACCGCGGCAATGGCCGAGTTGCCGGTGGCCAGCATGGGGTCGACCACGATCACGTCGCGCTCGGGCATGTGGGTCGGCATCTTGAAGTAGTACTCCACCGCGGTGAGCGTCTTCGGGTCGCGGTACAGCCCGATGTGACCCACGCGCGCACCGGGCACCACGCTGAGCATGCCCTCCAGAATGCCGTTGCCCGCGCGCAGGATGGACACGAACACCAGCTTCTTGCCATCGATCACCTTGCCCGTCATGGCCTCCATCGGCGTCTCGATCTCGATGTCCTGCATGGGCATGTCGCGCGTGACCTCGTAGGCCATGAGCAGGGCCAGCTCGTTGAGCAGGCGTCGAAAGCTGTTGGTGCTGGCGTCCTTGCGGCGCATGAGCGTGAGCTTGTGCTGCACCAGTGGGTGGTCGATGAGGTGGACGTTGCTCATGGTGGGGTGGCCTTCATGGTTCGGTAACGGATTCAGAACACGGTGCCGTCGCTGGCGATGTTGAGCGGGGGCAGGCCGCCGCGCAGGCGCAGCGCCAGCAGGCGGCCCGCCGCCCAGGTGCCGCCTTCGAGCACGCAGGCCAGCGGCATCTGCGCGGCGCTCAGGCCCAACTCTGCGCGCACGAGCGGCGCGAGTTCGTCGAGCAGGGCCACGGTGAGCGCGCGCCATTCGACGATGAAGGTGTCGCCGGCTTGCCAACTGCGCGTGGCGTGGTCGGCGAGCAGCGGGCGCAGCACACCGGCGTCGATCAGCAGGCCGCCGTTGCGGTACTCGGGCAGGCCGGTGAGCGCGTCCAGTCCCTGCACGCGCACGCCCGCCCATTCGAACGGCTCCAGCAGCGAATAGGTGAGCCACTGCGAGAGCTTGTGAAACGGCATCCAGCCGGCGGTGAGGCCCTCGCCCTGTACGGCCGGGTGGTGCCAGCAGTCGCCCAGCGCGGTGCCGCCGATCGCGTTCTGCGCGAGCCAGATGCCGGACAGCGTGTCGAGCAGGGTCGAGAGGATGGCGTGTGCCTCGATGGTGGGGCCACTGCGCAGGGCATCGAAGAGCGCGCCGGGGCGGCCGAGCGGACCGTAGGTATCGGCGTGTTCGCGCATGGCAGAGCCCAGGCGGCGCAGCACGGCGCTGCGTCCCTCCAGCCCCACCAGCGGGTTGCGCTCGCTCACCTGGAAGGCTTCGCCCAGTTGTTCGGCCGTCAACGCGGCCAGGCCGGCTGCATCCACCCGCAGCGGTTGCGCCGGGTCGCTGGAGAACAAGCCCGACGTGAAGGCATGAAAGCTCGCCACGCCCAGGCCCTCGGAGCGCGAAAACGTCTGCTGGCTGGCGGCTTCGCGGTAGCCCCACTCGGCGCCCGCGCCGGCGTCCAGCAGCACGCTCACCAGCGCCAGGTCGATCTGTGTGCGGGCGCGCTCGGCTGCGTCCACCGGGCCCAGCAAGGTGTCGAGCCGGGCCACGCGGTTCACTTGGCCCGCCTCGAAATGGCGCCATCGGCTGTGGTACGGGATGCGCAGGTCGGGGAAGCGCTGGTGCGTGAGTTCGGCCACCGTGCGCCCGGCCTGCGCCAGAGCCGCGTCGCCCACCGCGAAGAAGGTGGATTCACCGGCGCGGGCGCGGGCCAGCAACTGCCCGGCCCGCTCGCGGATCGCGCCAGTGGAGCGCAGCGCGCTCACCGCTGCCGTGGCATCCCCGCTGTGCGCGGTCAAGGGGCCAACCCCCGACCCTTGGCGATCCTGAGTTCGTCGGCGCCCGGCACCAGGCCCGGCGTGAAATAGCCCGCCGCCATCTTGGCGTCCATCTCCACGCGGGCGTCGGCCGGGATCAACTCGTCGGGGATGTTGACGCGCTCAACCACCTCGATGCCGCCGCCGGTGATGGCGTCGTATTTCATGTTGCTCATGGACACGAGACGGTGGATCTTGCGGATGCCCAGCCAGTGCAGCACGTCGGGCATGAGCTCCTGGAAGCGCATGTCCTGCACGCCGGCCACGCATTCGGTGCGCGCAAAGTACTGGTCGGCCGTGTCGCCACCCACCTGGCGCTTGCGCGCGTTGTAGACCAGGAACTTGGTCACCTCGCCCAGCGCCCTGCCCTCCTTGCGCGAGTAGGCCACCAGGCCCACGCCACCGCGCTGCGCGCCCTGGATGCATTCCTCGATGGCGTGCGTGAGGTAGGGGCGGCAGGTGCAGATGTCGGAGCCGAACACGTCGGACCCGTTGCACTCGTCGTGCACGCGGGCCGTGAGTTCCACGCTGGGGTCGGCCAGGTCGCGCGGGTGGCCGAAGATGTAGACCGTCTGCCCGCCAATCGGCGGCAGGAACACCTCCAGGTCAGAGCGCGTGACCAGCTCGGGGTACATGCCGCCGGTTTCTTCAAACAGCACGCGGCGCAGGTCGGCCTCGGTGCAGCCGAAGCGCTTCGCCACGCCCGGCAGGTACCACACCGGCTCCACCGCCACCTTGGTCACCACGGCCGCGCCGCCGGCGGTGAGGAATCGGCCGTCGGGTTTGAGACGACCCTTCTGCAGCGCGTCGATCACCTCGGGCAGGATCACGTGCGCCTTGGTCACCGCGATGGTGGGGCGGATGTCGTAGCCGGCGGCCAGCTCGGTCGCGTAGGCGTCGGCAATCACGGCGCCCCAGGGGTCCATGCTGACCATCTTCTGTGGGTCGGCCCACTGCGGGTAGGGGCCGATGATGTCGGTGGGCGCGGTGTTGGTGAGGTCGGCGCGGTGCTCGCGCTTGAGCGCGCCAGCGGCCACGGCGAGTGCGCGGTACACGCTGTAGCTGCCACTGTGGGTGCCGATGACGTTGCGGTGCGCCAGGTTGAGCGTGGTGCCCACCACCGGCCCGCGCTCGCGCGCGGTGGCCGCGCCCCACTGGATGGGCAAGGCCCCGAAGCCGCCCGAGTGCGAGGTCAGGCGGATGTGGCGCGGGTGTGGCGTGTTGGGCGAGGCCGGCACTTCGGCGTTGGCCATCTGCGATGGCAGGTCTGCGGACATGGTTGAGCACCTTGGTATGCGCCAGGGTCTGGCGAGACCGGCGGACCGGCTGACAACCGCGTCCACCGCCTGCGGGGCACCAAGCAAGCTCAATGCCAGGCGCTCCACATCGCCCTTCATAATCGACCGCAGCGCCGGGCACACCGGAGGAAACCCCACCCACCGCTCCAGCAGCAGAAAGGCCCCACCGATGCCGCACGACGTCAGCCTGATCGCCACGATTGCGGCGGCCTTCGGCCTGGCGATGGTCTTCGGGTACATCGCCGTGCGGCTGCGCATGCCGCCCCTGGTGGGCTACCTGCTCGCGGGCATCGTCATCAGCCCCGCCACGCCAGGCTTCGTGGCCGACGTGGGACTGGCCAGCCAGCTGGCCGAGATCGGCGTCATGCTGCTGATGTTCGGCGTGGGCCTGCATTTCTCGATCAACGACCTCATGGCCGTGCGCCGCATCGCCGTGCCGGGCGCCATCGTGCAGATCGGCGTGGCCACCTTGCTGGGCATCAGCCTGTCGCACTTCTGGGGCTGGAGCCTGGCCGCCTCGCTGGTCTTTGGTCTGTGTCTGTCGGTGGCGAGCACGGTGGTGCTGTTGCGCGCACTGGAGGCCAAGGGCCTTCTCAAATCCATCAACGGTCAGATCGCGGTGGGCTGGCTGGTCGTGGAAGACCTGGTGATGGTGCTGGTGCTGGTGCTGCTGCCGGCGCTGGCCGGCGTCATCGCCCCCAGCGAGGGCGTGGCTTCTCCCACGGGCACCGAGATCTGGCAGACCGTCGGCATCACGCTGGCCAAGGTCACCGCGTTCATCGTGCTCATGCTGGTGGTGGGCCGCCGGTTGCTGCCCAAGGCGCTGTGGTGGGTGGCGCGCACCGGGTCCCAGGAGCTGTTCACGCTGAGCGTGGTGGCCGTGGCGGTGGGTGTGGCCTTTGGCGCGGGCAAGCTGTTCGACGTGTCCTTCGCGCTGGGCGCCTTCTTCGCCGGCATGATGATGCGCGAGTCCGAGTTCAGCCACCGCGCGGCCGACGAGTCGCTGCCGCTGCGCGATGCCTTTGCCGTGCTGTTCTTCGTGTCGGTGGGCATGCTGTTCGATCCCGCGGTGATCCTGAACCAGCCGTTCAAGCTGCTCGCGGTGGTGGCCATCATCATGCTGGGCAAGACGGTCGCGGCGGTCGTGCTGGTGCTGCTGTTCAGGTACCCGCTCAACACCGCCCTGACGGTGGGCGTGAGCCTGGCGCAGATCGGCGAGTTCTCCTTCATCCTCGCCGGCCTGGGCGTGGCGCTCAAGCTGATGCCGGCGGAGGGCCAGAGCCTGGTGCTGGCCGGCGCCCTCATCTCCATTGCGGCCAACTCGGCGCTGTTCTCGGCGGTGGAGCCCCTGCAGGCCTGGGTTCGCAAGCGCTCGGCCTACGCCCGGCAGCTGGAAGCACGGGACGACCCGCTGGCCGAGCTGCCCGCGTCCACCCACGAGTCGCTGCTGGCCAGACAGGTGGTGCTGGTGGGCTTTGGCCGCGTGGGCCAGCGCATCGCGCAGACCTTGCGCGAGAAGGGCATTCCCTTCGTCGTGGCCGAGGAGAACCGGGAGATCGTCGACGCATTGCGCAAGGAGGGCATCGCTGCTGTCAGTGGCGACGCGTCCACGCCCGAGGTCCTCATCCAGGCGCACATCGCTCGCGCGGCCATGCTGGTCATCACGATCCCGGACACGATGAGCGTGCGCAAGATGGTGGAGATCGCACGCATGCTCAACCCCGAGATCGACGTGATCGTGCGCACGCACAACGACGAGGAAGCCGACATGCTGCGCCAGGAGAGCATGGGCACCGTCTTCCTGGGCGACACCGAACTGGCGCGCGGCATGGCGGCACATGTGCTGCAGCGGTTCAAGCGCTGAACCCACCGCGCACCCCATGACCATGACCGATCACGACCTGCCCCCACTGAACTCCACCCCGCCCGGCCTGTACCGCCACTACAAGGGCGGCTGGTACGAGGTGCTGGACACCGTGCGCTGCAGCGAGACCCTGCAAGGCATGACGCTGTACCGCGCGCTCTACGGTGGCTGGGGCCAGTGGGTGCGGCCGGCGGCCATGTTTGGCGAAACGGCTGAGTTCGAGGGCCGCACGCAAGCCCGCTTCGTGCGCCACGACCCGGCCCAGGTGCCGCTGGCGGATCTGGCCACCGCGCAGGCACTGACTGCCCACCTGCGCGGCCTGGCGCAGCGCCAGGGCATGAACCTGGACGCGGCCTTGCGCCCGCCACCGCCCGAGCCCGCCACCTGCTGCGGGCGCGGCTGCAACGGCTGCGTGTGGGAAGGGTTTTACGAGGCCCTGCACCACTGGCGCACGGACGCCCTGGCCCTGCTCAGAACAGAGACTGCTGCCCCTGCAGGCTCGCCGGCCTGAACAGCGTGGTCTTCAGCGGCTCGCGCTCGCGCTGGTAGCCCAGACGGTCGCAAGTTTTCTCGAAGCGCTGGCGCAGCAGGTCGGCCCACACGCCGCTGCCTTTCATGCGTTGGGAAAAGTCGGCGTTGTAGTCGCGCCCGCCGCGCATCTCCTGCACGCGGGCCATCACGCGCGCGGCGCGGTCCGGGTAGTGCAGCTCCAGCCATTGGCGAAACATGGGACTCAGCTCAAACGGCAGGCGCAGCACGGTGTAGAAGGCGCGCCGTGCGCCGGCCTCAAACGCCGCTTCGAGCACCTGCTCCATGTCGTCGTTGATGAACGGAATCTGCGGCGCCACGCTCACGCCCACCGGAATGCCGGCCTCGGCCAGCGTGCGTATGGTGCGCAGCCGGCGGTGGGGTGCGGCGGCGCGCGGCTCCAGCAGGCGGGTGAGTTTCGGATCGAGCGAGGTGATGGTCAGGTACACCGCCGCCAGGCCCTGCGCGGCCATGGGTGCGAGCAGGTCGATGTCGCGCTCCACGCCGCTGCCCTTGGTGACGATGGCCAGCGGGTGCCGTGTGTCGCTCAGCACCTGCAGCACGCCGCGCATGAGGCGCAGCTCGCGTTCGACGGGCTGGTAGGCGTCGGTCACGGTGCCGATGGCGAGCAGCTCGGGCACGTGGCGTGGGCTCGCCAGTTCGCGCTGGAGCACCTCGGCGATGTTGCGCTTGGCGATCAGCTTGGTCTCGAAATCAATGCCCGGCGAGAGATTGAGAAAGCTGTGGCTGGGCCGCGCGTAGCAATACACACAGCCGTGCTCGCACCCCCGGTACGGGTTGAGTCCCAGCCGAAAGCCGATGTCGGGCGAGTCGTTGTGGGTGATGGCGCTTTTCGCATCTTCAAAGCTCACCTCGGTGGCCGGTGGTGGAGCCTCATCGCGCGCGAGCACCGCGTCTTCCAGCGCGCCCCAGCCGTCGTCGAACGCTTCGCGGGCGTCGCGCTGGAAGCGGTGGGGCTGGTGCTGGGCCAGGCCGCGGCCCTTGATGGCCTGCAGCGGAATGTGGGTAGTTGGCATGGTTGAAACACTGTACACAGATACAGCCTAAAATTCGACCTCTTTTCCGGCCTCCTTTCATCCACCTCCGTGGAGCTCCCATGCATTCAACCCCTGCAGCCGCCGACCCTGCGGCCATCGTGTCCGTGCGCGGCGTCAGCAAGACCTACGCCGGCGGCTTCCAGGCCCTCAAGCGGGTCGACCTGGACATCCGCCGCGGCGAAATCCTGGCCCTGCTCGGCCCCAACGGCGCTGGCAAGACCACGCTGATCAGCGTCATCTGCGGCATGGTCAACGCCACCGAAGGCACGGTGGTGGCCGACGGCCATGACACCGTGCGCGACTACCGCAAGGCGCGTGAGGCCATCGGCCTGGTGCCGCAGGAGCTGCACACCGACTCGTTTGAAACCGTGTGGGCCACAGTGAGCTTCAGCCGCGGCCTCTTCGGCAAGGCACCCAACCCGGCCTACATCGAGAAGATCCTCAAGGACCTCTCGCTCTGGGACAAGAAGGACAGCAAGATCATGGCGCTCTCGGGCGGCATGAAGCGCCGCGTCCTGATCGCCAAGGCGTTGTCGCACGAGCCCAAGATCCTGTTTCTGGACGAGCCCAGCGCGGGCGTGGATGTGGAGCTGCGGCACGACATGTGGCGCATGGTGCGCGAGCTGCGCGAAGCGGGCACGACCATCATCCTCACCACGCACTACATCGAAGAAGCCGAAGACATGGCCGATCGCATCGGCGTGATCGCCAAGGGGGAGCTGATCCTCGTGGAAGACAAACACGTGCTCATGCGCAAGCTGGGCAAGAAACAGCTCACGCTCACGCTGCAGCAGACCATCGACCGCGTGCCCGACGCGCTGGCGCCCTGGGCGCTGGAGATCACCGAGGGCGGCCACGCCCTCACCTACACCTTCGACGCGCAGAAAGACGACACCGGCATCGCCGAGCTGCTGCGCGCGCTGGCCGACAACAACATCCACTTCAAGGACCTGCGCTCCAGCGAGAGTTCGCTGGAAGACATCTTTGTCAGTCTGGTGCACGAACAGAAAGAAGAGGCCCGGGCATGATGGGGTTGAACATTCACGCGGTGCGTGCCATCTACCAGTTCGAGATGAACCGCGCCCTGCGCACCTGGGCACAAAGCATCATCGCGCCGGTGCTCAGCACCTCGCTGTACTTCATCGTCTTCGGCTCGGCCATCGGCTCGCGCATGGGCGACATCGACGGCGTGAGCTACGGCGCCTACATCATCCCTGGCCTGCTCATGCTCTCGCTGCTGAGCGAAAGCATTTCCAACGCGGCCTTCGGCATCTACATGCCCAAGTGGTCCGGCACCATCTACGAGCTGCTGAGTGCGCCGGTGAACTGGGTCGAGGTGCTGCTGGGGTATGTGGGCGCTGCGGCCACCAAGAGCCTCACGCTGGGCCTGCTGATCCTGCTGACCGCGCGCGTGTTCGTGCCGTACGAAGTGGCGCACCCGGTGTGGATGGTGGGCTTCCTCATCCTCACCGCCATCACCTTCTGCCTGTTCGGTTTCATCATCGGCCTGTGGGCCGACAGTTTCCAGAAACTGCAGGTGATCCCGCTGCTCATCATCACGCCGCTCACCTTCCTGGGCGGCGCGTTCTACAGCATCAACATGCTGCCGCCGGTGTGGCAAACGGTCTCGCTGTTCAACCCCGTGGTCTACCTCATCAGCGGCCTGCGCTGGGCGTTCTACGGCGTGGCCGATGTGCACATCGCCGTGAGCACGGGCATGACGCTGGCGTTCATGGCGGTGTGTCTGGCGGTGGTCTGGTGGGTGTTCAAGACGGGCTGGAAGATCCGGCGCTGACTCGCCAGCGGGCGCCATGTCGCGCCCGGTACAGAGAGCGCCAGAGGGTCTTTCGGAAGATGGCACACTTGGCGCCCCTTGCGGGCGCATTGCACTGCCGAGCGCCCACCGACAACCTCTCTCTGGAGACACTTTCAATGGATCGTCGTTCAATGATCAAGAACGCTGGCATCGCCGGCGTTTTGACCACCGGTATCGCCCCCGCCGTGCACGCGCAGGCCGCCGTTCGCTGGCGCCTGGCCAGCAGCTTTCCCAAGTCGCTGCCCACCATTTTCGGCTCGGCCGAAAAATTCTCTGAGACCGTCAAGGCCCTGTCGGGCGGCAAGTTCGAAGTCTCGGTGCACGCCGCGGGCGACATCGTGCCCGCCTTCGGTGTGGTGGATGCCATCCAGGACAGCACCATCGAAATGGCGCAGACCGCGCCTTACTACTTCACCGGCAAGGACCCCATCTTCGCGTTCGGCTGCGCTGTGCCTTTCGGCCTGACCGCGCGCCACATGGACGCCTGGATGGAACACGGCAACGGCCGCAAGCTGATGGACGAGTTCTACGGCAAGTTCAACGTGGTCTCCATGAGCTCTGGCAACACGGGCACCCAGATGGGTGGCTGGTACCGCAAGGAGATCAAGAGCGTGGCCGACCTCAAGGGCCTGAAGATGCGCCTGGGTGGCGGCCTGTTCGGCGAGACCATGGCCAAGCTGGGCGTGGTGGCGCAGAACATGCCCGCCGGTGAGGTGTACCAGGCGCTGGAAAAAGGCACGCTGGACGCCACCGAGTTCGTCGGTCCGGCGGACGACGAGCGCCTGGGCTTCAACAAGGTGGCCCCGTTCTACTACTACCCCGGCTGGTGGGAGGGTGGCGCCGAGCTGGAGTTCTTCATCAACAAGAAGGCCTTCGACGCGCTGTCGCCCGAGAACAAGGCCATCGTGCGTGCCGCTGGTGCGGTGGCCGCGCGCGACATGACCGCCAAGTACGATGCCCTGAACCCGGTGGCGCTCAAGCGCCTGGTGGGCAGCGGCACCAAGCTCAAGCCGTTCACCAAGGACGTGATGGACGCGGGCTTCAAGGCCGCGATGGAAGTGTTCGCCACGCACGAAGCCAAGTCGCCCGAGTTCAAGAAGATCCACCAGGACATGCGCGCCTTCCAGCGCGACCAGGTCCTGTGGAGCCGCTTCTCCGAGTGGCGCTACGACAGCTTCATCACCACCGCCAAGCTCTGATCGACCGGCAGCGGGCGGGCGGAGCATTCCGCCGGGCCGCTGAACCTCAGCGCTTCACACGGCCCGTCTTGACGGGCTTTGTTTTGCCCGCAGGGTCCTTGAGCCTGCCGTGCGCCTGCTCCAGCCACAGCAGCGTGTCGGCGTGTGACATGAAGCGCCGCAGGTAGTCGGGCGAGAGGTCGCGCATGAGCCCCAGCGTGCGCAGCACGAGCATGTGCGAGTTGAGCGGGCCCGCGTTCTCGGGGCCGCGCTCCACGGCCTGGGTCACGTCTTCTTCGGCACAGATGCGGGACCAGGTTTCGCGGAAACGCTGCGCGCTTTTCAGCTCGGGGCCGGCCTCTGTGGCGGTGGCCATGTACTGGTTGAGCTGGCCCAGCGGCGTGAGGGCCTTCTTCTGGCGGGCACGCGGCGGTTGTGCATCGCCCGTCCCGGGCACCTCGGTCGGCTCGGCCATGGCGCGTTGCAGCCGGTCCTGCAGCACGCGCTGCACGGCCTCGGGCGCGGCCTGCATGCGCCGCTGCAATGCCTGCGCGTAGTGGGCGCGCACAGAGTCACTCACGCACAGGTGCCTTCGCAGCGCTGGCCGCCTTGGGCACGGGGGCCATCTCCACGCGCCGGTTGAGCGAACGCCCTTTCTCGTCAGCGTTGGAGGCCACGGGCTGTTCGGCACCGAAAGCGGCGCTGAAAACGCGCTGCGGTGGCATGCCCTCCTGGATCAGCACGCGGGTCACGGTGAGTGCCCGCTGGGCCGAGAGTTCGAGGTTGTCGGCGTAGCGCTGGTTGTTGGCCTGCACCGGCCGGTCGTCGGTGAAGCCGCTGACCATCAGCATCTCGTCGCGCTCGCCCAGGTACACCTGCAGCGGCGGCACCAGGCTCTTGAGCAGCAGGTGACCCTCGGGGCGCAGCTCGTCGGAGTTGAGTGGAAACAGCACGCTGCCGCTGATGCCGATGCGTCCGTTGTCTAGCGTCACGCGGCCAGTCTGCAGCGGAATGGCCAGGGCTTTTTCCAGCGCCATGCGGCGCGCTTCTTCCTGCTGGCGCTTCTGCACCTCGGCCTGCAGGCTGGCCACCAGGTCCATCTGCACCACGAGCACGCCGATGAGGATGAGCACGAAAGCGCCCACGAGGCCGGCCATGAGGTCGCCGAACACGGCCCAGACCGGCGCGGTCTGCTCGTCCGCGCCCTCTTCCCAAGTGTCGTCCAGCCCGTTCATCCCACGGCCCTCTCGACCGTGCGCAGCCGGTGCAGGTCGTCCACGATGCCTTGTTGCGAGCTGATGCTGAGGTCGATCACCTCGCGCGCCTGCGCCACGTAGTAGGCGAGCTGTTCGTCGCTGCGCAGCATGGACTGGCCCACCGCTTCTTCGATGCGTTGCAGGCTGCCAATGAGTTTTTCGTTGGTGGCGGCAAAGAGCTGCACGCCGTGGCCGAAGGCCTCGCCCAGGCTGGCCAACTCGATGGCGCTGCCGCTCACCTGAGCGGCCACATCTTCCGCGCGGTGGGCTTGCGCACCCACCGTCTCGGCAAACTGGCGACCGACCTGGTCGAGCACGGCGCTGGCCGATGTCACCAGCGATTCAATGGCCGTGCGCTGCTCGCCCGTGGCTTGCTGCACGGTCTGCAGCAGGCTGCCGATGTTGTTCATGAGCGTGGTGCGCTCCTGCAACGCGAGGTTGTCGCGCTCGCCGAGTTGCGTGGTTTCGCGACGCAGCTGCGCGATCACCTCGGCTGCGGCCTTGGGCGCCTCGGTGGCGGTTTCCAGCAGGCGCGCGATGGGTGCCTCGATCGCGGTGCCCAGCGTGGCAAGGTGGGTGGCCACCTGACCGTTGAGCGAAGCCTGCAGTTCGCCCAGGCGCTGCACGGCAGCCTCGCCGCGAGCGGCTTCCTCGCTGCGCAGCGCGGCCAGCTCGGTGCGCCAGAGGGTCGCGGTCTGCTGCAGCGTCTGGCCCACGGCCTGCTGCTCGGCCAGGGTCTGCGCGCCCAGTTGTTGCCATTCGCTCTGCAGCGTGGTGGCCATGGCCCGCAGCGCCTCTTTCCAGGCGGTCTGCTGTTGCTGCTCCGTTGCAGCCTGTTCGGCATGCGAGCGTGACACCGTGTCGTGCACGCTCGTGAGCAAGGCGGCGGAGCGTTGCTCGAACGTGGTGGTAAAGGCCGCCAGCGCCCGTTCCAGACCGTGGGTCTGCTGCTCGTTGGCGTGCGCGTGCTGTTGCAGCGCCTGGGTCCAGCCCTCCAGCGCGGTTCGGGCGGTGGCACCGAGCTGCGTCGAGAGACCGCCCAGTTGCGTCTGCACCGCGTCGCTCACGCGCTCGTGCAGGCGCGTGGACTCGCTCGCGATGGCCGCCATGGCGTTCTCCACCACCGGTTGGAGCGTTTCACCGGCGATGCGCGCGCTGGCCGACAGGCTTTCGTTGAGCGATCGCGCCACCGACTGACCGAGTTCCTGGTAGGCCACGCTGGCTTCGCGGTGGAACAGCGCCTGGCGCTCCAGCAACTGCTCATCGAGCTGCTGACCCCGGCGCTCCATCTGCGCCATGAGGGCTTGCAACTGGTCCACCACGGCGGGCAAGGCGCCTGCTTGCTGCTGCAGCGCCTTGAACGCCTCAACGCGCTGGTGCGCGAGTGAAAACGGGCGGAACACGGTGGCGGTGTGGGCATCGAGCTGGCGCACCACGGCCATGCGCTCCCGCCGGCTGATGACCGACATGAGGCCCAACATGGCCGAGGTGGCCACGCCCACGACCGACGTGCCAAAGGCCAGGCCCAGGCCTTTGATGGGCTCGGCCAGCGCGGTGCGGATCGCCTGAAGGTCGGCCGTGCCTTCGAGCGTGAACACGGCACCGCGGAAAGTGACCACCAGACCCAGGAAGGTGCCGAGCATGCCGAGCATCACCAGCAGGCCGATCAGGTAGGGCGTGAGGGCCAGGCCGGGCAAGGCGGCGCGCTCGCCCTCGATGCGCGCGCGCACGGCGTTCTGCACCGCCGATGGCACCCGTGTCAGCCAGTCGCTCAATTGCGCCAGCGGTTGGGGCACGTTGACCAGCGCCTGCGCCACTGCGTCGGTGGTGGCGCGAAAGCGCCGGATCTCCTGCGCGCCCAGCAGGTAGACGCCACCGATGGCCACGGTCATGGCCAACGCGATGGCGCTGGACCCGACAAAGCCCCAGCCGACCCAGACCACGGCGATCAGGCCGAGGACAAAGGCGCCGACGAAAAAAAGGCGGTTCACTGCGTTGTTGCTCATGGGTGTTGTTTCACTTCCTGGCTGAGGGCTTCGACCATGCCCGCCACGGGCTGCAGCCGAAGGTCGAGCTCGGCCAGCAGGGCCTGCTGGAGGTCTTGTTCAAACAGCGGCTGCCAGCCGCTGGTGTGGGTCTGGCGCAGCTGGTCGAACCGCGCCTTGAGAAAGGCCGGCAAGGAGGACAGCAGCTTCTGTTCACGCCCGCCCAGCATGGCGTCGAGCACGGCGTCCAGCGCGGCGAGCTGCGCCAGGCGCGGGGAGGTTTGTGTCAAGGTCTTGCGCACGTGGTCGCGCAAGGCATCGATGCCCATTTCCATGCGGCGCTGCTGGTCCTGACAGCGCTGGTGGTGCGGCGAAAAGCCGGCGTCGGCGTCATCGCCGGATTCGTCACCCGGCTCGCCCGACGGGGTGGTGATGGCCTGGCGAAGGGTGGCACGAACCCGCCCAAGCTCCGCCTGCACGGCGCGCGCAGCGGCCGGCACCGCCGGGCGCCGGGCCCGGGCCACCGACGGCAACGCCTGGTGGGCCGAATGCAGCGCGATGGCATCGGCCACGTTGAGCCACTGGCCCAGCCGCTCGGCCAGATCCTGCCGTGGCACCTCGGTGGGCGTGGGCAGCCAGCCGGCGAGCTGGCGCACCAGGGCAGAGCGGTTGAAGTTGCTGCGCAAAAAAAGCATTCCTTGGCGCCCTGCGGGCGCAATCGGCATCGGGTACAGGGTGGGTTGCCGACATGGTGGGGCGTGCACGCCCGTCAGCGGTGGCCAGGCTGGAGGACCAGTGGCCAAGGCGACATTAGAAACGATCCGCCGGGCCGATTTGTAACCGCCTGCCGGCCCCTGCCGTAGGCAGCCAGAGAATTTACTCTGGCGGGCAAGCAAATTCATGGACTTGCAGCGCTTTGTGTCACCGCGTCAGCCGACGACTGCCTGAGTTGATGCGACCGGCCTATTCCGCTGCCCGCTTGCCTGCGATGGAGGGTCCGCCCTGGGTTGCTCAGTTCGCATGATTCATGCATGCCTTGATGCATTCCCTCGGATACGATGTCGCCGATCGGCCAGAAGCCGACCTTCGGTACGATGCTCGAACCGTTTCCACTTATGAGTCCACCCGAACCATATGGATGTCAAAGAAGCCCACCGCTACTCCAGTGGACACCGAACTGATATTGAAGCAAGTATGGAATGTGGGTGCTTCTATTGCCTTGAAAGGTATCCACCTTTGGACATTGCGGAATGGATTGACGGAGGGAGCACTGCTTTGTGCCCTAGATGTGGCGTCGATTCCGTCATCGGTTCTGCTTCGGGTATCCAACTCTCCGAAAGCTTTCTCGAGCGCATGAGAATCCATTGGTTCGGAAGTGACTGAGAGCGGCCAGAACTAGGCACCTCGACGTGATGAACCGCAAACCGTTTACCCTGATTCCTGCTTCTAAGTATGAAGTTGAGAAGGCACAACAGCTGGTCGAGTTGGGCTGGCCCGCCGTTGAACCAGTGTTGCCTCAAATTTTGGAATGGCTGAAGGACTTGAATTGGCCAGTTGCCCGTGTCTTGCAGCCATTTGTTGCGAGCATCGGACCCCCACTAGCCTCTGCCGTGAGAGACGTGCTTGTTGGGTCTGACAGCTGTTGGAAGTACAGTCTTGTCGTTGGGGTATTGCGGTATTCAGAGCCACTCCAAAAAGCGTTGGTGACGGAGTTGAAATGGTTGGCGGAAGGCTCTAGTGGACTGTAACGTTTAAAAGGGAAGTATCATTACAACCATTCCACCGGAGG
>JAZKHJ010000004.1:0-68583 GCA_040385485.1 Pseudomonadota bacterium | reverse complement strand
ACTGGCAAGGCAAGGACTGGACGCCCCAGATCGCCAAGGAAACCGGCGCCAAGGCCGCCCACCCCAACGCCCGCTTCACCGTGGCCGCCACCAACAACCCGGCGCTCGACCCGGCCTGGGACGATCCAGCCGGCGTGCCGATCGACGCCTTCATCTTTGGTGGCCGCCGCTCCACCACCGTGCCGCTGGTGACCGAGGCGCGCAACTGGACCGAAGGCGTCTACATGGCCGCCACCATGGGCTCGGAAACCACCGCCGCCGCCTTTGGCGCACAGGGCGTGGTGCGTCGCGATCCATTCGCCATGCTGCCGTTCACCGGCTACAACATGAGCGACTATTTCCAGCACTGGCTGGACATGGGCAACCGGCTCACGAGCCAGGGCGCCAAGCTGCCCGGTATCTTCTGCGTGAACTGGTTCCGCAAGGACGAGGCTGGCAAGTTTGTCTGGCCCGGTTTTGGCGAAAACATGCGTGTGCTCAAGTGGATGATCGATCGCCTCGAAGGCCGCGGCCAAGGCACCGAGCACGCATTTGGCGTGAGCCCGCGCTATGAAGACATCCATTGGGACGGCCTGAACTTCTCAGCCGAGCAGTACAAGACCGTCACCCACATCGACAGCTCCGCCTGGATGAAAGAACTCGAACTGCACAGCGAGCTGTTCACCCAGCTGGCTCACCACTTGCCACGGGAACTCGAGGAGACAAAAGCGAAGATCGAGAAGCGCCTGGCCGCATAGGACCAGCGCCCCGACAAGGTTCGCCGCACGATCTGCGGCGGGCCTGCAGTCTCCCGGGTCAAGAAGCCCGGGCGAAAAAAAGCCACCGAATCCGGTGGCTTTTTTGTGGGCGCGAGCCCGCGGCGCGTGGGTGCTCAGAGGTAGCGGTTGTGCAGGTGGCGAGCTGCGCGCGCTTTGCCCAAGCGTTCCCAGTACGAATCGGCGGGCGCTGCGGCTTCAGACTGCATGGGCAGACCCAGCGGCGCCAGAGCAGCGTCGAACGTCTCAACAGGTTCGTCCAGTTCGGCACGGTTGCGGGCCTGGGTCAGCTCGCTCATCAGGCGAGGGTCGAGGCGGGCCATTTCCCACAAGCGGGTTTCAGCGCGGGCTTCGGCCATGGATTGCGACCAGCTGTCGAGCACCACGATGCCACGGCGGGCCAAGCGGCGGGCCGAATCGGCGAACAACGCCATGCCGGCGAACACGACCACCCACAGGAACACCCAGGCGAGCAGGAGATGGCCATCGGCCCAGGTGCTGACCACGCGATCGGCCAGGATGACCATGGCGGCGACCACGGCGGCGAGCAACAGGGCAGCCAGGCTGCGTGAACTGTCGGTGTGGCGGGCGGTCTGCTTGGCAGACGGCCCGCGGCCGAGGCCCAGTGAAACGGAAGAGGGGGTGGATGCGAGGGTGCTCATGGCGAACTCCTAAGGAGGGATAAATGTCTTTTGGACAACGCAATACTAGGGTTAACCCGCAGTTATTGCCAATTTATCTTTGTGATGCTTTACATTCACAAGGGTGATAAATAGCCTGAACTTCCGCACCCTCGATTTGAACCTGCTGCGGGTGTTCGACGAGGTGATGACCGAGCGCAACCTCACCCGCGCCGCGCACAACCTGGCCATGACGCAGCCCGCGGTGAGCAACGCGTTGCGACGGCTGCGCGAGGTGGTGGGCGACGATCTGGTGCGCCGCTCTGGCTACGGCGTGGAACCCACGCCGCTGGCGCTGAGCCTGTGGCCGTCGGTGCGCGACGCCCTGCACCTGCTGCGCGAATCCCTGGCGCCGGGCACCTTCGACCCCGTGAGTGCGCACAACGCCTTCGTGCTGGCCATGGCCGATGCCACGGCGGCCAAGCTGGTGCCCGGCCTCATGGACATCTTCGAGACCGAAGCCCCCGGGGTGAACCTGCGGGTCGTGCCGTTGACCACCCGCGACCCACGCGATCTGCTGGAAAACGGCTCGGCCGATCTGGCGATCGGGCATTTCCCCGGCGCGCTGGCCGAACTCGGTGCCCTGCATTTGCAGGAAAACAACCCGCAGTTCCTGCACCAGCGCCTGTACGACGGCGAGTACGTGGTGGTGATGCGCAAAGGCCACCCCCTGGCCGGACAGCCATTGAGCCTGGACGCCTACTGCAACGCGCGCCACCTGCTGGTGAGTTTCTCGGGGCGCCCGTTCGGCTTCGTGGACGAATCCCTGGCCGCGCTCTCCCGCCAGCGACGCGTGGTGCTCACGGTCAACCAGTTCTTCACGGCCGGGCGCGTGGTGGCCACCACCGATTTGCTCACGGTGCTGCCGCGGCACTTTGTCGGCGCCACCGGCATCGAGCACGAGCTCGCCCTGGCCGACCTGCCCCTGCAGGTGCCGGCCGTGCACGTGGACGCCCTGTGGCACCGCCAGGCCACCCACAACAGCGCGCATCGCTGGCTGCGGCAAGCGGTTGAGCGGGCGTCTGCGGTCGGCTTTCGCAATGTCAAGGCGGCGCCCAAGCACACGGGGGCGCGCAAGGCCCAAAAAAGAGACTGACGGTCCCTGGCCGACAATGACCCCATGAACATCCAGCTGCTCAGCGACCTGCACCTCGAAGCCAACCCCGCCTTTGTGCCCGTGCCCGCGGGAGACGCCGATCTGCTCGTGCTGGCTGGCGACATCGGCTCATACCAGGTGCGGCGCGATGGCAGCGTGATGGGCGAGCCGGACTGGGGTCTGCAGCGCTTTTCTCCCCTGCCCCAATACGCGGGCTGGCCCGCGCCGGTGGTGTATGTGCCGGGCAACCACGAGTACGACGCGCTCGATCTGGACAAGGCGCACGCCGAACTGCGCAAGGTCTGTGACCGGCTCGGCATCCAGTGGCTGGAGCGTGAAACCCTGCAGATGCAGGGCGTGCGCCTGATCGGCACCACACTCTGGAGCGACTACGACGCACTGGGGGACCATGCCCCGACTCCGACGCCCGCTCGACACGGCCGGGCCGCCGCGGTGCCGCCGAAGCGGGCGCCCGATCCGCTGACCCACCGCCTCCAGCAGCGCGAAAAGGCCTTCCGTGCCGCCAACCACTACCTGGTGAAGATGGGGGGCCAACGCCACGGCCGCCTGTTCGACGCCGAGGCGATGCGTGCGCTGGCGCTGGATTGCCAAGCCTGGCTGCGCGATGCGCTGGCCCAGCCGTTCGACGGCCCGACGGTGGTCATCACCCACTTCGCACCCACGCTGCACAGCATGGACCCGCGCTACGGCAGGAGCCCCGGCACGGCGGGCTTCTGCAACGGTCTGGACGAACTGCTGCCGCTGGCCGACTTGTGGCTGCACGGCCACCTGCATTGCCCGACCGATGTGCAAGTGGGGCGTTGCCGCATCGTGGCCAATCCGCTGGGTTACCACGACAAGAACGAACAGGCCGGTTTTGTGCCCACGTGCTGCATTCGCGTGAGCGCGAGCGCAGCGCAGCACAGCCAGGTACAGGCTGTTTGAGGCAACGCAAATCGCAGCCCTGCGAAAACCCTACACTCGCTCATTCACACCTGACCCAACAAGGAGAACTCATGAAGATCCTGCTCGCAGTCGACGGCAGCGCGTACACCAAGAAGATGCTGGCCTACCTGGCGACCCACGACGAGATGTTCGGCAGCAGCAACTCGGTGACCCTCATCACGGTGCAAGCCCCGTTGCCTCCGCGGGCACGCGCTGCGGTCGGTGCCGAAGTGGCCAACGGCTACTACGCCGATGAAGCCACCAAGATCACCGCACCGGTGGTGAAATTCCTCAAGCGCCATGGCATGGACGCCACCGTCGTGGCAAAGGTGGGGTCCCCTGGCGAAGTCATCGCCAAGACCGCTGACAGCGGCAAGTTCGACCTGCTGGTGATGGGCTCACACGGCCACAGCGCCCTGGGCAATCTGGTGATGGGCTCGGTGGCCACCAATGTGCTGGCCCATTGCGGCGTGCCGGTGTTGCTGGTTCGCTGACCCCACCTGTGCTCCATGACAAAAGGCCGCATCCGCGGCCTTTTTTGTTGGCGAATGGATCGGGATCAGCGCGACTTCAGTCCGTCGAAGCAGGTGCTGAGCACCATCTCGATGATCTCTTCATTGCTGTGCTGCCCCGAACCCTTGAGAAAGCCCAGCACCGGATCGCAGGCCCGTGCGTACAGCGTGTAGAGCACCGCGATGGCGGGCAAGTTGCTGTTCAGGCTGCCGTCGGCCTGGGCCTGGGTGATCCAGCCACCCAGGCGCTCGCTCACGTCCATGAGGCCGTCCACATAGGCCTTGTTGTTCGTCAGGGCGGCGCGCAGGCTGGAGTTGGCACTGGGCAACGAAGGCATCTCGCCAGCGAGCTGCACCTCCATCGTCCAGCGGGCCACGGCCCGGAGTTGTTCGATCGGCGGGTTGCCGGGACGGCCTTCCAGGCTGTCGAGGAATGCACGAGCCAGATCCATCACCCGCACCATGGCCGCGGCCGCCAGGTCTTCCTTGCTGGGGAAATGCTTGTAGAGACTGGCCTTGGCAATGCCGACTTCGGCGGCCACCTCGTCCACCGTCATGGCGTCAAAGCCCTTTTCAGCCAGCAGGCGGTTCACCGCAGAAATGATCGCGTCTTCGCGGGCCAGATGCATTTGCTGGCGAAAGCTGCGTTTTTGAGGGGCTTCGGGCGGTGATTTGTGAACTGCGCTGGTCATGGAGAACCTTGTGATACCTCTGGAATTCTGCTTCACTTTGACGGATTCGTCGACAACACTACCGAAAAGTAGTGTTGAAGACTCGGCGGTCACTGCTTCGGCAGTTTTGCGTCGACGCCAGGCCGCAGGTTGTCGGCAGCCGCGCTGCGCAACGCGGCGGTCAATGCGTCCAGCACGTCGGAGCTGAGGTTCCAGCAATGCCAGTACAGCGCCACGCCCAAGCGGTGGCGTGGCGCGAGATTGACCAGTTCGCCCGATTCGATCAGATCGCGCACGCGCAGCGCGGGCAACACGCTCACCCCCCAACCCGCCTGCACGGCGCGCACCTGGCCCTCGCTGGAGGGCACGAAGAGCTGCTTGAGCATCACCCGCGGCAGGCCGAAAGCCTTCATGACGAAGCCGTGTTGCAGGTTGTCCTTGCGGTTGAAGGCCACGAACGGGACCTTGTGAAAGTTGTGCGCGTTCAGGCCTTTGGGCAGGTGCTGCGCCGCGAAATCGGCCCGCGCCACAGCCACGTAGTCCATGGTGCCGAGCGCCTCCATCTTGCAGCCCCGCAGCGCTTGCCCGAGCGAGGTGACGCAGCCCAGCACCTGGCCTTCGCGCAACCACTCGTGGGTGAACTCCTGGTCGTCGGTGATGATTTCGATCGGCAGGCCGTTTTGCGCCAGCGCATCCAGCGCGGGCAGGGCCCAGGTGGCGATGCTGTCGGCATTGATGGCCACCGAGATGCGCTCCTCTTCGCGACCACTGCCGGTGGAGCTGGGCGCGAGTTCCTTGAGGTCCTTTTCCAGATCGGCGCGCAGCAGCCGCATCATCTTGGCGTGCTTGAGCATGAGCTGGCCGGCCGGTGTCGGCTTGAGCGGCCGGCTGCGCACGATCAGCACGGTACCGACCTGCGCCTCCAGAGCCCGCAACCGCTGCGACACGGCCGACTGCGTGATGGACAGGCGCTGCGCTGCGCGCTCGAAGCCGCCCTCCTCAATGATGGCGGCCAGGCATTCAAGGGCGTCGGGATCGAAGGTGCTCATGGCAGTCTATAAGCTGATCTGATGCCCAAAATTTTAGTTTAATTTCGCTTCACTTCGAAGCACCTTCTTTCGATACTGCACACCAGTTTCATCGTTTGAAGGAGTGGGTCATGCAAGTCACCGTACTGGGCGCGGGCATCATCGGCGTGAGCACGGCGTGGCACCTGCTGCAGCGTGGTCACGAGGTCACGTTGGTCGACCGGCAAACCGACGCGGCGCTGGAGACCAGCTTCGCCAACGCAGCACAGATCTCGGTGAGCTACTGCGAGCCCTGGGCCAACAAGGACGCACCGCTCAAGACCCTGAAATGGATGTTCTCCGACGAATCGCCGCTGCTGTTCCGTCCGCAGCTCGACTGGGCGCAATGGCGCTGGGGGCTGCAGTTTCTGGCGCAATGCAACGACACGGCCTTCGAGCGCAACGTGGCACAGCTCGTGGCGCTGGGCTCTTACAGTCACGCCGCGCTCAAAGCCGTGGTGGCCGACACCGGCATCGAATACCACCGGTTGGAGCGCGGCATCGCCCACTACTACACCGATCAGAAATCCTTTGACGGCGCCGCTGAGGCCGCCGCCGTCATGCAGCGCTTTGGCGTCAAGCGCCGGGTGGTGTCGCGCAACGAACTGCTCACCATCGAGCCCGCGCTGCAGGCCTTTGCCGATCGCATTGTGGGCGGCACCTACACCCAGAGCGACGAGTCGGGCGACGCGCGCACCTTCACGCAAAAGCTGGCGACCCTGTGCGGCCAGCGCGGCGCGCGGCTGATGTTCGGCCACGACATCGAACGCCTGGACAGCGACGGCCGCGAAATCCGCGAGGTGCGGGTGCGCGACCGCGACAGCGGCCAGGCCCGCGTGCTCAAGTCCGACGCCTTCGTGGTCGCCTGCGGCTCGTACAGCACGCCGCTCTTGAAGTCCGTCGGCGTGGACGTGCCGATCTACCCGGGCAAAGGCTACAGCGCGACGCTGCCCCTGCTCAAGCCCGAGCAGGCACCCAGCGTGAGCATGATCGACGACCAGCTCAAGATCGCCATCTCGCGCCTGGGCAACCAGCTGCGCGTGGCGGGCACCATCGAACTCGGCGGTTTTGATCTGTCGCTGGACACGCCGCTGGCGAAGAAGCGCTGCGAGATGCTGGTGCGCCGCATCGAGCAGGTGTTCCCCGGCGTGGCCGACACCCGCACACCCGAGCAAGGCGGCGACCCGCAGTTCTGGTGCGGCCTGCGCCCGGCCACGCCGACCAACATTCCCCTGATCGGTCGCACGAAGCTGCGCAAGCTGTGGATCAACGCCGGCCACGGCACGCTGGGCTGGACCCACGGCGCGGGCTCGGGCAAGGCCATGGCCGAGCTGATTCACGGCGAGCAGCCGGCCATGGACTTCGGCTTTTACGGCATGCCGTCCGCCCCGCAGACTGCGCCAGTCTCGACGCGACTGCGGGTCGCCCAGCCGCCCGGCCAGGCCTGAGCAGGCTTCAAGGGCGCAAGCGCTCCACCATCCAGCGCTGCAGATCCATCCACATCTGCCGCATTTCGCTCCCCAGCGGCGCTCGAAAGGCGTTGGGCAGTTCGATCGTGACCACCGGCATGCCGCGGTGCACGCCGCCGTAGTTGCCCAAGCTTCCAGGAAAGATGCCCACCTGGTCCAGGTAGAGGCGCCCGAGCTTGGGCGGTGGCGCGCCCGGGCCGTCGAAATCGAGCACGCCGTAGGGCGCGTGGATGCTCACGATCAGGTGCGGCTGAAAGCGCGCCATCTCGTCGTGCAGGAAGCGCGACTCCGGCTCCGACAGGGGGCTTGGGCCGGGCCAGCGGCGCGGGTCCTTGCGCGTGCGTTGCTCCCAGTACACCTTGGCATCGCTGGCCCAGTTGGGCGTGGGGAAGTTGCGGTTGAGGTCCACGCCCCGCGCGTTCACGCGGCTGGCGGGCCGCGCGAGCAGGCCGTCGGGGTTGAGCACGGGGATGAAGCGCCAATGGGTGTCGGCAGGCTCTTTCAGCGCGTGCTGGATCCAGTGCAGCGCCACCGAAGCGGACGACATCTCGTCACCATGCATGGCGCCCACCACCAGCACGCGCAAGCGCACCTGCGGCGCCACCACGTCGCGCGCGTACAGCGTGCGGCCCTGCGTTGAACGCCCCTCGGTGGGCACAAGACCGGCGGCATCGCACAGCGCGCGCCCCATGTGCGGCAGGCGGGCCGACAGGTGCACGCAGGGTCCGGCGCCGGCAGGCACGGTGGTGCGGTGGTGGGGTGGTCCGCGCAGCGGCGAAGTGGCCTGCACGCCCATGGTCCACACCAGCCCCACGACCAGCGCCAGCACCCGCGACAACGGTGGACAGGGCTTCGCGCGAAACAATGGGCGGCGTGACATCACGGCATTCTAGGGACGGCACCGCACAAAGACAGCGATCACCGAGAATCAAGCCTTCATCGCCGCACGCTCTGGATCCACGTTCACCATGTCTTCTGCCCGCCCTCCTGTCCTGCAGGCCCGCGCGCCCGATTTTTCGGCGCGCGAGTTCCGCGCCTCGCTGGGCATGTTCGCCACCGGCGTGACCATCGTCACCGCGCGCACCGACAGCGGCGAACTGGTCGGGTTGACGGCCAACTCATTCAACTCGGTCTCGCTGAATCCACCGCTGGTGCTCTGGAGCCTGGGCAAGGCGGCGGGCTCCATGGCCGCGTTCTCCAACGGGCGGCACTACGCCATCAACGTGCTGGCCGCCGACCAGCAGGCGCTGGCCGAACAGTTCGCCGCAAAGGACACCGACCGCTGGGCCGGCGTGGCGTTTCGCGAAGGCGGCAACGGCGCGCCCTTGCTCGAAGGCGCGGCCGCTTCCTTCGAATGCTTCAACCGCAGTCAATATGCCGAGGGTGACCACGTGATCTTCGTGGGCGAGGTGGAGCGCTGCAGCCACCGGGCGGAGGCCTCGCCGTTGCTGTTCCACGGCGGGCGCTTCTACACCGAACACCCGCTGTGACATGAGCTCCACCACCGTCCGCAAAACCCACCTCGACTCGCTCGCCATCACGCTGCTCGTAGTGTGCTGTGCCTTCTGGGGTTTCCAGCAGATCCTGATCAAGGACACGGTGGCCGAAGTGCCGCCGCTGTGGCAGGCCTCGCTGCGCTTCTGGGGCGCGGCCGTGCTGATCTGGCTGTGGTGCGCGGCGCGGGGCGTGCGCCTCTTCGAACGCGACGGCACGCTCAAGGCCGGCCTGCTGGCAGGCTCGCTGTTCGCGGGTGAGTTCGCTTTCATCTACCTCGGCTTGCTGCACACCACCGCGTCACGCCTCACGGTGTTCCTCTACACGAGTCCGTTCGTGGTGGCGCTGCTGCTGCCCCGGGTGGTGCCCGGCGAAAAACTGCGGCGCATTCAGTGGATCGGCTTGACGATCGCATTCGCTGCGGTCGCGGTGGCGTTCAGCGAAGGCTTCACGCAAGGCTCACCGGTGGCGGGCCAGTGGCTGGGCGACGCCATGGCGCTGGCCGCAGGCACGCTCTGGGGTCTGACCACGCTGACCATCCGCGCCACCAAGCTGTCCACCGCCAGCGCGGAGAAGACCCTGTTCTATCAAGTCGCGGTGACGGCGGCCGTCGCGCCTTTCATCTCGCTCGCGCTGGGCGAGGCGTGGTCGCTCGACTACTCGGCGCGCGCCTGGGGTTCGCTGGGCATCCAGACCGTGGTAGGCGCCTTCGCCAGTTACCTCACCTGGATGTGGATGCTGCGCGTGTACCCGGCCACCCACATGTCGACCTTCACCTTCCTCACGCCGGTGTTCGCGCTGGTGTTCGGCGTGGTGCTGCTGAGCGAGCCGCTCACGCTGCAGCTGGTGCTGGCCCTCATGGGTGTGGCGGTGGGGATCGTATTGGTGAGCAAACGATAGCCCCCACGCTCCGCCGCTTCGCGGGTCACTGCCCCCCCAGGGGGCTGATTCGCCTTGGGGCTGCCCGGCGGCGAATCGCGCTGAAGCCGCTCAGTTCTTTTTCGACAAGCCCAGCCGCTCGATCGTGTTCTTCTCCGCCGCAAACGTGCGCGCCGCGTAGGCCGTGTAGTCCGCCGTGTTCATGTAGATCGTGGGTTGGTAGAACTTGTCGAAGGTGGCCTTGACCTCGGGGTCGTCCAGCGTGGTCTTGAAGGCGTCGTGCAGCACCTTCACCACGGCCGGGTCCATGCCCTTGGGGCCGCCGATGCCGAAGGGCGACTCGGTGATGGTGTCCCAGCCGCTTTCCTTCACCGTGGGCACATCGGGAAACGCCTTGTTGCGCTCCCGTCCCAGCGTGGCCAGCAGCCGCAGCTTGCCACTCTGAACATGCGGCGCGAACTCCGTGGTGCCGCTCATCATGCGGATGTGGCCCCCCAGGATGGCGGTCATGATTTCTGCCGAGCCTTTGAAAGGAATCGGGTTGAGCTGGATGCCCGCCTTCTCGCTGAACTCCTCGATGGCCAGATGCGGCGTGGTGCCGGTGCCGGTGTGGCCGTACTCCAGCTTGCCCGGGTTGGCCTTGGCGTAGGCCACCATCTCCTTGAGCGTCTTGAACGGCGCATCCGCCGTGCACGCAATGCCGAAGGTGTAGCCGGTGAGGCAGACGATGTGGGTGATGTCGGTCACCGGGTTGAAGGGCATGGTCTGCATGTGCGGCAGACGGTAGATGCCCAGCGGCAACTGCGTGAGGGTGTAGCCGTCGGGCTTGGCCTGCACCATGGCGCTGGCGCCCAGCGTTCCGCCCACACCGGGTTTGTTCTCGATCACCACCGGCACGCCCAGAGCCTTGCTCGCGCTCTGCGCCAGTGCTCGCATCACGCCGTCGCTGCTGCCACCGGCGGGCCACGGCGCGATGAGCGTGATGGGGCGCGAGGGAAACCTGTCCTGGGCCCGCAGGCCCGCGGGCAGCAGCGCGGGGGCTGCAACGGCGGCGGCGGCGGTCAGCACCTGGCGGCGGCTCAGGGAACGGTCGGTCGGGCGCATGCGGGTCTCCTTGTGTGGGTGAGCGCCACAACTTAGCGCAAGCGCGCAGGCCGCGAAAGCGGGTTGGCCCCGGGACTTTCCCGCAGTCAGTCTCGCGCGTGACTGGGCGCCTGCGCTGCGGGCTTCAGCCCGGCCGCGCGGCGAAGTGCTGCTGCAGGGCCTGCAAGGCGTGGCGCACCTTGGCCGGCTGTTCGTCGCGGCGCGGCGTCACCGCGAACACCGCCGCCGGCGCGAGCCGCCACTCGGGCAACACCGGCGCGAGCCGACCCTCGGCCATGGCTTGGCGCACGTCGTCAGCCATGCCCACGTAGAGCCCCCAGCCCGCCGCCGCCAGCGCCTGCAGCGCGGTCACCTGCGAGGCGAGCCGGCGCGCCTCCACCCGCACCACGGCCTGCTCACCCCCCGGGCCCTCGAACGCCAGCGACTCGGCCCCCGCACCGCGCGGCGGCAGACCCAGCCAGTCGTGACCGGCCAGTTCGTCGGGGTGGCGCGGCCAGCCGCGTTCGGCCAGGTAGCGCGGCGCGGCACAGAGCTGGCGGTGCAGTTCGCCCAGGCGGCGCGCCACCAGCGCCGAATCGGTGAAGCGGCCCACGCGCAGGGCCAGGTCCACCCGCTCGGCGATCAGGTCGATCGGGGTGTCGTCGAGCAGCAGGTGCAGCCGCAACTTGGGGTGGCGGCGCAGCGGCTCCAGCGCGGTGGCCAGGAGCTCGCCGAAGCCGATGGGCGCGGCCAGGCGCAGCTCGCCCTCGGGCTCGTCGCGCAGGCGCTCGAGCGCGCTGTCGGCGCTGCGGGCCTGGGCCACCATGGCGGCACAGGCCGGGTAGTAGCGCTCGCCGGCCTCGGTGAGCGTGATGCGGCGGGTGGAACGGTGCAGCAGCGCCAGCCCGAGCGATTGCTCGAGCAGCCGCAGCTGCTGGCTCAGGGCCGAGGGCGTGCTGCCGACGCGGCGCGCGGCGGCGCTGATCGAGCCGCTGTCGACGATCTCGGCGAACAAGGCCATGCGCTTGAGTTTGTCGGTCCAGTTGGCGGCATCACTCATTCGTTAGATCTTCTACACAAAGAAAGCCAAAACAGCCATCTACCGCGCATTTTATACACCAGAGAAACTAAGTGCCATCTGCAAACCCCTTGAAAGGACCTCGTCATGAAGATCGCCCTCATCGGTGCAACCGGCTTTGTCGGCAGCGCTGTGCTCACCGAACTGCTCTCGCGCGGCCACGCCGTGACCGCCCTGGCCCGCCACCCCGACAAGCTTGCCGCGCAGGCCGGCCTGCAGGTGGTGAAGGCCGACGTGAACGACGCCGCCCAGGTGGCGCACGCCGTCGCGGACCACGATGCTGTGGTCAGCGCCTACAACCCGGGTTGGGGCGAGGCCGAGATCAACCGACTGTTCAGCCTGGGCTACGACGGCATCCTCGCCGGCACGAAGCAGGCGGGCGTGAAACGCGTGCTGGCGGTGGGCGGCGCGGGCAGCCTGGAGGTGGCGCCCGGCCTGCAGCTGGTGGACACGCCCGAATTCCCGGCCGAATGGAAACAGGGCGCACTGGCCGCCCGCGATCTGCTCACGCGCTTGCGCGGCGAGACCGCACTGGACTGGAGCTTCGTGTCACCCCCGATCGCCCTGGCGCCCGGCGAGCGCACCGGCCACTACCGCACGGGAGGCGACCAGTTGCTGCCCGGCACGGGCGAAGCGCCTGCCGGCATTTCGGTGGCCGATCTGGCGGTGGCGATCGTTGACGAGATCGAAGAACCGAAGCACTCGCGCCAGCGCTTCACGGTGGCGAACTGAAGATCACGCGGCGGCGCGAGCCGCCGCGAACTGCACATACCAGTCCAGGCAGCCCGGGTTGGCCATGGCTTCACGGTTGATGACCTTCTCCAGCGGCTGGCCGAGCAACAACTTCTTGATCGGCAGCTCCTGCTTCTTGCCCGAGAGTGTGCGCGGAATCTCGGGTACCTGAAAGATCTCGTTGGGCACGAAGCGTGGCGACAGCGCGGTCTTGATGCTGTCGGTGATGCGCTGGCGCGTCGCCTCGTCGAGCACCTGGCCCTCGCGCAGCACCACGAACAGCGGCATGTAGCTCTCGCGGCCGAGGTACTCCAGGTCGACCACCATCGAATCCATCACCTCGGGCAGTGCCTCGACCGCGCTGTAGAGCTCGCTGGTGCCCATGCGCAGGCCGTGGCGGTTGATGGTGGCGTCCGAGCGGCCGTAGATCACGCAGGAGCCGTCGGGGTGGATGCGCAGCCAGTCGCCGTGGCGCCAGACGGCACCGGCGCTGGCATCGAGGTCACCACCATCCGGTTTGCGGCCGTGGCCAGGTGGGTACATGTCGAAGTAGCTGCCGAGCAGGCGCTTGTTGTCGACGTCGCCCACGAAGTACAGCGGCATCGACGGGATGGGCTGTGTGCACACCAGCTCACCCACCTCGTCGGCCACCGGCAAACCCTGTTCATTCCACGCTTCCACCGCGCAACCCATCAGGCGGCACTGCATGCGACCCGGCGTTTGTGGGAGTTCGCGGTTCCCTCCGATGAAGGCGCCGGCGAAGTCGGTTCCGCCCGAGATGTTGCACCACCAGATGTCGCGTTGGTCTTCGCTTTGTGCAATGGCCGCGAACTGCGATGTGCCCCACCTCTGCGCATCCTCCGACAACGGTGAACCGGTGGTGCCCAACGCGCGCACCGCGGACAAGTCCCCGCAGGTCGAGAGGTCCACGCCGGCCTTGAGGCAGTTCGCAAAAAACGCCGCGCCCGCGCCGAAGAAGGTCACGCCTTGCTCAGCCGCGAAGCGCCACAGCGTGGTCCAGTCGGGCTTGTCCCTGGCGCCGCCGGGGTTGCCATCAAAAATCACGCAGGTGGTGCCGCCGAGCAGTCCGCCCACCTGCGCATTCCACATCACCCAACCGGTGGAGCTGTACCAGTGATAACGCTCGCCCCAGCTGTTGGGCTCGTAACTGCAGCCGATGTCGTTGTGCAGGATCTTCAGCGCCAGCGCCACGATGGTGGTGCCGCCGTGACCATGCACGATGGGCTTGGGCAGACCGGTGGTGCCGCTGGAATACACGATCCACAGCGGGTGGTCGAAGGGCAGCCAGAGCGGTTCGAACTGCGCCACGGCCGCGTCCATGCGCGATGTGGCCTCGGCAAACGCGGTGCACGGTGCAGCGGCCTGCAGCGCGCGGTCTGCGGCGGTGGCGGCATCTTCAGCGTCCGCGGCCAGGTTGGTGTGCAACACCACGTGGCGCACCGTGGGCAAGGCCGCGCGCAGTTCAGCCACCACGGCCAGGCGGTCGAAGTCGCGAGCGCCGTAGGTCACGCCATCGCATGCAATCAGCACCACCGGCTCGATCTGGCGGAAGCGGTCGAGCACGGCGTTCGTGCCCATGTCGGGCGCGCAGATGCTCCACACGCCGCCGATGCTCACCGTGGCCAGGAAGGCCACCATGGCTTCCGGGATGTTGGGCAAATAGGCGGCCACGCGGTCACCGGGCTGCACGCCCTGGGCCTGCAGGTGCAGCGCGAGCGACGCCACCTGGCGGCGCAGCTCGGGCCAGCTCATCTCCACATGCCTGCCCTTTTCGTTGCGGCTCACGATGGCCATGAAACCGGCCTCGTGCGCGGGCTGCACGTGGCGCAACACCTGCTGCGCGTAGTTCACCTCCGCACCCGGGAACCACTTGGCGCCGGGCATCACGTTGCGCTCCAGCACGGCGGTGTGCGGCGTGGGCGAGCGCATGTCGAAGTAGTCCCAGATGCTCTGCCAGAACGCTTCCAGGTCCGTGGTGGACCAGCGCCAGAGTGCGTCGTAGCTGTCGAAATGCAAACCCCGGTGATCCACCAGCCACTGCTGGTAGAGCCGGATCTGCGGGGTGAAGGGGGGTGGGCTTGTCTCGTTCATGGGGTGGTCCTTTTTGGCCAGCAGGTTAACAGCGCCACCCGGTTCCGTGGAGACTGCGGCCCTCGGGTTTGTACGGGTGTTCAACTTTTTTGTACGGATGTTCAATACCGCCATGCCCAGCCGCCACAGCCCCCGCACTGCGTCACCGCGAACGAGCAACAGCGCGGCGGCGTCGCGCCAGGCGCAGCGCCCTGACCGTCAACAGGCCATCCTGTTTGCGGCCGAAAAACTGTTTGCGCAGAGCGGCTACCACGCGGTGACGATCCGCCAGATCGCCGAAGAGGCCGGCGTGCCGCTGGCACTGGTGGGCTATTACTACGGCCCCAAAAAAGACCTGTTCCACGCCATCTTTGCGCACTGGAACCAGACCATCGAGGAGCGCCTGGCCGCACTCGACGCCGCCTCGCACGATCCCCAGGACCCGCAGATGCTCACGCGCATCGTGGAGGCCTTCGTCGGCCCGGTCATCAAGCTGCGTTCCAGTGCCGAGGGGCATCACTACGCCCAGCTGGTGGGCCGCGAGCTGGCCTACAACAGCCAGGAGGCCGACCGCGTGCTGCGCGACTTCTTCGACCCCATGGCCCACCGCTTCATCGACGCCCTTCACAGCGCGCTGCCCCACGCCACACGCGCGGAGGTGGCCTGGGGCTATCAGTTCGCGCTCGGCGCGCTGCTGCACCACCTGGTGGACGACCGGGTGGCGCGCCTCTCGCTGGAGGTGAACCGCCCCGGCGATCCCGCCGCGTGCGAGCGCCTGATCCGCTTCATCGTCGGTGGCCTGCGCGCTGCCCTGCCCGTTGCGCCTCCTTCGCTTCCGCCCCGCCCCTCGACCCCATCCACAACAAGGAGACAACGATGAAACGACGCACCGCCCTGGCCGCCCTGGCCGCTGTTCCGGCCGCCATCGGCCTACCCGCTTTCGCGCAGAGCGCGACCAAGATCGTGTTCGGCTACACCGCAGTAACCGACTTCGCCTCCGTGTTCGTCGCGGTCGAGAACGGCTACTTCAAGAAGCGCCAGCTCGACGTGGAGCTCAAGTTCATCCCGATCAACTCCACCATCCCGGCCGCGGTGCAGGCCGATTCGCTGCAGATCGGCGGCCCCACGCCCAGCGTGTTCCTGCAATCGGTGGACGGCGGGCTGGACCACGTCGTGGTGGCGGGTGGCGGCGTGACCTCCAAGACCATCACCGGTTTTGGCCTGGTGGCCAAGGCCGGCAGCGGCATCCGCAGCGCCAAGGACTGCGTAGGCAAGAAGATCGGTGTGCCCGGCCTGGGCGCCTTCCTGCACGTGACCTTCCGGGGCTGGCTCAAGACACAGGGCGTGGACTTCAAGACCGTGAACTTCGTTGAAGCCTCGTTCCCCCAACACGGCGACTTGCTGCGCGGCGGTTCGGTCGACGCGGTGGTCAGCGCCGATCCGTTCATGAGTCGCATCACCGACAGCGGCATCGGCTACGTGGCGTCCTACTACTCGACCTTCCTGCCCGAGAACCAGCCCACCATCATCCACACCGCGCGGCGCGACTGGGTGGCACAAAACGCCGGCGCGGCGCGCGCCTTCCGTGAGGCGGTGCAGGAGGCCGCGGCCTTCATGCAGCAGCCCAAAAACAACGACGCGGTGCGCGCGGCCATCGGCAAATACATCAAGCTGCCACCCGAGGTGATCGCCAAGATCCAGGTCTCGCCCCCGGGACCGGTGGTCACCGAGAAACAGCTCACCTACTGGGTCGACCTCATGAACGACCAGGCCATGCTCAAGGGCAAGCCCGACGTGGCCCGTCTGATCGCGAAGTGAGCGCAGCGCAACCATGCCACCCATGACCGAGTCCGTCCTGCACTTCGACCAGGTGGCCATCACCCTGGGTGGTCGGCAGATCCTCTCGCCGGTGGATCTGTCCATCCGGCGCGGCGAGTTTGTCTGCGTGATCGGTCCCTCGGGTTGTGGCAAGACCACGCTGCTGCGCGCGGCCGCCGGTTTCGTGGCGCCCAGCAGCGGCCGCGTGGTGCGCCAGGGCAAGACCATCACCGGCCCCAGCCGCGAGGTGGCTTTTGTGTTCCAGGACTACGGGCGCGCCCTGTTGCCCTGGCGCACGGTGCAGGCCAACGTGAGTCTGGCGCTGGAAGCGGCGCGGGTGCCCGCGGCGGACCGGCCGGCGCGCATCGCGCGCGTGCTGCAGACGGTGGGCCTGGGCGCGCACGCTGAAAAATTCCCGGCGCAGCTCTCGGGCGGCATGCAGCAGCGCGTGCAGATCGCGCGCTGCCTGGCGCAACAGCCCGACGTGATGCTGATGGACGAGCCCTTCGGTGCGCTGGACGCGATGACGCGCGAGACCCTGCAGGACGAGCTGGCGCGGCTGGTGCGCGAGGAAGGCCTCACGGTGATGTTCGTCACCCACGACCTGGAGGAAGCGCTGTACCTGGGCGACCGCGTGATCGCGCTGCGCAGCAACCCCACGCCCGAGTTGCCCAGCCTCGCCGCGCTGATCGATGTGCCGTTGCCACAACCGCGCAACCAGCTGAGCACCAAGGAACACCCCGAGTTCCTGCGCCTGCGCCGCGAGCTGTACCACTACCTGGGGCACTGAAGTGAAAGCCCTGGTCTTTCCTGCCGTTCTGCTCGGTGCACTCGAACTCTGGGCGCGCACCACCGGCCAGGGCAGCGACGCCATCGCCCCGCCCAGCGCTGCGGTGCGTGCCTTCGGTGGCGCGTTCATGGACGGCTCGCTGCTGGAGGCCACGGCATTCACGCTGGGCAGCGCCGCGCTGGGTCTGCTCATCGGCGCCATCGGGGGCTTGTTGCTCGGCACGCTGCTGGGACTGTCGCGCCGCGCCGGGCAACTCGGTTACCTCAGCGTGGAGGTGGCGCGCCCGATCCCGTCGGTAGCGCTGATTCCGCTGGCCATGCTGGTGTTCGGCTTCGGCCTGCGCATGGAAGTGAGCGTGGTGGCCTTCGCGTGCCTGTGGCCCATGCTGGTGCTCACGCAGGCCGCGGTGTTGCAGGTGGAGCCGCGTTTGCTGGAGGTGGCGCGTGCACTGCAGCTCTCGCCGCTGCAACGCTTCGCATGGATCGTCGGCCCGGCCATCGTGCCGCGCCTGTTCGTGGCGTTGCGCCTGGGCGTGGCGATTGCGCTGGTGGTCGCCGTCACGGTGGAGATTGCGGCCAACCCGCACGGCATGGGTTACGCCATGATGATCGCGCAGCAGAGCCTGGACCCGGCGCTCATGCTGGCGTGGCTCGCGTGGATCGGTGTGGTGGGCTACGCCATCAATGTGGCGGCACTGGCGCTGCAGCGTTGGGTGGCGCGCCGCATGGGGGAGCAAACCGCATGAACCGGCGCTACACAACCATGGTGGCGTTGGGCAACGCCACCGGCTCCGTCCTCGTACTCGGCGGCTTCGTCGCCCTGTGGTGGGCTGCCAGCACCAGTGGCTGGGTCAACCGCGCCTTCCTGCCCACGCCGCAGGCCACGCTGGCGAGCCTGGTGCAGGGTCTGGCCGGCGGCGACCTCGCCGCCTACACCTGGGCCACGCTGAGCCGCATGGTCACGGGCTGGGTGCTGGCGAGTGCGCTCGGCATCTCGCTGGGTGCGCTCATCGGCAGTTCGGCGCGGGCCCGCGAGTGGATCGCGCCCACGCTCGAATTCATCCGCCCGCTGCCAGCCTCGGCCGTGATGCCGCTGGCCATCGCGCTGTTCGGCCTGTCGGGCAACATGGTGCTGGCGGTGGTGGCGTTTGGTGCCATGTGGCCGGTGCTGCTGGCCACGCTGCACGGCCTGGCCAATGTGCACCAGCAACTGCGCGAAGTCTCGCGTTCGCTGGAACTCAGCCACCTCAGTTTCGTGCTCAAGATCGGCCTGCCCAACGCCATGCCCGACATCCTGGCCGGCATGCGCCTGTCGCTCACCGTCTCGCTCATCGTCTCGGTGGTGGGCGAAATGATCGCCTCGCAATCCGGCCTGGGCCAGGCGATCTTGCTGGCCGCGCGCTCGTTCCAGGCCAGCGAACTGTTTGCCGGCATCGTGCTGCTGGGGGCCATGGGCTTTGCCAGCAACGTGCTGCTTGCCCTGGCTGAGCGATCCCTGCTGCGCTGGCAGCGCCCCTGATTCAACCGCCCTCTGGAGATGACCATGTCCCGCCGTTTTGTCGACCTCTCGATCTACCTTGAAAACGACGTGGTGAGCGACCCGCCCGCCTTCGCGCCCAAGATCCAGTACTTCACGCACGAGCACACCTTCGAGCAGATCGAGCCCTTCTTTCCGGGCCTCAAGAAGGAAGACCTGCCCGACGGCGAAGGCTGGGCGGTGGAACTGGTGCAGCTCTCCACACACAACGGCACGCACCTGGATGCGCCCTACCACTTCCACTCCACCATGGACAAGGCGCTGGGCGAGAAGAAACCCGCGATCGCCATTCACGACGTGCCGCTGGAGTGGTGCTTCCAGCCCGGCGTGAAGCTGGACTTCCGCCACTTCGCCGACGGCTACGTGGTCACCGCGGCCGATGTGGAGGCTGAGTTGAAGCGCATCGAGCACACGATCAAGCCGCTGGAGATCGTGGTGGTGAACACGCGCGCGGGCTCGCGCTACGGCCACGACGATTTTGTTTCGTCCGGCTGCGGCATGGGCTACGAGGCCACCATGTATTTGCTGGAGCGCGGCGTGCGCCTGACCGGCACGGACGCCTGGAGCTGGGACGCGCCCTTCGTGCACACCGCGCAGAAGTACGACGAGACCAAAGACGCCTCGCTGATCTGGGAAGGCCACAAGGCCGGGCGCGACATCGGCTACTGCCACATCGAGAAGATGCACAACCTCGAAGCCCTGCCGGCCGACGGCTTCTTCATCAGTTGCTTCCCGCACAAGATCCGTGGCGCGTCCGCAGGTTGGACGCGCGCGGTCGCCATCTTCGACGACGCTCTGCAAGCCACCGCGGCATGAACACCATGGAACTGAACCACACCCACGATCCCGAAGCGCGCAGCTGGCTCGAATCGGCCAACGCACCGGGCACCGACTTCCCGATCCAGAACCTGCCTTTCGGCGTGTTTCGCCGCCAGGGCTCCAGCGAGGCCTTCCGCGGTGGCGTGGCGATCGGCGATCAGGTGATCGACCTGGCCGCCATCGCGCGCGAAGGCGCAGTGTCCGGGCCGGCCGCGCAGGCGGTGAACGCCTGCACCGGCGACGCGCTCAACGACTTCCTGGCCATGGGGCCAGCGGCCTGGCGCGCGCTGCGCCATGCGCTGTTTGATCTGCTCAAAACCGGCGCCAGCGGCCCGGGCGTGAACGCATTGCGCGCCAGCCTGGTGCCACTGGCCGAGGTGGAGATGCGCGTGCCCACGCGCATCGGCGACTACACCGACTTCTACACATCCATCCACCACGCGCGCAACGTGGGCCGCGTGATCCGGCCCGACGACCCGCTCTCGCCCAACTTCCAGTGGCTGCCCATCGCTTATCACGGTCGTGCCTCCAGCGTGGTGGTGAGCGGCACGCCGTTTCGCCGGCCGATGGGCCAGGCCATGCCGCCGGGCGCCAAAGCCCCCGTGTACGGCGCCTGCCGCCGGCTCGACTTCGAGCTGGAGATGGGCTTCTACATCGGCCCGGGCAACGCCATGGGCGAGCCCATCGCACTCGCCGAGGCCGAGGACCACATCTTCGGCATGTGCCTGCTCAACGACTGGTCCGCGCGCGACCACCAGTTCTGGGAAATGAACCCGCTCGGTCCTTTCCTCGGCAAGAACTTCTGCACCACCGTCTCACCCTGGATCGTGACTCTGGAGGCGCTCGCGCCTTACCGCCTGCCGTTTGACCGACCCGCCGCCGATCCGCAGCCGCTGGCCTACCTGCAGGACGACACCAACCGCCGCCAGGGCGCCATCGACGTGCAGCTGGAAGTGCAGCTCGAATCGCACCAGCACCGCGAGCGCGGCATCAGCCCCGACCGCATCAGCGGCACGAGCTTTCGTCACCAGTACTGGACCATCGCGCAGATGGTGGCGCAGCACAGTGTGGGCGGCTGCAACCTGCAGCCGGGCGACCTGCTCGGCACCGGCACCATCTCCGGCCCCACGCTGGACGAGGCCGGCGCCATCGTGGAACTCAGCCTGGGCGGCACCCGCAGCCTGCCGCTGCCCGGCACGGGTGAGGCGCGCACCTTCCTCGAAGACGGCGACGCGATCATCCTGCGCGGCTGGTGCGAGAAGCCGGGTGCAGCGCGCATCGGTTTTGGTGAAAGCCGGGGCGAGGTGCTGCCTGTCATCGCGTGATAGAACGGGCCTAGCCGGTGGAACGGCGGGAGACGGCAGCTTCCGCGATCAGACTGCCGTAGCCCTCTTGGGGCGCCGAACTGCCGCCATCAGTCCCAGGCCCGTCAACGTGATCAACAGTGCGGAAGGTTCTGGCACTTGGCCGACCTGGCCCACAGTGAACTCGAAGTTCGGCCCGATGCGGCCATTTCCCGCAGTGACCGTCCACGGCGCTGAGAACCCTGCCGAAGTCCCATTGCGAGCGCTGCCGGTCAGCGTGATGTTGGCATCGGTGGTGACCGTTGCAGGTACCGTGTAGACGTCGCTGAAGGGAGAGCTGATCGCAGCGCCGATCAGATAGCTCTCGCCCGCGGTCAGCGTGAAGGGTGTGACGTCCTCGTATCGAAAGGCGCCCGACAAAGCGCTGGTGGTCAGCACGGTGACAGAGCCGAGCAAGGAAGAGCCGTCGCCTGTCCAGATGCCCACCTGATGGGACTGCCCCAGAGGATCTGCAGGCGTCGAGTCCCAGAAGCCCAGGCTGGTGACCGTCAGGTCGACTGGCGAAGCCACCGTGAACTGCCAACCTACCGTTTGATCCGAGCCATCGATGCCAAGGAAGTTGCCGCCCCCGGAGAAGCTGGTGACCGCAGCCGCGCTGGCCACAGTGCTGGCCAGCGCCAATGTCGCAACAAGGGCCACAGTGCGGGCCCGGGAAAACATTGCCGTGAATTTCATCGTGCACCTCGCGATTGAAGACCAATTTCATTGACCAGGCTGAACCGCCTTTTCTAGGGAGGTAGCAAATCCCGCGCCCGTCAGCACCCTTCGCCATTCAGAAACACCAAAGCCCCGTTCTGGCTTTTAGGCACTTTTACGTAATCTAGAAGAGTTAAATCCTGCATTTTTAATACCAATTTATGACAGTATCTACACTAATGTAGTCAATACACGGGGTCAACCTCAAAACCGCAGGCGCTCGATGTGTCGGGCTTCTTTACATGCGCTGGAAGCAGACTGGCCACAACCTTACGCCGCAGACCCTCCTCGCCTGATGAGGTCGGAGATTGCCTACAAGGGCAGGGAAACTTGGACTACCGGGCCCACCAAGTTTCGGCATGACACTGGCTGTTCGGACCGACTCCCGGTCCTGGAACGCTTTGGAGATCCACATGTCAATCACGCCCAACCCGCCAGGCCAGACACCCGGCAAGCCAATTCAGCAACAGCCACCCGGGGACAACCGCGCCCCGGATGCCAACCCGACGCATCCGGACCGCGCACCTCAGACAAGCCCCGCCGATCGCAAGCCGGATGCGGCCACCGAAAGACCGATTGCCGACGTAGATCGCAAAGTGCGCGGCGGCGACGCTTGACTCTTTCCCTGCGCAAGATGTAACCGGTTCGCGATCACCCGCCCAGACCCACCACCCCACAGAACAGCTCAGACAGCTCCTGCCGGTCACAATGCGTGCCGGCGCAATGAGGTGCGCCCGACCCCTCAACAACAAGGAGAATCTGCATGGGCCTGTTCAACTGGACAGAGAAGACTTCCACCACGCTCGACAACGGTGGCGTGATCGCCCCCGACGAGCGCCTGCCCTGGCCGCAGACCACCATGATGGGCGTGCAACACGTCATCGCCATGTTTGGTGCGACGGTGCTGGCGCCCTTGCTCATGGGCTTCAACCCCAACGTGGCCATCCTCATGAGCGGCATCGGCACGCTCATCTTCTTCTTCATCACCGGCGGCAAGGTGCCGAGCTACCTGGGTTCGAGCTTCGCCTTCATCGGTGTGGTGATCGCCGCCAGCGGTTACGCCGGGCCCGGCCCCAATGCCAACCTGGGCGTGGCGCTGGGCGGCATCATCATCTGCGGCCTGGTCTACACCGTCATCGGCGTCATCGTGCACGCCACCAACGTGAAGCACCACAAGTCCACACCCATGGCCGGCATGGAGGTGGATGAAGTCGACGAGGGAGCGGCCGTGCACTGGATCGAGCGCCTGATGCCGCCGGTGGTCACCGGCACCGTGGTGGCCGTGATCGGACTGAACCTCGCGGCCATCCCGATCAAGAACATGGCGCCCACCGGGTTTGATGCCTGGATGCAGGCCATCACCTTCATCAGCGTGGCGCTGGTGGCCGTGTATGCGCGCGGCATGACGCAGCGCCTGCTGATCCTGGTGGGCCTTATCGTGGCCAGCGTGATCTACGCCGTGCTCACCAACGGCCTGGGCCTGGGCAAACCCATCGACGTCTCGGGCATTGCCAGCGCCGCGTGGTTCGGCCTGCCGACGTTTGCCGCGCCGGTGTTCCAGGCGCAGGCTATTCTGCTGATCGCGCCGGTGGCGCTGATTCTGGTGGCCGAGAACCTGGGCCACATCAAGGCCGTGAGCGCCATGACCGGGCGTGACCTGAATCCCTACCTGGGCAAGGCCTTCATTGGCGACGGCGTGGCCACCATGGTCAGCGGCGCGGCAGGTGGCACGGGCGTGACCACCTACGCCGAGAACATCGGCGTGATGGCCGCCACCAAGATCTACTCCACCGCCATGTTCGTGGTGGCAGCAATCATCGCCATCGTGCTGGGCTTCAGCCCCAAGTTCGGCGCGCTGATCCAGGCCATTCCGCTGGCCGTGATGGGCGGTGTGTCCATCGTGGTGTTCGGCCTCATCGCGATCGCCGGCGCCAAGATCTGGGTCGACAACAAGGTCGACTTTTCGGACAACAAGAACCTGCTGGTGGCCGCCATCCCGATCATTCTGGGCACGGGCGAGTACACGCTGAAGTTCGGCCAGTTCGGCCTGGGCGGCATCGGCACCGCCACCTTCGGCGCGATCTTTCTCTATTGGCTGCTCAGCCGCGGCGCAGCGCCACAAACCCGCCCCGCCGCCTGACGGACAAGGCGCCCGCGTTCACCGCCGGGGCGGCGGGACCGGCGCGGGCTTGTCGGGAGTCTCCGGCGGCCCGCTGAGCATCCCGCCGATCTTGGCGCCCAGCACCGTGCCGATGCCCGGCAACACCGCCGTGCCCACGGCAGCGCCCGCCAGGGTTCCCCAGGCCATCTCAAACTCGGGCTTCTGGGTTGGCCCATGCAGCGAGAACGGCACCTCGAGCACCCCGCCGCCCACCTCCAGCGTGCCCTGGGCATCGATCCGCCGGCGGTACACCGTGGCCCGGCCCGTGCCGGCGTAAGAGCCTGCCACGGCTTTCACGCGGGTGAACTCGGCCTTCAGGCCATGCTGGGTGTTCTGCGTTTCCACGACGCCGGAGAGGCTGTCCAGTGGGGTCTCTCCCTCGCGCTCCTTGCCGACCGACTTGATCGCCTTCTCCAGGTTGAAGCGCAGGATCTTTGCGCGTTCCACCTTGAGCACGCTGCGCGTGTGCAGCGAGCGGAACAGCTCGATCAAGGTGTCGCCTTGCGCGCGCAGTTCCGTCTGCCCCGACGCCACGCCGCTGACGGGCGAGCGGCGATGAAAGGCCTCCATCAGCGCATTCACCTCCACGTTGCGCGGCGCGAGTTCGCCAGCGAGCACCATGCGGCCATCGGTCGAAGACACCAACCGCGCCTGCCCGTTCGCCGAACCGCCGGCGCCCTGCAGACGCACCTGATACAAGTCGGCGCCGCTCTCGGTCTTGCCGTCGCGCGTGGCGTCCAGCGAGGCGGGCGGTTTCGCCTCGGGGCGGCGCAGCTGCACCCGTTGCGGCAAGCCGTCATCGTCAAACCGGATGTCGCCCTCGTACACCACCGGAACCCCGCTGTAGGAAATGTAGGTCGTGTCCGTGAACGCCACGGCGCGCAGGACCACCGAGCCCAACCCGTCCTGCGCCTTGTCGCGGAAGGCCGCCAGGGCATTGCGCGGCACCACGGCGCCCTCGATCTGCAGCCGGTTGACGACGAAGCGCTTGCGCAGCAGGGGCAGCAGTTCGGGGTAGATTGCGACGCGGCGAACACGAATGGCTTCGGGCTGCTCGGTGTGCGCGTCCAGCACCTCGACCATGGGCAGACCCAGCACGCGCCAGTGCACGGCGCCGACCACGAGTTTCTGGCCCAGGCGCGCCTCGAACTCCGCCTCCACGCGCCGCGCGAGCTCATCGTCGCTGGGCACGAGCGCCCACACCACCAGGCATGCGGCGGCCAACAGCCCCGCGATGGCGGCTGATGCAATGGCCCAGCGGCGTGTGTGTGTCATGGTTGGGTGTGTTCCACAGTGCATCTTGGGGGCAAGGCGCGCTCCCGTCTGTCAGCATTTGCCGCATTTGCCTGACAGCACGTGGCGCGCATTCCGCGCGGGTCTCCGTATAGTGGCGCCAACAACGACAGGAGTCCGACCTTGCCCATCTGGAAAAAACCCATCTCCATCGAAGAACTCACCGCCATCCACAAGGACACCGCCGTGCAGCACCTCGGCATGGAGTTCCTGGAGGTCGGCGACGATTTCATCCGTGCCCGCGTGCCGGTGGACACACGCACCAAACAACCCTACGGCCTGCTGCACGGCGGCGTGAGCGTGGTGCTGGCCGAGACCTTGGGCTCGTGCGGCGCGGCCTACAGCTGCCCGGAGGGCCACCGCGCCGTGGGCCTGGACATCAACGCCAACCATTTGAAGGGCGCCACCAGCGGCTGGGTGACCGGCATCACCCGCCCGGTGCACATCGGCCGCACCACGCAGGTGTGGCAGATCGACATGACGAACGACGCGGGCGAGATGACCTGCGTCTCGCGCATCACGATGGCGGTGCTGGCGCCGAGGTGAGGGGCTTGAGCAAGCCCGGGGTCACACGCGAAGCAGCGCGCGAAAGCCCCGCGCCGCGTAATACGACTGGGCCCCGTTGTGGTACGTGAACACCCGGCCATAGCGTCGATCACCGAAGAGTGCGCCACCCAGTGAACGGACGTCCTCGGGCGTCGCTATCCAGCTGGAGGTCTTGGTGTCGAACTCGCCCAGCTGCTGCAGCATTCGGTACTGTTCTTCCGACAGCAGTTCGACGCCCATGTCCTCGGCCATCTGGACCGCGCTGCCGGGCGGCTTGTTCTCTTTTCGCGCGTTCAACGCCTCGCCGTCGTAACAAAGGCTGCGGCGCCCCAGAGGGCTCTCGGCGGCGCAATCACAGAAGATGATCTGCCCCGTGGCGTTGTCCTGGCCGATCACGTCGGGCTCACCACCCGAGGCCTCCATCCGGGCCAGCGCCTTCAACGCCGCGGCGGATGCGTCGATCCGGGCGAGCACGTTCGCCCAGGTGACCCCCTTGTGGCGATCGGCGTTCTGCTCGAAGCGACGCTTGAGCAGTGCCATCAGGTGGTCCCGTTCCTGTGCTTTCATCTTGCGCCTTCCTTGAGTTTCACTAGCTCCGCTCGCACCGCCCCTGCGCCGTGGCCTGCCCCCGGAAGTCGCTGCTCCAGGTCTGCGCCGCCGTGTCGATCTGGATGCGTTCGTTGTCCACCGCCGTGAGGATCACGGTCTCCTGGATCGCGAAGGTGTAGACCGGCACGCCGTCGATCTTCACCGAGCGCACGCGCTTCTTGTCGTAGCCGATGCTCACCGTGCGGGTCCAGGTGGTGCGCGCGGGCATGTAGACCGCTTCGCAGACCAGCGTCACTTCGGTGGTCTTGGCGGCGGGTTTGACTGGCGGTTTGGTTTGCGCCGAGGCGGTGAACGACAGCGCGGCGGCCATGCAGGCCACCGTGATCAGCGCGGCTTTCATTCGGCTGAGCCTTTGGCCATGCGTTCGCTTTTCCAGTACACGTCGTCGCCGCCGTTCATGCGGTTGAGCACGCGGGCCAGCACGAACATCAGATCGCTCAGGCGGTTGAGGTACTGACGCGGCGTGTCCTTCAGGGCTTCTGCGTTGCCCAGGGCCACCACCGCGCGCTCGGCGCGGCGCGCCACGGTGCGGCACACGTGGGCCTGGCTGGCCGCGCGGGTGCCGGCGGGCAAGATGAACTCCTGCAGACGCGGCAGGGTTTCGTTGTAGGTGGCCAGGGCTTCGTCCAGCGCGAGCACGGCCTCGGGCTTGAGCAGCTCGTAGCCGGGGATGGACAGCTCACCGCCCAGGTTGAAGAGCTGGTGCTGGATCTCCACCAGCAGGGTGCGTACGTCGGGCGCCATCTCCTCGCAGAGCAGCACACCGATGTGGGAGTTGAGTTCGTCCACGTCGCCCATGGCGTGCACGCGCAGGTGGTCCTTGGAGACGCGGGTGTTGTCGCCCAGCCCGGTGGTGCCGGCGTCGCCGGTGCGGGTGGCGATCTGGGTGAGGCGGTTGCCCATGGGGGGTCCTTGAATTGAATGGGGTGAATTGTGCAATTTTGACCTGCAGTAACGCGGTGCAGGGAAATGTGTCTGAGGCAAGCGAGTTGTCTTGCAGGCAACAGCGGGCAAAAGCGCTGGCGCGACGCGCGGAGACAGGCGGTAATGGCCCCTCTTCCACCTCTCAGGAGATACCGATGACGCAACGCCGACAACGACTCGCCGACTTCGAAGCCCGCAGCGTGCAACTGATCGCCGCCTGCACCCTGGGGCTGGCCGGCATGGCGAGCGTGCCGCCGGCCCACGCAGCCCGCATCACCGGGCAAACCAGCAGCCAGACGGGCGCCTCGGGCAACACCACCTCCGACGGCTCCACGCGGGTCCATCGCACGCCACCGGCCCTGCTGCAGGCCGGGAAAGCCCGCAGCTGAGCACGCCCGCAAGACATCACGCCCGGGGGCTGCGGGCTTAAACTGGCCGGCTGCACAAAAACAGCCTGGAGACCGCCCATGAACGCCCCCACCGCCCACAGCCACCTGGCCCCGCAAGTCCTCCAGCGCGTGGTGCCACCCGAACTGCTCACGGCCCTGCAGGCGCGATTTGGCGCGCAGTGTTCCACCGCCCTGGTGGTGCGCGAACAGCATGGCCGCGACGAGTCGGTGTACGAGGTGCCGCCGCCGGCCGCGGTGGTGTTTGCCCAGAGCACACAAGACGTGGCCGACGCGGTGAAGCTGGCCGCGGCGCACCGCGTACCGGTGATTCCGTTCGGTGTGGGTTCGTCGCTCGAAGGCCACCTGCTCGCGGTGCAGGGCGGCATCAGCATCGACGTGAGCCGCATGAACGAGGTGCTGGCCATCAACGCGGAAGACCTCACGGTGACGGTGCAACCGGGCGTGACGCGCAAGGCGGTCAACGAAGCGGTGAAGAGTGAAGGCCTGTTCTTTCCGATCGACCCCGGTGCCGACGCGTCCATCGGCGGCATGGCGGCCACGCGCGCCAGCGGCACGAACGCGGTGCGCTACGGCACCATGCGCGAGAACGTGCTGGCGCTGGAGGTGGTCACCGCCAGCGGGGAAGTGATCCGCACCGGCACGCGCGCCAAGAAGAGCAGCGCGGGCTACGACCTCACGCGCCTGATGGTGGGCAGCGAAGGCACGCTGGGCGTGATCACCGAAGTGACGCTCAAGCTGTATCCACTGCCCGAGGCGATCTCGGCCGCGACCTGCTCGTTCCCCACCATCGAGGCCGCCGTGCGCACCGTGATCCAGGTGATCCAGCTCGGCGTGCCGATCGCGCGCTGCGAACTCATCGACCACAACACCGTGCGCATGGTCAACGCGCACAGCAAGCTCGGCCTGCGTGAAGAAAACATGCTGCTCATGGAGTTCCACGGCTCGCCCGCGAGCGTGAAGGAGCAGGCCGAGACGGTGCAGGAGATCGCGGCCGACTTCGGTGGCCAGGCCTTCGAATGGGCTGTGACGCCCGAAGAACGCACCCGCCTGTGGACGGCGCGGCACAACGCGTATTTCGCCGCCATCCAGAGCAAGCCGGGCTGTCGCGCGATCAGCACCGACACCTGCGTGCCCATCAGCCGCCTGGCCGACTGCCTGCTGGACTCGGTGACCGAGGCCGACGCGGCCGGCCTGCCCTACTTCCTGGTCGGCCACGTGGGTGACGGCAACTTCCACTTCGGTTATTTGATCGACCCGACCAAGCCCGAAGAACACACGCTGGCCGAAGAGCTCAACCACAAGCTGGTGGCGCGCGCGCTGAGCCTGGAGGGCACCTGCACCGGCGAACACGGCGTGGGCCTGCACAAGATGGCGTTCCTGCTCACCGAGGCCGGCAGCGGCGCCGTGGACATGATGCGCACCATCAAGCGCGCCCTCGACCCGGACAACATCATGAATCCGGGGAAGATCTTCTCGATGTGAACGGGCACCGCCTGCGGTGCCGCGCCTGCGGCGCCAACGGCCGCACAGCCGCCCTGGCCTGCGTACGATGGACCTCTCTTTTCACCACGGTACGGAGGTCACATGGCGGGTTGGTACGAACTCAAAAAGAACGACAAGGGTCAATATTCGTTTGTCCTGAAGGCGGCAAACGGCGAGGTCGTTTTGCGCAGCGAGCTCTACGAGTCGCGCGCGGCCGCGGACAACGGGATCGCTTCGGTCCAGAAGAACAGCCCGGTTGATTCAGCCTACACGCACAGCGACGCGTCGGATGGCCGGTTCTATTTCAACCTCAAGGCGGCCAACCACCAGATCATCGGCACCAGCCAGATGTACAAAACAGCGTCCGCCCGACGCTCCGGCATGGAGTCGGTGCGCACGAACGGGCCGACCACGGCCGTCAAGAACGAGGCTTGAGAGGGGCCGATCGGGTGATTGCCCGATCGCTCAATGTCCGCCGCGCAGCTTGTCGATCAGCCCGTTGAGGGCGTCCAGCGAGCCGAACTGGATGGCGATCTCGCCCATCTCTTCGATGCGGCCGTGCCGCTTGACGCGTTTCTTCACACGCACCTCGACCTCGGCCATCAGCAGGTCGGCCAGCTCTTCTTCCACGCGGCGGATGTCGCGCGACTTGTCTTTCTTGAGCTTCTGCGGGGACAGTGCAAATTCGGCGCCCAGCTTCTTCACCAGGCTCTCGGCCTCGCGCACCGACATCTTTTTTGCCGCAATCTGGTTGCCGGCGGTGATCTGGGTGGCTTTGTCCAACGCCAGCAAGGCACGCGCGTGGCCCATGTCCAGATCGCCCGCCATCAGCATGGTCTGCACCGGATCGGCGAGTTGCAGCAGGCGCAACAGGTTGCTGGCGGCGCTGCGCGAGCGGCCCACAGCCTGCGCGGCTTGTTCGTGAGTGAGCCCAAACTCCTTCACCAGGCGTTGCAGGCCGTGGGCTTCCTCCAGCGGGTTCAGGTCTTCGCGCTGGATGTTCTCGATCAGGGCCATGGCCGCAGCCGACTCGTCGGGCACGTCTCGCACCAGCACCGGCACGCTGTCCAGCCCGGCCAGCTTGGACGCGCGGAAGCGGCGCTCGCCGGCAATGATTTCAAATTTGCCCGCGTTCGGGCCGGCGGCCAGCTGGCGCACCAGGATCGGCTGCATCACACCCTGAACCTTGATGCTCTCGGCCAGTTCGTACAGCGCGCCCTCGTCCATGCGGGTGCGCGGCTGGTACTGGCCCGCCACCAGCTCGGTGAGAAGCAGGCTTGACGGCAAGCTGCCGGTGTCCACCGGCGCGCTGTCCACCACCTTGGGGCCCAGCAGGGCTTCGAGTCCACGGCCGAGGCCCTTGGGTTTTTTGGTGACCATGGGTCGTCTTTCGGAAGTCAGAGGTTCATGAGTTCGGCGAGCACCGCGTGGCCGGCAGGCCAGTCGCCCAGGCCGGACTCGGCGTTGATGTGGCCAACCTCGCCCAGGTCGACAAAGCGTGAACCCCAGGCCAAGGCCAAGGTCTGCACGCGCTCGAAGCTGCAATAGGGGTCGTTGCGGCTGCCGATCAGCACGCTGGGAAATGGCAGACGCTGCATGGGGATGGGCGACCAGCTGGGCAGCACCGGGCGCATCTCTTCACGCTCGGCGTCCCCGGGCGCCACCAGCAACGCCGCTTTGACGCGCGCGGTGTTCTGCGAGTGCGCGGCCCACGCCGCGGCATGCAGGCAGCCCAGGCTGTGCGCCACGAGCACGGCGGGTTCGTCGCAAGTGAACAGCACGTCTTCGAGCCGAGCAATCCAGTCACCACGGCGCGGTTGCATCCAGTCGTGCTGGTCCACCCGGCGGTAGCCGTGGGCTGCTTCCCAGAGGCTTTGCCAGTGGTCGGGGCCGCTGTTCTGCCAGCCGGGAAGGGTGAGGACGTTCTGAGGTTTCACGTGAAACAACCTGAAGTTCAGAGCTTGCCGATGCGCGCCACCATCTCGGAGGCGAAGGCCACAAAGGCCTGGCTGCCCCGAGCGGCTGGGTCAAAGATGACGCCGGGCAGGCCATAGCTCGGCGCTTCGGCCAGGCGCACATTGCGCGGGATCACGGTGTCGAACACCTTGTCGCCGAAGTGGGCCTTGAGCTGGTCGCTCACCTGTTGCTGCAGGGTGATGCGCGGGTCGAACATGACGCGCAGCAGGCCGATGATGGCGAGGTCCTTGTTCAGGTTGGCGTGCACCTGCTTGATGGTGTTGACCAGATCGGTCAGGCCTTCGAGCGCGAAGTACTCGCACTGCATGGGCACGATCACGCCGTGCGCGGCGCACAGGCCGTTGAGGGTGAGCATGCTCAAGGAAGGCGGGCAATCGATCAGCACGAAGTCGTAGTTGTCCAGCACCTCGGCCAGCGCGGTCTTCAGGCGCTTCTCGCGCCGCTCCACCTCCACCAGCTCCACCTCGGCGCCGGCCAGCTCGCGGTTGGCGCCGAGCACGTGGTAGCCGCACTTCTCCGAGAACACCGCCGCCTCGGACACCGAGGCGGATTCCAGCAGCACGTCGTACACCGAGAGCGCCATCTGCCGCTTGTCCACACCCGAGCCCATGGTGGCGTTGCCCTGCGGGTCGAGGTCGACCATCAACACACGCTGGCCCACCTTGGCCAGGCCGGCGGCCAGATTCACCGTGGTGGTGGTCTTGCCGACGCCGCCCTTCTGATTCGCCACACAAAAGATCTTGGCCATGCGTGCTTACTTTGAAATGGCCAGCTTGATGCCGAAACCGATGAGGAAGACGCCGGCGACCTTCTCCAACACCCGGCCGATGACGGGGTTGGCGCGCATGCGCTCGGCCAGAAAGTGGGTGAGCAGGGTCATGGCCAGGCCATAGGCGAAGGTGAGCACCGCGATGGTGGCGGCCATGGCGCCGAAGGTGACCAGACCCTGGTGGCGGGCCGGGTCCACGAACAGCGGGAAGAAGGCCATGTAGAAAACGATGGCCTTGGGGTTGAGCAAGGTGATGACGATGGCCTGCTGGAAGTACTGGCGCGGGCGGATGTTGAGGATGGGCGCACCGCCGGGCTTTGCGGTGAGCATCTTGAAGCCCAACCAGGCCAGGTAGGCCGCGCCCAACCACTGCACGGCGCTGAAGGCCGTCGGGTAAGCCGCGAGCAGGGCTGCCACACCGGCCACGGCCAGCCACATCAACACCTGGTCACCGGCAATCAGTCCCATGGTGGCGGCCAGCCCGCCGCGGACCCCGCCCTTGCCGGTGGAGGTCACCAGCGCCAGATTGCCCGGTCCGGGAATGAGCAGGAACACGACGATGGCGGCGACAAAAGCGCCGTAGTCTGCAATGCCGAACATGGAGATCCCCCGGGAAGTGGAGGGTCGAGTTTACGTGAAGGGTTTTGGAGTCACGGCGGCGATCGGCGCGCCGTGTTGCTCAGGCCACAGCCGCAGGCCCTGGGCGCATCCAGACGATGCAACGCTCGGCGTCCAGCCCGGGCACCTGGAGCTGTTCCACGTGAAACACGTCCACTGCGCCGGCCTCGGACGCCAGCGTGGCCAGCTCGTCGCCGGGGTGTTTGCCCTTCATGGCCATCCAGACGCCGCCGGCGTTAAGGGCACCTTGCGACCAGTTGGTGAAGTCCGCCAGTGAGGCAAAGGCCCGCGAGCACACGACGTCAAAGCCCTGCCCTGACAAGGCGTTGAGGCTTTCCACCCGGGCGTGCAGCCCGCGCAGGTTGGGAAGCTTCAGGGTGGCGGCCGCCTGCTGGATGAACGCAGCCTTCTTGGCCACCGTGTCCACGCAGGTCACGTCGATCTGTGGGCAGGCGATAGCGATCACCACGCCGGGCAAGCCGCCGCCGGAGCCTACGTCGAGCAGCTTGACCGACCGATCGCCCACCTGATGCAGCAAAGGTGCGATGGCCGCCAGGCTGTCGAGCAAGTGGTGGGTCATCATCTCTGCGGGATCGCGCACGGCCGTGAGGTTGTAGACCTTGTTCCACTTCTGAAGCAGGCCCAGGTAGTCGAGCAACAGGTCGACCTGGCGCGCATCGAGGGCGAGCTGAAGCGACTGCAGGCCGGCCTGCAGGGTGGTCCTCAAATCGCTCATGCTTCCAAATCCGCCGCAGCTGGCAAGGTGGCAAAGCCCTTGAACCCACCCTTCTTCAAATGGATCAGCAGCAGCGAGATGCTCGCGGGCGTGATGCCCGAGATGCGCGAAGCCTGGCCCAGCGTCTCGGGCCGGTGTTTGGCCAGCTTCTGCCGCGCCTCGAACGACAAGGCCGCCACCTGCAAATAGTCCAGATCGGTCGGCAGCTTCAGGCCCTCGAAGTGCGAGGCCCGCTCCACTTCGTTCTTCTGGCGGTCGATGTAGCCCGAGTATTTGGCGGCTATTTCTACCTGCTCCACCACCGGCTCCAGCAGATCGCCCAATGTTTCACGTGAAACATTGGGGCCCGCGTACTTGCCGGCGTCGAGCCCCACCAGCTCGGCATAAGCAACGCCGGGACGGCGCAGCAGGTCGAACAGGTTGTGTTCGTGTTCGATCGCCTTGCCCAGCACCCGCTCCGATTCGGCCGCGGGCAGGCTGCGCGGGTTCACCCAGGTGGCTTTGAGTCGTTCTGTTTCACGTGAAACAGCATCGCGCTTGCGGCAGAAGGCGTCCCACTGCGCATCGCCCACCAGGCCCATGCGGCGACCCGCTTCGGTCAGGCGCATATCGGCGTTGTCCTCGCGCAGCTGCAGGCGGAACTCGGCCCGGCTGGTGAACATGCGGTAAGGCTCGGTCACGCCCTGGGTGATGAGGTCGTCCACCAGCACACCGAGATAGGCCTCGTCGCGGCGCGGCAGCCAGACTGCCTCACCCCGGCATTGCAGCGCGGCGTTGATGCCGGCGAACATGCCCTGCGCCGCCGCCTCTTCGTAGCCCGTGGTGCCATTGATCTGGCCCGCGAAGAACAGGCCCTGGATCTGCTTGGTCTCGAAGCTGCTCTTGAGCGAGCGCGGGTCGAAGTAGTCGTATTCGATGGCGTAGCCCGGGCGCAGGATGTGCGCGTTCTCCAAGCCCTTCATGCTGCGCACCAGCTGGTACTGGATGTCGAACGGCAGGCTGGTGGAAATGCCGTTGGGGTAGACCTCGTGGGTGGTCAGGCCTTCGGGCTCCAGAAAGATCTGGTGGCTGTCCTTGTCGGCAAAGCGGTTGATCTTGTCTTCCACGCTCGGGCAGTAACGCGGGCCCACGCCCTCGATCTTGCCGGTGAACATGGGGCTGCGATCGAAGCCGGAGCGGATGACGTCGTGCGTGCGCTCGTTGGTGTGCGTGATCCAGCAAGGCACCTGCCGGGGGTGCATCTCCACGTTGCCCATGAAGCTGAACACCGGCACGGGTTTGTCGGCATTCATGCCGCCGGGCACTCCGTCGCCGGGTTGTTCGGTGCACTGGCTGTAGTCGATGCTGCGGCCATCCAGGCGCGGCGGTGTGCCTGTCTTCAGGCGGCCCTGTGGCAGCTTGAGCTCTTTCAGGCGCGCCGAGAGCGACACGGCGGGTGGGTCGCCCGCACGGCCAGCGGCGTAGTTGTTCAGGCCCACATGGATCTTGCCGTCGAGGAAGGTGCCGGCCGTCAGCACCACGGTGCGGCTGCGGAAGCGGATGCCCACTTGCGTCACGGCACCCACCACGCGGTCACCCTCGACCATCAGGTCGTCCACCGCCTGCTGGAACAGCCAGAGGTTGGGCTGGTTCTCCAGCATGCGGCGGATGGCGGCCTTGTAGAGCACGCGGTCGGCCTGGGCGCGGGTGGCGCGCACAGCCGGGCCCTTGGAGCTGTTGAGGATGCGGAACTGAATCCCGCCTTCGTCGGTGGCCAGCGCCATGGCGCCGCCCATGGCGTCCACCTCTTTGACCAGGTGGCCCTTGCCGATGCCGCCGATGCTGGGGTTGCAGCTCATCTGGCCCAGGGTCTCGATGTTGTGGGTCAGCAGCAGCGTCTTGCTGCCCATCCGGGCAGCCGCGAGCGCGGCTTCGGTGCCGGCGTGGCCGCCGCCAACAACGATGACGTCAAATTCCTGGGGGTACAACATGGTGGTGATCGCTTCCGGGGGTGCTGCCAGCCCGGCGCCCCGGGCAACCCGGGATTGTCCCACCGTTGCGCCTTTTCTGCCCCGCCCCGCCATCCGGTCAACGCAGGAGGTGCGCCGGCACCAGCGCGACGCCCGGATGGCGGTGATGCCAGCGAATTCCTAACCTGAGCGCCAGCCCATTCCCGGGCAGACCACAGGAAAGAATCGCATGAAAACACACTGGCTCGTGGCCTCCGCCGCGCTCGCCTGCTCCCACGCCCACGCCGGCGCAGGCTTCATGTTCGGCATCAGCCACAACTTCGGCGGCGACACCGGCGTCACCTTCAAGATCCTGTCTTCGGACCGCCGCAACAAGCCGGTGCTGGCCGCGGGCGTGAGCTTCTTCCCCGGCGACGGCCGCCGGATCGGGCTGGACGTGGGTGTGGGCTACAACTTCCGGCGCACGACCGTCACCTTCAGCCGCGACCTGGTCATGGAGCGCTTCCAGGTCGCCTGGGGACTGTCGAGCACCCGCTGCCCGCCCGCACCCGCCCCTTCACCCGCACGGGCCCCAGCCCCGGCGGCACCCCCGTTTCCACCTCCCCCGCCACCACCACCGCCCTCTGAACCCGAGGACGACGGCTTCTTCAACAGCGTCTTCTGAGCGAAGGCAGCCGCGACAATGCAAGGATGAGCAAACCCCTACCCCTCCTCGTTTTCGCAGGCAGCACCCGCGGCCAATCCTTCAACCGAAAGCTGGCCACCGTCGCCGCCGAGCGTGCCCAGGCCGAAGGCGCCCAGGTCACCCACATCGAACTGGCCGACTTCGATCTGCCGATCTACAACGCCGACCTCGAAGCGCGCGGCACGCCCGCAGCCGCCGTCAGGCTCAAGGAAATCTTCCACGCCCACCCGGCCTGGATCATCGCTTCGCCCGAGTACAACGGCAGCTACACCGCGCTGCTGAAAAACACCATCGACTGGGTCTCCAGCCCCATCAAGGGCGACCCGCTCTGGTCCAGCGGCACCAAGCCGTTCACCGGCAAGGTGGTGGGCCTGCTGAGCGCCTCGCCCGGCGCCCTGGGTGGCCTGCGAAGCTTGTCACACCTCACTCCCTTGCTCCTGAATCTGGAGTGCTGGGTGGCGCCGAAGCAGTTTGCGCTTTCTCGGGCAGGTGAAGCCTTCGACCCCGACGGCCAGCTGGCCACCGAAGCTGCGCGCAACGCCGTGCACGGCGTGGTGGACCAGGTTCTGTGGGCCGGCAAGCGCCTGCTGCCCTGAGTCTTTGCAACCCATGGTCTTGGCTGTCTCGCCGCCCCCGACTTGCCGCACCGGCTGCGCGGCCTGCTGCACCGCGCCCTCCATCAGCAGCCCCTTGCCCGGCCTGCCGATGGGCAAACCCGCCGGCATGGCCTGCCCGCAGCTTGACGCCGAACTGCGTTGCCGGCTGTTCGGTCAGCCCGAGCGCCCGGCGGTGTGCAGCTCACTCGCCCCCGGGCCCGAGATGTGCGGCAACAACCGCGAGCACGCCATGGCCTGGCTGAGCCGGCTGGAACGCGACACCCAACCCCACCACCCATGAACACCACCGACTGGCACAGCCTCAGCCACCTCTACCCGGCGCTCGGGTCAGCCGTGTCGGCCACCGACGCCGAGGCCCTGGGGGTGATGGACGTGCCCGCCGGCACCACCCTGTTTCGTGAACAGGAGCGCTGCGGCGGCTTTCCGCTGCTGCTCAGTGGCGAGGTGCGGGTCTCGCGCTCGGCCAGCAGCGGGCGCGAGCTGGAGCTCTACCGCGTTGTGCCGGGCGAGATGTGTCTGGTGTCCTCGTCGTGCCTGTTCGTGGACCAGCCGCTCAGCGCACACGGGGTCACAGTCAAGCCCACCCGGCTGGCACTGCTGGCGCCCGCGGCGTTCCGCGCCGCGCTGGCCCACACCGACTTTCGGGACTTCGTGCTCGGCCTGTTCGCCGCGCGCCTGGCCGACCTCACCGGCCTGATCGAGGCCATCGCTTTCCAGCGGCTGGACAGCCGCCTGGCCGCCGCCCTGCTCGGCCACGGCACCCAGGTGCACGCCACCCACCAGGCGCTGGCCGACGAGCTCGGCACGGTGCGCGAAATCGTCACCCGCCTGCTGCACCGCTTCGAGCGCGACGGCTGGGTGGAGCTCTCGCGCGAGTGCATCACCGTGCGCGACAGCGCCGCCCTGCGCGCACTCGCCGCCCTGCAGCCCCGCTGACCGCTGCCGGCCTCTGTGACCCAGGTCACATACCCGGCCTGCGCTTGCGGGCCCAATGGCTGCACACCACCCCACTCCGGGGCGGCCCAGTCAACGGAGCAACACCATGACCAAAAACGTCGGCGGCATCGACCGCACCCTTCGCATCGCCATTGGCTTGGCCCTGATCGCCGCTGCCGCCACCGGCACGGTGGGCCTCTGGGGCTACATCGGCGTCGTGCCCCTGCTCACCGGCTTGGTGGGCTGGTGCCCGCCCTACGCCATGCTGGGCTTCAACACCTGCTCCATGAAAAAGTGACCCAGATCAGGGCTCACCAGCGTTTGTTGAGCCCCATGCGCAGCTGATTCGCCCGCAGGCGGGCACGGGTCGTGAACACATCTGCCGGAAAAGCGCCCGCGGTGTTGCTCAGGTTGTTCGATGCGCTCGACACACTGCCCAGGTCCAGGTGCAGCACCTCGGCCGTGGCGGACCAGCCGCCCTCAAAACCGTGTTCGTACCCCACGCCGAAGGCCCACCCCCACTGGCTCGTTGACAACGAGGTGCTGGCGCGCGCAGCTGGATCGTTGTCGGAAAACTGCGCGTCCACATGCACACGGGCCAAGGCCAGACCTGCCGTGGCGTACACAAGAGAACGCTGGAACGCATACCCGACGCGACCGCGCGCGGTGACCAGCCAATCGGCCTCGATCGACTGGCGCAGCCGGTAAGCAAAAGGCGCACAGCAAGGGTAAACCGCGGCTGCGGACCGCGTACCTCGAAGGTTCATGCTGCCCAGGTCCACCTCGAAGCCCGAGACGCGGGGACCGGCCTGCCAGTTGCGCCCCCAAGACACTCCCGCCGAGACCGCGTTGGGCGACAGACCACCAACGCCCGAGGCAGCGATGGCGCCGACACTGGAGGCCTGGAAATAGGTGCCTGCGGACAGGTCGTAGCCGGTGCCCACGAATTCGGTGGTCGTGGACATGTCTGTCTGCGCCGAGGTATGAACACCATGGACGCCCACATAGGACCCGCTCCAGTCCGTCTCGGAGGCCCCCGACCCGCCCGCACACACCCCACCCACCAACACCAGACACGCACGAAACAACATGATCGAACCCCTTGACGTTGAAAGAAGTTCAACGGTAGGGATGTCGACACCGGATGAACATCGGCGCATCACCGCAGGCAGTTCGGCGGTCTGTCCTTGCTGGGACACGACAGACGCGCCCAAGCGGCATAAAGTGCAGTGCTCGCGCCCAGTCGAGGCGCGCCAGGAGACACCCCATGCACATCCCGTCCCTCAGAGAAGTCGTCAGCGCCGAAGAGTGGGCGCTGCGTTGTGACCTTGCAGCCTGCTACCGGCTGGTGGCCGCCTACGGCTGGAGCGATCTGGTCTTCACCCACATCAGCGCCAAGTTGCCCGATTCGGTCACCGGCGGCGAACACCAGTTCCTCATCAACCCCTATGGCCTCATGTTTGACGAGATCACGGCCAGCAGCCTGGTCAAGGTCGACATGGCGTGCAACAAGCTGCTGGACTCGCCCTTCCCGGTGAACCCGGCCGGCTTCGTGATCCACAGCGCCGTGCACGAAGCGCGGCCCGAAGCCGGCTGCGTGATGCACACCCACTCGCGCGCCGGGGTGGCGGTGAGCGCGCAGAAGGCCGGCATCCTGCCCATCAGCCAGCAAAGCACCTTCGTGCTCGCCTCGCTGGCGTATCACACCTACGAGGGCGTGGCCCTGCGGGCGGAAGAAAAGGTGCGCCTGCAGGCCGACCTGGGCAAGGCCAACCACCTGGTGCTGCGCAACCACGGCCTGCTCACCGTGGGCAAGACCATCCCCGACGCCTTCCTGGCCATGTACACGCTGGAGAACACCTGCCGCATCCAGATCGACGCCCTGGCCGGCGGCACCGAACTCACCCAGGTCGACCCCGCCATACTGGCCAGCATGGCCGACGTGATGCGTGTCGCCACCGCCGGGCTGGGGTCACAACTGGCCTGGCCGGCGCTGTTGCGCAAGGTGGAGAAGCTGGATCCGGGTTACAGGACTTGAGGATCTCTGAACGTCCAGTAACGGTCGTTGGTGATTGGCAGCACAACGCCGAGACCACCCCGCAACGCTGGCCGCGGGCGATAGAGTGCGTATGAAGGGCTCACCCTCCCGAGCCGGCCTTGAACTCCGTCAGTTCACGCCCTTCCACGCGGAACAACTGCCCATTGCGCAGCCGCGTGCGAATCTCATGCTTGACCTCGCGCTTGACCGCTGGCGCAAGCCAGATGACCCGCTCGTGCCCGCTGACGGTGTTGTTGGTGTCGTTGGTGGCAAAGCCTTCGGCTTCCAGGCGCAACGTGTCGAAGCGGCCGGCGGGCGTTTCCACGCTCTCTGCCGCTACCACCGTGAACTTCAGCTCGTAGCGCAGCTTCCAGCCGTTGGGAAAGGTCACCCCTTCGGTGCATGCCCACTTGCTGCCTACCTTGAGGGGCCAGGGGTAGGCGCAGCCGGCGTCGTTGGTGGCGATCGTCTTGCCCCGCTTGTTCGGCGCGGTCTCGTCGAACAGAAACTGCTCGCGGTGCACGAGCTTGGCGCTGTCGCCGCGCCAGATCGTGTGCGATTGCCGCTGCGAGTCCATCCAATACTCAGCAGCATCGGCCGCGGTGACGAACTCGGTCAGGCGGCCGGTCTCCTTCTTCGTCAGCAGGTCGGTTTCGCGGTAGCCCCAACGGTCGCCGAGGGCGTAGGCGGGCGCAGCCATCTCCTGCGCGAGCGCAGCGGTGGACAGCGCAAGAGTCAGCAGCGAGGCAAGCGCAGAGCGGTGGTTCACGGTTTGTCCTTATGAAGGAAAGAAAGCGGGACCCGCAGGCATTGACGCCGAGCACGCAGCACTCACCGGCTTGGTCCGGTAGGTCAAACCCGAGTGCCAGACGATGGTACGCCGCTGCCAAGCGTGCGGCAACGGCGGCGGGGCTCGTCCGGGGTTATCTTGCTCTGTCCAGTTGTGAGACTTCGCAGACAGCGCCCGACCTCACTCGCATCGCATAGCCCGCTGTACGGCGAGCGATTGAAGCCCCCCGTCAAGCAGCCCGCGCCACGAACGCCGTCATGCCTTCCAGTACCGTGCGCAGCCGCATGAGCTCGCGCGAGCCGTCCAGCCGGGGTGACAGCGATGCCAGCTTCGACACCCAGCCCAGACGCGGCAGCAGGTGCGCGATGAAGTCGCGCAGCGCGGGGCCGCCCGTGCCCGCGTCGGCGTAGGCCTGCAGCACCGCGCGCACCGCGTCCGGCCCCTGCGGTTGCAGGTAGCGCGCCAATGACAACAACAGCTGCAGCGCGTCGTACACCTGCACCGTGGCCAGCGCCATGCCGGGTTGCAGGCGCTCTTCGAAGTCGAGCCGGGCGAAGTGCTCGCCGTTCCAGGTGAGGTTGCGGGTCTGGGCACCACCGTGCCATTGGCCACGGGTGTGGAAGCCGGCCAGGTCGGCGCTGGCGGCGCACATCAGCGCCAGGCGTTCGCCCTCGGGCAGGCGGTGCAGCACATGGTCCAGCGTGTCGCCGATGTCGCTGGTGGTCAGCGAAAACCCGTCGAAGGCCAGCACCGTGGGCACGCGCTCACTGGCGGCCGCCAGGGCCAGCAGGCGCTGGTGTTCGTAGGCCAGCAGCTCGGCGCCATCGGTCTGGCGCACCGCGTGCCAGGGCACCGGCACGCCCACGAAGTGCGCGAACACCCAGATGCTGGCGGACTTGCGCCAGCTGCGCAGCGGTCGGTCGGCGGTCTTGGTCCAGGTCTTGGCGGACGCGGCGGGGGCGGCAGTGGCGGCGGGGGTGTTCAAGCAGCCGGATTATCCCGAAAACCCCCGGGGGCAGCCGCGCAAGGTGCCGGGGGTCAGGCTGCGTTGCCGTAGCGATTCAGCTCCCAGTCGCTCACCTGCTGGCTGTAGATGGCCCATTCGGCGTGCTTGAGCGCGAGGAACTCGGCACAGAACGCATCGCCCACGGCGGCACGCAACGGTGCGTCCTGCTCCAGCGCCTGCAGCGCGGCGAACAGGTCGCGCGGTAGGCGTTCGGGCAAGGCTTCGCCACGTGCGTGCAATTCATACAGATCGTCGGCGCAGGGCGTGGCGGCGGGCAAGGCCTGTTCGATGCCCGAGAGGCCGGCGGCCAGCGTGCCGGCGATGGCGGCGTACACGTTGCACGAGGGATCGGGCAGGCGCCACTCGATGCGCCCGGCCACAGTGCGCACGAGGCAGGTGCGGTTGTTGTCGCCCATGGCCTTCCACACGGGCGACCAGGTGGTGCCGGATGCGCTGCGGCTGGCCGCCAGGCGCTTGTAGCTGTTGACGGTGGGCGCGCAGAGCGCTGCCAGTGCGTCGGCGTGGTGCAGCAGGCCGGCGGCGAACTGGTGGCCGGCGGTGCTCAGGCCCAGTGCGCCGGCCGGGTCGGCCATCACGGCGTTGCCGTTCGCATCGGTCAGGCTCAGGTGGAAGTGCAAGCCGCTGCCCGGCGCGTGCGCCAGTGGCTTGGGCATGGTGGAGAACACCGCGCCATGTTGCGCCGCCACCGCCTGCGCGGCGAGCTTGAAGAGCTGGTAGCGGTCGGCCGCGGCCAGCGCATCGTCGTGCTGGTAGTTGATCTCGTATTGGCCACACGCGTCTTCGTGGTCGATCTGCTGCAGCCCGAAGCCCAGCGCGGTGAGCGTCTGGCGCATGGCATCGAGAAAGGCGTAATTGCGGCCAATGGCCTGCAAGTCGTACGAGGGTTTGGCGAGGGCGTCCAACGCATCGGCCACCTGCCAGCGGCCCTGCGCGTCGCGCTTGAGCAGGAAAAACTCGGGCTCGATGCCGACCCACAGCGTCCAGCCGCGCGCCCTCAGGCGTTCGACCTGGCGCTTGAGCACCTGGCGCGAGCAGGTGTCCAGCGGCTCGCCGCCGGCAAAACCGTCGCACACCGCGTGCGCCACGCCGGGCATGAAGGGCAGCGGGCGCAGGCTCTCGGGCACCACGCGGCCCATGTACTCGCTGCGCGCACCCATGCGAGGAAGGCCGGTGCCGCTGATGCTGGGGCCGGAGAAACCGGCGCCGCTGCTCACCGCGCCGGGCAGGCCGTCCAGCGGCACCAGCTTGCCCTTGGGGCCGCCGGGCAGGTCGGTGAAGGTGGTGAGCACCGAGTGGATGCCCTGCGCGCGCAGGGCCTTGATGCGCTCGTCCAACGAATCAACAGAACCTTCGTGCTTCGCACTGCGGTGCGAGCTTGCTGGGGAGCGGCCCTGCGCTGCGCTCAAGCGAGCACCTCGGCCAACGCTGCATCGAACGCGGCCCGGCCTTCGGCGAACACGCTGTCTTCGATGGTCAGCGGGAAGAGGAAGCGGATCACGTTGCCGTAGACGCCGCAGGTCAGCAGCAGCAGGCCACGTTGGAGCGCTGCGGCTTGCACCTTCTTTGTGGTGTCGGCATCGGGCGCGCCTTTCGCGTCGATGAACTCGCAAGCCACCATGGCGCCCAAGCCGCGCACGTCGCCCATGCGCTTGGGGTACACAGCGCGCTGGGCAATCAGGTGGCCGATGAGCTGGTCGCCCAGCTTCTGCGCGCGCTCGGGCAACTTTTCTTCTGCCATCACGTCGAGCACCGCGTGCGACGCGGCGATGGCCAGCGGGTTGCCGGCGTAGGTGCCGCCCAGGCCGCCCGGGGCCGGGCCGTCCATGATGGCGGCCTTGCCCGACACGGCCGAGAGCGTGGTGCCGCCGGCCATGCTCTTGGCCATGGTCATGAGGTCGGGGCTCACACCGTAGTGCTCCATGGCAAACATCTTGCCGGTGCGCGCAAAGCCGGTCTGCACCTCGTCGGCCACCAGCAGGATGCCGTGCTGGTCGCAGAGTTCGCGCAGCCACTTCACGGCCGCCGGCTGAATGGGGTTGAAACCACCCTCGCCCTGCACCGGCTCGAACACGATGGCCGCCACGCGGCTGGGTTCGATGTCGCACTTGAAGAGCTGCTCCATCGCGCGCTTCGTGTCGTCCAGCGAACTGCAATGGCAGGGAAACGGCACGTGGTAGATCTCGGGCGGGAACGGGCCGAAGCCGGCCTTGTAGGGCTGCACCTTGCCGGTGAGCGCCACCGAGAACATGCTGCGGCCGTGGAACGCACCACCGAAGGCGATGACGCCGGTGCGCCCGGTGCTGTAGCGCGCGATCTTCATCGCGTTCTCGATCGCCTCCGCGCCGGTGGAGAAAAACGCGGTCTTCACCGGCCCGTCGATCGGCACGATCGCGTTGATGCGCTCGGCCAGCGCCACGTACTCGGTGTAGGGCACGACCTGGTAGCAGCTGTGGGTGAAACGCTGCAGTTGCGCGGCGATGGCGGCTTGCACCTTGGGGTGCACGTGGCCGGTGTTGAGCACCGCGATGCCGCCGGCGAAGTCGATGAAGCGACGACCCTCGATGTCCCAGAACTCGGCGTTCAACGCCCGGTCGATGAAGAAGTCGCCGTACACGCCCACACCGCGCGGCGTGGCAGCCTGTCGGCGCGCATGCCAGGCGGCGTTGGTGCTGTCGGTCTTGAGGTCGTTCATGGCGTTCATGGGTGTCTCCTTCAAACGGGGCTGTCGATGCGAATCCAGGTGGTTTTCGTCTCGGTGTACTTGTCGAACGCATGCAGCGACTTGTCGCGCCCCACACCGCTCTGCTTGAAGCCACCAAAGGGCACGGTGATGTCGTCCTCGTCGTACGAATTCACGTGCACCGTGCCCGCGCGCAACGCGCGCGCCACGCCGTGCGCCTTGTTGATGTCGCGCGTCCACACGGCGGCCTGCAAGCCATAGACGCTGTTGTTGGCCTCGCGCACCACCTCGGCCGCGTCGGTGAAGCTCAGCACCGAGAGCACCGGGCCAAAGATCTCTTCTCGCGCGATCGTCATCTGCGGCGTCACGCCGTCAAAGATCGTGGGCAGCACGTAGTTGCCGCCCGCCACCGGCATGGCCGCCTCGCCGCCGGCCAGCAGCTTCGCGCCTTCGGTCTTGCCCGATTCGATGTAACGCAGCACCGTGTCCATCTGAACCTTGTCGACAATGGCGCCCATGGTGGTGGCCTTGTCCAGCGGGTTGCCGGGCTGGTAGTCGGGCACCAGCTTCAAGGCTTTCTCCAGGAAGGCGTCCTTGATCGACGCCTCGACGAACAGGCGCGAGGGCGCGTTGCAACTCTCGCCCTGGTTGAAGAAGATGCTGCTCACCGCCGCGTCCACCGCCTTGTCCAGGTTCGGGCAGTCGGCGAACACGATGTTGGGCGACTTGCCGCCCAGCTCCGTCCAGGCGCGCTTCAAATTGCTCTGTCCGGCCATCACGTGGATCTGCTTGCCCACGCGCGTGCTGCCGGTGAAGGCGATGCAGTCCACGTCCATGTGCAGCGCCAGCGGGCTGCCGGCCTCGGGGCCGTAGCCCGGCACCACGTTGAACACGCCGGGCGGGATGCCGGCGGCCAGGGCCAACTCGGCCAGGCGCAGCGCTGTCAGCGGGCTCTTTTCGCTGGGTTTCAAGACCACCGAATTGCCGGCGGCCAGCGCGGGCGCGATCTTCCACGCCGCCATGATCAGGGGGTAGTTCCAGGGCACGATCACGCCCACCACACCCACCGGCTCGCGCGTGATCAGCGCCAGCGCAGTGCGCCCCGTGGGCGCGATCTCGTCGTACACCTTGTCCACCGCCTCGCCGTACCAGCGGATGCAGTTGGCCGCGCTGTTCACGTCCACGCTCTTGGCGTACCTGATGGGTTTGCCCATGTCCAATGTCTCGGTCAGGGCCAGTTCGTCGGCGTGCGCGGCGAGCTGCTCGGCGAACTTGATCATGATGCGTTTGCGCTGAGCCGGCGCCAGGCCGCTCCAGCGGCGGTCTTCAAAGGCGGCGCGGCCGGCGGCCACGGCGGCGTCGATGTCGGCCTCGCCGCAGCGCGCCACGGCGGTCAGCACGCGCCCGTCCACGGGAGAGATGCAGTCAAAGGTCTGGCCATCGCGCGCAGCGACGCGTTCGCCGTTGATGAATGCGCGGCCGTCGAAAGTCAGGTCGGTCATGGAATCGGGTCCCGGGGGTTGAACTGCCATTCCGTTCAGGCTGAGCCTGTCGAAGCCCTTCGACAGGCTCAGGGCGAACGGGAGATTGGTTCCATGCTACGCCCGAAACCCGGGCCCGCGCCAGTCCACTTTGGCCGGCCGGCAGCGACCCAGTGGGCCACTGCCGCGGGCGGCTTCAGCCCGGGTTCAGCGCCACCAGCTCGGCCCGCGTCGCCGCGGCGATCTCGCGCTCGCGCCGGCGCGTGGCGCGCGCCACCCAAACCGCGTAGCCCACGATGCCGATGGTCACCGTCGCGATCAGCAGCGTGGCCGCGGCGTAGATGGTCGGGTTGATGCCGCGGCGCGCGTAACCGAAGATCACCTGCGGCAGCGTGTTCACGCCCGGGCCGGAGAGGAATTCGGAGATCACCACGTCGTCAAACGAGAGCGTGAACGACAGCAGGAAGGCCGCCAGGATGCCCTGGAAGATGTTGGGCAGCGTGATCAGGAAAAACACCTGCAGCGGCCGCGCCCCGAGGTCCATGGCGGCCTCCTCGATCGAGCGGTTCATCTCCATCAGGCGCGACTGGATCACCACCATGCCGTAGGCCATGCCCAGGAGGGTGTGGCCGAAGATGATGGTGAGCATGCCGCGCTCGGGCCAGCCGAAGGCGTTCTGCGCGCCCACCATCAGCAGCAGCAGCGACAGGCCGATCACCACCTCGGGCATCACCAGCGGCGCGTTGACCATGCCGGAGAACACGGTGCGGCCCGGGAAGCGCCGGTAGCGCACCAGCACGAAGGCGGCAAAGGTGCCGAGCACGGCGGAGAGCACGCCGGTGACGGCCGCAATCTTGAGCGAGAGCCAGAAACCTTCGACGATCTTGGTGTCGCGCGTGAGCGCCTCGTACCAGCGCAGCGAGAAGCCGGTGAAGTTGGCGTCCTGCCGTGTGCTGTTGAAGCTGAACACGATCATGAAGAACAGCGGCAGGTAGAGGAACAGGTAGACCGCGGCGAGCCAGAACTTGCCGAAGTGTTTTTCGAGGATCTGTTTCATGTCACTTCACCTCGTCGCTCGTGTAGTGGTAATAGATCGCCAGCGGCACGACGATCAGCGCGATCATCACCACCGCCAGCGCCGTGGCGCGCGGCCAGTTGTTGCTGGTGAACATCTCGTCCCACACGACGCGGCCGATCATGATGTTTTCCGGCCCGCCGAGCAGCGAGGGAATCACGAACTCGCCCACCGAGGGAATGAAGACCAGCATGAAGCCGGCCACGATGCCGGCCTTGGACAGCGGCACCGTGATCAGCCAGAAGGCCTTGAACGGTGTGGTGCCCAGGTCGTACGCGGCCTCCAGCAGGCGGAAGTCCATCTTCACCAGCGTGGCGTAGAGCGGCAGCACCATGAAGGGCAGGTAGACGTAGGTCATGCCCACCAGCATGGACACGTTGGTGTAGAGCATCAGGATGGGTTCGCTGGTGATGCCCAGCCCCATCAGCATCTGGTTGAGCACGCCCTGGTCGGCCAGGATGCCCTTCCAGGCATAGACGCGCAGCAGGAACGAGGTCCAGAACGGCAGCATCACCATCATCAGCAGCGCCGGGCGCACGCTGGCCGGCGAACGCGCGATGAAGTAGGCGAACGGGTAGCCGATCACCAGGCACAGCACGGCCGTCCAGAGCGCATACCAGATCGAGCGCAGGTAGGCCTCGATGTAGATGGTCTTGAAGAGCTCGCCACCTTCGTCGCGGAAGATGGTCCAGTAGTTCTCGTACTTCAGGCTGAGCAGGCCGGTCTGGGCGTCCCAGATCGGCTTGAACGGGTGGATGCTCTCGCCCATGTCCACGAAGCTGATGTAGAGCAGGATCAGGAAGGGCAGGAAGAAGAAGACAAACAGCCAGACGTACGGCACGCCGATGACGAAGCGTTTGCCGGGCATGAAGGGTGAGGTGCTCATGGTGGCCTCCCGTTCAATCCCGCAGCACCACGCCGGCGATGTCGCTCCACCAGAAGAAGACGTTGTCCTCCCAGGTGATGTCGGACAGGTCCTGGCGCGAGGTGTTGGCTTCGGTGATCTTCACGCGCAGGCCCTCAGCGGCCTGCACGATGTAGGTGTTGTAGGAGCCGAAGTAGGCAATCTCCTTGACCTTGCCGGTGAACAGGTTGGGGCCCACGCCCTCCGGTCGCTGTTTGCTGATCTCGATCTTCTCGGGCCGCACGGCGATCGTCACCGGCATGTTGAGCGTGCCGCTCACGCCGTGGCCCACATGGATCTCGCCAACGGCGGTGGATGCCGCGCAGCGATTGGGCTCGTCCACGCTGAGCCGGCCCTCGAACAGGTTGACGTTGCCGATGAAGTCGGCCACGAAACGGTTCGCCGGGTGCTCGTAGATCTCTTCGGGCGTGCCCACCTGCAGCACGCGGCCCTTGCTCATGATGGCGATGCGGCTGGCCATGGTCATGGCCTCTTCCTGGTCGTGCGTGACCATGACCACCGTCACACCCACCTTCTCGATGATGTTGACCAGCTCGAACTGGGTCTGCTCGCGCAGCTTCTTGTCGAGCGCGCCCAGGGGCTCGTCAAGCAACAGCAGCTTGGGCCGCTTGGCCAGACTGCGCGCCAGCGCCACGCGCTGCTGCTGCCCGCCCGAGAGCTGGTGCGGCTTGCGCTTGGCGTAGGGCGTGAGTTGCACCAAGGCCAGCATCTCGTCGGTGCGCTGCTGGACCTCAGCTTTCGGCAGGCCTTCGCGCTTCAAGCCGAAGGCCACGTTCTCCCAGATGTTGAGGTGGGGAAACAGGGCGTAGGACTGGAACATCATGTTGACCGGCCGCTCGTAGGGCGGCATGGCCGCCACGTCCTGGCCACCGAGCAGGATGCGCCCCGAGGTCGGCTTCTCGAAGCCCGCGAGCATGCGCAACAGCGTGGACTTGCCACAGCCCGAACTGCCCAGCAAGGCAAAGATCTCGCCCTTGCCGATGGAGAGCGACACCTCGTCCACGGCCACGGCCTCGTCGAAGCGCTTGACCAGTTTTTCGGTGACCAGATAACCCGCCTGGGTGCCCGTCTCAGCCATGTTCAGTCCTTGTTGTCGTTGGTGTGCAGATAAGAAAAAGGGCTGTTCATACGGTGTGTACGAACAGCCCTGGGTCAGGTCTGATGAAAACCGGGACGCCTTACTTGCCCTTCTTGAAGCTGTTGTAGGCGTTGGCCATGGCTTCGCGCGCTTCGTTGGTGAAGCTGCTCGGCGGGATCATCTTGGCGAAGTAGTCGGACTCCACGAAGATCGTCTTGTTGCCGGCGATCTCGGGGTTGATCTTGTCCATGGCGGCCTTGTTGCCGGTCGGGTAGTTCATCTCGTTGGCCATGGCCGCGGCGTTCTCCGGGCGCAGGAAGAAGTCGATGAAGGCATTGGCGTTGTTCGGGTGCTTGGCATCCTTGGTGATGGCCATGGTGTCAAAGAAGATCAGCGCGCCGGTGGTGGGCAGCAGGGCTTCGATCACGTCCTTGGAACCGTTTTCCTTGGCGCGGGCAGCGGCGATGTTGACGTCGCCCGACCAGCCCACGGCCACGCAGGCCTTGGCACCTGCAATGTCGTCGATCATGGTGGAGCTGAACAGGCGCACGTCCTTGCGCACCTTCTTCAGCATCTCGGTCGCCAGCTTGTAGTCGGCCGGGTCGTTCGAGTAGGCGTCCTTGCCGATGTAGTGCAGCGCCACCGGGATGATCTCGGTGGGCGAGTCCAGGTAGGCGATGCCGCAGGACTTCAGCTTGCTCGTGTACTCGGGCTTGAACACCAGGTCCCAGGCGTTCTCGGGCATGGGCATGCCGCCCAGCGCCTTCTCGACCTTGGTCTTGTTGATGCCCACGGTGGTGAAGCCCCAGGCCCATGGCACCAGGTGCTTGTTGTCCGGGTCGGCCTTGGTCAGCGTGGTCAGGATCGCCGGGTCCAGGTTCTTCAGGTTGGGAATCTGGTCCTTCTTCAGCGGCTGCAGCAGACCGCCTTCGATCTGGCCCTTGGCGAACACGGTGCCGGGCACGACGATGTCGTAGCCGGTGTTGCCCGCCACCAGCTTGGCGTGCAGTGCTTCGTTGGTCTCGAAGGTGTCGTAGTTGACCTTGATGCCGGTTTCCTTCTCGAAGTTGGCGATCATGCCTTCGGGAACGTAGTCGGGCCAGTTGTAGATGTTGAGGACTTTTTCGTCGTCCAGCACCGGGCCGGCGGGCACGGGCGGAGCGGCTGGAGCGGCGGCAACCGGCGCAGGCGCTGCGACCGGCTCTTCCTTCTTGCCACAAGACGCCAGCAGGATCGCCGACATTGCAATGACCAATACGTGTTTCTTCATGGTGGTGCTCGCTCCTGAGAGGGGTTGATCAACGGCAAACTGAATCTGAATAGAGGAGAAAGGGTCCGGTAAAAGCTAGCAAGTTCCAGACCCGCTGCCCGCCAAACAGCACCTCCGCGGTGCGTTTCGGCCTGCTGCAGGGGGCATTCTATTCACGCATGCTGGCCAGCGGCACGCAACTGGGCCAGGGTGGCGTCGAGGCAGGTGAGGATCAACGCCATCATCTCGTCGATCTGGGCGCGCGTCATCACCAGCGGCGGCGCGATGATCATGCGGTCGCCCACGGCGCGCATGATCAGCCCGTTCTTGAAGCAATGGGCTCGGCACATCATGCCCACGCCCAGGTCGGGGTCGAAGGTGGCACGCGTGGCCTTGTCCTTCACCAGCACCAGCCCGGCCACGAAGCCGCAGGTCTCGGCCACACCCACCAGCGGGTGGTCGTTGAGTTCGGCAAAACGCCCGGCGAGGTAGGGGCCGGTGTCCTCGCGCACCCGGCCCACCAGGTTCTCGCGCTCCATCAGTTCGATGTTGGCCAGCGCCACCGCACAGGCCACCGGGTGGCCACTGTAGGTGTAGCCGTGGTTGAACTCACCGCCCTGCTCGATCAGCACCTTGGCCACGCGGTCGCCCACCATCACACCGCCCAGCGGGATGTAGCCGCTGGTCACGCCCTTGGCGAAGGTGATGAGGTCGGGCCGGATGCCGAATTTCTCGTAGGCGAACCAGTGGCCCAGGCGGCCAAAGGCGCAGATCACCTCGTCGCTGATGAGCAGGATGCCGTGCTTGTCCACGATGCGCTGGATCTCGGGCCAGTACGTGACTGGCGGGATGATCACGCCGCCAGCGCCCTGCACCGGCTCGGCGATGAAGGCGGCCACCTTGTCGGCGCCGAGTTCGAGGATCTTCTCCTCCAGCCAACCGGCCGCGCGGATGCCGAACGCATCCTGGCTCTCGCCCGGCAGCGCGTTCTCGAAGAAGTAGGGCTGGCCGATGTGGGTGATGTTGGGAATGGGCAGATCGCCCTGCGCGTGCATGCCGCTCATGCCGCCCAGCGAGGCGCCGGCCATGGTGCTGCCGTGGTACGCGTTCATGCGGCTGATGATCACCTTGCGCTGGGGCTGGCCCAGCAGGTCCCAGTAGCGGCGCACCATGCGCACGTTGGTGTCGTTGCTTTCCGAACCGCTGCTGGAGAAGAACACGTGTTCGAACTTGCGCCCGCCCACCTGCGGCGCGAGCGCGGCCAGCTTGGTCGCCAGCTGCACCGCCGGCACGTTGGTGGTCTGGAAGAAGCTGTTGTAGAACGGCAGCGTCATCATCTGCTGGTAGGCGGCGTCGGCCAGTTCCTTGCGGCCGTAGCCGGCGTTCACGCACCACAGCCCGCTCATGCCGTCAAGGATCTTGTGGCCCTCGGAATCCCATACGTAAATGTTGTCGGCCCGCGTGATCACGCGCGAGCCGCGCGTGGCCAGGTCACCGTGGTCGGTGAACGGGTGGATGAAGTGGGCGCTGTCCAGCGCCTGGATGGCTTTCGTGTCCTGTTGTTCGGCGCGGCGCACCAGGGCGGGCGGGGCGATGAGGGTCGAGGTGTTCATGGTCGGTCCTTGCGAGGCTTTATCAGACGTGCAGGAGAAGGTGTTCACGTTCCCAGGGCGAAATCACCTTCATGAATTCGTCGAACTCCAGCTCCTTGATCTCGGTGTAGATCGTGATGAATTCCTTGCCCAGCACGTCGTGCAGGTCGGTCTCGCGGCGCAGCCAGTCCAGCGCCTCACCCAGGCTGCGCGGCAGCGCATAGGGCGAGAGGTAGGCGTCGCCCTTCATCTCGGGCTTGGGCTTGATCTTGTTTTTCAGGCCCAGGTAACCGCAGGCCAGCGTCATGGCCATCGCCACGTAGGGGTTGGCGTCGGCGCCGATCACGCGGTTCTCCACGCGGCGCGCCTCGGGGCTGGAAATCGGCGAGCGGATGCCCACCGTGCGGTTGTCGTGGCCCCATTCGATGTTGATGGGTGCCGCGGTGTGGCGCGAGAGGCGGCGGTAGCTGTTCACGTAGGGCGCCACCAGCACCATGGCGGCCGGGATGTAGCGCTGCAGGCCACCGATGTAGTGGTAGAACGATTCGGAGGGTGTGCCGTCGTCGTTGCTGAAGATGTTCTTGCCGGTCTTCTTGTTCAGGATGCTCTGGTGCACGTGCATGGCCGAGCCGGGCTCGCCCGCGATCGGCTTGGCCATGAAGGTGGCGTACATGTCGTGGCGCAGCGCCGACTCGCGCACCGTGCGCTTGAAGAAGAACACCTCGTCGGCCAGGCCCAGCGGGTGGGCGTGGAAGAAGTTGATCTCCATCTGCCCCGCGCCGGCCTCGTGGATCAGCGTGTCCACGTTGAGCTTCATCTTGTCGCAGTAGTCGTAGATCTCTTCGAACAGCGGGTCGAACTCGTTGACCGCGTCGATGCTGTAGGACTGGCGCGAGGTCTCGGCGCGGCCGCTGCGCCCGATCGGGGGTTTGAGCAGCGTGTTCGGGTCGGTGTTGCGCGCGGTCAGGTAGAACTCCAGCTCGGGCGCGACCACCGGGTCCAGGCCCTCGGCGTCGAACAGCTCGCACACGTGGCGCAGCACGCTGCGCGGCGCGAATGGCACCAGCTTGCCGTCGTGGTCGAAGCAATCGTGGATCACCTGCGCGGTGGGGTCGGTGGCCCAGGGCACGATGCGCGCGGTGGTCGGGTCCGGGCGCAGCTGCATGTCGCGGTCGGTCGGCTCGATCACGTCGTAGTACGGCCCGCTGGCCGGAAACTCCCCCGTCACCCCCATCGCCACGATCGCCTGCGGCAGGCGCATGCCGCGGTCCTCCGTGAACTTCTCACGCGGCAGGATCTTGCCGCGCGCCACCCCGGTCAGGTCGGGCACCAGGCACTCGACTTCCGTAACGCGGTTCTGGTTCAGCCAGAGCTCCAGATCGTTGAAGGTCATTTTTTTGTCCGTGGCTGTCATGTGCCATCTCCTGCGGTGTGTTGTGTGAAATCGATCCGGGGGAAAAATCAGGCGCCCGAGTTGGCGGCGCTGCGTGCGAGATCGGCCGCCTGCAGGCGCAGGCTGTGGCGCGAGCGACAAGCGCGGCCAAAGGCCTCGAAGATGGCGGCGTAGAACGGCGTTTCCCAGCAGCGCCATTCGGGGTGGAACTGCACCGCGTAGGCGAAGGTGCGTGCGCCGCGCACGCCAAAGGCCTCCACCACGCCGTCGGGCGCATGGGCCAGCGCCTCCAGGCTGTCGGCCAGGCGGTTGATGCCCTGGCCGTGCAGCGAGTTCACTTCGGTTTCGGGTCCGCCGGCCCACTCTTCGAACACGCTGCCCGGCGCCAGGCGCACGCTGTGGCGCGGCGCGTACTGCTCGTCGGGCGGCGCGCCTTTGGGCTCGCGGTGGTCAATCAGGCCGGGCACCTCCTGCACCCGCTGGTGCAGCGTGCCGCCCAGGGCCACGTTGATCTCCTGAAAGCCGCGGCAGATGCCCAGCAGCGGCACACCCTCGTGCACGCAGGCCTTCACCAAAGCGAGCGTGAGCAGGTCGCGGTCGGCGTCCAGCGGCAGGCTGGGATCGGCCACGTCCTCGGCGAAATGGGAGGGGTGCACGTTGGAGGGCGAACCGGTGAGCATCACGCCGTCCACCAACGAGAGCAGGTCGCTGATCTGGTCGGTGTCGGCCAGTGGAAACATCACCGGCTGGGCCTGTGCCCCCACCTTGACCGCCCGGGCGTACTTGTCGCCCAGCAATAGAAAGGGCATCTGATGACCGTGGTCACCCATCAGGCGGTGGTCGGCGGGCAGCCAGACCATGCACGGCGGCTTGTTCATGTTCTCTCCAGGCAATGGATGGCATTGTGGCCATTGAAGTGGATCACAATCAGAGCCAGTTGAGCCCACACCGTGGTGCCACTTTGCCTTGAACCACCATGCTGTCCGAATTTCTGCTCGCCGAAATGAACCGCCTGGGCACGCAAGACGCGCTGCCCTTGCACCGCCAGCTCTACGAGGCGCTGCGCCGCGCCATGCTCGACGGCAAGCTCGGCGCCGGCGAGCGGCTGCCCTCCAGCCGCGACCTGGCCGAAGACCTCTCGCTCTCGCGCAACACCGTGGTGGCCGCGATCAACCAGCTCAGCGTCGAGGGCTATCTGGCCAGTCGCGTGGGCAGTGGCACCTATGTGAACGACAACGTGCCCCGCGCCGCGCCCGGCCGGGGCGCGCGCAACGGCGGCCAGCCCGCCACCCTGCAGGCCGGGCGGCTGTCCACGCGCGGCATCGCGCTCTCGAGCACCTTTTGCGCCACCGAGCTCGAGGTGCAGCCCTTCACCCCCGGCATGGTCGACTTCAGCGCCTTTCCCATCGCACTGTGGCAACGACTGCAAAACAAGCACTGGCGCATGACCTATCCGGACATGCTCGACTACAACACCTCGGGCGGCTACGCGCCGCTGCGCCGCGCGGTGGCCGACTACCTGCGCGTGTTCCGCAGCGTGCAGCTGGAGGCCGACCAGGTGGTGATCACCAGCGGTACGCAGCAGTCGCTCGAACTCTGCGCGCGCCTGCTGGCCGACCACGGCGATACCGTGTGGGTGGAAGACCCGGCCTACTGGGGCGCGGTCAAGGCCTTCATGGCCACGGGTCTGACCATCCACCCGGTGCCGGTGGACGAGCAGGGCATCAGCCCGAGCGCCGGTGACAGCACCCACCCGCCGCGGCTGATCTACGTGACGCCCTCGCACCAGTACCCCACCGGCGCGGTGATGACGCTGCCCCGGCGCCACCAGTTGCTGGCCACGGCGCGCGCGCACGACGCCTGGGTGCTCGAAGACGACTACGACAGCGAATACCGCTTCAGCGGCCCACCCATCTCCAGCCTGGAAGGCCTGGACACCGACGGCCGCGTGCTCTACATGGGCACCTTCTCCAAGGTGCTCTACCCCGGCCTGAAGCTGGGCTACCTGGTGGTGCCCAAGCCGCTGGTGACCGCTTTCAAGCAGGCCCACTACGACCTCAACCGCCCGGGCCAGATGCCGGTGCAGGCAGCGCTCGCCGAGTTCATCGAGATGGGTCATTTCGCCAGCGCCCTGCGCCGCGCGCGGCAGAACTACGCCGAGCGCCGCCAGTGCCTGCTCGAAGCCCTCAAGCCGGTACTCACCGCCGGAGGCCCCTACATCAGCGGCGCCGAACAAGGCCTGCACCTGTGCCTGCGCCTGCCCGGCGACATCGACGACAGGGCCCTGGCTCACAGCGTGGCCCAGCAAGGCATGACGGTGCGCCCGCTCTCGGCCTATTGCCTGCAGCGCCAGGACCTCAAGGGCCTGGTGATCGGCTACGGCTACGCGCCGCTGGCCGACATTGCGCGCTGCGGGCCGGTGCTGGCCAGCATGGTTGAACAGGCACTGAGGTAGGCCTCAAAGCACCCCGCTGTGCGAGGTCCCAAGCGGTCGGAAATCACGCTTCCGGTATCTGTCGGGTAAAGACCCCTCAAAGTCGATGTTTTGCACCACACGGCGGTGCGCCAACGCACAGACCACCTCCTGGCCAGCCCCCAATCTCGGCGTCACCCCCACAGGAGACGTTGACATGAAACAGATTTTTGGAATTTTGCTCACCACCACCGCCGTGGCCTTCAGCGCCCAGGTCATGGCGCAAGCCACCCTCTACGCCAACGATGGCTTCACAGGCCAGTCCCTGCGCATGACCAGCCAGACCCCCAGCCTGCAGCGTCACAAATTCAACGACCGCGCTTCGTCGGTCGTGGTGGTCGGCAACCGTTGGGAAGTCTGTGAGGACGACAACTTCCGGGGTCGTTGCACCGTGCTGCGCCCGGGCCGCTACACCGCGCTCTACGACATCGGCCTGGAAGACGGCATCTCCTCGGCGCGCATGATCGCCGCCAACGAGCGTGTGAGCGACAACCGCTACGCGCCCCTGCCGGACACCGCGCCGGCCGCTGTGCAATTCACGTTCTACGAGAACGAGCGCTTCCAGGGCCGCTCCTACACCACCACCGGACAGATCCCCAACCTGCGCCGCACCGGCTTCAACAACCGCGCCTCCTCGGCCGTGGTGACGGGCGAGCGTTGGGAAGTCTGCGACAACAACCGCTACCAGGGCCAGTGCATGGTGCTGCGTCCAGGCCAATACCCGTCGCTGGCCGCGATGGGCCTGAACGACGAGATCACCTCGGTGCGCGTGCTGCCGCGAAACACCCGTGTGTCCGACAACCGCTACGCGCCCGCGCCGATGCAGGCCTACGACAGCCGCCGCCGCAATGGCGAACGCCTGTATGAAGCCGACATCACCTCCTCGCGCGCCGTGCTGGCCACCTCCGGCCAGCGCTGCTGGGTCGAAAGCACGCAGGTGCCGGCCGAGCGCAGCGGTGCCAACATCCCGGGCGCCGTGGTGGGCGCCTTGCTCGGCGGCATCCTGGGTCACCAGGTCGGCAACGGCACGGGCCAGGACATCGCAACGGTCGGTGGTGTGGTGGCCGGTGGAGCCATCGGCGCACAGTTCGGTCGCGACGGCAAGCCCACGACGCAGGACGTGCAGCGCTGTGAAAACGTGCCCGGCGGCGCACAACCCGCCTACTGGGACGTGACCTACAACTTCCGCGGCACCGACCACCGCATCCAGACGGCATCGGCGCCCGGCAACCGCATCACGGTCAACGAACGCGGCGAACCGCGCGCAGAGCAGCAGCGCTGAACCCGGCTCAGAGCGCGTCGCGCAAGCGGTGCCAGAGCATGCCCAGCGCCAGGCTGGGCGTGCGCAGCAGCGGCCCGCCGGGAAACCGGTGGTGCTGCAGCCGCGCGAACACATCGAAGCGCCCGGCCTGCCCAGCCACCGCTTCGGCCACCAGCTGCCCCGCCAGCCCGGTGAGCGCCACGCCGTGGCCGCTGAAACCCTGCAGGAAGTAGACGTTGTCACCCAGCCGCCCGAAGTCGGGCGCGCGGTTCATGCTGATGTCGACAAACCCGCCCCACACGAATTCGATCGGCACCTTCGCCAGTGCCGGGAACACCTCGGCCATGCGCCGCGCCATCAAGGCCGACAGGTTCGTCGGCGTGCGCGTGGTGTAGCTCACGCGTCCGCCGAACAGCATGCGGTGATCGGCGCTGAAGCGGAAGTAGTCGAGCACGAAGTTGTTGTCGCAGACCGCCGCGTTGCGCGGGATCAGGCGCGCGCAGAGCTCGGGGTCCAGCGGTGCGGTGCCCACGATGTAGGTGCCCACCGGCATGATGCGCGGCGCGATCTCGGGCGCCACCGCCGGGCCGTATTCGGCCAGCATGCAGTTGCCCGCCAGCACGCCGAAGCGCGCCCTCACCTGGCCCTGTGCGGTGCTCGCCAACAGCGTGGCGCCGCGCTGCAGACTGGTCACGGGGGAGTGTTCGAAGATGCGCACACCGGCGGCCTGCGCGGCGCGCGCCAGGCCGAGCGCGTACTTCAGCGGGTGCAGGTGGCCCGAGCGCTGCTCACGCGCGGCGGCCACATAGCGCGGGCTGTTGATCAGACGCGGCAGGTCGGCGCCTTCGGCCCAGTCGATGTCGATGCCGCGCTGCTGCAGGCCCTCCATTTCCTCGTGCAGGGCCTCGCGCTTGCGCGCCGAGTCGGCCACGTACACGTAGCCGTTGATGCGGTCGCAATCGATGCTGTGCTGCGCGATGCGCGCATCGATCAGGTCGATGGCTTCCAGCGACATGTCCCACGCGCGCTGCGCGTCGGCCGCACCGAGCTGGTCTACAAACGGACCCTGACCGCTGGCAAAGCCCACGATGGCCTGCCCGCCATTGCGCCCGCTGGCGCCACTGCCGATGCGCTCGGCCTCCAGCACCACCACCGAGAGGCCACGCTGCGCCAGCTCAAGCGCTGCGCTCAGGCCGCTGAAGCCCGCACCCACGACCACCACGTCCACGTTCAGCGATTCGGCCAGCGCGGGACACACCGCCGGGCGCTGCACGCTGGCTTCGTAGTAGCTCTTCTGGTTGAGCTGGGTGTCGGAGCGCACAAGCGAGGCCATGCTCAATCCCCCTTCCGTTTCGCAGCCTGGCCACTCAGGTAGGTCCACACGAAGGTGGCCGCCGCGTTGCTGGTGAGTTCGGCGTGGTCGTAAGCCGGGGCCACCTCCACGCAGTCCATGCCCACCCAGTTCAGATCGGCCAGCTCTTCCAGCAAGGTCAACACCTGCGAGCTCGTCAAACCACCCGGCTCGGGCGTGCCGGTGCCGGGCGCAAACGCCGGGTCCAGGCAGTCGATGTCCAGCGTGAGGTAGACCGGCCGCTGGCCGATGCGCGCACGGATCGCGTCGATGGTGCTCTGCAGACCCGCGCCGTCGAGACCGCGCAGCGCGCGCGCCGTGAAGATCTGCCCGCCCTGGTCGGCCACGTACTCGCGCGCCGCCCGCTCACCGCTGGAGCGGATGCCGATCTGCACCGTGTGCGCCGCGCTCACCAGACCTTCCTGCAAGGCTTCATACGTCCAGGTGCCGTGGCCCGAAGGCTCGCCGAAGTGGTCGGCCCAGGTGTCGCAGTGGGCGTCGAAATGCACCAGGGCCAGCGGCTCGCCGCCATGCCGCGCTCTCAAAGCGCGCAACAGCGAGAGCGTCACCGAGTGGTCCCCGCCGAGAAACACGCAGTGGTGCCGCGCCATCAACGCAGCGGCCTGCGCCTCGATCTGGCGGCGCACCTCGGGCAGCGGAGAAGCGTTGGGCAATCGCATGTCGAGCGCGTCGCCCAGGTGGGCCAGTGGCGAGACGTTGAACACCGGGTGGATGCCGTCGCACAGCATCAGGCTGGCCGAGCGGATCGCCTGCGGGCCGAAGCGCGCGCCGGGCCGGTTGGTCACCACGCCGTCGAACGGCACACCGGCCACCGCAAACGGCTGGTCGGCCAGCGGCGCGCAGCCCAGGAAGCGGTTGCTGTTGTTGGCATAAGCGAACTGACCCATGGCCATGGCAGGTCCTCGGTGGGGTGGGGCGAAGTGGAGCCAGAAGATACCCCCGAGGGGCCGGGCGCGTGAGTCCAATTCAGGCCAGCGACCGGCGTCCACCGATCGCCTGACTCACTTGCCGAACAGGTCTTTCAGGCCTTGGCCCAGACGGTCACCCAGGTTGGCCCCCGCGCCCGTGCCCACACCCGGCAGGAGCGCGGTGCCGATGGCAGCGCCCAGCAGGGCCGAGCGGCTCAGGCTCACCGAGGGGTCGTCCAGCGTGCCGCCCACGACCAGCGGCACACCCACCACGTCCCCGCCCGCGCCACGTGTCACGTCCACGCGCACCCGGCCCGACAAGGCCCTGGACGATGCTACCGTCACCTCGCCGGTGGCGGCCAGCACACCCGAGCTGGCCACCAGGTTCGTGAGTTCGATCAGCTGCCCGCGCGTGCGCACCTGGCCAGCCAGCGTGTCCAGCGCGGTGCTGCCGCCGCGCGACAGGCCCACCGTGGCCACCGCCCTGGCCAGGTCCACGCCGTGGAGCACCGCGTTGTTCACCGTGAAGCGGGTCTGGCTGCGCAGTGCGTCGGACACGCTGGCGGTGCCGCCACGCGGGTTGATGCGGGCTGACAAGGTGGTGCTCGCGTCGAGTCGACCGGTGAGCGTGCGGCCGGGCGCGGTGAGGGCCGAGACCTCCACGCCGCGCGTTTCCAGCGAGGCGTCAAACACCAGGTCGCGCACCGGGGCCGAGGCCGCGGGGAGCTTCACCGTCAGCGGCCCCTGCAGCGTGCCGCCACCCACGTCCACCTTCAACGACCACGCGGTCTGGTTGTCCGCCCCGCGTTTGAGCACCGCCTTCGCGCCCTCCAGCGCGCCGCGGATCACCGCCACCGTGGCGTTGGCAGGCCAGCCGTCCTCGTCCAGGGTGAGCTCGGCTTGCACCGTGCTGCTGCGGCCCTGCACGCCGATCCAGGTCACGTCGTCCAGCACCACGCGGCGCGGCAGCCAGCTCAGGTCGGCGGCGTCCTCGGTGGCGCCGGGCTCGACCGGTTGCGTGGCCGGGTCCTGCACACGCGCGCCCAGCAGCACGATGGTGGCCTGCGGCAGCACCGCCTGGCGAACGATGAGGGTGGAGACCGCCAGCCGGCCCCGCAGCAGCGCCGACCACACCGGGCGCGCTTCCACACGCTCCAGCGTGAGGGCCGGTCGGGCCTGGATGTGCAGTCCCTCCAGCGCCACCGCCGGCAGCGGAAACACATCCACCGTCACGCGCGACAGCGTCACCGCTACACCGAGCGCCGCCGAAGCTTCGCGCTCCAGGCGCTGGCGAAAACCCTCACTGCCGGTCCACTGGTGCAGGGCGACCACCACGGCCGCGCCCAGCAGCAGGAGCAAGGCGGCCAGGATGCCCAAGGGTCGAAGGATGCGTCGCATGGCGGCATTGTGCCGACGCAGTCGATGCGAAAGGCCTGATCTGACCTTCAGAGCGCGCGCTGGCGCCATGCCAGCGCCGCGCCCACCCACAGCGCGACGGCCGAGAACACCAGGCCGCGCGCCAGGCCTCCGGGGCCGTCGGCGATGAAGCCCACCACCGTGGGGCCGACGATCTGGCCGGCCGCGAACACGATGGTGAAGGCGCTGATGCCCGCAGCCCACTGCGCGGGGGGCAGGTTGTGCCGCACCAGCGCGGTGGTGGATGCCACCACCGACAGGAACACACCGCCGAACACCAGGCCTGAGGCCAGCACCAGCGGCCAGCTCGTGGTGAGCGCCGGCACGATGGCCGCCACGCCCAGCAGCGCGTTGAGCCGCGCCAGCGCCTGGCCGTCACGGTGCCGGTCCAAGAGGCCCGCCCAGATGCGCGAGGACGCGATCACCGCCATGCCCAGCAGCGCATAGAAGCCGGTGATGGCGCCGGACGCGCTGCCCTGCTCGCGCAGCAGCGCGATCACGAAGGTCATGTAGCCGATGTAGCCCACACCGAAACCGGTGTAGCCCGCGAGCGCAAAGCCGAAATCGCGCGCACGGAACACGCGGGCACTGCCTGCGGCCGTGCTGGTCGCGGGCGCCGGCAGGTTCGCCAGCACGCGCGCGGGCCAGGCCATGAGCGCGGTGGCCAGCAGGCACACCCCCGCCAGCGCCCACCAGGCCCAGGCCCAGCCGTGCGGTTGCCCGGCGGCCGCGAGCACCGGCGGCACGCCCAGTGCCGAGATCACGATGCCCAGGCCGGTGCCGCCGTAGTAGATACCGAGCAGGAAGCCGCTGCGCCGCGGCTGGCGCGCACCCAGCCGCGCCGCCAGAAGACCTCCCGCGATGAACACCAGCGCACTGGCCACCCCGGCCAGCAAGCGCTGCGCCAGCAGCGGCGCGGCGGCTGTGAAGAAGCCGCTCAGGCCCATGAACAGCGAAGCCCCCAGCGAGCCGGCGATCAAGAGGCCGGTGGGCGAGAAACGGCGCATGAGCCAGGGCGTGGCGAGCGCGCCGATGAGGTAACCCACCGCGTTGAACGTGTTCATGGCGCCGGCCAGGGTGTAGCTCCAGCCCAGGTCCTCGCGCATGGGCGGCAGCAGCAGGCCGTAGGCAAAACGTGTGATGCCCAGCGAGACCGCCGCGCCCAGCGACAAGGCGAGCGGGAGAAGGATGTAGGGCGTGCGGTCGACGACGGAGTCAGGGCAGTTCATGAACGGGCCATTGTCGGTGCCAATCTGCCGGGCGACGAGCCAACCACTGCGCCCGTGGCGACACCCGGCAGCCCTCCCGGCTTAAGCTGCCGGCATGACCCACCTTGGCCCAGACACCCTTCGCGCGATCCAGCAGGCTGAGCGCGAGCGCTTCATCGCCCGCCATCCGAAGTCGATGGCGCTGGCGCGTGCCGCAGAACAGCACTACCTCTTTGGCGTGCCGCTGCACTGGATGCGCGACTGGCCCAGCCCCGCCACGCTGTTCGTGGCGCACGCAGAGGGCGCCACGCTCACCTGCGCCGACGGTGTCCAGTACAAAGACTTCTGCCTGGGCGACACCGGCGCCATGTTCGGCCACAGCCCGGCACCGCTGGCGCGCGCCATGGCCGAGCAGGCAGCACATGGCCTCACCTGCATGCTGCCGGCCACCAACGCGGTGGCCGTGGGCGAGGCCCTTTCAACCACCTTCGGCCTGCCGATGTGGCAGATGGCTTTGTCGGCCAGCGACGCCAACCGCTTCGTGCTGCGTTGGGCCCGTGCCATCACCGCCCGGGCGCAGTTGCTGGTGTTCGACGGCTGTTACCACGGCGCGGTGGACGACACGCTGGTCGACCTCGACCGGGCCAGCGGCACCACCTTGCCGCGCGCTTCGGTGCTGGGCCAGGTGCACAACCACGCCGCGTTCACGCGTGTGGTTCCGTTCAACGACCTGCCCGCGCTGCAAGCGGCACTGGCAGCCGGCGATGTGGCCTGCCTGCTGGCCGAGCCCGCCCTCACCAACTTCGGCCTGGTGCCGCCCGCGCCCGGCTTCTGGGACCAGGCGCGAGCACTGTGCCGTGAGCACGGCACGCTCTTCGTGAGCGACGAGACCCACACCATCTCCACGGCCCTGGGCGGCTACGCGCGAGCCCATGGGCTCTACCCCGACTTCATGGTGGTGGGCAAGGCGGTGGCCGGCGGCCTGCCGTGCGCGGTCTACGGCTTCACGCACGCAGTGGCCGAGCGCATGGTGCAGGCCAAGAACGCCGCACCCGAAGGCCACAGCGGCATCGGCACCACGCTGGCCGGCAATGCGCTCACGCTGACCGCGCTGCAGGCGTCGCTGCAACACCTGCACACCGCCGCCAACTACACGCACATGCTGGAGGTGGCTTCGGTCCTGGAGCAAGGCTTGCGCGAACGCATCGAAGCCGCGGGCCGACCCTGGACCGTCACCCGCCTGGGTGCCCGCATGGAGTTGCAGTTCATGCCGCACACGCCGCGCAACGCGCAGGACGTGCGCGACCACGCGCAAGGCGATCTGGAAGCGCTCACCCACCTTTTCATGCTCAACCGCGGCGTGTTGCTCACGCCCTTTCACAGCATGATGCTGGTGTCGCCCGCCACCACGCTGGATGACGTGGCGCGGTTGCTGGAGGTGTTCGACGAATTGCTCGCCGCGCTCAGGGCTCTCCCAGCCCAACCGGTGCAGGCGCCCGCATCACGATCCGCGTGAACAGGCGGTCGAACTGGGGATCGCGCGCGCCCTTGTCGTTGAGCGGATCGCGGTGGGTCGCAAAGGCCACGTTCAGCGCGTGCCAGTCGGACTCCGTCAAGCTCTTCTCGGCCTCGGGCAACAGCACCGTTTCCTCCAGCCGCATGTGGTCCAGGTAGAACTGCACGTAGCGCAGCGCCTCCGCTTCAAACACCGCGCGCCGCGTCTCGCCCAGGTACTCCCAGGCCATCAGCAGGTGCATGAGTTCGCGCACCCGGACCTCGCCGCTCATGTGGTCGCTCTCCAGCCGTTCGATGGTCGCCATCACATGTGGCGCCACGCGCGCAATGCGCGGAAACAGCAAGTCCGATTCCTTGGGGTGGTGCAGCTTCTCGGGGAACTCGTCGATGTAGAACAGCATGGCGCGCAGCACGTCGAAGTACTGCTCGGGCGCGTGTTTGCCGTCGGCGTCCGGCCCGCGTTTGATCATCTGCAGCATCGACTGCAACATGGCGGCCAGGCTGGCGTGTTCGTCGCGGATCACGCGCAGGGCTGAGTGGTGCATGGGGTGTCTCCTCGGTCCTCGTTCTGATCGCTCAAGCTTCGCTGAAGACCACGAAAGAGGCCTTGACCTGCATCAACAAGTGGCAGGGCGCGTTCAGCGTTGCGGGGGTTTCCAGCGCTTGAGCAGCAAGGCGTTGCTCACCACGCTCACCGAGCTCAGCGCCATGGCTGCGCCCGCCACCACAGGGCTCAGGAAGCCGAGCGCGGCCAGCGGAATGCCCGCCACGTTGTAGGCAAAGGCCCAGAACAGGTTCTGCCGGATCTTGCTCACCGTGCGGCGCGAGATGTCCAGCGCGGCCGCCACCATCAATGGATCGCCGCGCATCAGTGTGATGCCTGCCGCATGCATGGCCACGTCCGAGCTGCCGCCCTGGCTGTGGCTCATGGCCATGCCCACATCGGCCGCTGCAAGCGCAGGCGCATCGTTCACGCCATCCCCGACCATGGCGACCACGTGGCCACCCTCCTTCAAACGCCGCACCACCGCGGCCTTGTCGCCCGGCAACACCTCGGCAATCACCTCGCCCTCGTTTGCACGCAAACCCAGTCGCACCGCCATGGCCATCGCGGCTCCCCGGTTGTCGCCCGACACCATGAACAGCCGCATGCCGGCCGCGCGCAATTCGGCGATGGCAGCGGCGGCTCCGGCCTTGGGTTCATCGCCAAAAGCCAGCAAAGCCAACGGAGACCAGCCCGGCGCGCCAGCGGCCTGGCTCACGAGCGCCGAGACGGTCGATCCTTGTTGTTGCAAGGCCTGCGCACGTTCGGACAGCGGTCCCAGATCCACACCGAGTTCGTCCATCCAGCGCAGGCTTCCCAGCGACAAAACTGCCCCTTGCACCGTGCCCTGGCTGCCCCGGCCCGAGACCGCCTGCACATCACTGGCCGCGTCGGGCAGCACCACCAGCGAACGCGCCGCGGCCGCCTCGATCACCGCACGCGCCAGCGGGTGCGCGCTTTGCGCCTGCAGGGCCGCTGCGGCCTGCAGCACAGCCAGTTCGTCCACACCAGCGGCGGCTTCAATCACCAGCAGCCGCGGGTGGCCTTCGGTCAGCGTGCCGGTCTTGTCGAACGCCACCGTGTCCACCTTGTGCGCGATCTCCAGCGCCTGCGCGTCCTTGATCAAGATGCCGTGCTGTGCGGCCACACCCGTGCCCGCCATGATGGCCGCCGGCGTGGCCAGACCCAGCGCACACGGGCAGGCAATCACCAGCACCGCCACCGCGTGGATCAGGGCCACTTCCACGGCCGCGCCGGTCCACAGCCAGCCCAGCATCGTGACGAACGCGATCACCAGCACCACCGGCACGAACACGGCCGCCACCTGGTCGACCATGCGCTGCACCGGCGCCTTGCCGGCTTGCGCGTCCTGCACCAGCGCGATGATCTGCGCCAGCACGCTCTGCGCACCGATCGCGCGCACCTTCACTTCCACCGCACCTTCGCCGTTGAGCGACCCGCCGGTCACGCCGTCACCCACCTCCTTGGGCACCGGCATGGCCTCACCCGTGAGCATGGATTCATCGGCCTGCGTGCTGCCTTGCACCACCGTGCCGTCGGCCGCAAACCGTTCCCCCGGCAACACACGAACCACATCACCCGGCAACAGCTCGTCCACCGCCACCTCGGTGATCTCGGTGCGGCGGATGCCGTCGGGCAACAGGTGTGCCCGCTCGGGCCGCAAGGCATGCAGCGCGCGGATGGCCGTGGTGGTCTGGCGCTTGGCGCGCGCTTCCAGCCACTTCCCCAGCAGCACCAGCGTGATCACCACCGCCGAGGCTTCGAAGTACAGGTGCAGCATCTCGCCCGGCTCCGAGCGCCACCACAGCCAGGTGGACAACGCCCAGGCCGCCGTGGTGCCGATGGACACGAGCAGCTCCATGTTGCCGGTGAACGCCTTGAGCGCATGCCAGCCGGCGCGGTAAAAGCGCGCACCCAGCACAAACTGCACCGGCGTGGCCAGCACGAATTGCATCCAGGCCGACAGCATCCAGTGCTGGCCGAACAGATCGCCCACCATGGGCAACACCAGCGGTGCCGACAACACGATACCGATGAGCACCGGCAAAAAGTCAACCGGCACACCCATCCAGCGCGCGTCGGCGACATCGTTCATGGCTTCCATCGTGCGGGGCTCATAACCCGCATCGCGCACCGCACGCTTGATGCGCGCCAGCGCCTCGGGCGTGTCGCCCCCGGCAATCAGCACCCGCGCCGATTCGGTCGCCAGGTTCACCGTGGCTTCAGACACACCGACTTGTTTCTTCAAGGCCTTCTCGACCCGCGACACGCAGGAAGCGCAGGTCATGCCGCCAATGCCCAGGTCGATCTGGGTGGGCGCAAAGGAAGCAGTGGCAGTGGTGATCGTGTTCATGGACACAGCATAGGCTTTACCACCATGGGAAGGTCAAGCGCGAAACATCCTTGACCTTCACACCGTGTCAAGGATGACAATGGATTTCTTCATCCATCCCACAAGGAGTTTCCATGAACGAAGTCTTCACCGTGCAGGGCATGACCTGCGGTCATTGCGAAAAATCCGTGACCACCGCCATCAAGCTGGTCGACCCGCAGGCCCAGGTCACCATCGACCGGGCCCAGAACCGCGTCGAAGTGAACAGCACCCAGCCGCGCGACACATTGGCCGCGGCCATTCGCGAAGAGGGCTACCAGGTCGCTGCCTGAGGCCATGGCCCACAACACCACCAGCGACACCGACATCGACCGGCTCACCGCCTGGCCGGTGAACATCGGCAAAGCCGCCGAACTCAGCGGCATCTCGCCCAAGATGCTGCGCCACTACGAAACACTCGGGCTGCTGGGCGACGTGGTGCGCACCGACAGCAACTACCGCCAGTACAGCCTGGCCGACGTGCATTCGCTGCGCTTCATCCGCCGCGCGCGCGACATGGGCTTTGGCCTGGATGCCATCGCCGAACTGGTGAGCCTGTGGCACAACCGCAAGCGCAGCAGCGCCACCGTCAAGCGCATCACCCAGAAACACCTGGACGAGCTGGCCCAGCGCATCGAGGCCTTGCAAGCCATGCAGCGCACGCTGGGCGAACTGATGCACCTGTGCCCGGGCGATGGACGGCCGGACTGCCCGATCCTGGACGACCTCGCCCACCCCGCAGCCGTGTCGAAAACCGGCACAAAACTTTACAACCCAGCCACATCGGCCCCACCGCGCAGAAACACCCCCCGACCACACTGAAGCCATTCCACAGCCCACCGACCCAAGCTGTGGTGACTCTTCCTCAACGGTCGCTAGGAGTGAACATGACATCGATTCCCAAACGCGCTCTGATGGCCGCCGCCCTGGCAGCGGCTTTCGCCGGCCTCTCGGCCACCGCCATCGCCCAAGGCACCACGGCAGCCCCCACGGCACCAGCCACCACCCAGCAGGCCCAGGAAGGCGCCAAAGAAGGCCAGCGCGACGCCAAGCGCGCCGAGCGCATGGCCAGGATGCAGAAACGCATGGCTGAGCACCAGGCGGCATTGAAAGCCGAACTGAAGATCACCGCCGAGCAGGAACCCGCCTGGAATGCCTTCGTGGCACGCACAGCGCCTGAAGCCCGCCCGGCCCGCCAGGGACCCCGCGAAGACTGGTCCAAGCTGACCACGCCCCAGCGCCTGGACAAGATGGCGGCCATGAAAGCAGAACGCGATGCCCGCATGGGCCAGCGCCATGACGCCATCAAGAGCTTCTACGCGGCGCTCAACGCCGAACAGCAGAAGGTGTTCGACGCGAAACAGATGCAGGGTTTTCAGCGCGCCGGCATGAAAGGCCACGGCAAAAACCATCACCACGGGGGTGGCCACCACCGCATGGGCGGCACGATCTGATCGGCTCCCAAGCCGATGGATTTCTCTGCGTCTTGTTCTTATAGATTCTTTTAATACAAGATAGCAGTAGTAGTAGAGGGCGCTGTCCGCTGTGGACAAGCGCCCTTTCTCTTGTCCTATCAAGGACTTGCACCCGTTCAAACGCTGTGTGAAGCACCCGGGGCCCGAACGGCCTAAAAAAGGATAACTGCCCAAAATCCGCTGAGCCTGTGGATAAGTGAGGGTTTGTTCAAAAGATATACACAGAGTTGTCACATCGGGCACGGAAACATGCCCTGACAGCTGGGCACATCCGCTTGCCGGTCGTGATGTTCCCGGCTGTTAAACTGCGCCGCTTCATGACCGACCCCGATGCCGTGCATCGCCTGCGTCGGCGGTTTTTTTTGTGAGCCTGTTTCGCCCATGTCTGTTGCCCTCGCGGGAAGCGCGCCCACCACCTTCGAAATCAAGAGCGCGCACCTGCCCCTGGTGGCGTTCATGCTCAAGTCGTCCGATCTGGACCGCCTGGCCCAGGAGCTGACCCAGCGGTTCGGCGACATGCCCGATTTCTTCGACAACGACCCGCTGGTCATCGACCTGCACCCGCTCAATGTGGCCGAGGCCAACGCCCTGCCCGATTTCGGTGCCTTGCAAACCCTGTTGCGCCAGTACCGGTTGGTGCCGCTGGCCGTGCGAGGCGGCACCATCGAACAGACCCGCCTGGCCCTGGCCGCCGGTCTCACGAATGCGCCTGACGCATCGGTGCAGCGCGCCGCTCCTGCCGTGGTGCCCACCGAGATCACCACCACCCCGGAACCCGTGGCGCCATCGGCGCCCGCACCCGCGCCTGGTGCCCTCGTCATCGACAAACCCTTGCGTTCCGGCCAGCAGGTTTATGCGCGTGGGCGTGATCTGGTCGTCATGGCCATGGTCAACCCGGGCGCCGAAGTCATTGCCGACGGCCACATCCATGTGTACGCGCCGTTGCGCGGCAAAGCCATTGCCGGCGCCCGCGGCAACGCCGATGCGCGCATCTTCGCGCTCAGCATGGCGCCCGAGCTGATCTCGATCGCCGGCATTTACCGCACCAGCGAAGTCGCCCTGCCCGAATCGATCCTGGGCAAGCCGGCGCAGGTGCGCCTGGTGCCCGGCCCCGACGGCGACAAGCTGGTGATCGACGCCATCGGCGCTTGATCCGCCCCCATTTTCAGAACAGAAGGACCTTCACCATGACCAAAATCGTTGTCGTCACCTCCGGCAAGGGCGGTGTGGGCAAGACCACCACCAGCGCCAGCTTTGCTTCGGGCCTCGCCTTGCGGGGCCACAAGACCGCCGTCATCGATTTCGACGTCGGCCTGCGCAACCTGGACCTCATCATGGGCTGCGAACGCCGCGTGGTGTACGACCTGATCAACGTGATCCAGGGCGAAGCCAACCTGAACCAGG
>JAZKHJ010000003.1:0-135116 GCA_040385485.1 Pseudomonadota bacterium | reverse complement strand
AATTCGTCGCTTTTGAGCGCGCCAAGCAGGGTACGGGTGCGAGCCGCCGTCTCCGCAACACCGGCCGCACGCCCGGTATCGTCTTTGGTGGTGAAACACCCGCCGCCACGATCGAACTCGATCACAACGCCCTCTGGCACGCCCTGAAGAAGGAAGCCTTCCACTCGTCGATCCTTGAGATGGACGTTGCTGGCTCGGTGCAAAAAGTGCTGCTGCGCGATGTGCAGTACCACCCGTACAAGCCACTCGTGCTGCACGTGGACTTCCAGCGCGTGAACGACAAGACCCGTCTGCACAAGAAAGTGCCGCTGCACTTCATCAACGAAGAGAACTCGCCTGCGGTCAAGACCGACAAGTGCGTGATCAACCACGTGATGACCGAGATTGAAATCGAGTGCCTGGCCACCCAGCTGCCCGAGAACATCACGGTCGACCTGGGCGACGTCGTCAAAGGCGGCACGGTCCACACCGGTGACATCAAGCTGCCCAAAGGCATCAAGCTCGTGATGCATGGCCGCAAGAACCTGACCATCGCCACCGTGGTGGAGCCGGTCGAAGACGTGGTGGTGGCTGTTGTGGCCGCACCCGTCGACGACAAAAAGGGTGCCAAGGGCAAGAAGAAGTAATCGGTCTGCGGACCTTTGATTTCCGAAAAACGGCCCGCTCACGCGGGCCGTTTTACATTCAGCAACCCATACCTGCCGATAATCCGACCCCATGATCAAACTCATCGCCGGCCTGGGCAATCCGGGTCCGGATTACGAAAACACGCGCCACAACGCCGGCTTCTGGTGGGTGGACGAGGCGGCTCGCCTGCTCAAGACGTCACTGCAGATGGAGCGGGGTCATTTCGGCCTGGTGGCGCGCGCCGTGGTTGCGGGCCAGAGCGTCTGGCTGGTGGAGCCGCAGACCTTCATGAACCTCTCGGGCAAGTCGGTGGCGTCGGTGGCACGCTTCTTCAAGATTGCGCCTGAAGAGGTGCTGGTGGTGCACGACGAGCTGGATCTGCCGCCCGGCGAAGTGAAGCTCAAGAAAGGCGGCGGGCACGCCGGCCACAACGGGCTGCGCGACATCCACGCGCAGCTGGGCAGCCCCGACTACTGGCGCCTGCGCGTGGGCATTGGCCACCCGGGCAACAAGAACGAGGTGGCGAACTGGGTGTTGAAGAAGCCTTCGCCCGACGACCGCATCGCCATTGCCCAGGCGCTGGACCGCAGCCTCAAAGCCTTGCCGAATCTGATCGCCGGGGAAATGGACAAAGCCACCGCGCTCATCCACACCAGCAAGCCGCCGCGACCCAAGCCTCCCCGCCCGGTCAAAGCCGATCAGGAGCCAGTTGAGGGGATGCCGGGCGAAGGCACGTCACCGGCAGCCGACAAAGGCTGACCGGCCTTTTGCAGACGCTGGTATTTCTGCCAGAGCGTCTCCCGCGATTCAATATGGTCCGGGTGGATGGGGATGCAGCTCACCGGGCAGACCTGCACGCACTGCGGCTCGTCAAAATGGCCCACGCACTCGGTGCAGCGCGCAGGGTCGATCTCGTAGATCTCCTCGCCCATGTAGATGGCCTGGTTCGGGCACTCGGGCTCGCACACATCGCAGTTGATGCATTCGTCGGTGATCAGCAGGGCCATGGCAATTTCTCCTTGCTCAGGCCTGCAAGGGAGCGGGCTTGAGGTTCGAGCCCACGTTGGGGTTCACCATCTGTGAAACATCGCCGCCGAGTTGCGAAATCTCGCGCACCAGCGTGCTGGAAATGCACTGCAGCTCAGCCTGAGGCAGCAGGAACACCGTCTCCACAGCGGGGTTGAGCTTGCGGTTCATCGCCGCCATCTGGGCTTCGTAATCAAAGTCTGTGAGATTGCGGATGCCGCGCACCACGGCGCAAGCGCCTTGCTGGCGGCAAAAATCCATGATGAGACCGTCAAACGGCAGCACACGAACCTGGCCAGGCATGCGTGAAGCCGCTTCAGCCGCCATGTCAAGCCGCTGCTGCAAGGCGAAGCGGGTCTTCTTGTGATGCGCAATGGCCACCGCGATGATCACCTCGTCGAACAGGAGCGCGGCACGGCGCGCGACGTCTTCGTGGCCCAAGGTGAGCGGGTCGAAGGTGCCGCTGTACACAGCCACTCGGGGCTGTTTCGAAGACAGGGAAAGGTCGGAACTCATCCTTGGAATTATGCGCGCGGTGCTGTCAGTGCCCGCTCACTGCGCGGGCAATGGCCGCAAGAGGTGAAAGGCCACCGCACCCGCCTTGCCCCGTCGGTGCACCTGCAAGCCAAGTTGCGCGAGTTCCTCATCGAGCCAGGGCCGCGGCGCTTCCAGGTAGACGAGTCCTTCGGCGCCGATGGCCAGGCGCGCGGCAGCCAGGGCCGAGAGCACCAGCGCTTCGCTTTGCCCATCGGCAAAGGGTGGGTCCAGAAACACGACATCGAGCCCCTGCCCGGCTCGTTGGCGCAGTGCGGCCACACCGTCACCGCGCTCCACGCGCACGGCCGTGGCCTTGAGCTTGGTGGTGACGCGGCTGAGGTTGGCGAGCAGGGCGCTGTCCTGCTCCACCAGCACCACCTCGGTGGCGCCGCGCGACGCCGCTTCCAGCCCCAGCGCACCGGTGCCGGCGAAGGCGTCCACGCAGCGCAGGCCGGTGAGGTCCTGCCCAAGCCAGTTGAACAGGGTCTCGCGCACGCGCGAAGGTGTGGGACGCAGGCCGGGGCGATCGGCCACCGGCAGCAGCGTGCGTTTCCAGAGACCGCCGATGATGCGGATTTCGTGCGGGGCGCTTGCCGCGGCGCGTGGCGCGGGGACGGGGGATTTTTTCATAGCAGTGAGCTTACGCGACGCCCCCTGGCGCTTCGGGGGGAGTCCTAAGGTTTTGCACCAACGACCACCGTGACCATGCGGTCCGGCTGCAAGACACGTGCAAACGAGCGCCGGATATCCGCCACGCTCACGCGCTCGATCTGCTGGGTCCAGGTGTCCAGGTAGTCCAGCGGCAGGCCGTTCCAGCCGATGTTGGCCACGTTGTCGAGCAGCTTGCGGTTGCTGTCGATGCGAAGCGAAAAACCGTTCACCAGAAACGCCTTGGCGGCGCTGAGTTCGGCCTCGGTAGGGCCCTGCTCCACAAACTCGCGCACCACATTGCGCGAAACCTCCACCGCCTGGGCCGCTTGATCGGGGCGCGTGGTGAGGCCAATCTGGAAAGCACCTGCGTGGCGACCGGGAGCGAAGTAGCTGAACACGCTGTAGCTCAAGCCACGTTTCTCGCGCACTTCGGTGGTCAGACGCGAGACGAAACCCCCACCGCCCAGGATGTAGTTGCCCACGAAAAGAGGGAAGAAGTCGGGATCGTTGCGGGCGATGCCAGGTTGGCCAATCGCCACCTGGGCCTGCGCAGCGGCAAAGGGCAGACGCTCGTCGATCGCGCGCTCCAGTGCCTGAACCTGGGGTACCGCAGGCAGCGGCTCGCAACCGTGGGCTTTCAGCGGCGCCATGAACTGGCCCACGATGGCGTCGGCCTGGGCGCGGTCGATCGCACCCACCAGCGTCACCTGCGCGCGACAAGCCACCACGTGGCGGCGATAGAAGGTCTGCATGTCGGCCACGCCGATCGCGTTGAAGCTGGCGGCATCGGGCTGAAAGCCATACGGGTGGGAGCCGTAGACCGCGCTTGCAAAGGCGCGGCCGGCCCGTGTGCCCGGACGGTTTTCGGCTTCCTTGAGCGACGCCAGGAGGCGCTCGCGGTCGCGCTGCCACACGGCTTGTGGCCAGGCGGGCGCCGCGATCTGGCGGGCGGCCAGGGCAACGGCGCGCTGCAGCAGATCGGGCTCGGTCAGGGTTCGCAGCGAGAGGGTGAAACGGTCGGCGCTGGCTTGGGCACCGAACTGCGCGCCAAGGTCCACCCAGGCTTCGCTGAGCTGGTTCTCGTCCAGAGCGGGCAGGCCCGGCTGCGCGGCCACACCATCCGACAGCAAGCCCGCCGTCGCGCCGGCCAGCCCGGCCTGGGCCGCCGGGTCGCGCCGACTGCCACCGTCGAAGTCGAGCTGAACGTCCAGCATGGGAATGGACGGGCTGGCCACCAGGTAGACACGCGCGCCGCTGGCATGGGTCCAGTGCTCGATGGGAATGGCCGCCTGCGCGGTGTTGATCACGCCTGCGAGCAAGACCGACAACACAGCGGCGAAACGGAGGGATGGTTTCAGAAAGACTTTCATTTCTGACCCCCCTCGGGCACGAGCACCGCGGTGGTGAGTTGTTGATCGGAAAAGTAGCGCTGCGCCACCGACTGCACCTGGGCGGCCGTCACCGCGCGCAGTCGACTCATCAAGCGGTCTCCGGTGTTCAGGTCCATGCCGTTGACCCAGTAGCTGCCGAGCTCTTGCGCCTGGTTGAAGACCGAGTCGAGCTTGTAGACCTCACCCGCGGTCCATTGCGTTTTGACGCGGCGCAGCTCGGCTTCGCTGATGCCTTCGCGCGCAACGCGCTGCACTTCCAACTTCAGCGCGGCGGCGGCCATGTCGGCACTCACGCCTCGGGCCGGCACCGCGCTGAGTGAAAAGATCTGTGGGCCGCGGCCCATGAGGCCGTAAGACGCCCCCGCGCTGTCGGCAATGCGCTTGCCCCCGGTGCCCTGGCCCTGCACCAGCGCGCGGTCAAGCCGGGCACCGCTGTAACCGTTCAGCACGGCCGACAGCACCGTCAAGGACAGCGCATCCTGGCTGGTGGGGTCTTCGCCCAGGGCACCGCTCCACTGCGGCACCTTGTATGCCAACGCCACCACGGCCTGATCGGCCACGGCGCGGTAGTCCATGCGGCGCGGACCGGACTGTGGCGGCTCGTCGCGCGGCTTGCGCCCCGGCACCGTGCGGGCGGGAATGGGGCCAAAATGTTTCTCGGCCAGCGCACGGGTCTGCTCCACGTCCACGTCACCCGCGATCACCACGGCAGCGTTGGCGGGCGTGTACCAGCGCTGGTGAAACGCGCGAGCGTCGTCGGGCGTGAGCGACTCGATGTCGCTCATCCAGCCGATGATGGGCCGACGGTAGGGGCTGGCCTGGTAGACCATGGCGTTCATGGCTTCGAACATGCGCGCGCGCGGCGACTCTTCGGTGCGCTGGCGGCGCTCTTCTTTCACCACCTCGATCTCTCGCTTGAATTCGTCATCGCTCCACCGGTTGTTCGCGAACCGGTCGGCTTCAAGCTTCATCACGGCCTCCAGCGCCTGGGCTGGTACCTGCTGGTGGTAGGCCGTGGCATCGCGGCTGGTGAAGGCGTTGTCGCGCCCGCCCAATGCGGCAATGCGACGCGAGAACTCGCCGGGCTGGAGGTTCGGCGTGCCCTTGAACATCATGTGCTCGAGCACATGGGCCACGCCCGAGGTGCCGTCCACCTCGTCGATGGAGCCCACACGCACCCACAGCATGTGGGCCACGGTGGGCGCGCGCCGGTCGGGCCGCACGATCAAGGTCATGCCGTTGGCCAGCGTGAAGCTGTGTGCGACCGGCGTGCCGGAGGGGAGCGTCGAGGTCTGTGCAAACGACCCGAAAGCCGCGAATGCCAGTGCGATGGACAGTGCGGCGCGACGCCCGTCAGGCAGGTTCGAAGTGCGTTTCATAGAATGCAATGGATTCTAGAGATGGACAAATGTTCTCGTTCTTTCGCAAAAAAGCCCCCACTGCGCCCTCACCGGCCGCTCCCACCACCTCCGCAGTCACCCCTGCGGCAGCCCCCCCCGTCGAACTGGCCGTGCCGCCACCCGCCGCCGCGCCCGTGCGCCAGGGCTGGATGGACAAACTCAAGAACGGCCTGCGCAAGACCGGATCGAGCATCGCCACGGTCTTCACCGGCACGCAGATCGACGACGCGCTGTACGAAGAGCTGGAAGCCGCGCTGCTGATGGCCGACACCGGCGTGAAGGCCACCACCCATCTGCTGGCCGACCTCAAGCGACGGGTGAAAGACAGCAAGACCACCGACCCCGCCGCCGTCAAGGGTCTGCTGGCCGACGCCATCACCGAGCTGTTGACGCCGCTGCAGAAGCCGCTGGTCATTGGTGAACACAAGCCCACCGTGATCATGGTCGCGGGCGTCAACGGCGCGGGCAAGACCACCTCCATCGGCAAGCTCACGCGCCACCTGGCGCAGGGCGGCGCCAGCGTTCTGCTGGCCGCGGCCGACACCTTCCGCGCCGCTGCGCGCGAACAGCTCGCGGTGTGGGCCGACCGGAACACCGTGGAAATCATCACCCAGCAGGGTGGTGACCCGGCCGCGGTCAGCTTCGATGCCGTGACCGCCGGACGCGCGCGCGGACGAGACGTGGTGCTGGTGGACACCGCCGGGCGCCTGCCGACCCAGTTGCACCTCATGGAGGAACTTCGCAAGATCAAGCGTGTGGTGCAGAAGGCCGACCCGACCTCACCTCATGAAGTGTTGCTGGTGATCGACGGCAACACCGGTCAGAACGCCTTGATGCAGGTGAAGGCCTTCGACGAGACCCTGGGGTTGACCGGTCTCATCATCACCAAGCTCGACGGCACGGCCAAGGGTGGCGTTATCTGCGCGATCGCGCGCGAGAGACCGGTGCCGATCTACTTCATCGGCGTGGGTGAAAAGCTGGAAGACCTGGAAACCTTCAACGCGCGCGAGTTTGCGCAAGCGCTGCTGACCTGAGCGCTCAACTCTCGTTGTCAGAATAGTTGCGCCACTGACCCATGGCATTGCGCATGGTCAGCAGTTGACGCTCGAAACGGGGGCAAGCCTCGCACATGGCCATGTGCAGGCGCAGGGCCATGCGCTCGATCAACGGCAGCGCGCGGTCTTCGCGAGCAATCAAAAGCGCGGAGACCTCCTTGCAGGTGCGGCGCAGCGGGTACATGGGCATCACAGCGGGCTTCATGGCGTGGTCGGGCGGGCAAACCAGTTGAGTTCAAGACATTCTCGCAACCGCAGCCGTGCCCGGTGCAACTGCACATAGAGGTTGGTCGGCGTCAAGGACAGTTCCTTACAGATCTCCTCGCTGGAGAGCTCCAGCCATTCGCGCATCAGGAACAAGCGTCCTTGCACGGCAGGCAGCTTGTCGGTGCAGGCTTCCAGCACCTCGAAGAACTGACGGCTGTTCAGATCCTGCTCCGGATTGCCCCATTCGGCAGGCTTCTCGGCGTAGTGTCCGTCGGCCTTGAAGGCCATGTGCTCCAGTGGATCGGCGCCCTCGTCGTCGCTGCCGCTGGACATACACACCTCGCGGCTGTTCTGCCGCAGGGCGTCGATGATCTTGTGCTTGAGGATGCCCACCAGCCAGGTCTTGAGCTGGGAGCGCTGCTCAAAACCCTGCGGACGGGAAATCGCGGCCAGCATGGTTTCAGACACCGCGTCTTCGGCCCAGGCGTCGTTGCGCAACTGCAGGCGCGCGAACTTGAACAAGTACCCACGCAAATCCGCAACCTGCTGCTCGAACGACGGGGGTGGGGACTGCTGCATGGGGGCTGAGTGTAATGAAACGGCCCAAGCCCAGCGGCCGCATCCACGACCCGCTTGGAAGAATATTTTTTTGGTGGGCGTTGAAGGGAGCGTAAGAAAACATCCAGTCACCAGACCAACTCGCAACCCGCTGGTGCTGCGTCCAACAACCGGTGCACGGCAGTGGGTTGTTCTTCAACCCGTCCCTTCCTTCAGGAGCTTCCCATGAACCAACGCACCATGATCGCCGCCGCCGCCACCTCGCTGATGTCGCTGGCCCTGCTCTCCTCACCCGCCTTCGCGCAGAACACCGCCAAGGAAAAATGTTTCGGTATCGCGAAGGCCGGGCAGAACGACTGCGCCAACATCGCCGGCACCCATTCGTGTGCGGGGCAGGCCAAGGTCGACAACGACAAAGGCGAATGGAAATACGTTCCTGCAGGCACCTGCATGCAGATGGGTGGCATCGGCATGGAGCAGGCCAAGATGGACATGAAGAAGTCCTGATCCCCGCGTTCCCTTCAAGCCCAACGCCATGACCGTCACCGACCCATCTCGGCAGACCCACGAGGTCGCGACCGTGGGCATCGGTTGGCGGCATCCCCATTACGCCGAGCTGCTGCTGCAGCAGCCGGCGCTGGACTTCATCGAGGTTCATTCCGAAAACTTCTTCGCCCCCGGCGGCGCCGCGCGTGCGGTGCTGCGCCAGGGGCGCGAGCACTACCCCGTCAGCCTGCACGGCGTGGGTCTGTCGCTGGGCTCTGCCACCGGCATCGACGACGCGCATCTCAACCAGCTCGCGGCCCTGGTGACCGAGATCGAGCCCGTGCGCGTGAGCGACCACGCCAGCTTTGCGCGCGGGCCGCTGTCGCGTCAACCCGGGCAGACCGTGCATGCCTCTGATCTGCTGCCCACGCCCTTCACCCGCGAGGCGCTGGACGCGATGTGCGCCAACGTGCAGCGCGTGCAGGACCGTCTGCGCCGTCCCATCGCAGTGGAAAACCTCTCGGCCTACCTGCGCTGGCAGGCCAACGAATTCAACGAGCCCGAATTTCTCAACACACTGGCGCAACGCACCGGCTGCGGCCTGCTGGTGGACGTGAACAACATCTTCGTCAACGCGCTCAACGACCGGCTGCCGGGCTCGTCGAGCGACCCGCTGACCACCTGCCGACGCTGGCTCGACACCATCGACCCGCATGCGGTGTCCGAGCTGCACCTGGCCGGCCACGTGGACTGTGGCGACATCGTGATCGACGACCATGGCAGCCGCGTGGTGCCCGGGGTGTGGGCGCTGTACCGGCACGCGCTGGGGCGTTTTGGTGCGGTGCCCACGCTGATCGAGTGGGACACCGGTGTGCCCGAACTGTCGGTGCTGCTCGACGAAGCCGCCACCGCACGCGAACACGCCCGCCATCCACACGAAACGGTGCCCGCATGAACACCTTGGCCATGCAGCAGCAAGCCCTGCTCGACGCGCTGTTCGCCCGGCCCGCCAGCGCACGAGCCACCAGCGCCAGGCAGCAACTGCAGGCGCTGCTCGAACCCCGGGCCACGCGGGGCCTCATGGCCTACCAGGCCAACGGCCACGAGCTGGCCCAGCGCAGCCTGCGCGGCGCCTACCCGGTGATCGCGCAGCTCATCGGCGTTGAGAGCTTCAACGCCCTGGCGCGCGACCTCTGGCACAGCCACCCACCGGTGCACGGCGATCTGGCGCATTGGGGCGACGCCCTTCCCGCCTTTCTGGCGACCAACGAACAACTGTTGGCTGTGCCCTACCTGGCCGACGTGGCCCGCGTGGAGTGGGCACTGCACCGCGCGGCCGGGGCACCTGATGCGCAAGCGGATCTTCAAAGTTTCGCGCGCCTGTCCACCGAAGACCCCCAGACACTCACCCTGGAGCTGGCGCCCGGCACCGCGGTCATCACCAGCGCCTGGCCGGTGGTCGGCCTCGTCACTGCACACACCGAAGGCCAGCCCAGCCTCGCCGAGATGGGCGTTCGCGTGCGCCATCGCGTGGCCGAGACCGCCGTGGTGTGGCGACAAGGCCTGAGGCCGTGCGCGGCGCTGTGCCCGACCGAAGTCCTGGGTGTGCTGCGGGCCCTGCTCGCAAGAGCCCCCTTGCCCGAGGCCCTCGCGCGTGCTGGCACCGGTTTCGATTTTTCCGACTGGCTCACCCAGGCCGTGCACAGCGGCCTGGTGATCGGCGTGGCCAGCGCACCTCCCGCACCTCCCTCATCCAGACCTCACAAGGAGTCCCCATGAACCCACCCACCCTGCTCCACCGCGGCCTCTCACTGTGGTCCCTCGTCACGCGCACGCTGGACGTGGCGCAACCGCTGGCAGCGCTTGCCGCGCGCATCTACATCGCCCAGGTGTTCTTCCTCTCGGGCCTGACCAAGGTCCGCGACTGGGACACCACCCTCCTGCTGTTCACCGAGGAATACCAGGTGCCGCTGCTCTCGCCCCAGCTCGCCGCCGTCTCGGGCACGGCGGGCGAACTGGTGCTGCCCGTGCTCCTGCTCCTGGGTCTGGCCGGCCGCTTCTCGGCGCTGGGTCTGTCGGTGGTGAACGTGGCGGCCGTCCTGAGCCTGGCCGAGATCGCGCCGGCCGCGCTGCAGCAGCACATCACCTGGGGTGTGCTGCTGGCCGCGCTGGCCTTGTACGGTGTGGGCAAGTGGTCGGTCGATGCGCAGTGGATCCAGCCGCGACTCAACCGCGTGGGGGCAACGGGAATGGCCTTGAACTAAGCTGCGGCTCTGAACCTGTCCTGTCGGAGAAACCACCTTGCCCCAACCCACCCCCACCGCCCATCTGTCACGCCGCCAATGGCTGTTGGCCGCGGGTGCCGCCGCCGGCGCATCCCTGCAACCGGCCTGGGCGCAGTCGAACTGGTCGGCCATCGAGCAGTCCGCCCGTGGCCAGACCGTGTTCTGGAACGCGTGGGCCGGCAGCGAACAGACCAACGCCTACATCCAGTGGGTGGCGCAGCAGGTGCAGGCTTCGTTTGGCGTGAAGTTGCAGCACGTGAAGATCACCGACACGGCCGACGTGGTCAAACGCGTGCGCGCCGAGAAGGCCGCAGGCCGCGCGGCCGCCGAGGGCACGGTGGATCTGGTCTGGATCAACGGCGAGAACTTTGCCGCCATGAAACGCGAGGGCCTGCTGTTCGGCCCTTACGCCGAAAGCCTGCCCAACTTCCGCTGGGTCGACGTGGAAGGAAAACCCACCACGCTGAACGATTTTTCCTTGCCCACCGACGGCATGGAATCGCCCTGGGGCATGGCGCAATTCACCTTGTTTGCCGACAGCAAGCGCCTGCCGCAGCCGCCGCAAAACATGCAGGCCCTGCTGGCGCTGGCCCGCGCCCAGCCCGGGCGCATCACCCATCCGCGCCTGCCCGACTTTCACGGCACCACCTTCATCAAACAGGCCCTGGTCGAGTTCGCGCCCGATGCGAAGGCACTGGCCCAACCCGTGACCGACGCGGCCTTCACCGCGCAGACTGCCGCACTGTGGCCCTTCCTCGACGCGCTGCGCCCGCACCTGTGGCGCGCAGGCAAACAGTTCCCGCAGAACGCCGCCGCCGTGCGCCAGATGATGGCCGACGGCGAACTGCTGCTGGCCATCACCTTCAACCCCAGCGAAGCCGCCAACGAGATCGCGGCGAAACGCTTGGCCACCTCCGTGGTGAGCTGGCAGTTTGAAAAAGGCACGATCGGCAACACGCATTTCGTCGCCATTCCCTACAACGCACGCAGCAAGCCCGGCGCGCAGGTGGTGGCCAACTTCCTGCTCTCGCCCGCCGCGCAGGCGCGCAAGGCCGACATCGCGCATTGGGGCGACCCGACCGTGCTCGACGTGGCGCGTCTGCCCGCCTCCGAGCGCGCCCTGTTCCAGACCGGCGACCTGCCCGGCCTCGTGACCCGGGGTGCGCCCACGCTGCCCGAACCCCACGCCTCGTGGGTCGATCCGCTGGAGAAGGCCTGGGCGCGCCGCTACGGCGTGTGATCCCTGTGGCACACCACGGCCAACGTCGCCGACTGGGCGCAGCCGTCCTGCTCGCGCTGGCGGCCGTGCCGCTGCTGTGGACCGGGTTTGAAGCCCTGAAAACCGGCGGCAACACAGCCGCCTGGCGCGCGCTCGCGCAAGAGCCGGCATTGGCCCAGGCCGCGCTGCTCACGCTGTGGACCGGCCTGGCCTCCACCCTGCTGGCCTGGTGGGGCGCCGCCGCGCTGCTGGCGCGTGGCTTCGTGCGGCATCGTCTCGCGCGCCTGCTGCGTGGCCTGCCGATGATGCTGGCCACGCCCCACGCCGCGCTGGCCATCGGTTTTTTGTTTCTGCTCGCGCCCAGCGGTTGGTTGCTGCGCGCGCTCTCGCCCTGGCTCACCGGGTTCGACAGCCCACCGCCCTGGCCCACCACACAAGACCCCTGGGGCCTGGGCCTGATCGCAGCCCTCGTGATCAAGGAAATTCCGTTCCTGCTCTGGACCGCCGCCACCCAGTTGCAGCGCGACGACGTGCGCCAACGCTGGCGCGCCGAACACGCGCTGGCGCAAACCCTGGGCTATGCGCCGCGCCGCGCCTTCTGGCTGGTGCTGTGGCCGCAGTTGTCCACGCGCCTGCGCTGGCCCTTGCTCGCGGTGCTGGCCTACGGACTCACCGTTGTCGACATGGCGCTCGTCATCGGCCCGGCCTCGCCACCCACGCTGGCCGTGCTGGCCTGGCAGTGGCTTCAGGACGCCGACCCTGCCAGCTATGCGCAGGGCGCCGCCGCCGGTGTGTTGCTGGCCCTGATGGTGCTGGCGTGCAGTGCACTCTGGCTGGTTGTGCAGCAACTGCGGCGCAAGGCACTCGCGCATGGCCACGGTCTGCGCGGTTCACCGGCGCGCGCACCGGGCACCGACACCGGTCTGTGGCTGCTGGTGGGTGTGTACGCCGCCGTGTTGTTGGCGCTGGCCGTGGGCAGCGTCAGCGGCGTGTGGACGTTTCCCGCCGTGTGGCCGCAGAGCTTCACCACCGCCGCCTGGCAGCAGATGGCGCAGAGCAGCGGCACCGTGTTCACCACGCTGTGGCTCGCAGCCGGCAGCAGTGCCATCGCGCTGGTGTGGAGCGTGGCCTGGCTGGAACTGGCGCCGCGCCGCTGGGACGAAACCCTGCGCCCGCTGCTCTACCTGCCGCTGGTGCTGCCCGCCGTGCTGTGGGTGGTGGGGTTGTATGGCGTTGGTCTGAAACTGCGACTGGAAGGCCAGGCCAGCGGCCTGCTGATCGCCCACACGCTCATGGTGCTGCCCTATGTGCTGCTTGCACTCAGCCCGGCCTACCTGGGGTTCGATGCCCGCTACGCCCAGCTCAACGCGAGCCTGGGCCACTCTGGCCGGGCATTCCTGCTGCGCGTGAAGTGGCCGCTGCTCAAGCGCTCCCTGGCCTCGGCCGCCGCCGTGGGTTTTGCGGTCAGCGTGGCGCAGTACCTGCCCACGCTGTATGTGGGTGCGGGCCGTTTTTCCAGCGTCACCACCGAAGCCGTCACACTCGCCTCGGGCGGGCAGCGCTCGCTTACCAGCGCCTATGCCGGCCTGCAGCTCGCCCTGCCCGTGCTGGCCTTCGCACTGGCGGCCTGGCTGGGCCGCCCCCGCCGATTCCGAAACCCCTCCGCATGACGCTCGCCGTTCACATTCACCGCCTCGCCACCCGAACCCACACGCTGGTGCAAGACCTGCGCATCGAGGTGGCGCCGGGCCGCATCCTCACGCTGATGGGTCCCAGTGGGAGCGGCAAGAGTTCGGTGCTCGGTGCCATCGCCGGCACCCTGCACGGCGTGGCCGAGGGCAGCGAGGCCTTGCGCTTTGAAGGCACGGTGACGCTGGACGGGCGCGACCTCACGAACTTGCCCACCGCGCAGCGCGGCATCGGTCTGCTTTTTCAGGACGACCTGTTGTTCGCCCACATGACGGTGGCCGAGAACCTGCTGTTCGCGGTGCCTGCCGGGCCCAAGCGCGAGCGGCTCGCCGAGGTAGCGCGAGCGCTGGATGAAGCGGGTCTGGTCGGCTTTGGCGAACGTGACCCGGCCACGCTCTCGGGCGGGCAGCGCGCGCGCGTGGCGCTGATGCGCGCGCTGCTCGCGCGCCCTCGGGCGCTGCTGCTCGACGAGCCGTTTTCCAAACTCGACGCCGCGCTGCGCGACCAATTCCGCGCCTTTGTGTTCGATCACCTGCGCAGCATCGGCGTGCCGGCCGTGCTGGTGACGCACGATGCGACCGATGTGGCCGACCCCTCACTCGTGGTGGAGCTGGGTCGTGTTCGATAGATCCATTCAACAGGTGCTCAAACCGGTGCTCACCCGCGTGGCCCACACACTGGTGCGCCTGGGCGTGGGCGCCGATGCACTCAGCTTCGCAGGCTTCGCCATCGGCATGGCCGCTGCGCTGTCCATCGTCTTCCAGCACTTCATGGCGGGCCTGGCATTGCTGTTGCTCTCAAGGCTCATGGACGGGCTGGACGGTGCGGTGGCGCGGCTCACCCAGCCCACCGACCGGGGCGGCTTCCTCGACATCACGCTGGATTTCCTGTTCTACGCGGCCATCCCGCTGGCGTTTGCCGTGGTCGACCCGGCGCACAACGCGCTGCCCGCCGCCGTGCTGCTGGCCAGCTTCATGGGCACGGCCAGCAGCTTCCTGGCGTTTGCCATCGTGGCTGCCAAGCGCGCGCTGGCGTCCACCGCATTTCCCGACAAGAGCTTCTATTTCCTGGGTGGTCTGACCGAGGCCACCGAGACCATCGCCGCGTTTGTCGCCATGTGCCTGTGGCCGCAGTGGTTCGCGCCCATCGCCTACGGCTTTGCGGCGCTGTGCGCCATCACCACGGCGTTGCGCATCGGCTGGGGCTGGCAGCGTTTCAAGTGATTTACTCAACGAATTGAGTAAAATATCTCAATGTATTGAGTAATATCGATGAGCACTGAAATTCAAAGAGACGGACTCAACAGTTTCGTTCAGCGTTTGAGCGAGCCAAGGCGCTTCCTGCAAGTGGTGGCCGGCCCGCGCCAGGTGGGGAAGACCACCCTGGTGCGACAGGCGCTGGCAAGGCTCGGAGCGGATCAAACCCGCCCACCGATCGCGCAGCACAGCGTGAGCGCAGACAACCCCGGTCTGCAAGGTTCTGGCTGGTTGTCCACTCACTGGGAAACAGCGCGATTCCTCGCCGCACAGGCGGGAGCGTGCGTACTCGTGCTGGATGAAGTTCAAAAGCTCCCGCGCTGGACCGACGAGGTCAAACGGCTTTGGGACGAAGACACGGCGGCCGGTCGTGATGTGCGGGTGGTGGTTCTGGGGTCCGCACCGTTGCTGATCGCCAGGGGACTGACCGAGAGTATGGCGGGCCGCTTCGAGATGACGCGTCTGGGCCACTGGCGGTACCGGGAGATGCGGGAAGCATTCGGCTTCACGCTGGACCAGTTCATCTTTCACGGTGGATATCCCGGCTCGGCATCACTGGTGGAGAACGAGACCCGCTGGGCGGCCTATGTGCGCGATGCCTTGATCGAAACCACCATCTCCAAAGATGTACTGCTGATGGCACCGGTACAGAAGCCCGCGCTGCTGCGGCGGCTCTTCGACCTGGCGTGCCGCTACAGCGGGCAGATGTTGAGCTATCAGAAGATGATGGGGCAACTCACCGACGCGGGCAACACCACCACGCTGGCCCACTATCTGGAGCTTCTGGAGGGCGCGGGCATGGTGTGCGGCCTGCAGAAGTACGCAGGTCAAGTGCTTCGGCAGCGTGCCTCCAGTCCCAAGTTGCAGGTGTTCAACACGGCGCTGATGGGTTCCATCGCCGCATCTGAAGGCTTCGGATTGGAGCGTTTGCGGTCCACGCCCGAGCTCTGGGGCCGCATGGTGGAGAGCGCGGTGGGTGCGGAACTTCTGGCCCGACACGTGAACCACAGCACCACCCAACCCTTGATTCACTACTGGCACGACGGTGGCCGCGAAGTCGATTTCGTGCTGCGCCAGGGCCGCGATTTGTTCGCACTGGAGGTCAAGAGCGGCATGCTCCCGGGCAACGTGTCCGGACTGAATGCATTCACCACCGCATTTCCCGGCACACGACCTCTGGTGCTCGGCACCGGGGGTTTGCCGCTGGAGAGCTGGTTCGCCGCCGATTGATTCGCTGCCGCGGGTCCAGGTCAGCCCTGCAACGTGTTCCGGGAACGATTCTGGTCTACCGCCGCCATTCAGATGCGGTGCACGCCGCGGTACCGCAGCCACGCCTTCTCGGCCTCCACCGCCACGAACAGGCCCACCGCCAGCGCGACGATGACGCCCCAGGTCGGCGCATCCAGCGCGGCGGTGCCGAACAGCTGCTGCATCGGCGGCGCGTAGGTCAGCAGCAGCTGGAGCACGAGCGTGATCACAGCCGTCCACACCGCCACCGGGTTGCCCAGCCAGGTCTCCCAAGTCAGCGCGCTGGCGGTGAAATGCCGCACGTTGAAGAGGTAGACGATTTCACCCACCACCATCATGTTGATGACGGTGGTGCGCGCCATCTCGAGGCCGCCGCGCGCCAGTTGCCAGTTGAAGACGAAGAAACAGACACCCATGAGCAGCAAGCTCACGAACACCACGCGCGTGAGCATCCAGCGCGTGATGAGGGGCTCAACGGCCGGTCGCGGCGGGCGCTGCATCACGCCGCGCTCGGCCGGCTCGAAGGCCAGCGAGATGTCCAGCGTGATGCTGGTCACCATGTTGATCCACAAGATCTGCGCGGCCGTCACCGGCATGGCCAGGCCGGCGAACACCGCCAGCAGGATCAACCCGGCCTCGCCGCCGTTGGTGGGCAGCACGAACAGCAGCGACTTCTTGATGTTGTCGAACACAGTGCGGCCCTCGCGCACCGCGCCGGCAATGGTGGCGAAGTTGTCGTCGGTGAGCACCAGGTCGGCCGCCTCGCGCGCCGCGTCGGTGCCGCGCTGCCCCATGGCCACGCCGATGTCGGCGGTCTTGAGCGCGGGCGCGTCGTTCACACCGTCACCCGTCATCGCCACCAGCTTGCCTTCGGATTGCAGCGTGGCCACCAGGCGCAGCTTGTGCTCGGGGCTGGCGCGCGCGACCACATCGGTCTGCGCCAGACGCACTTTCAACGCCGCATCATCGAGCCGATCGATCTCGGCACCGGTCAGTGGCTGGCCATCGCGCAAGCCGATCTCGCGGCCAATCGCGCCTGCGGTGACGGCGTGGTCGCCGGTGATCATCACCACGCGGATGCCGGCTCCGTGGCAGTCGGCCACCGCCTGGATGGCCTCGACACTCGGTGGATCCATCAGTCCCACCAGCCCCAGCAGGGTGAAACGCGCCGTGATGTCGTCCATGCTCAATGACACCGTCCCAGCCGGCAACTGGCACTCGGCCAAGGCCAGCACACGCTCGCCCTGGGCAGCAGCCTCGTGCATGCGCGCCTGCCAGGCGGCGCTGTCCAGCGGAGCGCCCCGGGGGTCGTTCACGCACAGCGACAGCACGCGCTCGGGGGCGCCCTTGAGCAACACGAACACATGCCCGGCGTGGTCGTGGTGCAGCGTGGCCATGAAACGGTGCTCGGACTCGAACGGGATGTCGTCCAGGCGCGGCGTGAGCGCAGCCTCGTGCGTCGGGTCCAGGCCGGCCTTGCGCGCCATCGACAACAGCGCGCCTTCGGTGGGGTCGCCCGCCAGCACCCAACCCTGGGCCGGCGTGTGGTGCAGTTGCGCGTCGTTGCAGAGCAGCGCGCAGCGGGCCAGGCGCTGAAGGTCGGCGTCCTGCGCCACATCCAGCGCCGAACCATCGTGGTGAAAGCCCCCCTCTGGCGCGTAGCCCGCGCCGGTCACGTTCAGCGTGCGCCCCGCCAGCATCACGCGCACGGCGGTCATCTCGTTGCGGGTCAGGGTGCCGGTCTTGTCGGTGCAGATCACGCTGACCGATCCCAGCGTTTCCACCGCGGGCAGGCGCCGCACCACCGCGCGCTGGCGCGCCATGGCCGCGGTGCCGATGGCCAGGGTGATGGTGACGATGGCGGGCAGGCCTTCTGGAATGGCCGCCACGGCCAGCCCCACCACCGCCAGGAACAGCGCCATGGGGGGCAGACCGCCGATGAAGCTGCCGTAAAGAAACGTGATCACGCTCACCACCCCGATCACCAGCGTGATCTGGCGCGCGAACTGGTCCAGGCGGCGGGTCAGTGGCGTGGCCAGGTTGCTCACATCCGACACCAGCGCACCGATCTTGCCGATCTCGGTCTGGTGGGCCGTGGCGACCACCACGCCGCTGGCCTGCCCCACCGCCACCGTGGTGCCGGCAAAGGCCATGCACAAGCGGTCGCCCAGCGGCGCATCCTGCGCCACGGGTGCGGCGTCCTTCTCGGCGGGCACCGACTCGCCGGTCAGCGCGGCCTCGTCGATGCGCAGGTTCTTGGTGCGCAGCAGCCGCAGATCGGCCGGCACGCGCGCGCCCGATTCCAGCAGCACCACATCGCCGGGCACCAGGTCCGCGGCATCGATCTCGTGACGGTCGCCACCGCGCAAAACGGTGGCCCGGCTGGCCAGCATGGCGCGCACGGCATCCAGCGCACGCTCGGCCTTGCCTTCCTGCACGAAGCCGATCAGGGCATTGATCACCACCACGCCGAGGATCACCGCGGCGTCCAGGTAGTCTCGCAGCCACAACGTGACGAGCGCGGCCACGAGCAGCACGTAGATCAGGAGGTTGTTGAACTGGCGCGCCACGCGCACCCACAGGCGGGTGTGCACCACCTGCTCGATGCGGTTGGGGCCGTGCTGCGCCAGGCGCTCAGCGGCCTGGGTGGGGGTGAGGCCGGTGTCGGCGCTGTTCAGACCCCGCAGCACAAGCTTGCTGGCGCGTGCATGCGGGGCGTCTGATGAAGGATCTGCTGCAAGGGTCATCTGGCAACCCTAGCCCAGCACGCCCTCGCACGCCATGACGCGCGTCAAGCATCTGTTCGAGACAGGCCCCGCAAACCCGGCTTACAGGGTGCTCGGGCTCAATGCCGCTGCTCCAGCGCTGCAGGGCTGGTGGCAATGCCATGCTTGTCCATCAACCGATACAGGGTCATGCGCGAAATGCCGAGCTCCCGCGCAGCCAAGGTGACGTTGCTGCCCACGCGGGTGAGCGCGCGGCAGATCACGTCGCGCTCGGCCGCTGTTCGCGCTTGGCCGAGGTCGTTGCCGACCGCACCGTCAGCGTGCTGCAGGCCGAGGTCGTGCGGGCCGATCCAACGCTGGTCGGTCATGACCACCGCGCGTTGCACGCGGTTGTAGAGCTCGCGCACATTGCCCGGCCAGGCGTAGACCGTCATGGCCTCCACCGCCTGCCGGCTGAAGCCTTCCACGCGGTGCGCCCTGTCGGCTGTGCAGGTCTTGAGGAAATGCCGTGCCAGCAAAGGCACATCTTCCATGCGCTGGCGCAGGGGCGGCACTTCGATCGGTAACACATTGAGCCGGTAGTACAGGTCTTCCCGAAAGCGGCCCACCGCCACCGCATCGGCCAGGTCGACGTGGGAGGCAGCGATCACGCGCACGTCCACGGGTGTGCTGCGCACCGCTCCCACGCGCTGGATGGATTTTTCTTGCAGGAAACGCAGCAGGTTGGCCTGCAGCTCCAGCGGCAGATCCCCGATCTCGTCCAGAAAGATGGTGCCGCCGTCGGCCGCTTCGATGAGGCCGCGCCGGTCCGCCGTTGCGCCTGTGAAGGCACCGCGCACATAGCCGAATAATTCAGACTGGATCAATGACGGCGCAATGGCGCCGCAATTGACCTCCACCAGCGGGCCGTCCTTGCGCGGGGAGCAGCGGTGGATAGCCTGGGCTGCCAGTTCCTTGCCGGTGCCACTCTCGCCGAAGATCAGCACCGGTGCACCGGTCTCGGCCACCTTGCGGATCTGGCGGCGCAACTTCACCATCACATCGGCTTGCCCCACCATGCCCAGGGTGTCGCCGTTGGGCACCGGGGTGCCGGCCCGGTTGCGCAGCAGCACGCGCTGTTCGGCGTGTTCGAGCATGCGGTCGAGGTCGTGCCAATCCAGCGGCAGCACCTGGTGGTCAAAGAAACAGCCCAGGATCAGCGCGCGAAAGGCGGTCGACTCCAGATCGGCCGCGCCACACAGGGCCACCCATTCCGTGGGCGACGAGGCGTGAATGCAAGACTCCACCGCGGCCACGGTGGGTGCGTCCAGCGTGGGCGTGGTGCCCGCCACCAGCACCGCCACTTCGAACCGCCGCAAGGCCATCTGGCGGCGAGCGGAGGGTACGTCATCACAAAGCGTCACGGTCCATCCGGTGCGCCGCAGGTGCTCTTCCACCGCCGCAACCACTTCGCCGAAGCCCAGGCAAAGAATCTTGCGCGCGACCATCTCATGCTTTCTTAAAACGACATCGGCACACGCACGCTCAGCGTGAGGTCGGGTGTGTCGCGCGTCAGCCCAGCGCCCACTGTCACGTTGAAGGTCGTCTTCGGGCTGTAGCGGTACGAATACCCCAGGAGCAGCGACGACAACTGGGTGCGCACCGACGAGGCCACGGGCACGCCGTTCTGCTTCGTGCGCCCGACCGAGTTCAGGTCCACCCCGATGCTGAATGACGAGCGATCGTTGAGCGCCAGACCCATGCCGAAATTGATGCCCCAGACATTGCCCGGCTTGACTGAACCAATGGACTCCAGCTGGCCGTCGAGCACACGGCGGCTCACGTTGTTGCGGCCGAAATTGTGGGTGTAGCTGATGCCTCCGAAGAACACGGCCGGGTCCGATGGAAAGAGCCAGGTGAGTCCGGGTTGCAGCGAATAGAACCCCGAGCCCGTGGGCAACTCCAGCGGCAAACCGGTGCCGGTGGTGTTGCCCTCGCAGCGGGTCACGCAGTCGGTCACGACCTCGAACGGGTCCTTGCCGGTGCGGGTCTTGAAGCGGAGCGAGCCGATCAGAAAGGGGTTGTTTCCCTGGGGCTGGTTGAGTTGGTAGCGGGCCGCGAGTTCGATGTCGCCGATGGCATCGCCGCTCGCGTTGAACGCCCTCTCCGACGCGGTGCCGGTGAAGATCTCGCGACTGATGGAGTCGTCCGAGCGGTACACATAGGGAAGCTTGGCTTCCACCTCGAGACGGCGGGTCAGCCCCCAGCGACCCGTGAGTGCCGCGGTCAGCGTGCTGCGCTTGACTTCCCGCACATCGATCAAGCCGATCAGCAGGGCCGGGATCACGGTGTACCCCACCAGCGCCACCCGGTTGCTCGACGAATAGCCGTACTGGATGGACGGTTCAAGCACGTAGTTGCCAGGCTGCGTGAGGATGCCGGGCTGGTCGAATATGGGGGCCACCGCCGGTGGCTGCAGGTCTGACTGCGGGGCTGCCCCCACCTGCACCGGGCGGCTTTCGCCGCTGGCGGGCGGCGCGGCCGACGGGGTCGCGGCCACCGAGGTGGAGCGCGCGTTTCGTTCCGCTTCGGCCACCGAGCGCTCCAGCTCCTGCTGGCGCGTCGTCTGTTCGCGCAGTTGCTGGCGCATGGCATCCAACTGGCGCCCTTGCTCGACGACCAGTTGTTCAAGCGCCTCCATGCGCTCGGCAGCGCTTCTCTGAACTGGCAATCCCTGGGCATGCACCAAGGTGCTGGACACGACCATGACCGAACCGGTCATCGCCCCCCATGTTCGGCGATAAATGATGCTTTTCATTTTCTGGCCCCGAGGAAGAAACTACGCCAATTGTCTACATCGACTGCGGGGTAGGGTACTGCCGGTTCTGGGACAAAGCAACAACTTTTGTAGGGTAAAAGTGTGGGTTTGCTGACGACAGACGCGACCGATTTCGGGTCCGTAGAACGGACCCGAAAAGGTGCCTTCGACCGAGGCTTCAGCGAGCCTGGCTTTGGCCTCGGCGGGGCTGGCTTCGACCTCGGTGGTCGAGCATCACTGCAAGCCCACGCTCTGCCGGATCGCCTCTGACAGCGTGCTGTGCAGGGTCGACAACCTCAACATGCCCAGCCCGTTGCTGGTCGCGTTGATGATGGTCTGGTGCAGGATTTGCTGGTTGTTCAGCGTGTTCTGGATGACCGTGCCGTTCGCCGTGCCCGCGATGGCACTGGTGACGGCGGTGTAGGTCGGCGAAACAGCAGTGGGCGGCCTGGTGCTGGCAGCAATGGCAGTGTTGGCATTGCTGATGCCATTGCCGCTGCTGCCAGCCGTGCTGGTGGGTGTGCTGCTGGAAGCGCCACCGTATGTGGCTGTGGCCGGCGGGACGGTGGTGGGCGCGGTGCCCGCGACAAAGGTGTTGCCCGGCCCGTTCTGCACCAGCGTGAGTGACTGCAGTTCCTCGCGCAGGCGCGCCGCCCAGGCCGGGGTGATGTCGGCCAGGCGCGCGATGTTGAGCACGGTTTCGGTGATCAGTTCGCCGTTGATGAACACCGAACGCGTGATGCCGAACGACACCTCCAGGCCACCGCCGAAGGAGAAGCCGCCCCGTTGCGTGTCCAGCGTTCGGTCGCTCACGGCATGCCAGATCTGTGTGGGTGCTGCAGCCTGCGCCAGGCCGGCCACGGTGCCCAGCAGACAGAGGCAGCCGGCTCTGAGCCACGCGGCGGCGCGGCCGCTGCGTTGAAATGTTGTGGTGTGCATCAGAAATCTCCCGGTCCGTTTTTGGGCAGGCTCAGTCCGCCGAGGCCGGCGCGGGTCATGGCGCCACCCAGGGGAGCCCGCGGCGCCACGCGCCAGTCGGCGGCCAGGTTGAAGCGCGCCTGCTCCATGCGGTTGTGTATGACAAACAGCAGCTTGCTCTGCCACTGCGATTCGAAAACGTCGAGCGGCATGGAACGCGTGCCCTGCGATGGATCGCCCACGAGCACCCGGTCGTCCTGCAGGCCCTTGACCACAACGAAGTGCTGATAGCCGTTCTGATTGATCAGCACGATGGCGGGAACGCGCGCTTCCAGCAGCTTCTGCAAGGGTTGCTTGAAGCCGTCGGCCTCGAACCCGAGACGGGCCAGGAAACGCTTCATGTCGAGCAACGAAAAGCCCTCTCGGCGGATCTTGGCCTGGTCACCCTCGGCATACATGCGGGTGAAGACGGTCTTCTCGTCGATCGGGGTTCCGTAGTGGTGGGTCAGCAGCGTGGCGATGGCCGCCGATCCGCAGCTGAAGTCGTATTGCTGCAGCAGCGTGCCCGCCAAGCGGGCCTGGCGGATGCTGGCGACGGGCAGGTTCACGTCGCCCGCCCCCGTCGCCGGAATGTGCGCGTTCTGCGCGAACGCCGACGTGGCAGCGCTCAGCAGCGTGAGAAGCAACGTGCGCAAGGGCATGACAGCCACCCTGGTCAGTTCATCTGCAGGTTGAGAATCACGGCGCTCTGGATCAGCACATTGGCGCCCGAGTTTTGAATGACAACAGGCATGCCGCTCATGTTGGCGAAGGCGCCCGAACTGATGGCGTTGGTGCCGGTGGTGACGTGGGTGGCCGTGTTGTCGGCCGTGGTTCCAGCCAATGTCATCTCGTTGTTCACTTGCGTGCTGCCACCGCGCTGACTGGCGAGTGTTTCGGCGTCAACGGCCTGGGCTGCAAAAGCGGACGGCTCGGACACCGCCGCCGTCTGGGCACTGGCAGGCCCGGTGTGCAGGACTGCGCCCAGGAGGCACACGGCCGCGCAAAAGGGTCGGATCGGGATCATGGTGCGCCCTCCGTCATCGGGAATGGGATCAGAAACACCGCGCGGCCATCGAGGCAAGGTCGCCCCGCGCCGCGCGGTGGTGTGGTGGTCTGTCGACGCGTTCAGTTGCCCACGGACAGATTGGCCTGCACGTTCACGCTCTGCTGGACCAGGGCGGCGATACCGCTGTTCTGGCTGGCAACCATGATGCCGGCGGCGGATTGCCCGACGCTGGTCATGGAGTTTGCAAAGCTGAAGGTGCCGGCGTTCACGTTGTTGGATCCACCTGCGCCACCATTGCCGCCTTCGCCCGTGCCGCCGGTGCCGCCGTTGGCGGTGGTGGTGCCTCCACTGCCGGCACCCCCGGTGCCGCCGGTGCCACTGCCACCGGCACCACCATTGCCCGCTGCGTTGGAGCCGTTGCTGGCGCCGCCGTTGGTGGCGCTGCCGTTGGTGCTGGAGCCACCTGCGCCGCCGGTGCCGGTGCCCGCCGTGCGGGTGCTGCCACCACCGGCGGAGCTGGCCGTGCCGCCCGTGCCGGTGGGTGTGGAGGCGCCTCCAGCGCCGGATGAGCCCCCGGCACCGGCGTTGCCCGCGCCGCGCTCCCTGCCGCCGTTGGCCGAGCCCGTGCCGCCGCCATCGCCATGGCCATGGCCGTTGGCGGTGGCTTCCCCGCCGCTGTCGCCCCCATTGGCGCCGCCTCCGTCACCCCGCCCGCCCTTGCCGGCGTTGGCGCTGCCGTTGCTGGCGCTGCCGTTGGTTGCATTGCCGTTGGAGGCATCACCCCCCACCGCGCCCATGGCGCCCACGCCACCGGCGCCCGTGCCGCCTGTTCCCGAGCCGCTGGCGCTGCCGCCATTGCCGGTACCACCATCGCCGCCAAAGCCCGTGCCGCCGTTGGCATTGCCGGTGTTGTAGGCGCTGTTGCCCAGGCCACTCACGCTATTGCCGCTGACCGTGCCACTCAGGCTGCTGGACGCGGTGGCGGTGGTCACGTTGAACGCATTGCTGAACGTGCCGGTGGAACCGTTGTTCATCGCAGCGGAACGGGCAGCGTCGGCATTTGCAGCGCCAGAGTTCTTGTTGACGCTGGAGTCGGTTTCGGTGGTCGTGGTGGTCTCGGTGTTGGTGTCCGTGTTCGCATTCGTGTGCGTCCGGGTCCTCGTGCTGGAGTCAGTGGTGGTGGTCGTGGTGGTCTCGGTGTTGGTGTCTGTGTTCGCGTTGGTGTGGGTGCTGGTGTTGGTTGCGGTCGCGGTGCTTCCGTTGTCGGTGTTCTGGGTCGATTCGTTGGCTTGTGCAACGCCACTGAGCCCGAACGCAACTGCCATGGCAGAAGCCAGAAGAGTCTTTTTCATAGGTCCTCCGAAAGAATGAAATGTTGAAAAGGATGGGAACAGGGTTGAGTTGCGCACGCGCAAATCAGGGGTGCTCTGCAACTTCGGTGCCAAACGGCAACTTGCGGTCGACAAAAGGTCGCCTCACGAGGGAAAACGGTACTTCCAAAGACCTCGGGACGGCCCACCGAGGCATTCATGGGCACGGGATTTTTGCGTCAACTGTCACAAGGTGTTGACGCGACCGAGGGGCGCCCAAAGGCCTTGCAGGCAGCACCGCGCCTTCGGCGCTGGCACACCGGAACGTCCCAGGATCAGCGCCGTGATGTCACATCGATGTGACACAACTTGGCTCCAGGCTGGTGCCCGCAGGCACAAGACCATCGACGTTTCCGCAGGAACAGCCTCGGTTCGACGGTGTGTTCAGGGGCTGCCACAAGGTTGTGACAGTGGGGCCCTAGCTGCTGCCACCGGCGTGCTCCAGGGCACGCCGGTGAACGCCTCGGGCACTGGCCAGCGCGGGCTCGCTGCGCTCGCTCGACCAGTCTTCACCGTCGGCACCGACTTGTGCGGATGCACTGGAGAGCGCGCGCCACTTGGCGCACCAAGTGATGGACCACAGCCACATGGCGAGGTGCAGCGGACCGTGCCAGGCCTGCGCAGCCGCGGCGGTGGGTCCCACGGACTGGGCGGCCTTCGATGGCCTGCACCAGCAGTGCGCCGCGCGGCAGGTGATCGGAGAGCGCCAGCAGAACGTCCAACTCTGGTGTGTGGCCACGGACTGCGGCGCGCTCGAAGAAGGCTTTGAAAGAGACGAAGGTGTAAGAATGCATCGGCCCCGGCGACCGACAGGTTGCAAACCCACACTGGAATTGTCGTGACCTTTCGAAAACTCTTGTTGCTGGCTGCGGTGCTGCTGGGCACTGCGGCTTTTTTCCTTTTCGATCTGGGCCGTTTCCTCAGCCTGGACTACCTCAAACAAAGCCAGGCCAACTTCGAGGCGCTCTACGCCGCCGAGCCGCTCAAGATCTCGCTGGCGTACTTCGCCCTCTATGTGGTGGCCACGGCGCTCTCGTTCCCGGGTGCGGCGATCCTCACGCTGGCCGGCGGCGCCATCTTCGGCCTGTGGTGGGGCACGCTGCTGGTGTCGTTTGCCTCCAGCCTGGGCGCAACCCTGGCGTTTCTGGTCTCCCGCTTCGTGCTGCGCGACAGCATCGAAGCGAAGTTCGGCAACCGCCTGGCCGAGATCAACCGCGGCATCGAGAAGGACGGCGCGTTCTACCTGTTCACGCTGCGGCTGATTCCGGTGGTGCCGTTCTTCGTGATCAACCTGGTGATGGGTCTCACCAAGATGAAGGCGCTGACCTTTTACGCGGTGAGCCAGATCGGCATGCTCGCCGGCACGCTGGTGTATGTGAACGCGGGCACGCAGCTGGCGCAGATCGATTCGCTCCAGGGCATCCTGAGCCCGGCGTTGCTGGGTTCGTTCGTGCTGCTGGGCTTGTTTCCGCTGATCGCGAAGTGGATCGTCAGTCTGCTGCAGAAGCGCAAGGTGTACGCGCGCTGGGCCGGCGTGAAGCCCGCGCGCTTCGACCGCAACCTGATCGTGATCGGCGCCGGTGCGGGCGGCCTGGTGTCGGCCTACATCGCGGCGGTGGTCAAGGCCAAGGTCACGCTGGTCGAGTCCCACAAGATGGGCGGCGACTGCCTGAACTACGGCTGCGTGCCGAGCAAGGCGCTCATCAAGAGCGCGAAGCTGGCCCACCAGATGCGCCACGGGCAAACCTACGGTCTCCACAGCACCCAACCCACCTTCAGCTTCAAGGCGGTGATGCAGCGCATCCAGGACATCGTGCGCACCATCGAGCCGCACGACAGCGTGGAGCGCTACACCGGTCTGGGTGTGGAGGTGCTGCAGGGTTACGCGAAACTGGTGAACCCGTGGACGGTGGAGATTGCCTTGAACGACGGCAGCAAGCAGACGCTCACCACGCGCAGCATCGTGATCGCCGCCGGTGCCAGGCCCTTCGTGCCGCCCTTGCCCGGGCTGGACGACAGCGGCTACGTGACCAGCGACACGATGTGGGAGAAGTTCGGCGAACTCGACGAAGTGCCCAAACGCCTGGTGGTGTTGGGCGGTGGTCCCATCGGCTGCGAACTCGCGCAGAGCTTTGCGCGCCTGGGTTCGCAGGTGACGCAAGTGGAGATGGCGCCGCGCGTGATGGCGCGGGAAGACGAAGAAGTGAGCGAGCTGGCTCGCCAGGCGCTCATGAAAGACGGTGTGGACGTGCGCACCGGTCACAAGGCGCTGCGGGTGGAAAACATGCACGGTGTGAAGGCACTGGTGGTGGAGCACGCCGGCGTCGAGCAGCGCATCGAATTCGACGAGCTGCTGTGCGCCGTGGGCCGCAGCGCGCGCCTCACCGGCTACGGCCTGGAAGAGCTGGGCATACCCACGGACAAGACGGTGGAGACCAACGAGTACCTGCAGACGCTCTACCCCAACATCTTTGCCGCCGGCGACGTGGCCGGACCCTACCAGTTCACCCACGTGGCGGCGCACCAGGCCTGGTACGCGGCGGTCAACGCGCTGTTCGGCGATTTCAAGAAGTTCAAGGCCGACTACCGCGTGATCCCCTGGGCCACCTTCATCGATCCCGAGGTGGCGCGCGTGGGCCTGAACGAACAGGAAGCGAAAGAACAAGGCATCGCGGTGGAGGTGACGAAGTACGGCATCGACGACCTGGACCGCGCCATTGCCGACAGCGAGGCGCACGGCTTCGTGAAGGTGCTCACCGTGCCAGGCAAGGACACCATCCTGGGCGTGACCATCGTCGGCACGCACGCGGGCGACCTGCTGGCCGAGTACGTGCTGGCCATGAAACACGGCCTGGGTCTGAACAAGATCCTGGGCACCATCCACACCTACCCCACGCTGTCCGAAGCCAACAAATACGCCGCCGGCGAGTGGAAGCGCGCGCACGCGCCGCACAAACTGCTGGCCTGGGTGGGCAGGTTCCACGACTGGCGGCGGGGGTGATGCGGCAGCAGCAGGGTCGCAGCGGCTAAGGCAACGTCTCGACCAGCGTCACGGTGTCGCCAAAGGTGTTGGCATCGTTGGCACCTTCCAGCCTCAACAGCACACCCCACTCGCGGTCGAAGTAAGCGGTCGACGTGGACTCCCCTGAATCCGATCCTCGAAGCCATCGACCAACGAACCGCACGACGGCCACTTCCCGGTTTTCCTGGGCCGTAACCTCGCCTCGTTTGATGCTCACGGCCAGCGCCTGGTTGCCCGTCCACTGCAGCGTTCCGCGCTGCAGCACCGTCCCCGAGGTGAACGAATGAGACGCAGCCGCCTGACCCTGCTCCAGATCGCAACTGAGCCTGGGCGTCCAGTGGCATGGCCGAGTCGATGACTTTCCCGGTTCGCGCACGCTGCTGATCCTGCAGGCCGCTCCCTCCCCCATCTGGGCAAAGTCTTTCTCGGTGAACACCCGCCTGACGTTGCCGTACGTGTTGAACTGGTCCCAGTGCAGGACCATTCGGGACAGCCCAGGTTTCATGGTGTTGTCGCAGAGTCGGGCGGCTGGCTGGGCGTGCACGCCACCGTGCAGCGGTGCCAGCATGAACATCGTGACCAACCAGACACCGTGTCGCTTGCAGATCATGAAACCGTCTCCCTGGGACGTTGAAAAATGCGGGGTACCTCGCTGATCGGACAACCAGCGAGCTCGATGGCCCCAATATCGGCGTGTTCGACAGCGGCCCATCCCGCAGGCATGGCCCTTGCGGTTTTTATCTGGTCTTGCTGGTTCCGTCCATCAGAATCCTCCCCATGCACCACGGCATCAAAAAACTCCTCCTGCTCGGCGCCGGCCATGCCCATGTGCATGTGCTCGCCAGTCTGGCGCAACACCGCCCTGCCGATATGGACGTGACGGTGCTCACGCCCTATGCCCACCAGACCTACAGTGGAATGATGCCCGGCTTCGTGGCCGGCCACTACGCCGAGGCCGACTGCCGCATCGAACTGGAGCCGCTGATGCGCGCGGCCGGCGCGCGCTGGGTGCGGGGGCGCTGCACCGGTATCGATCCGGCGACCAACACGGTGAGCGTGGCGGCGGCAGGCGGCGCGCAGGGCGTGCCCGCTTCACTGGCCTTTGACGAGCTGTCCATCGACACCGGCGCGGTGATCGACCGCACACGTCTGGAAGCCGACATGCCGGGCGCGGCCACCCATGCCCTTGCCGTGCGGCCCATTGAGGCCTTCGCCCAGCTCTGGCCCCAGGTGCTGGAACTCGCGCAGCAGAAGCCGGTGTCGCTCGCGGTGGTGGGCGCGGGCGCAGCGGGCATCGAACTCATCTTCGCCGCCGAGCAGTCCATTCGCCAGCAGGGCATGCCGGGCGCGCGCTTCACGCTCATCACCGGTGGCCCGGAGGTGGCTGACAACTACCGTCCCTCGGTGCAACGCAAGGTGCTGCGTCAGTTGAAGCAGCGCGGCATCACGGTCTTGCGCGAAGCGTGCGTGGGCATTGGCGCCGGCGAGGTGATGCTGGGCAACGGCGCGCGGCTGGCCTGCGACGTGCCGCTGCTCGCCATCGGCACCCACGCACCGGCCTGGCTGCAGGGCAGCGGTCTGGCCTTGTCGGCATCCGGGCAGGTGCTGGTCAATGCATTCCAGCAAAGCACCAGCCACCCCCACGTGTTTGCCGCGGGCGATGTGGCCGGCCGGGCCGATGGACCGCACGCCAGAAGCGGTGTGTACGCGGTGCGCGCCGGCCCGCCGCTGGCGCACAACCTGGTGGCGTTTCACCAGCGCAAGCCCTTGAAGCCGCACCAGCCGCCCAAGAACACGCTCAACCTGCTGTCGTGCGGCACCGGCCATGCCATTGCGAGTTATGGAGCGCTGAGCCTGGAGGGGGCCTGGGCCTGGCGCTGGAAAGACCGCATCGACCGGGGCTTCATCGAACGCTACCGATTGAACCCCACCCCCCGAAAACCGGGCGCTGGCCCCGGCGCTCAGGCCTCCGGCGAACCGGTGTCCTGATCGCCGCGCTCCAGATTTTTTCGGGCCTCGCTGGCCAGCAACTGGTAGCGCCGTCGGAACTCGTCCAGGTTGTCCTGCTCCAGCTCTTCGAGGTCCAGCAGCGCGTTGTGCGCGCCCCGCGTGGCGCGGATCAGTTCATCGATCTTGATCTGCAAGGCTTCGGAATCGCGGTTCTGCGTGTTCTGGATCAGGAACACCATGAGAAAGGTGACGATGGTGGTGCCGGTGTTGATCACCAGCTGCCAGGTGTCGCTGAAGCCGAACAAGGGCCCGGTGACCAACCAGACCACGATCACCGCAGCGGCGAGCGCAAACGTCTTGGGTCGTCCGCTCATTCGGGCGATGCTCTTCGCAAAGTTTGAATACCAGGCCCGACGGTTCATGTTGAAATTTCTCCTGTAACGTGGAAGCGGCCCGCCGCCGCCCGCAGCATTCTTCACCGCTTCGTCACCCGACCATACAACGCCATGTCCACTTCCCTGCACCGACTCGTGATTTCACTTCTGTCGATGACGACCTTCCTGATATCCCTCCCTGCCCATGCGCAGCCCGCCGCTGCACAAGCCGCCATCGCAGCGGGCACGCCGAAAGCCCACCCGTGGCAGGCGGCTCCTCCCAGGTTGACGGCCGAGGCCTACTTCACCAACCTCAAGGACGGGGACCAGATCGAGACGCCGTTCGTGGCGAAGTTCGGCCTCACGGGCGGCTGGGGGCTGGCGCCCATCGCGCAGCCGGGCCGCGCCCGTAGCGGCCACCACCACCTGCTGGTCAACCGCGACCTGCCCTTGAATTTCAAGGAAGCCCTGCCGTTCAACGAACAGTACATCCACTTCGGCAAGGGCCAGATGGAATCCGTGCTCACGCTGGAGCCCGGCACCTACACGCTGCGCATGCTGCTGGCCGACCAGAAACACCTGCCTCACTTCGTCTTCAGCAAGCCCACGCGCATCACGGTGACGCGCAAGACCGGCGTTGACCCCAAGACCCTGTCGGTCAAGGGTCTGTCCATCGGGCTGGACCGCTCCACGCTGAGAAACCCGATGCGCGTTCAGTTTCATGCGTCGGCGCTCGAAGTGGCGCACCGCTCGCAAGGCATCGCAGGCACCGGGCATTTCCGCCTGACCGTGACACCCGAAGGCAACCGGGGCACGCCTGCGGTGCTCGAGTTTCCAGAAGGCCAGACCGAGGTGTGGCTGGCACCGCCCGCCGGCAATTACTCGCTTCAGCTGGATCTGATGGACAACCTGAACCCCGGCAAGACGCTGATCGAACCGGCGCGCGCCACAGTGCGCGTCGAATGATCCAGCGGCGACGAACGCGCCTTCAGCAGCCCAATTGTTCGGCCAGGTGCACCAGGCTGCGGGCGTGGAAGGTATTGGCCGCGTCGGGCGACACGTCCTTGGGATGCTTCGGCCCGAATTCCAGCGCCCGCTCGATGTAGGCCGTGCGCAGGCCGCAGGTTCGGGCCGCCGCGAGGTCTTCCTGGTGGGCGGCCACCAGCATCACGTCGTGCGGCTCCACGTCAAACACACGGGCCACGCCGAGGTAGGTGGCGGGGTCGGGCTTGTAGGCACGGAACACTTCGGCCGAGAGCACGCAGTCCCATGGCAGGCCGGCGCGCTTGGCCATGTTCGTGAGCAGGCCGATGTTGCCGTTGGACAGGCTGCAGATGGTGTGCCGGGCCTTCAGGCGCGTGAGCCCGGCCACCGTGTCGGGCCATGGGTCCAGCCGGTGCCAGACCTTGTTGAGGTGCTGCTTCTGCGCTTCGGTGAGCGCGGTCAGACCGAACGTGGGCAACAGGTCGTCGAGGATCAGGCGGTGCAGATCGTCGATCAGCGTCCAGCCCAGTTCACCCGATCGCACGCGTTGCATGGCGGGCTGGTAGCCCGCGCGCCAGGCGAGCGCAAAGGCATCGGCATCCACCTGCGGATACAGCGCCGCCACCTCGCGAACGATGCTGCCGTGCCAGTCGACCACGGTGCCGAAGATGTCGAAGGCGAGGATGGGAGCGGGGGTCATGGCTGTTTCAGGGCTGTGACCTCGATCTCGATCTTCATGCGCGGATCGAGCAGGCCGGCGGTGATCATCATGGCCGCCGGGCGCGCCACGCCCAGGTGTTTGCGCAGCACCGGCCAGCAGGCTTCGAGGTCGGCACCATCGGGCAGCACGTAGTTCACGCGCACCACGTCGTCCAGGCTGGCGCCGGCTTGTTTGAGCGCAGCGGCGATGTTCTGCATGCACTGCTCGGCCTGCTCCACCACGTTGGCTGAGATGGTCATGGTGGTGTAGTCAAAACCTGTGGTGCCCGAGACGAACACCCAGTCACCGGCGACCACGGCGCGCGAATAACCGATCTGCTCTTCAAACGGCGAGCCGGAGCTGATGCGTTGTCGCTCCATGGCTCAGCGCACTTCCAGGCGCACGCCTTCGGCGGCGGGCGCCACGATCTCGCCGATGTCGGCCGCGCCGGCAAAGCCGTGTTTCTCGAAGATCGCCAGCACCGCGTCCACCGCTTCGGGTGCGCAGGCCACCAGCAGGCCACCGCTGGTCTGCGGATCGGACAACAGGGCCTGGTCCACCGGCTGCAGGCTGCTCGCCAGCCGCACCTCGTGGCCGTAGGCGGCCCAGTTGCGACCCGAGGCACCGGTGACCATGCCGGCGGCGGCGAGCTCGCGCACGCCGCCAATCAGTGGCACACGCGCCATGTCGATGCGCACGGTGGTGTTGGAGCCGCGCGCCATTTCCATCACGTGGCCGGCCAGGCCGAAACCTGTGATGTCGGTCAGGGCATGCACGCCGTCCAGCGCGGCCAGATCGGGACCCGGGGTGTTGAGCTTGGTGGTGTTGGCGATCATCTGTGCGTAACCCTCGGTGCTCAGCGCGTCCTTCTTCAAGGCGGCCGAGAGCACACCCACGCCGATCGGCTTACCCAGGATCAGGCGGTCCCCCACCTTCGCGTCGGCGTTGCGCTTGACGCGTTTGGGGTGCACCAGCCCCAGGGCCACGAGGCCGTAGATGGGCTCGACCGAGTCGATGGTGTGGCCGCCCGCGATCGGGATGCCTGCGGCACGGCACACGTCCTGCCCGCCTTCCAGGATCTTGCCGATGGTCTCGGTGGACAACACGTTGATGGGCATGCCCACCAGGGCCAGCGCCATGATGGGCGTGCCACCCATCGCGTACACGTCGCTGATGGCGTTGGTCGCGGCGATGCGGCCGAAGTCATACGGGTCGTCGACGATGGGCATGAAAAAGTCGGTGGTGGCAATCAGCGCCTGCTCGTCGTTGAGCTGGTAGACGGCCGCGTCGTCCGCCGTCTCGATGCCGACCAGCAACTCCTTGGGCATCGGCATGGCCGCCGTGCCTTTGAGAATTTCGCTGAGCACGCCGGGCGCGATCTTGCAGCCGCAACCGCCACCGTGCGAGAGGCTGGTGAGGCGGGGCTGGGTGGCGGCGGTGGGGGTGGGTGCGTTCATGGGTGTCTCCAGAGAGAAGGGAAATCGGTGCCGACGCGGGGTGCAGGGCTCAGTGCAGCTCGTGCAACAGGGCCAGCAGAGCGGCCCGTTCGATGCGCGGATCGAACAGCGGCGCGCGGGCCTCACATTGTGCTTGCAGGGCGGCCAGCCTGCCTGCTGGCTCGCCCATGCCCGTACGGCAGGCGCGCAAGGCTCGCACCAGCGCGGGCACATCGCCCGGGGGGAAGTAGCCGCCGTAGTCGGCGCCCAGCATGCCCACGTTGCCGTCGATGCGCGAGGCCAGCACGGGCGTGCCACCGAGCACGGCCTCCATCAGCACATGGGCACCGCCCTCCATGCGGCTGGTGTGCACCAGCAGGTGGGCGCGCTGCATGCGCGAGCGCGTGGCGCCATGCGACAGGCCACCGAGCCAGCGGTAGTGCGGGCAGGCCTGCGCGGTCGCTCGGGCGGCATCGCCCAGCGCGGGGTCGAGCGCGGCACCGATGTGGTCGATGCGAATGCCCTCGTCGGCGCGCAGCAGGCGCGCCGCTTCAAACAGGGTCTGCGGCCATTTTTCGTCGCGCAGGTGGCCCACCATCACCGCCCGCAGGTGCGCCGTGGTCTTGGCCAGCGTCTGGCGGCGGGTGCCCGACTGGAACACCACCCGACACTTGGCCCGCAGCGCCTCGGGCAGCGCCAGCGGCCCTCGCTCCTGCAGCACGATGAGCCGGTGCGCCAGGGCCAGCGAGCGCTGGGCACTCGCGTCCGTCGCGATGTCGCGGTAGAGGTCGGTGCCGGTCAGCGTCAGCACCAGCGGGCCATGGGGATGCGCCTGGGCCCAGGCGGCCACCGATGCGGCCGAGCGTCGCGCGTGCAGGGCCAGCAACACATCGCCCTCATCGCCCTCGGACCACGCCTGCGCCACCCTCACCCGATAATCGTCGGCGAGCATGCGCGCCCAGCGGCGTGCGGTTTGCCAGTTGCCGTTGTTGGCTTCGGCCACGGCCGGCGTGACGATGCAGAGAGAAGGTTTTTTCATGGATGTGAACGGGTCGTTGATTGTGTGCGATGCACCTGCGGGCGAGCTGTCTCCCGCGGACATGGCCCGCCACGCCGGCCGGGCAACGCTGGCCCGCGCGCTGGAGGACGCGCGCGAGCGCACGCTGCGGCAGTTCGCGGCGCTGGAGGCGGCGCTCGGCCCCGACCTGCGCGTGCCCTGCACGCCCGAGCTCAACCCGCCGCTGTGGGAGCTGGGTCACATCGGCTGGTTTGCCGACTGGTGGATCGCCCGCAACCCGCAGGTCGGGAGCGGGGTGCAGGCGGACCCGCTCGTAGCCCGCCGCGCCGCGCGCCAGGGCCTGCGCGGCATCGACGCCGATGCGCTGTACGACTCCAGCACCGTGCCGCACGACCGGCGCTGGCAGCTGGACCTGCCCGATGCGCAAGCGACGCGTGCCGACCTTTCGGCAGGCCTGAACCAGACACTGGCGCTGCTGCGCGACGCACCCGATGACGACATGGGGCTGTACTTCTTCCGCCTCGCCCTGTTCCATGAAGACATGCACGCCGAGGCGGGCGTGTACATGGCGCAGGCGCTGGGCATCGACCTGGGTCATTCGCCTTCGGTGGTGCACGCCCAACCCGCCGAGGCCCGCGTGCCGGCCACCCCCTGGACCCTGGGCTGGGCGGGTCCGGGCTTCGCGTTCGACAACGAACTCGGCGCCCACACCGTGGATGTGGCCACCTTCGAGATCGACACCAGCGCAGTGAGCTGGGCGCGCTACCTGCCGATGGTGGACGCCGGCCTGGCCGCCGTGCCGCGTTACCTGCGGCGCATCGCCGGCGACTGGCAGGTGCAGCGCTTCGGCACCTGGCAAGCGCTGGACCTGCAGGCCCCGGCCTGCCACCTCAGCGCGCTGGAAGCACAGGCCTGGTGCCGCTGGGCCGGGCGGCGCCTGCCGACCGAAGCCGAGTGGGAAGTGGCGGCGCACACGGTGCCCGGCTTCGCCTGGGGCGAGGTCTGGGAATGGACCGCCAGCGCCTTCGCCCCCTTCCCCGGTTTCAAGCCCCACCCCTACCTGGACTACTCGCAGCCCTGGTTCGATGGCCGCCCGGTGCTCAAGGGCGCCAGCACCGCCACCCACCCGCGCCTGCACCACCCCCGGTACCGCAACTACTTCCCCGCGGCGCGCAACGACATCTTTGCGGGCTTTCGCAGCGTGCGCGCCTGAGCCTCATCGACCCTTGCGGTACCCATCGGGCGTCACGCCGCTCAGGCGGCGGAACATCGCGATGAAGGCCGAGGTGGACGCGTAGCCCAGGTCCTGGGCGATGTGCTCCACCTTCTCCCCGGCTTTCAACCGGGCCATGGCCTTCACCGTGCGCAGCCGCTGCCGCCATTCGGCCAGCGTCATGCCCAGCTGACTCTGGCAGCGCCGCATGAGCGTGCGTTCGGTGGTGTGCACGAAGGCCGCCCACTCGGCCACCGATCGCGAATCACCGGGCGCCGCTTCCAGCGCCCGCAGCACGGGCGCGAGCAGCGGGTCATCCGAGGCGGGCAGGTAGCTGCCGGTGACCGGGGCCGCCTCCAGCTGGTCCAGCACCACCTGCAACAGCCGGTCGTGCGGGGCGCCGTGCGCCAGCACAGGCGGTGTCTGCCGCAGGTGCTCCAGCAAGCCGTGCAGCAAGGGGCTGACGGTGAGTGCGCACACCTGGGCCGGCATGCGGTCCGCCCGCTCGGGCACCACATAGACCGAACAGAAGGAGGCCTCCTGGCGGTTCATGCCGGTGTGGTCCACGTCCGGCGGCAGCCACAGGCCGTATTGCGGCGGGATCAGGTAGTGCTCGGTGGCGAGCTGCACCTCCATCACACCGCTGAAGGCGTAGACGAACTCGCCCCAATGGTGGCGGTGGTGCGGGTACGCCGCGTCGGCAGGCATCTGCGCCGCGCGGAAGACGATTTCCCCGGGCAGCGCGTCGGTGAACGGCGCGGTCTGCAAATGTCTGGCGGGGGCGCGGGCGCGGGGCATTTTGACGGTCCGGGGGGATGGTTTGTCTGATTCTCGTTATCTGCCGCGCAGCAGTCAAACGGACAATCACCCTCCGATCAACCCGCGATTGCAGCTGTGGACACCCGACAAGCCCTCGACGCCCGAGCCATCGGCCTCATGGTCGTGCTCTGCCTCACCTGGAGCCTGCAGCAGATCGCGCTGAAGGCAACCGCACAGGACTTCTCGCCCATCCTGCAGATCGCGGTGCGTTCGGGCATCGCGGCGGCCCTGGTGGGTCTGCTGATGTGGCGCCAGGGCGAAGGCTCGCTGCTGGCCGGTGGCGCCTGGAAACCCGGCGCGGTGGCCGGTGCCTTGTTCGGCCTGGAATTCCTGCTGGTGGGCGAAGGGCTGGGCCACACCTCGGCCGCGCACATGGTGGTGTTTCTCTACACCGCGCCGATCTTCGCGGCCCTGGGTCTGCAGTGGAAACTGCCGTCCGAGCGGCTGGCACCGGCGCAATGGCTGGGCATCCTGATGGCCTTTGCGGGCATTGCCATCGCCTTCCTGCTGCGTGACACACAGGGCCACCAGGACTGGTCGCGCATGCTCTGGGGCGACCTGCTGGGTCTGCTGGGTGGGGTGGCCTGGGGCGCCACCACGGTGGTCATCCGCACCACGCGCCTGAGCGCCCTGCCGGCCACGCAGATCCTGCTCTACCAGCTGCTCGGCGCCTTCGCGCTGCTGCTGCCGGCGGCCTTCCTCATGGGGCACACCACCTTCAACCCCACGCCCATGGTGTGGGCCACCCTGGCGTTCCAGTCGGTGCTGGTGGCGTTCGTCAGTTTCCTGGTCTGGTTCTGGTTGATGCGCCACTACCTCGCCTCGCGGCTGGGTGTGTTGTCGTTCCTCACGCCCCTGTTCGGCGTGGTGCTGGGTGCCTGGCTGTTGAACGAACCGATCGAGTCCGGCTTCCTCGCGGGCGCCCTGCTGGTGCTTGCCGGGGTGGTGCTGGTGAGTGGTCACGCCTGGTTCGGCCAGCTGTGGCGGCGCTTGAGCGCCGGACCGTTCAGCGCGCGGCAGTGACGGACTTCACGAACCAACCCCGCGCCTGAGGGGACACAGCGCCAGCTCCAGCGCTGCGGCGCATGATGGGTGAAGCAGGGTTTGTCTGCTCCTTGACATTCCCGCCATTGGCGTTCGAAATGGCATCCATGCAAACAGCGCAGCCCTATGACGCAGAAGAACAGCTGCACAAGAACCAGCTGCTGCTGAAAATGGCTGGACGGGTCGCGCGCCTGGGCGGCTGGAGCTTCGATGTTGCGTCGCAACAGCTGGTGTGGTCCGACGAAATCTGCGAGATCCACGACAGACCCGCGAGCTACCGGCCCGAGCTGGACGAAGGCATCAGCTTCTACCTGCCCGAATACCGGGACATGGTCACACGCATCGTGCAGCACTGCCTGAGCGAGGGAACGCCGTTCGACTTCGAGGCCGAACTGACGACGGCCACCCAGCGCCGAATCTGGATACGTGCTGTTGGCGAAGCCGTGCGCAATGCCAGTGGACAGATCGTCGGTTTTCAGGGCGCGATGCAGGACATCACGACCCAGCGCGCCAACGAAATCGAACGCCATGCGCTGGCCACCAAGCTCAGCGCCACGCTGCAGAGCATGTCCGACGCCTTCTTCACCCTCGACAGGAACTGGCGCATCACCTTCGTCAACGAAGAGATGACGCGAGCCGTGAACAGAACTCGACAGGACATGCTGCACAAGCGCTTGTGGGATGTCTTCCCGGGCACGGAGAACGGCCTGTTCCACAAGAGCTTCCAGCGCGCTGTCGAGACGGGAAAGGTGGCCACGGTCGTCGGGTTCTATGAACCGCTGGGCAAGTGGTTCGAACTGCGGTCACACCCGACCGAGGACGGTGTGGCGGTGTATTTTCAGGACGTGACGCAAAAGCGCCGGGACGACGAACAACTGCGCTGGCTGCAGGCCTGCGTGGAGCGCATGAACGACATCATCGTGATCACCGACGCAGAGGCCGTGGGAGGCCTTTGGCCGAGGGTGCTCTATGTCAACCCGGCTTTCGAGCGACACACCGGCTACCGGCCGCACGAGATCGTTGGCAAGACACCGCGCATCCTGCAAGGCCCCCGAACGCAACGCGACGTGCTCGACCGCATCCGCGCCCGCCTGAAGCGCTGGGAGCCGGTGCGCGAGGAGATCCTCAATTACACGAAGAACGGCGAGGAGATCTGGCTGGAGCTCGACATCGTGCCGATCGCCGACACTGCCGGCCGGTACACGCACTGGATCGCGATCGAACGCAACATCACCGAACGCAAGCGAGCCGCCGAGGCACTGCGCCAGAAAGACAACTTGCTGAAGGTCGGCGGCCGCGTGGGCAAGATCGGTGGCTGGACGGCCGTGCCATCGGGCAACGCCGTGGAGTGGTCCGACGAGATCTACCTCATGCTGGACTGGCCTCGCGCTTCACGCCCCACCCTGGGTGAGTTCCTGTCCATCTTCTCCTCCGAGTCGCGCGCGTCGTTCAAGGCAGCGCTGGACGCATGCGTTGCGCGTGGCACCAGCTTTGATCGCGAGTTCCAGATCACCACCTGCGCGGGCGAGCTGAAATGGGTGCGCGTGGCCGCCGAGCCCGCCCTGGCCGAGGGCGGTCAGGTGAACAGCGTGCACGGCGCGCTGCAGGACACCACATCGATGAAGCAGGTGGAGGAACGCCTGGTCGAGCAGGCAGCGCTGCTCGACAAGGCCCAGGACGCCATCTGGGTGCTCAATCTGGATGGCACCGTGGCGTTCTGGAACCGGAGCGCCGAACGCATCTACGGCTGGACGGCCGAAGAGGTCCGGCGCCGTGTCGCGCGAGAACTGCTGTTCAACAACCCCCACGTGTACGACCGGTGCCGGGAGACGGTCATGGAAGAAGGGGAATGGGTGGGTGAGATCGAGCACAAGACCCAGGAAGGCAACCACATCTTGCTGGTGTCGCGCTGGACCCTGGTGAGGGACGAAGCGGGCCAGCCCCGCTCCATCCTGGCCATCAACACCGACATCACACACCAGAAATTGCTGGAGCAGCAGTTCCTGCGCGCGCAGCGCATGGAGAGCATCGGCACGCTGGCCGGCGGCATCGCGCACGACCTGAACAACGTGCTGGCGCCGATCATGATGTCGATCGAGCTGCTCAAGGACTCCCTGCCCGACCCCGACGACCAGGCCGTGCTCAAGACCATCGAGGTCAGTGCCCGGCGCGGCGCCGACATGATCAAGCAGGTGTTGTCGTTCGCCCGGGGCGTCGAGGGCAAGCGGCACGAGGTGCGCATCAGCGACGTGTTGCACGATCTCGACCAGATCCTGAGAGAGACCATCTCCAAGAACATTTCCATCGTCTCCACCGTCGCGCCCGACCTGTGGCAGGTGCAGGCCGACCCGACACAGCTGCAGCAGGTGCTGATGAACCTGTGCGTCAATGCCCGCGACTCGATGCCCGCCGGTGGGCGCATCGTGATCTCGGCCGAGAACATGTCCGTGGACGCGCACTACGCGGCGATGAACATCGAGTCGCGTGTGGGCGCCTACGTGAAGATCGAGGTCGAGGACAACGGCGTCGGCATCCCGCCCGACATCCAGGAACGCATCTTCGATCCCTTCTTCACCACCAAGCCGGTGGGCGAGGGCACCGGCCTGGGACTGGCCACCACGCTGGCCATCGTCAAGAGTCACGGGGGCTTCATCCGCATGTACAGCGAGGTGGACAAGGGCACGCGCTTTCGCATCTACCTGCCCGCCGATCCGCACGCCGAGGGCGCGCAGAGCAGCCCCGCCCAGACCTCCGTGCCACGGGGCAACGGCGAACTGATCATGGTGGTGGACGACGAGGCCGCCATCCGCCAAGTCACCCGCCAGACCCTGGAGGCCTATGGCTACCGGGTGGTCGTGGCTTCCAACGGCGCGGAGGCGGTGGCCCTGTATGCGCAGGACATCCAGGGCATTGACCTGGTGCTGACCGACATGATGATGCCCGTGATGGACGGCCCGGCGACCATCACGGCACTGCGGCAGATCAACCCGCTGGTCAAGATCATCGGCGCCAGCGGCATCTCCCAGAACGGAAAGGTCACCCGGGCATCCGGTTTGGGCCTCGACCACTTCCTGCCCAAGCCCTACACCGCCGAGGTCATGCTCCGGCTGATCGACTCGGTGCTCAAAAGCTAGGGTCGGGTCAGGCCGGGGCCCAGAACACGCTGAACCAGCCTTGTGCGTCGCTCCAGTGACGCGCCTGGCCGAACCCGGCGTCCTGCAACAAGGCCTCGAAGGCCTCGGGCTGCCACTTGTAAGAACTCTCGGTGTGCAGACGCTCGCCTTGCCCAAACACCCGCTCGCCGTCGGGCCAGCGCACGGTCTGCCGCGCTGTGGCCTCCAGATGCATTTCAATACGCGAAAGACTTGCATTGAACAGCCCCACGTGGCGCCAGGCCGCCGGTGCGAAATCGGCGCCGAGAACACGGTTCACATTGAGCAGCAGGTTGCGGTTGAAAGCCGCGGTGACACCCAGCGCATCGTCGTAGGCGGGCTCCAGCACGGCTGTCGGCTTGAGGCGGTCCACACCGATCAGCAGGCCCCCGCCTTCGCCACCCGAGCGGCACACCGCATGCGCCTGCTTGAGCAAGGCGAGCGCCTCTTTCGGGGTGAAATTGCCGATGCTCGAGCCCGGGTAGAACACCACGCGAGGCGCCTGCGCAGCAGGCCCGTCGGCCAGCCAGTCGGCCACCTCGGCGCCCAGGGCGAAGCGGCTTGAAAAATCCATCCCCAGCCCGAGCATGGCCAGCGAAGGATGTTGCTTCTGCAGTTGCTGCAAGGTGTCGCGCAGGTACTCCACCGAAATGTCGATGGCCACATAGGCGGCCGGGCGCAGCACCGGAAACAGGCGCGCGGCCTTGGCACAGCTGCCCGCGCCCAGGTCGAGCAGGATGGAACCGCCGGGCACGACACGCGCCATGTCGGCGCCGTGCTGCTGAAAGATCGCCGCTTCCGTGCGCGTGGGGTAGTACTCGGGCAGTTCGGTGATGGCGTCGAACAGGCGCGAGCCCAGCGCGTCGTACAGGAATTTCGGCGCAATGGTCGCAGGTGTCTCCACCAGACCGGCCACGAGCTCGGTGCGCAATGCGTCCTGGTCTTCAAAGTGAAGCTGGATGAAGGGGGGGGCTGCGGTCTGGAGGGGCATGGGGAGATTCCGGGAAGGGCCTTTATAGCGGAGGAGGCGTCCGTGGTTTGTGCGGTAACCGACCTACCAGCAGGGAATTGCACAGCGGACGCCCCGCCCTCACGGGCCTGCGGTGCCGGGCATCTCGGGTCTAATACGCCCTCCCCAATCCCTCTTCATCGGATTCACCATGTTCACAAACACCTCACGCACCCTGCGCGCACTCTTCACCTGCGCCGTGCTTGCCGTCACCGCTGCCGCCCACGCACAAACCGTGTTCCGCGTCACCACCATCCCCGAAGAAGCCGCCACCGAACAGATCCGCAAGTTCACCCCGCTGGCCACCTACCTGGAAAAAGAACTCGGCGTGAAAGTCGAATTCACCCCGGTGAGCGACTACCCCGCCGCCGTGGAAGCGCTGGTCAACAAGAAGGTTGATCTCGTCTGGTTCGGCGGTTTCACCTTTGTGCAGGCCAACATCCGTTCGGGTGGCAAGGTCGTGCCGCTGGCCCAGCGCGAAGAAGACACCAGGTTCCAGTCGGTCTTCATTGCCAAGACCGACTCGGGCATCAAGAGCCTGGCCGACATGAAGGGCAAGCAGGTGTCGTTCGGCTCGCAGAGCAGCACCTCGGGCCACCTCATGCCGCGCAGTTTCCTGCTGGCGGCCAATATCGAACCCGAGAAGGACTTCCGCCGCATCGCCTACAGCGGCGCGCACGACGCCACCATCGCCTCGGTGGTCAGCGGCAAGGTCGACGCCGCCGCACTCGACATCACGGTCTGGAAAAAATTCGTGGCCGAGAACAAGGTGGATACCAAAGCGGTTGACGTGTTCTTCACCACGCCGGGTTACTTCAACTACAACTGGTCGGTGCACGCGGACACGCCGGTGGCGATGCAGCAGAAGATCAAGGCCGCGCTGATTGGCCTGTCGCCGGCCAACCCCGAGCACGCCGAGATCTTGAAGCTCAACCGCGCCACCCGCTACATTGAAACCAGGCCCGAGAACTACAAAGGCCTGGAAGCCGCAGCTCGCAGCGCCGGCCTGCTCTGATCGAAAGGCCGGTCGGTTGAATATCGAACTGCAAGGCGTTTCGGCACGCCACCCCGCGGCGCGCGTGGGCCACGCGCCCGCGCTGCGTTCGCTCGACCTCACGATCGCTTCGGGCGAGCAGGTCGCCGTGATCGGACCGTCGGGTGCGGGCAAGACCACGCTGCTGCAGGTCATGGCCTGCGCGCTGCCGCCGGCCGAAGGCCGGTTGCGGCTCGATGACCGCGAACCCTGGGCGCTCTCGCGCACCGCGCTGCAGCGCCAGCGCGGCCAGCTTTTTCTGGCGCCGCAGGTGCCCCCGCTGCCACCGCGCCAGCGCGTCGTCACCTCGGTGCTCGCCGCCCGCCTGCCGGCCATGGGTTTGCTGGCCAGCCTGCGCTCGCTCTTCTACCCCGACGACATTCCCGCCGCCTTCGATGCGCTGAACCAGTTTGACCTCGCCGACAAGCTCTTCGAGCGGGTGGACAGGCTCTCGGGTGGCGAACGCCAGCGCGTGGGCCTGGCGCGCGCGTTGCTCGCGCCGGCCAGACTCTGGCTGATCGACGAACCACTCTCGGCGCTGGACCCCACACGCTCCAGGCAGGCCGTGGCCGCGCTGCAGGACGTCGCGCGCGAGCGCGGTGTGACGCTGGTGGCCACGCTGCACCAGGTGGACGTGGCACTGGCCCACTTCCCGCGCATCGTCGGTTTGAGAGACGGCCAGCTGGCCTTTGACCTGCCGGCCGCCGAGGTCACACAGGATCGCCTGGCGCGCCTGTACGACCAGTTCGAACACGAGCTGCGCGGCGAGGTGCCGGTGGTGGTGACCGAACAGCCGCTCACGCTGCCGCCTGCGGTGATGCACTGCCGTTGAGCATGAGCGCTGCGGCCACCTCTTTGCGCAGCGCCCCCGCGCGCGACCCTGCGTGGACCGCCCGCGTGTTCTGGCTCACCCTGGGTGCCGTGCTGCTGTGGCCGCTCATGGTGGCCACCGAGTTCAAGCCCTGGATCTTCCTGGAGCCCGACAACCTCAAGATCAGCCGCCAGTTCATCGCCACCTTCTGGCCATTGGTGGTCAACGCGGAGTTCTTGAGCATGATCGCCCGCGAGACCTGGCGCACCGTGGCCATGGCCACCGCAGGGGTCACGCTCGCGTTGGTGGTGGCGATCCCGCTCGCGCTGATGTCGGTGCGCCTGCTCTCGATCTCGGCGCTGTCGGGCCGAATGGCGCGTGGGCCGTTCTGGTTCCGGCAGTTGGTGCGCTGGTTGCTGATCGTGTTGCGCAGCGTGCCCGAGCTGGTGTGGGCGCTGGTGTTCGTGCGCGTGGTCGGCCTGGGCCCCACGGCCGGTGTGCTGGCCATCGCCCTCACCTACGGCGGCATGCTGGGCAAGGTGTACGGCGAGATTCTGGAAAGCGGCGAATCGCACGCCACCGAAACACTCTTGCGCAACGGCAGCGGCCGTCTGCAGGCCTTCTTTTATGGTCTGTTGCCCACCAACGCGGCCGAGCTCACCAGCTACACCGTGTACCGATGGGAGTGCGCGATCCGCTCATCGGTGGTGCTGGGCTTCGTCGGGGCTGGCGGCCTGGGCCAGCAGCTCGACAACTCCATGAAGATGTTCAACGGCGGTGAAGTCGCCACCATGCTGCTGGTGTTTGTGCTGCTGGTGGCGCTGGCGGACCGGGTGAGTTCGTGGCTTCGGAAATCGCTGGGTTGATGCGATGAAAAAATCCGAGCAGCGCCGGGCCGCCCCAAGCAGCGAGAGCCTCCTTGGGGGGCAGCGCAGTACACGAAGTGACCAGCGTGGGGGTCATGCAGCCAACCCACCCTACAAGCTGCCGCCGCGTTTGTTCGACGCGCGCTGCAAGGCCTGCTGGTTCATGGCCGGCCTGATCGTGCTGGTGGTCACCAGCTTCGCTTCGCTGGATCTGCAGTGGGCGCAGTTCCTCTCGCTGGATGCCGCGCGCAGCATGGGCCGTTTCGTGGCCGAGTTTTTCCCGCCCGACCTCTCGCCGGTGTTCCTGAAGAAAGTCGCCATCGGCGCCTGGGAAACGCTGGCCATGTCGGCGCTGGGCACGGCGCTGGCCGCCGCGGCCGGCCTCGCGCTGGCCCTGCCCGCCAGCCGCCTGCACCGGGCCGACGCGGCCTGGGCCCGAGCCCCCACGCGCTGGTTGCTCAACGCGTTGCGCAGCATTCCCGAGCTGGTGTGGGCCGCGCTGCTGCTGATCTCGGCCGGCCTAGGCCCGTTTGCCGGCACGCTGGCGCTGGCCTTTCACACCACCGGTGTGCTGGGCCGCCTGTTCGCCGAAGCGATTGAAAACGCACCGCCTGGCCCCGGCGAGGCGCTGCGCGTGCAAGGCGTGGGCAATGGCCGCGTGTTCCTCTATACCACGCTGCCGCAGGTGCTGCCCCAGCTCATGAGCTACACGCTCTACCGCTGGGAGAACAACATCCGCGCCGCTGCGGTGCTGGGCGTGGTGGGCGCAGGCGGCCTGGGTCAGCTGCTGGCCTTCCACATGGGGCTGTTCCAGATGAACAAGACCGCCACCATCCTGGGCGCGATGCTGCTCATGGTGGCGGTGGTGGACGCGGCCAGCCATGGCGCCCGGCGCCTGCTCACGCGCTAGCGTTCACGTCAGTTCGCAGGCGTTGCGGTAGCGGGTTTCGTTTTCCAGGATGTGCTCGGTCAGCATGGCGCAGGCCGTGTCCACATCACCGTCGCCGATCGCATCCACCAGCACCTGGTGGCTCTTGACCGCGTTGGTGATGGGTGAGCGGTAGCGCAGGGCCGTGAGCTGCGAACGCAGCAGCTCGTAAGCCGATCGCAGGTACTGGCTCGGGCAGGCCTCGAAGGTGTTCCAGTGGAAGGCCATGTCGATGCGGGCCAGCGCTGGCAGGTCTTGCGCGGCCTCCGCAGCCTTCATCTCCTTCACGCATTGCTTGAAGCCCTTGAGCAGGCGCGCCGGCTCGCTCGCCATGGCGCCGCGCAGCGCCTCGGTTTCGACCATCACACGAAAACGGCAGAGGTGCGTGACTTCTGCAGGCGAGAGGCGAAACACGAAGGTGCCGCGTTGCGGGTGGATCTGCACCAGGCCCTGGCCTTGCAGGCGCACCAGCGCCTCGCGCACCGGCGTCTTGCTCACGCCCATGAGCGCGGCCAGTTGGGCTTCGGACACCTGCTCGCCCAGCTTGAGGTCGCCCTTGACGATGGCCTCGCGGATGCGTTCACCCACCACCTCGGTGAGCAGGCGCGGTCGTTCGAGCACAAGTTGTTTGGTCATCGTGAGGCGCAGTGAGTGGCAGGCATGGATTCGATCGCAGTGTAAGGGTTTCCCAGCATGGCAGATCTGAGATATCAGATACGATGCGTGTCTTCAAGTCAAGCACGAAATACCGGAGAGACCCCGTGACCGCAGCCCCACCGCAGAGCCCACCGCATTTCCTGGAAGAGACCTTCGTGGGCTTGAACCGTTGGGCCTTGATCGTCCTGCTGGGCACCATGGCCGCGCTGGTGATCGGCAACGTGATCTCGCGCTACGTCTTCGGGCATTCTTTCTCGTGGGTCGAGGAAGCCACGCGCTACATGATGATCTGGGCCGCCCTGCTCGGCGCCGGCCCGGCGCTGCGTGTGGGTGGGCACATCGCCATCGACACCCTGCACGTCGCGCTGCCCGACACCGGGGCGCGTCTGCTGCGCGGCCTCATCGTGGCGATCATGGCGGCCACCCTGGTCGTGCTGGTGTGGCTGGGCATCGAATACGCCAGCTTCGCCTGGGAGCAGGAATCGCCGGTCCTGGGCTGGTCGCTGGGCAAGGTCTACCTGGCCTTGCCGGTGGGCGCGGCGCTGATGCTGGTGCACCTGCTGCTCATCGCACGCCGCTGGGTGGTGTGGGGTGAATGGGACCGCATCGAGGGTTTCGACCCGCAGGCGCTGTGATCAAGGGAACGATGTCATGAGCGCCATTCTGGGTTTCGTTTTTGTCGGCTTGATGGTCATCGGTGCGCCGATCGCCTTTGCCATGTTGATTGCCGGCCTGGTGGCCGTCTGGCTCAAGCCGGGCATGCCGGCGCTGGTGGTGATGCAGAACCTGTTCAGTGGCCTGGACAGTTTTCCGCTGCTGGCCATTCCGTTCTTCATCCTGGCGGCCGAACTGATGTCGGGCGGGGCGCTGACCGACGTGCTGCTGAAGTTCGCCGCCCGCCTGGTGGGCATGCGCCGCGGTGGACTGGGCCACGCCAACATCCTCACGCTGACCTTCTTCTCCGGCATCAGCGGCTCGGCGCTGGCCGACGCCGCGGGGCCGGGCGCCATGCTTATCAAGATGATGCGCAAGGCCGGCTACAAGGACGCGTATGCGGCCGCGCTCACGGCCAGCACCGCCATCGTGGGGCCCATCATCCCGCCGTCGATCATCATGATCGTCTACGCGCTGACCGACAACAGCGTCACCATCACCGGGCTGTTCCTCGCGGGTGTCATCCCGGGTCTGCTCATCGCCGTCTCGCTGGCCATCGTGAACCACTGGGTGAGCGTGCGGCGCGATTACCGGTCATCTCCCGAGATGCTGGACCCCTCGCCGATGTGGCTGCTGTTCTGGCGCGCGCTGCCGGCGCTGCTGCTGCCCGGCATCATCCTGGGCGGCATCCACCTGGGCATCTTCACGCCCACCGAAGCCTCTGCTGCGGCCGTGCTGTACGCCCTGCTGGTGGGGCGCTTTGTGTACGGCACGCTGCGCTGGGACATGCTGCCCGCCATCCTGTTTCGCACCGCGCTCATGACGGCGTCCATCCTGTTCATCGTGGCCACCTCGGCGGTGTTCGCCTGGGTGCTCACGGTCGGGCAGATCCCGCAGGAGGTGGCGGGCTGGATCGCCGGCATGAACCTCAGTCCGGTCGAGTTGCTCATCGCCATCAACGTGCTGCTGCTGCTCGTGGGCATCTTCATCGAGCCGCTGCCGGGCGTGATGATCATGGTGCCCATCCTGGCACCGCTGGCCGAAGCCGCCGGCTTCCATCCCCTGCATTTCGCCATCGTCGTGATCGTGAACCTCACGCTGGGCATGGTCACGCCGCCCGTGGGGGGCCTGCTGTTCGTCACCTCGGTGGTGTCGGGCGTGAAGATGGGCCCGATGGTGCGCGAGATGCGGCCCATGCTGCTGGCCCTCTTCATCGTGCTGATGCTGCTCACCTTCGTTCCCTTGATTTCCACCTGGTTGCCCGGCGTGCTGGGCTACCGCAACTAAGTGCTTTTCCACCACCCGAGAAGGAGACCTACGTGAAACCGAACCGCAAACAATTCCTGACCGCGCTCGCCGCCGCCGCGATGGCCCTGGGCGCCAGCCCCGCCATGGCCCAGAAGGTCATGAAGTACACCCACTTCCAGCCGGCCAAGAACGACCAGCCCAAGCACGTGGCCGCGTTGGCCTTCAAGGAACACGTCGAGAAAGCCACCAATGGTTCGGTCAAGGTCGAGATCTACCCGGCCGGCCAGCTGGGCCCGGCCCAGCAGATCATGGAAGGCCTGCGCCTGGGCACGGTGGAGCTGGGTGTGGTGCACGACGGCGGCATCCCCGGCGTCTACAAGACCTTCAACATCTTCGGCATGCCCTTCGTGTTCAACGACCACGCCCACGCCTACGCCGTGCTGGACGGCAAATTCGGCCAGGAGCTGGCCGAGGACATGCGCAAGAAGACCGGCATCCGCCTGATGGGCTACGCCGACAACGGCATCCGCCACTTCACCAACAGCAAGCGCGCCATCAAATCGCCCGAGGACATGAAGGGCCTGAAGATGCGCGTGCAGCCCAGCCCGGTGTTCGTCAAGCTGGTGGAATCGCTGGGCGCCAGCCCGACCGCCATCGACTGGGGCGAGTTGCCCGCCGCGCTGGCCCAGGGCACGGCCGATGGTCAGGAAAACGGCGTCACCAACATCATGGCCGCGAGCCTCTACCAGCACCAGAAACACGTCACGCTGGACGGTCACGTCTACAGCCTGCACGCCTACCTGGTGAGCGACCGCTTCTTCAACACCCTGACCGATGTGGAGAAGAAGGCCGTGACCGAAGGCGTGGACAAGGCCAAGAAGATCCACCGCGACATGACCCGCGAGCAGGACCTCTCGGCCAAGAAGGTGCTGTCCGAAAAAGGCATGACGGTGACCGAGCTCACCCCGGCCGAGATCGACCGCTTCCGCAAGGCCTCGCAGCCCGCCGTGCGCGCCTACCTGGACGCCGAGGTCAGCAAGGAGTGGACCGACAAACTGCTCGCCGCCACCGCCGCCAAGTGAGCGCCGTGATGTCAAACGAGCGCCTGGTGGTGGCGCTGGACGACGGCTACGCCGCGTACGACCAGGAGGAAGCCCTCCTGGCCGCGGCGGGCGCCCGCTTCTCCTTGCGGCCCTGCCGGCGCAACGAAGACGCGGCGCTGGACGCCGTGCGCGAGGCCGACGTGGTGCTGGTGCGCGAATCGCCGGTGACCCGGCGCGTCATCGAGGCCATGACACGCTGCCAGGCCATCATCCGCTACGGCATCGGCGTGGACAACATCGATCAGGTGGCCGCGCGCGAACAGCGCATCCGCGTGGCCAACGTGCCCGACTACGGCACCGACGAGGTGAGTTCGCACGCGGTGGCGCTGGCGCTGTCGGTCGGGCGCCGCATCGGCCTGCACGACGCCGAGGTGCGTGCGGGGCGCTGGTCCACCGGGGTGCTGCAGCCCATGGTGCGCTGGCGCGGACGCACGCTCGGCCTGGTGGGCTTCGGCCGCATCGCGCGCATGACGCTGACCAAACTCAGCGGCTTCGGCTTTGGGCGCGTGCTGGTGTGCGACCCGGGCGCCGATCTGCCGCCGGGCGTGGAGCGCGCCGACATCGACACGCTGTGCGCCGAGGCCGATGTGATCTCGCTGCACGCACCACTCAACGACCACACCCGACATCTCATCAACGCCCGGCGCCTGGCCCTGATGCGGCCGACCGCCATCGTGGTCAACACCGCGCGCGGCGGGCTGGTGGACACCGACGCCTTGTTTGAGGCGCTCAAGGCACGCCGCATTCTCGGTGCGGGCCTGGACGTGTTCGAGCAGGAACCCCCGGGCGCGCATCCGCTGTTCGGCCTGGACAACGTGACCGTGACCAACCACATGGGTTGGTACAGCGAGGAGTCCATGCGCGAACTGCAACGAAAGACCGCCGAGGAAGCCGTGCGCGTGCTTCGCGGCGAAACACCCCTGCACTGGCTCAACCGCTGGTGACTCCCTGACCCCTGACGAAAGCAATTGCATGAAAGACCTGATCGAAGCCTTCAACCAAGTCGCCGTGGCCTCCGTGGCCGACGCTGTGGACAAGGTGTGCGGCCACCGTGGCTACATGGAATGCGCCATCAAGCCGCAGATCAACGACAAGCGCATCTGCGGCCCGGCCGCCACCGTGCTGGAGACGGCCACCGACGAGTTCGTGCCACCGCAACACGCGCTGGACCTGATCGATGAAGCCCCCGCCGGCAGCGTGATCGTGATCAGCATCGACGGCGGTGAACCCGACGTGGCGGTCTGGGGCGGCCTCATGACCGCAGGCGCCGTGGCCAACGGCCACGTGGGCGCGGTGCTCGACGGCGGCGTGCGCGACCTCACCGAGATCCGCCGCGACTACGCGTTCCCGGTCTATGCGCGGGCCGTGAGCCCTGGCACCACGCTCGGCCGCTTCCGCACCGTGGCCTCACAGGTGCCGGTGCGTGTGGGCGGCATCATGGTGCACCCTGGTGACATCGTGGTGGGCGACGTGGACGGCGTGGTGGTGGTGCCGCACGCCCAGGCCGCCGAAGTGCTGGCGATGGCGCAGGAGATCGACGTGCGCGAACTTGAGCAGGCCAAGCTCATCATCGCGGAGAAGTCGCTGCGCAAGGGCCTGGCCAAGTACGGGCGCATCTGATGACGGTGGCGACCCAGGCCGACATCGTCTCGCTGGGCGAGGCGATGGTCGAGTTCAACCAGACGGGTGACGGCGAGGGACGCCTGTACCTGCAGGGCTTCGGCGGCGACACCTCCAACTTCGCCATTGCCGCGGCGCGCCAGGGGGCTCGCGTGGCCTACCTCAGCGCGCTGGGCGACGACCCCTACGGCCGCCTGCTGCGCCGGCTGTGGGACGAGGAAGGCGTGGACCACACCGACGTGGCCACGAACCCGGACGCCTTCACCGCCATCTACTTCGTCACCCACGGCGAATCCGGCCACCAGTTCAGCTTCTTCCGCAGCGGCTCGGCCGCCTCGCGCATGAACCCGCTGCAGTTGCCGCGCGAGCGCATCACCAGCGCGCGCGTGTTGCACCTCTCGGGCATTTCGCTGGCGATCTCGCCCGCGGCCTGCGACACCGCCTACGCGGCCATCGACGCAGCCCGTCAGGCGGGCGTGAAGGTCAGCTTCGACACCAACCTGAGGCTCAAGCTCTGGTCGATCGACCGGGCACGCGCCGTCATGAGCGACGTGATCGCGCGCAGCGACCTCTGCCTGCCGAGCTACGACGACGTGGTGGCCATCACCGGCCTGACCGACCCCGACGCGCTGGTGGACCACTGCCTGCGCCTGGGTGCGAAGGTGGTAGCGCTCAAGCTGGGCGACCAGGGCGCGCTGATTGCCGATGGCCACCAGCGCCACCGCATCGCACCCCACCCCTGCCAGCCGGTGGACGCCACCGGCGCGGGCGACACCTTCGGCGGTGCCTTCGTGCACCGCTGGTTGCTGGGCGACGGCCTGGCGCAAGCCGGGCGCTACGCCGCCGCAGCCGCCGCCCTGTCCACACAAGGCTATGGCGCGGTGGCGCCGATTCCCACCGCCGGGCAGGTGCTCGGCGCCCTCCGATCTGCCTGAGCAGACTTCACCCCGAAAAAAACGAGGAGACAACATGAAGAACCCCTGGATTCAACGGATCACCGCCATCGCTGTCGGCACACTCGCCTGCGCTGCTCTGGCCGCCCCACCCCAGCTCGAAGTCGTCGCGGAATGGACGCGCCTGGCCTACGACCTGGGCGACCCGGTGGCCGAGAAAGCCTATGAAGACCAGCAGGTCTGGAAGAAGGTGTTGATGCAGGGCGCAAAGGTGGACTCCAAGGGCAACATCTACGTGAGCACCGCTCGCTGGGGCGGCAAGGAGATTCCGGCCACACTCTCCAAGCTGGTGAAGAAGGGCAAGGAATGGAAGCTGCAGCCCTTCCCGAACAAGGCCCTGAACGATGTGGCCAACCCCAAGGGCTTGAAGGCCGTGCTGGGTTTCGAGATAGACCGCAACGACGTGATGTGGATCCTGGACCAGGGGCATGTGGCCGGCGCACCCTCGGGCACGGGCGATGAGAAGCTGGTGGGCTGGGACCTCAAGACCGGCAAGGAAGTGGCGCGCTACGAATTCAACGACGCCGACACCGACAAGAAGTGTTCGTTTCTCAACGACGTGGCGGTCGACAACGACGCCGGCATGGTCTACATCAGTGACTCGGGCATCTTCTGCAACCCGCTCAAGGGCGGCATCCTGGTGTATGACATCAAGGCCAACAAAGCCAAGCGCGTGCTCTCGGCACCGGAGTGGGTGAACAACGAGAACTTCAGCTTCAAGATCCACGGCCGCGACGTGCTCAAGCCCAAGGACGGCAAGCCCAACGGCATGCAGACCGGCGCCGACGGCATCGCACTCTCGGGCGACAAGAAGACGCTCTACTGGACCAACCTCACCGGCAACCGCCTGCTCTCGCTGCCCACCGCGCTCATCCGCGATTTTTCGAAGAGCGAGGACGACGTGAAGAAGGCCGCCCAGGTGGTGGCCACCTTGCCGTCCAACACCGACGGCATGACCGCCGACCGCGCGGGCAACCTCTACATGACGGCCCTCGGCCTCAACGGCGTCATGAAGCGCGACGTGAAGACCGGTGTGGTCTCCACCCTGGTGACCAGCGACGACATCTCGTGGCCCGACACCCTGGCGTGGGGCCCGCGCGGCGACCTGTACCTGGTGAGCAACCACCTGCACCTGTGGGTGGACGGCGACATGGACTTCGACAAACCCAAGGTGCCCAACTTCCGCATCTACCGCATGAAGCTCGGGGCCAAGCCCTACCACGCCAAGTGATGGCCGGGAGCGTCGTGACCATGACCGACACCCTCTTCAAGGACCGCCACGTGGTGGTGGTCGGCGGCACCAGCGGGATCGGCCGTGGCATCGCCGAGGCCTTTGCCGCCACCGGAGCCAGCGTGACCGCCACCGGCGCCACCGAGGCGGAAGTGGCGCGGGCCAGCGAAGACGCACCAACGAACCTCCGGTTCGTGCCACTCGACGTGCGCAGCGATGACGCCGTGCTGGCCCATTTCGCCGGGCTGGACCATCTGCACGTGCTGGTGAACTGCGCGGGCATCATCAAGCGCGGCGAAGAGAACGACCCCAAGGTGTTTGCGCAGGTGCTCGACATCAACCTCAACGGCACCATGCGCACCTGCTCGGCCGCTCGCGGCCTGCTGAAAGCCTCGGGTGGCTGCATCGTCAACACCGCCTCCATGCTCAGTTTCTTCGGTGGCGGCCTGGTGCCTGGCTACAGCGCCAGCAAGGGCGCTGTGGCGCAACTCACCAAGTCGCTGGCCATCGCGTACGCGGCCGACGGCATCCGCGTGAACGCGGTGGCGCCCGGCTGGATCGCCACGCCCCTGACGCAGGCGCTGCAGGACGACCCGGCGCGCGCTGCACCCATCCTCGCGCGCACGCCCCTGGGCCGCTGGGGCACGCCGGCCGACGTGGCCGGTCCGGTCCTGTTCCTGTGCGGCCCCCAAGCCGGCTTCATCACCGGCGCCGTGCTGCCCGTCGATGGTGGCTACCTGATCGCTTGAGACACCCACTTCTTCAAGGCATCCCATGATGATCACGCAACTCCCCGGCATCCAGCCCGAGATCGCCGTGCAGGCCATTCCGGACGACGAGCGCGTCTGGGTCCCGCAGGCCGACAACGTGTGGTTCCGGCCCTTGCTGCTGAACACCGTGACAGGCAGCTGGTGCAACCTGCTGCGGGTGCGAAAGTCTGGCGTGCTCTCGCGCCACATCCATCCCTCGGTGGTGGTGGGCTACGTCATCAAGGGTTCGTGGCGCTACCTCGAACACGACTGGGTGGCCCGCGCCGGCTCGTTTGTGTACGAACCGCCGGGTGAGATTCACACCCTGGTGGTTGACCAAGCCTCGGGGCCGGACGACGAGATGATCACCTTCTTCAACATCTCGGGCGCCATGGTGTACGTCGACGCAGTCGGACAGCCCAGCGGTTACGAAGACGTGTTCACGAAACTCGAGATGTGCCGCAAGCACTACACGCAGGTCGGCCTGGGCGCGGACTACGTGGACCAGTTCGTTCGTTAGTCACGACTGGTTTCCGTGCGCTGAAGGCTGCGCGCCAATCGCAGCCCGCTGAACTGCCAGCGCGCATCGGTTGGAAAGAAATTGCGGTAGCTCGCGCGGATGTGCGAGACCGGTGTGGCACACGAGCCACCACGCAGCACGGTCTGGTTGATCATGAACTTGCCGTTGTACTCACCCACTGCGCCTTCCATGGGCTGGTAGCCCGGGTAGGCGCTGTAGCTGCTCGTGGTCCATTCCCACACGTCGCCAAACATCTGCAGCAGGCCAGTGCCCGCCGCGCGCGCGGGCATGGGGTGCAGGGCACCGGCCTCTTGCAGGTTGCCCTGCACCGGCAGAGCGGTCGCAGCCGCTTCCCACTCGGCTTCTGTGGGCAGGCGGGCACCGGTGTGATCGGCGTGCGTGGCCGCGCTCCAGCGCGCAAAGGCATCGGCCTCGAAGTAGCTCACGTGCACCACCGGCGTGTGCGGGTCCAGCGGCATCTCGCCGTGCAGGGTGAACACGGTGGGCAAGGCGTTGGCGTCTTGTGGCAGGGTCCAGTAGAGCGGCGCCCGCACGCCTTGCGCGCGCACCCAGTCCCAGCCGGCTGACAGCCACCAGCGAGGTTCGGCATAGCCACCATCGAGCACGAATTCCAGCCACTCACCGTGCGTCACCAGGCGGTTCATCAGTGCATGCGGTTCAAGCCACTGCCGGTGGCGCGGGGATTCGTTGTCGAATGCAAAACCTTCGCCGGGGTGGCCGATGTCGAGCAAGCCACTTTCGCAAGCGACCCAGCGCGCGGGCACAGGCGAGACCGACACCAGCGGCCAGGCGCGCTGGTAGGCCGGGCGCAGCGGGTTGATGGAGAGCAGGTGCTTGATGTCGGTGAGCAGCAACTCCTGGTGCTGTTGCTCGTGGTGCAGGCCCATCTCGATCAGGCGCAAGGCATCGGCGCTGAGGGTGCGCTCGATCAGCCGCACGATGCGTTCATCGACCTGCTCGCGCCAGCGCCACACCTCGGCCAGATCGGGCCGCGTGACCAAGCCGCGCTGGGGCCGCGGAAACTGCTCGCCCACGCCGTTGTAGTAGCTGTTGTAGAGCACGCGAAAGGCCGGGTTGAAGGGCTTGAAGTCGGGCTCGAAGGGTTCGAGCACGAAGGTCTCGAAGAACCACGTCACGTGGGCGAGATGCCACTTCGCGGGGCTGGCGTCGGGCATCGACTGGGCCTGGCAGTCTTCCGGCGACAGCGGCGCCGTGAGCGCACGCGACTGATCGCGCACCGCCTGGTAGTGCCGTGCCAGCGCCGCACGATCCGCATCGGGACGCGCGCCCGCCGCTGCGATGGGCTGGGGTGAATGTTGTCGCATGGGTGGCCCTTTCAGCGCCCGGGCAGCAGGCGCAACAGCTGGCCGTTTCGGTCGTCGGTCAGCAGGTAGATGAAGCCGTCGGGTCCCTGGCGCACGTCGCGCACGCGCTGGTTGAGGTCGGGCAGCAGTTTCTCTTCGCGCACCACGCGCTCGCCTTCAATGACCAGACGCGAAAGGTAGCGGAACTTGAGCGATCCCGCCAGCAGGCTGCCCTGCCAGGCCTTGCCGTAGCGCTCGCTCGTCACGAAGGCCAGCCCGGAGGGCGCGATCGACGGAGTCCACTGGTGCAAGGGCTGCTCCATCCCGGGTTTGCGGGTGATGCCCTCGCCAATGGCACCGCCGCCGTAGTTCTCACCAAAGGTGACGACGGGCCAGCCGTGGTTCTTGCCGGCCTGCGGGCGGTTGATCTCGTCACCGCCCTGCGGGCCGTGCTCCGAGGTCCATAACCGGCCGTCGGGCGCGAGCGCGGCGCCTTGCAGATTGCGGTGGCCGATGCTCCAGATCTCGGGCAGCGCGCCCGCACGACCGACGAAGGGGTTGTCCGGGTGGGCGCCGCCGGTGGCACGCACGCGCACCACCTTGCCGTGGTGGTTGTCCAGCGTCTGCGCGTCGTTCATCCGGGAGAAGCGGTCGCCCAGGGTCAGGAACAGGCTGCCATCAGCGGTCTGCACGATGCGGCAACCGAAGTGCGACCGGCTGCTCACCTTCGGCGCCTGGCTGAAGATCACCTTCACGTCGTCCAGGCGCGCCGCATCAGCAGACAGCGTGGCCGAGGCCATGGCGGTGGAGTTGCCACCGCCACTGGCCGCGGGCTCCGAATAGCAGAAATACACCTTGCGGTTGCTGGCGAATTCGCGGTCGGTGATCACGTCGAGCAGACCGCCCTGCCCACCCGCTTCCACCGGCGGCAATCCGCCCAGGGGTTGGCCCACGCGCCCCTCAGCCCCCACCACACGCATGCGCCCTGGCCGTTCGGTCACAAGCATGCGGCCTTCGCCGATGAAGGCCACACCCCAGGGGTTCTGCAGACCACTGGTCACCACCTCGGTGGTGACGGCCTGGGCAGCAGCGGGCGGCAAGCCGCCCAGAGCGCACAAGGCAGCCAAGGGCAGTGCAAACAAACGGGTCATCGGGTTCTCCAGGGTGGGGTGTGACAGGCTAGGCACCGTTGGTGCACCCGAACTACCCAGGGTTCCCGGGGCAAGCGGGGTGCCCGCTCAACCGAAGGGCCGCACGCCGATAAGCCAGGCATGCGCCCAGACGACAAAGAGCACATAGATCGCCAGGCCACCGACCAGCGCGATGGCGTCGTTGGCCTTGCTGCCCGGCAGCACCGGGCCGGGGCGCAGCAAACCCGCGGCGGCACGCTTTTTCACCGAGATGCGGTCCACCACAGCCCAGGCAAGGAAACCGCCGAAGAGCACCACGTCGGCCAGCGTGCCGTTGGCCAGGAGGTGGGCCAGTGCCCACAGCTTCACCGCCAGCAGCATGGGGTGTTTGGCCGCGCGCTGGATGCGCCCGGGCAAATACGCTGCGAGCAGCAGCACGAACACCGGGAGCATCAACACGGCCGCCAGGTGGCGCAAGCCATTGGGCAAGGTGTAGAGCACCACCGGCGCTTCACGCGCCGCGCCGTAGCCCACGACGATGAGCGCGAACCCGGCCAGCGAGACCAGCGAATACAGGCCCTTCCATGGGCCTTCGCCCAGTTGTTTCACCAGCCGGTGTCGCCCGCCGGGCGAGACGATGGACACCGAGTGCACACCGAGAAACAACACCAGCCCCAGGATCAGCAACAGCATGAACGCACCCCCTGCGCCGTCGGTGGTGGACCATCCGGCCATCCGCGCGCATGGCGGCACTGTAGCCCCGATGCCGCTCGCCCGCGCGGGCCGGGGTCAAGCGGGCGCGGTTGGGGTCCGCGCCGTAGTGGTCACGAGCCAGATGCCACCACACACCAGCAGCAGCGCCACGGCGTTGCGCCAGGCCAGGATCTCTTCGCCCAGGAACAGCGCGGAGAGCAAGGCGCCAAACACCGGGATGAGGAAGTTGAACACCGACACCATGCCCACGCGGTTGTGCTTGAGCAGCGCAGCCCAGAGCGCGAACGCCACGGCCGAAAGAATGGCCATGTAGAGCAGCAACGACGCTGCCGCCACCCCCATGCCCCGCAACTCGCCGCCCGTGGCATGCCCCACCACCGACAAGGCCAGGCCACCAATGCCCAGCTGATACCCGGTCATGACCATGGCGTCGATCTGCTGCGACAGCCGTTTGCCGAAAATGCTGGCGGCCGAGAGCACAAAGGCCGCGATCACGATGAAGCCGTCGCCCAGCAGGGTGAACTCCGCGTTCAGCTCATGGGCGCCGCGCAGGTTCACCGCCATCACGCCCACAAAGCCCACCAGGCAACCCAGCGCCTTGCGCTGGTTGAGGCGGTCGTTGTGGAAGATGAAGTGCGCCAGCAGCACGCTGAAGAAGGTGCCCGTGGCGTTGAAGATGGACGCCCTCACGCCGGTGGTGTGCGCCAGGCCGACGTAGAAGAACACGTACTGCAGCGAGGTCTGCGCCAGGCCCAGCAGGCCGATGCGGCCGAGGTCACCGCGCGAGAGCGCGAACACCGGCCGCCCCATGGCCTGCGCCATGCCCAGCAGCAGCGCGCCGGCGAGCACGAAGCGCCAGCCGGCGAACACCAGTTGCGAGGCGGTGTCGTCGCGACCGATGGCCAGCAGCGCGTAGCCGCTCTTGATGGCCGGGTAGGCACTGCCCCAGAGCAGGCAGCACAGCGTGGCCAGCAGGACCACGTTGCGCGGGCGGGTGAAGAAGGCGGCGCTGCTGACGCTCAGCACGGTCGGCCCTGGCGCGCGATCAGCCAGGCCGGTGCGTCCTGCAGGCTCACCGGGCGCAGGAAACGCGCCAGCGCGGCGTCGCCCACCGAGGTGGTCATGGGCGCGGTGGACGCGGGCCAGGGGCCGCCGTGCTGCTGCGCGGCCGTGACCGCCACACCCGTGGGCACGCCGGCAAACAGCACGCGGCCAGCGATGGCCATGGCACCGCGCACCAGCGCGCGGGTGTCATCGGATTCGGCGTCTGCCCCCCACACCGTCACGGTGAGGCTGCCGCCCACGGCGGCCAGCACCGCCAGCGCCTCGGCGTGCGAGGCCGCGCGCACGATCAGGCTGGAGGGGCCGAACACCTCGTCGTGCAGCGCGCTGTTTTGCAGGAACTGCTGGGCACTCACCTGCAGCAACTGCGGGCCGGGCGCCTGTGCGCTGCCGGGCTGCTGCACCAGTGCTTGCGCGCCGTGTTCGACGAAACGCGCCACACCCGCGTCAAACGCGCGGCGCATGCCGGTGGTGAGCATGGCGTGCGGCTGTTGCGCAGCCAGCGCGGTGGCCAGTTGCGCCACGAAGGCGTCGGCCTCGGCGCCGTCGATCAGCACGATCAGGCCGGGGTTGGTGCAGAACTGGCCACAGCCCTGCACGATGGAGCCAGCCAACGTGGTGGCGAGTTCGGCGCCCTTGGCTTGCAGCGCGGCGGGCAAGGCCACCACCGGGTTGATGGAGCCGAGTTCGCCGTAAAACGGGATCGGGCGCGGGCGTGCGTTGGCCTCGGCCTGCAGGGCCGCGCCACCGCGCGTGGAGCCGGTGAAGGCGCCGGCGGCAATAAGCGGGTGTCGCACCAGCGCCACGCCCACCTCCACCCCCGCGCCTTGCACCAGACCCACCAGCCCGGCCGGCAGACCCTGCGCCTGAAGCACGTTCTGGATCAGACCGAACACGCGCTGCGACAGCAGCGGATGCCCCGGATGCGCCTTCACCACGACCGTGCAACCGGCGGCCAGGGCCGAGGCGGTGTCACCGCCAAGCACCGAGAACGCGAACGGAAAGTTGCTCGCGGCGAACATGGCCACCGGGCCCAGCGGCACGCGCTGCAGCACCATGGCCGGGTGGCCCACAGGCGGCGCGCCGGCCACGGCCGGGTCGTCCAGGCGCTCGAAGGGCACACCCCGCGTGGCGATGTCGGCGAAGCGGCGCAACTGGAATGCGGTGCGGTCAAGCTCGCCATTGAGGCGCGCAGTGCCCAGCGCCGTCTCCACATCGGCCAGCGCCACCAGCGCCTCGCGATCGGATTCCAGCGCCGCGGCGAGCGCGCTCAAGAGCTCGGCGCGCTGCGCACCGGTGCTGCTGCCCCAGGTGTCAAACGCAACGGCGGCGGCTTGGGCGGCGGTGTCGATGGCTTCAGGAGTGGAAGCGCGCAGGGGTTCACCGTGCGCGGCGCCGGAGCGCGCGTCAAAAGATTGCAGGTCGTTCATGTGGAGGAGTCGGGTTGTGCGCGACGCAAGCGTTCGCGGCTGTTGGAGAGATGGGTGCGCATGGCCATGCGCGCGGAGTCGGCATCGCGTTGGCGGATCGCGTTGTAGATGTTCTGGTGCTCGGTGTGCACGCGCCGCAGGTAGGCCAGCCGGCCTTCGGGGGCGCTGTTGGCGGTGTTGATGCGGGTGCGCGGAATGATCATGGTGCCGAGGTAGGTCATGAGGTCGGCGAAGTGGCGGTTGCCGGTGGCGCGCGCCACCTCCATGTGGAACTGGAAGTCCGAAGGCACGGCGTCGGACGATTCGTCGATGGAGACCTCGAAGGCCGCGAGCGCGGCAGCCATGTTCTGCAGGTGGCTGTCGTCGCGGCGCTGGGCGGCCAGACTGGCGGCTTCGCTCTCCAGGCTGATGCGCAACTCCAGCAGCGAGATCACGTCGGACACGGTGGCGAAGTCTTCGGGTGCGATGCGGAAATTGCTCTGCTCCTGCGGCGCCATCACGAAGGTACCGATGCCGTGACGCGTCTCCACCAGACCCGAGGCCTGCAAGCGCGAGATCGCCTCGCGGACCACCGTGCGGCTGACCTCGAAACGCCCCATCAGCTCGGACTCGGTGGGCAACTTGTCGCCGGTCTGCAGACGGCCCTCGCGCATGTCGGCGGCCAGGGTGTCGACGATCTCGGGCACCAGGCCGCGGGGGCGGCGCGGGCGCGTTGCCACGGCTCCGCTCGCGGCCGGTTCGGTACCTAGGGTTTTCACTGAGAGCATTGTTTTTTCCTTGACACCCCACCTCGGGGTTCACACAATTCGCCCAGTTGTCTGACAACCGACAACAGACAACCAAGATGTGCGGACTGTAGCAAAGCACTTGCGATAAGTCCAAGCCCTTCGAAAAAATGCCTCCGAAAAACTTCAGACCAGACCGCCGAGCCCCATGGAAAACACCTTGAAAACCCACCACCGCTTGCTGCTCACCGGCGCCGCCGGCGGCCTGGGCACCGCGCTGCGCGAGCGCCTCAAGGGCAACTGCGAAGTGCTGCGCCTGTCCGACAAGGCGGGCCTGGGCGCCGCGCAAGCCGGCGAAGAAATCGTGCTGGCCGATCTGTCCAACGCCGACGAAGTCGACGCCATGGTGGCCGGATGCAACGCCATCGTGCACATGGGCGGCATCTCGGTGGAGGCGCCGTTTGCGTCCATCCTGCAGGCCAACATCGTGGGCGCCTACAACCTCTACGAGGCCGCTCGCAAACACGGCGTGAAGCGCGTCGTGTTCGCCAGTTCCAACCACGTGACCGGCTTCTACAAACAGAGCGAAACCATCCACGCCGACCACCCGGCGCGGCCCGACGGCTTCTACGGCCTGAGCAAGGCCTTCGGCGAAGACCTCGCGCGCCTCTACTTCGACCGCCACGGCATCGAGACCGCCTGCGTTCGCATCGGCTCCTCGTTCCCCGAGCCGAAAGACCGCCGCATGCTCGCCACCTGGCTGAGCTTCGACGATCTGCACCGCCTCATCACCGCCTGCCTGAGCACACCGGTGCTCGGCCACAGCATCGTGTTCGGCATGTCCAACAACGCCGTGACCTGGTGGGACAACAGCCGTGCGCGCCACGTGGGCTTTGTCGCGAAAGACACCTCCGACGTGTTCCGCGAAGCCATCTACGCCCGCACCAGCGCGCCGGATCTGAGCGACCCGGCGGCCATTTATCAGGGCGGCGGCTTCGTCAAGGCCGGCCCCTTTTGAACGCCATGAGCTCCACCGCTGAACTGCTGATCGACGCGCGCAACGGCGTGGGCGAAAGCCCCGTGTGGGACGTGCAGCGCCAGTGCCTGTTCTGGGTCGACATCCCGGGCCGTGCGCTGTGGTGCTGGAACGCCGGCACCGGCCAGTCGCGCCAGTGGCCCACGCCCGAGATGACGGGCTGCGTCGCGCTCGCAGCGGGCAGCGAGGCCACACCGCACGGGCGCTGGGTCGCGGCCATGGAAACCGGCGTGGCGTTGTTGACACCGCATGAAGACGGCACGCTGGACCACGCACCACTGGCCACCGTGCAGCACCCGCAGAGCGGCATGCGCTTCAACGACGGCCGATGCGACCGCCAGGGGCGTCTGCGCGCCGGCACCATGGTGATGGACATGTCGCTCGCCGCGCCTGCGGGCAGCGTGTACGCCTTCGATGGGGGCTCGCTGCGCGCGCTGCAGGGCGGCTTCATCACGCCCAACGGCATGGCCTTCAGCCCCGACGGCCAGACGATGTACCTCTCGGACTCGCACCCCAACGTGCAGACCGTGTGGGCCTTCGACTACGACACGGACACCGGCACGCCGAGCCAGCAACGCGTGTTCATCGACATGAAGCCCCTGCCCGGCCGACCCGATGGCGCGGCGGTGGACGAAGACGGTGGCTACTGGATCTGCGGGAACGACGCCGGCCTGGTGCACCGCTTCACACCCGACGGCCGACTCGACCGATCGCTCGCCGTGCCAGTGAAGAAACCCGCCATGTGCGCCTTCGGCGGCAGCGGGCTCGACACCTTGTTCGTCACCTCCATCCGGCCAGGAGGCGATCTGTCCGACCAGCCGCTGGCTGGCGGCGTGTTTGCGTTGCTCCCTGGCGTGCGCGGACTGCCCGAGCCGCTCTGCAAAACCTGATTCCCGAATTCCGACAAGAGGCCCCCAGGCCCCCACCCTTCCAGCCAAGCTTCCATCCAACCAACCGACGACACCGAGGACGACATGAACTTCAAACCCCTTCTGACCATCGTGGCCGCCTGCGCCGCCCTCACCGCGCAAGCCACCGAGTTCCGCTCGGCCGACATCCACAACGCCGACGACTACCCCACCGTGGCCGCCGTCAAGCACATGAGCGAGTTGCTTGAGAAAAAGAGCGGCGGCAAACACAAGATCAAGGTCTTCAACAAGGGCGCTCTCGGCACCGAGAAGGAAACCATCGACCAGGTGAAGATCGGCGCGCTGGAGATGACACGCGTGAACATCAGCCCGATGAACTCGGTGTGCCAGAAGACGCAGGTGCCGACCATGCCGTTCCTCTTCAACTCGGTCGAACACATGCGCAAGTCGCTCGACGGCCCCGCCGGCGAAGAAATCTTGAAGTCCTGCGAAGAACAGGGCTTCATCGGCCTGGCGTTCTACGACAGCGGCGCACGCTCGCTGTACGCGAAGAAGCCCATCAAGACCGTGGCCGACGTCAAGGGTCAGAAGGTGCGCGTGCAGCAGTCCGAGCTGTGGGTCGCGCTGATCGGTGCCATGGGTGGCAACGCCACGCCCATGCCCTTCGGCGAGGTCTACACGGGCCTGAAGACCGGCCTGATCGACGCTGCGGAAAACAACATCCCCTCGTTCGAATCCACCAAACACTATGAGTCGGCCAAGTACTACTCGCGCACCGAACATTCGATGGCGCCCGAGATGCTGCTGATGTCGAAGATCGCCTGGGACAAGCTGCCCAAGGCCGAGCAGGACATGGTGCGCGCCGCGGCCAAGGAATCGGTGGCGTTCCAGCGCAAGAAGTGGGATGAGCAGGAAGCCAAGTCGCTTGCGGCGGTGAAAGCTGGCGGCGCCGAGATCGCCGAAGTGGACAAGAAGTCGTTCCAGGCGGTGATGGGCCCGGTCTACGACAAGTTCATGACCACCCCGGATCTCAAGCGCCTGGTCAAAGCGATCCAGGACACCAAGTAAACAACCCGCCCCCGCCCGGCCCCGTCCCACTGTGGGGACGGTGGCCGCGCAATGCCCAGGAGATTTCATGTACACCAAGCTCTGTGCCGGTCTGTCCCGGCTCAGCCTGATGCTCGCCGTGGTCGGACTGATCGCACTCGTGTTGTGCGTCCAGTACCAGGTCATCGGGCGTTACGTCTTCAATGACACCCCCACCTGGGCAGAAGCGCTCGCGCTGTTGCTGGTGTTGTACGTGACCGCGCTCGGCGTGGCCGTGGGCGTGCGCGACGCAGGGCACATCGGCCTGGAGTCCATGGTGGTGCTGCTGCCCGAGCGCTGGCGCCTGCGGGTGGAGCTGTTGATCCACGTGCTGGTCGGCATCTTCGGCGCGCTCATGGTGTACGGCGGGTGGATCTGGGCCCACGCCAAGTGGAGCGAGATCAAACCCCTGCTGGGCGTTAGCGAGGCGATGGACTACATCCCGCTGATGGTCGCCGGCGTGCTGATCATCATGTTCTCGGTCGAGCATTTCCTGGCCATGCTGCGCGGCGAGATTGTGGAGCCTTCATGGAACTGACCATCCTCGCCGTCAGCTTCACGCTGTTCCTGCTCATCGGCGTGCCGGTGGCCTTCGCCATCGGCCTGTCTTCGGTCGTCACCATCATCGCCGCGGGTCTGCCCGTGGCCCTGGTGTTCCAGAAGATGGTGGGGGGCATGCAGGTGTTCAGCTTCCTGGCCATCCCGTTCTTTGTGTTCGCTGGCGAGCTCATGCTGTACGGCGGCATCGCCGACCGCATCGTGCGCTTTGCCAACAGCCTGGTGGGCCACGTGCGCGGCGGCCTGGGCATGAGCAACGTGCTGGGTTGCACCATCTTCGGCGGTGTCGCCGGCTCGCCGCTGGCCGACGTATCTGCGATCGGCTCGGTGATGATTCCGCTGATGAAGAAAGAGGGCTACGACGCCGACTACGCGGTCAACGTCACCACCCACGCTTCGCTGGTCGGCGCCATCATGCCGACCTCGCACAACCTGATCATCTTCACACTCGCCACCTCGGGCATCGCCTCGGTCAGCGTGCTCAGCCTGATGCTCGCCGGCCTGATGCCCGCCATCCTGTTGACGGTTTGCAACCTGGCCGCGGCCTACTGGGTGGCGGTCCGTCGGGGCTACCCGGTGCGCGCCGGTGGCTTCGTGGGCTGGACCGTGGTGCTCGCCGCCTTCCTGGCATCGCTGCCCGGCCTGATGGTGGTGGTGATCATCCTGGTGGGCATCCTCTCGGGCGCCTTCACCGCCACCGAGTCGGCTTCGATTGCCGTGGCCTGGGCGCTGCTCATCACGACCCTGGTGTACCGCTCGCTGTCATGGACCAACTTCATCAAGGCCTGCGCCAAAGCCTGCAAGACGACCGGCGTGGTACTGCTGCTGATCGGCATCTCGGCCGCCTTCGGGTACTTCATGGCGCTGTACGAAGTCCCCCAGATCACGGGCGAGCTCATGAAGGCGGTGTCGGACAAGCCGTGGGTGATCTTCCTCATGATCAACCTGCTGCTGTTCGTGCTCGGTACGTTCCTCGACATGGCGGCCACCATCCTGATCTGCACGCCGATCTTCCTGCCGATCGCGATGCAGTTCGGCATGGACCCGATCCAGTTCGGCATCGTGATCCTGATCAATTGCGCGCTCGGTCTCAACACCCCACCCGTGGGCTCGGTGCAGTTCGTGGGCTGCGCCATCGGTGGCATTTCGGTCGGCCAGGTGATGCGCACCATCGCACCGTTCTACGGCGCGCTGGGCGTGTGCCTGCTGCTGGTCACCTACATCCCCGCTTTCTCGCTCTGGCTGCCCAGCCTCGTCAAATAAACCCCCAAGGAGATCTCCATGTCACTGAACCGCAGGCAACTCATTGCCACGTCCGCTGCTTCCGCCGCCCTGGCCACCGTGGGCCTGCCCGCGTACGCGCAGAGCTTTCCCAACAAGCCGGTGCGCCTCATCGTGCCCTACCCACCGGGCGGCTCGTCCGACATCATCGCGCGCGCCATCAGCCAGCTGCTCTCGGAGAGCCTGGGCCAACCGGTGGTGGTGGAGAACCGGGCCGGTGCCAACGGCAACATCGGCGCCGACCTGGTGGCCAAGTCCGCCCCCGACGGCCACACCATGCTGCTGTGCGACGTGGGCGCGCTGGCCATCAGCCCCTCGGTCTACACCAAGCTGGCTTTCAACCCCAGCAAAGACCTGCGCGGTGTGACCATGCTGGCGTATTCGCCGCACATGCTGGCCGTGCACCCCTCGGTGAAGGCGAACAACCTCAAGGAACTGGTCGAACTGTCCAAGACCTCGGACCTGAACTTCGCGGTGACGGCCGTGGGCAGCGCTCCGCACGTGGCCGGTGTGGCCGTGCAGCGCGCCACCGGCGCCAAGTGGATCTATGTTCCCTACAAGGGTGGTTCGCAGGCCGTGACCGACACCGTGGCGGGTCAGACCCAGGTGATCATGAACGGCATGCTGGCCACGCTGCCGCACGTGCAGAGCGGGCGCCTCAAGGTGCTGGGCATCTCCAAGAAGACCCGCATGCCGCTGGTGGGCAGCGTGCCCACGCTGGCCGAACAGGGCGTCGCAGGTTTTGAGTCCGGCACCTGGCAAGGTGTGCTGGTGGCCAACGGCACACCGCCGGCCATCATCGCGCGCCTGAACAGCGAGCTGATCAAGATCATCCGCAGCCCCGACGTGCGCGCGCGCCTGACCGGCCAGGGTGCCGAGGTGGTGACCATGCAGCCCGCCGAGCAGGACGCCCTCTTCGAGCGTGAGCGCAAGCGCTGGGGTGAGGTGGTGGCCGAGGCCAACATCAAGCTCGACTGATTTTTTCAAGCCTATTTTCAAGAAGAGGACGCTTACGTGAATCCCCAGGATCTCAAATCCATCGTCAGCAGCGGACTGCTGTCGTTCCCCGTCACCGACTTCGACGCACAAGGTGAGTTCAACGCCAAGGGCTACGCCGCGCGGCTGGAGTGGCTGGCGCCCTATGGCGCAAGCGCCCTGTTCGCAGCGGGCGGCACGGGCGAGTACTTCTCGCTCAGCGGCCCGGAGTACGGCACCGTGGTCAAGACCGCGGTGGACACCTGCCGCGGCAAGGTGCCCATCATTGCCGGCGCGGGTGGTCCCACCCGCACCGCCATCGCGCATGCGCAGGAGGCCGAGCGCCTCGGTGCGCATGGTGTGCTGCTGCTGCCGCACTACCTCACCGAGGCCGGCCAGGAAGGCCTGATCGCCCACGTGGAGCAGGTCTGCAAGAGCGTGAAGTTCGGCGTGATCGTCTACAACCGCAACGTCTGCAAGCTCACGCCCGAGTCGCTCGCGATCCTGGCCGATCGTTGCCCCAACCTCATCGGCTTCAAGGACGGCGTCGGCGACATCGAAGTGATGATGTCGATCTACCTGAAGATGGGCGAGCGCTTCTCTTACCTGGGCGGACTGCCCACGGCCGAGGTGTATGCCGCGGCCTACAAGGCGCTGGGCACACCGGTGTATTCGTCGGCGGTGTTCAACTTCATCCCGAAGACCGCAATGGACTTCTATGAAGCCGTGCGCACCGACGACCACGCCACGCAGCACCGCTTGCTCAAGTCGTTCTTCATGCCCTACCTGGACATCCGCAACAGATGCCAGGGCTACGCGGTGAGCATCGTCAAGGCGGGCGCCCAACTGGTGGGCCACGGTGCCGGCCCGGTGCGCGCACCGTTGACCGACCTGAAGCCGGCCGAGATGGAACAGCTCGACCAGCTCATCCGATCGCTCGGCCCACAATAAGGGCGATGAGCCCAGCACCCCTACCGTTTCCGCACCTGCTCGACCCGGCCCACTTCACGGGCACCGTGGACGGCCGGCCCACCGCCCTCTTCCTGCTGCGCAACGCGCGCGGCATGGTGGCGGCGATCACGAACCTCGGCGCCAAGGTGCTGCAGATCGTGGTGCCGGATCGGCACGGGGTGCTGGACGATGTGGCGCTGGGCTACGACAGCCTGGATGCGGTGCTCACCGGCTCACCCTCCATGGGGGTGTTCGTGGGACGCTACGCCGGGCGCATCGGCGGCGCGCGCTTCACGCTCGCCGGCCTTGAACACCGCCTCACGCCCAATGCAGGCGCCCACTGCATTCACGGCGGGCCGCGCGGCGCGCGGCACCGTGCGTTTGACGCCACCCAGACGGACGCGCAGACGCTGGAACTGCGCCACCGTTTTCTGACCACGGAAGACGACTTCCCCGGCACGCTCGACCTGCAACTCACCTACCGCCTGACCGACGACAACGCGCTGGTGATCGAGCACCTGGCCACCGCGCTGGACGATGCCGGCCCGGCCAGCTTCACCAGCCACATCTATTTCAATCTCGATGGGGTGGCCAACACGAACATCAACGGCCACGTGTTGCAGGTGACCTCCGGTGAGGTGCTGGGCACCGGCACCGACGGCATCGCCACCGGCGAGCGCCTGCCGCTGCAGGGCCACCCGCAAGACCTGCGAGCCGCGCAGAGGCTGGGCGAGCTGCCCGACATCGACCTGAGCTATGTGCTGGATGCCCAGCCCACCAACGAAGCCCGGTTGTGTGCCCGGCTGCACAGCCCGGGCAGTGGCCGCACGCTCGATGTGTGGACCACCGAGCCCTTGCTGCAGGTGTACACCGCCGGCCAGCTGGGCGCGGCCGAGAAGCCCGATGTGGGCAAACGGGGCGTGCGGCACCGTCCGCGCTCGGCCGTGTGCCTGGAGCCGCAGTGGTTTCCCAACGCGCCCAACTGCCCCACGCTGCCGCAAAACGTGGTCGCACCGGGACGGCCCTACCGTGGCACCACGGTCTACCGCTTCGGCGTGACCTCAGTATTGCCCTGACAGGGCCACGGCCGCCCGCTCAGGGGATGAGGACCCTGTTGGGTCTGATGCATTCCGGTGGTTCCCCATGCCCGGCCGAACGCACCTTCCGCTCCTCGGATATCTCGACCTGAAACCACAGGCAAAACGGATTCACGTAGCGGTAGCTCCAGACCACGCCACGAGACCGCGCCAGCCCTTGCACCTCACCCGGACGACCCAGCCTCTGGCGGACCTCGTCCTGGTCCATGCCGGGGTTGATCTGCAGGAAGTTCTTTTCGGTCAGCACCTGCTCAGCGCGGATGGCTCGCCCGGAGGCATCCAGGTCAACGAACCAGGTGTGGCGGCCATAGGGACCACGGGGAAACTCCAGCCGGGTGCCACCGTCCACCTGGCGCCGCGTTTCCGGCGGCCCCATGGCGGTCACGATTTGCTCGGCAGTGGCTCCGACAAAGTCCTTGGGCGGCGCGTAGCCGCTGCAGGCTGACAAGAAGACCACACCGGCCAGACTCCACGAGGACATGCGCATCACTCGACTCCAGCGTTCACGACGAAGTCAGGTTGGAGCGTGTTCCCGGGCGCAAGTTCACGAGCGGCTGTAGGCCAGGCCCGAGGCAACGCCGCCGAACAGATCCCCCTCGACCATGGCCACGCCGGGGAACTCGGCCTGCAACGCGCGCTGGAATGGCCGCAAGGCCGAGGAGCCGCCGGTGAGGTAGATCGCGTCCAGCGTGCTGTCGGTGAGGCCACCGCGTTGCACGCATTCGCGCGCGCAGGCCACGGTGCGCGCGAGCAGGCTGCCCAGATGGTCGCGCATCGCGCCCGCGTCCATGGCCGCGTCGAGCCCACGCTCCACTTCGGACAAATCCACCCGCGTGGCGCCGTCCTGCTCCGAGCAGCGGATCTTGGCCTGCTCCACCTCGTGCGCGATGCGGTGGCCGTCGCGGTGTTTGAGCACCTTCATCAGGCGCTCGTGCAGCGCCACGTTGGTGTAATTCACGCGCAGCTGCTGCGCCTGGCTCAAGGCGCGCGGCTGGTACAGCCACTGGATCAGGTGCCAGGTGGACAGGTCAAAAAACACGCGGCTGGGCACCTCGCGCTGTTGCGGCCCCCTGTGCTTGTAGCCCAGCAGGGGCATCACCTGCTCCAGGCTCAGCTTGTGGTCGAAGTCGGTTCCGCCGATGTGCACGCCGGTGGTGGCCAGCACATCGCCCGCGCGGTCCGTCAGTTTCATGCGCTGCGGGCCCAGCCGCACCACGGTGAAATCCGACGTGCCACCACCCAGGTCCACCACCAGCACCACGCTTTCGCGCTCCAGGCGGCGTTCGTAGTCCAGCGCGGCGGCAATCGGCTCCAGCTGAAACGACACCTGCCTGAAGCCCACGGCCTGCGCCGCCTGCAGCAGGGAGTCTTGCGCCAGCGCGTCGCGCTCCAGGTCGTCGTCGACGAAATGCACCGGCCGCCCCATGACCACCTTGGTGGGCGCCACGCCCAGCGACTGCGCGGCGCGCTCGCGCAGCGCAGCCAGGTAGGTGGCCACGATGTCCTGAAAACTGATCTGCTGGTGGTTGACCACGGTGGTCTCCAGCAGCAGGGGGCTGCCCAGCAGACTCTTGAGCGAGCGCATCAACCGGCCTTCGGTGCCAGCGAGGTACTGCGCCACCGCGTCGCGGCCGAAATGCGTGCTGCTGTCTTCCGAGTTGTAGAACACCGCCGTGGGCATGGAAACCGCCGTTCCCTCCAGCGGAATCAAGCGCGCCGTGCCCCGCACATCGGCCCACGCCATGGCCGAGTTGGAAGTGCCGAAATCAATGCCGAGCGTGCCGTGGAGCGGAGGAGTCATGGGGGAGCGGGTGGGAAGTGACCCCGAGGCACGAACGGAAGCGCCGGCTCATGGGGAGCGCGGATTCTGCCACCGATGTGTGGCAGACCTTCTGAAAGCTCCCGCTACTGGCGGCGAACGCTCTTTTTGTCCTGCCGCGGCAGCTGCCCGCCGGCACCCGGCACGTCGCGGGCGCGTCGTTCCGCGTCCTGTCCCGGCGTGGCCCGCATGTCGGTGTCCACCTGGCCTTGCTTCAGGTCTTTGTAGGCCTGCAGGATGACCGGATCGGGCTTGTCGTCGGTCATGTCCGTGTGCTCGTCCCGCTCGTGCGGCAGCTTCAAGGGCGTCCCCTCCAGCGGTCGGGGCTCCCGGGGCTTGCCGGTCTTTTTCACGGGCGACCTCCAGCGGGCATCACACCACCCGACAGTCCCTCGTGCGAGCCGTGCTCACCCATGCCGATGGGTTTGCCTGCCACGATGGACACGAGGTCGCTGACCGCGCGCACCATTTTGCTGTTGGGCGCGTCCCAGTAATCGGCGGAATGCGGCACGAACTTCAACAAGGCCAGCGAGGGAGAATCCGGGCCGTCCGGAAACCAGGGCCGCGCAAACGGCGACCACAGACGCTCGATGTGGCCCCGGTCGGTCACGATCTCCCCGTGCCCCGACAGCGATACGTAGGTGCTGTCGTCCAGATCGGTGAAAGCCAGGTTGGCCACGCTCAATCGCTCCACCTTGGAGGATCGCGTGTCGGTGAAAAACCAGATGGCGCCGCTGGCGTCCATCTCCAGCGCGTACATGGGTCGGCTGGCCAGTGAGCCGTCGGCCTCGATGGTGGTGAGCATCGAGGTGGCAATGTCCTTGATCAGTTCGGCGATGTGTTTGAGCTCGGGGGAGGTCTGGGTCTCGATGTTCATGGGTGCGCCTTGTGGTTGGAAGAACAGGCACACACCGTAAAAAAAAATGGCTCCCGAGTCTGTGCGTTATCGAACCTGCCAGCAACAACCGGATGTGTCGTTTCATCTCGCTTTTTTCCTTAGGCTTTTGGCTTTCCCCTGAGGCCAAGGTGCGTCTGAGCGACACTTGAGCGCAACCACAACTGTCATTCAGGGACCACGATGCAGATATTGACGAGCTTGCTGACTCTGATCGTGCTCGCGCGCGTGCTCGGACATCTGTTCACGCGCTGGGGCCAGCCCGCCATCGTTGGCGAAATGATGGCGGGCATACTGCTCGGGCCGGCGATTCTGGGGTTGGTCGAACCCAATCCAGCGCTGTCGGGCATCGCCTCCCTGGCGATCTTCCTCGTCGTGCTCGACGCCGGCCTGGAGATGAGTTTCCAGGATGTGCAGGCTGCCATGCGCGGCCGCGGCTTCGTCGTTGCGATGGTCGCTTTCTTCCTGCCCTTCTGCGCGGGCGCGGCCGTGGCCTGGGCATTCGACCAGGACCTGATGCGCATCATCTTTCTGGGACTGTGCATTTCCATCACGGCGATGCCCGTGGCGGTGAAGATGCTCGACGAAATGGGCTTGCTGCAAACCGCCATCGGGCGCTACTCGGTGTCGACGGCGGTCATCAACGACATTCTGGCGCTGTTCATCCTGGGCGTGCTGTTGGCCTTGCCCGCCCAGACAAGCTGGGCCGCGATCCTGTCCACCGGTGGTGTGGTGACACTCAAACTGCTGGTGCTTGCGCTGGCCGTGCTCGGCCTGAATGCGCTGCTTGACCTGCTTCACCGGCGCGGTGTCGATGTGTCTGCAGGACCGGAGAGGCTGGCCGCGCTGTTCGGCCCCGAGGCTGTGTTCGGCATTGTCATCGTGTTCGTGCTGGCCTTCGGGTCACTCAGCGAGAGCCTGGGTTTCCACTTCGTCATCGGCGCGTTTTTCGGGGCCTTGCTGCTGGACAAACGCCAGTTCATGCCTGAGCGCTACACCGACCTGCGCCGCACGCTAAGTTCGATCACCGGAGGTTTCCTCGCACCGGTGTTCTTTGCTTACCTGGGGTTGGAGTTCCAGTTATCGGCGCTGGCAGATGTCGGCTTTGTCGCCGCGGTGTTGACAGCGGCCATCGCGTCGAAGGTGCTGGCCGGCTGGCTCGGCGGACGAGCCATCGGCATGTCCAACCGCGAGGCACTGGGTCTGGGCTTCATTCTCAACGGCAGAGGCGCGATGGAGCTGGTGGTCGCCAGCATCGCGCTGGAGCGCGGCTTCATCGGTCAGGGCATGTTTTCAGTGTTGGTTCTGATGGGCGTGGTGACCACGCTGCTGGCACCCATCTCGTTCAATGCCATCGTCGATCAAAAGATGCGGGGACGATACCGGGAGACCGGCCAGATGTGAACGAGGGCCTTGATGGTGCAGTGCGCCTTGACACGTCTGGATTCGCACCCTTAGCATTTAATTCCTCTTTCTCCAGAGGCGGTGGAAGAGCAAATAACCACTAAGGAGACATCAGATGAATCGGCTATTGATCGCGGCGCTTCCCTGCGCACTCGCCGCTTGCGCCACCCCGTCCGGTGTCCCCACCGCGGGAAGTCAAACCACAGCTCCCACGCTCTCGCACACCGTTGTGCTGACCAAGCTCGACAGTCCGTGGGACATGGCGTTCCTGCCCAACGGCACCATGTTCTTCACCGAGAAGTGCCTGGGTCTGTCGGTTCGACAACCCAGTGGCACGGTGGTGAAGCTGCTCGGCATGAAAGACGCCACGGGCTACGCATCCAGCGCGAGCGATCTGTTTTGTGAAGGACAGGCAGGCATGGCCGGGGTGGCCGTTGACCCCAATTTCGCCAGCAATCGCTTCATCTATGTCTACTCCACATCGAGCCTGACCGCACCCGGAACCAACCGTGTGATGCGCCTCAAGGTCAACGACAACATGACCGCCGTGTCCGACCGCACGGATATCGTGGCCGACATTCGGTACAAGCCTCGTGCCAGTGACCACCCATTCGGCGGGCCCGGTGCCCACAACGGTGGGCGGATTCGCTTCAACCCGGGTGACGGTTTTCTGTACGTGACCACTGGCGACACGCACAACGGCGAAGTGCCCCAACACCCCACCCTCATTGGCGGCAAGGTTCTGCGCATTGATCGTGACGGCAAAGCCGCCCCCGGCAATGGCGCACCGGCGGGTTTTGATCCCCGGGTCTACACCTACGGCCATCGCAACCCCCAAGGCCTCACATTCCGACCGGGCACCAACCAGGCGTACACCGCAGAAAACGGACCCTGGCACACCGACGAGGTGACTGCCCTGGTGCCCGGCGGCAACGCCGGCTGGGACCCTCGCCCCAACAGAGCCGGCCGCGGCGCCTGCCCTGACAACTACTGTGGCTACAGCCCCAATCAGATGGGCGCGGTGGATCCGAAGCAAAGATCGGCCTTCATGCCGATGACCGACACCAAGTCCTACCCCAACGCCATGAAGCCGGCGTGGACGAACGACGGCCTGTCGCAGGGCATGTTCGGCGCCACCTTCTTGAGCGGTCCGCAATGGAAAGGGTGGAACGGCCGGATGATCGTCGGCTTCGGCGGTATCGGTATCCACGGAACGCCTGTGGGCAATCGCCTGGACGTGCTGGACATCTCGCGTGATGGTCTGACCGCGACCCGCACAACGGTCAACCTGCCCATGCCTGCGGTGCGTTTCCGCTCACTGGTGCAGGGACCGGATGGGAACCTGTACGTGGCCAACGACGAGGGAACCATCGCGCGACTGACGCCGAGCTGAGGGCTCACCACGGGTGGTCTTTGAAAAATCATTGTTGGTGGGGGCCCGTCGGCCCTCACCAACTTTCAATCAATTCCAAGATGAAACCGATCCTGCTTCTATCTGCACTGGCCATGGGATGGCCCGCAGGCGCTGCGTTCGCCGATGACGAGTTCTACAAGACCAAGAACTGTTTCGCCTGCCACCGGATAGACAGGAACACCCTGGGTCCTTCTTTCAAGAGCATCGCCGCCAAGTATGCAGACGACAAAGGCGCTGACGTGGTGTTGGCCAGGAAGATCCGTGAAGGGGGTACGGGCGTCTGGGGCACGGTTCCGATGCCGCCGCAAACCCAGGTTTCCGAAGACGAATCATTGACGCTCGCTCGGTGGGTTCTGGGGCTCAAATGAGCCCTTCCTGAGGGGCAGCTTCCCACGGCGCGCCGGTCGCGGTTGAATCACACCGCCGGCCCTCGCAGCGCCACATTCAACTGATCCACCACCTCCGCCCAGTCCGCATCCTCCAGGATTTCTTCGCGCAGCAAAGCACTTTGCGCCGCTGACCAGAACGGCGCATCGGCCAGGCGCACATCATCGGGCAGGGGTGAGTGATCGAGCAGGAACGCTTCGATGGACTCGGGGTCGGCCGACAGGCCGAGCTGGGCGAACAGATCCGAGAAGCGGTGGAACGACTTTTCCATGGTGGGCACCTTGCAAACAGTTGGGTTGCCAACAGGGTACTCCCCCCGCGCTGCGACCCTGCCACCGGCTCTGGCCCACCGTGGCGAGCGGATGGCGCCGAAGTCGAACGGGGTCCAGCTGATGCCGGCGCCCACGGCGTAGCGCGCCGACTGAGCCGGACGTCACCCTCCCGGCAGTTCTTCCCGCGCCTCCACCGTCAGCTGGCGCACGACCGCGCCGGAAGCCGCCGCCACCGCGCGGATGCGCAAGGCACGCCCAGGCGCCAGTTCCACGCGACAGTGGTAGTCCAGCCCGTCGGTCTGGCCCGGACTGCTGCTGGCAATGCGGCGCGACCATTGGCGCTTGCCGTCAAGTTCCACGACAAGTTCGTGCCAGGCGCCGTCCAGCGGCTGTGGCACGCGCACCGCGAGGGTCGCGTCCACATCAAAGCTGCGATGCCGATCCAGCGAGCCGGGGATGTCGAGCACCGCCACCGACGCGCCGCCCACGTCGCAGCGCCAGACTTCGGGCTTGGTCGAGCGGGATGCCGGCTTCATGCGGTCAGAAGCTGCTTCAGTTCACCCGACTCGGCGAGCCGCTGAACGTCTTGTGCGCCCCCCACCAGGACGCCGCGCACAAACACCATGGGAAAGGTGGGCCAGCCGGTCCACATCTTGAGCGCATTGCGCCTGCGCCACTGCGAAAAGTAGCTGCCGATCTCCAGGTAGCCATGCGCCACATCGGCTGCGGTCAGCGTCTTGCGGACTTTGCCCACCCAGGGATTGCCCGACATGCCGAGCACCATCACGGCGTTGGAAGCCACTTCGGACTGGACCTGACGCAACAGGTCGCTGTGGAGGTTGGCCACTTTCTGCTGGATGGCGGGGTGGATGGCGGCTTCGTCGAGAACGGGGCGGGGCATGGTCTGGTCCTGATGGTTCGGGCCACCGAACTGTAGTGGCTTTGACGACTGTTGCATGCTTGCGCGACCACCTTTCGTTCGCACTTCAAAACTCCACTGCGCCATATCAATGCGCGAGCATGGTGTGGCTCTCGTGAATCACGCCCGACGGGATCAAACCCCAACGCCCGACCACCAGCTGCGCGTGACCTGCGAAGAGATGGGCACCTACCTCCGCATGAAGCTGGAAACCGTGAGCCGCACGTCGCTTGGGCTCGCGCCACGCCGCTGGCTTGCCGGGACGCAATGTGTGCGAAAGGGGGCTGCAGTGAACGGAGCGATTCCTTCAACAACTAGGAAGACTGCGCTTTTTGTCCACTGCCTATCAGTCGGCTCAGCTCATCCGGATCGACGGGTTTGCACAGATGGTGATCAAACCCCGCCTCGATCGCTTGGCGGCAGTCGTCTTCCTGCCCCCATCCGGTTACGGCGATTATCTGAATGCTCCGCGCCCACGGGTCTTGCCGTAGCTGCTGAGCCACCTGATAGCCGTTTAAATCGGGCATCCCAATGTCGAGCAGCACAACGTCGGGGCGAAACAGCTGTGCATGCGACAGGGCGATGCGGCCCAAATGGGCCACCCTCACCTCGTGGCCAGCGAGTTGAAGCAGCATGGACAGGCTTTCCGCTGCATCAACATTGTCGTCGGCGATCAAAATTTTTCGACGTGCGGGATCGACCTGCGCGGCGTTGGCCGGTACAGCCAACTCCGACGACGTCGGCGAGACAATCGGCAATCGAACGACAAATTCACTGCCATGACCGAGGCCAGCACTGTGCGCCTCGATGGTGCCGCCATGCAATTCAGCAAGGCCTTTTGCCAACGCCAGCCCGATTCCAAGGCCGTCCTCGCCGCCGTCGCCCCGCGAGAACATATCGAAGATGCGATGGATGGACCCAGGAGCAATGCCGATCCCCTCGTCCTTGACGGACAGCGCCAGTGTCCCGTTCTCAACAGTCGCACAGATCGTGATCTGCGTACCAGCGTCGCTGTACTTGCCAGCATTTACCAGCAGATTTGACAGGATCTGCGACAGCCGCAAAAGATCGGCATCAAGCCACACCGGTTCCGCCGGAAGGCTCAGGGTGAGCTCCTGACTCTTGGAGTTCAATCCCGGACGGACAGCTTCGATGGCGGAATCCACCACCTCGGACAGCGATACGGGCTGTTTCCTGATCTTCAAACGGCCATGTGTGATGCGCGCGATGTCCAGTAGATCGTCGAGCAGCAAAGCCATGTGCTTGGCTTGGCGCTCGATGATGAGTTGCGCTCGCTGCAACTGCATTGGCGTCACCTGTGGCGATGCGATGACCCCGGCTGCGGAGCGAATCGGCGCGAGCGGGTTGCGCAGTTCATGCGAAAGCGTTGCGATGAATTGGTCCTTGAGGCGATCCTGTTCGCGCAACTGATGATTGAGGATCGATAAATTCTGCTGGTCCCGCTCTTGTGCCGTGACATCCACTGTCACCCCATCGAAATAAGCTGGCGAACCGTCGCTGGCATAGTCGGTACCACCAAGCGCACGGATCCACTTGATGGCTTGCGTAGCGGGGTCCACAGTACGGTAGACGATGTCGTAGGGTGTCCGGCCACGGACCGACGCCTCGATGGCTGCCCGGGTTGGCTCGCGATCCTCCTCGTGAATCCTGGCATAGAAGTCATCGATGGTGATGCGCGCCGTCGGCGAGAAGAAGAAGTGCTCCTTGACGCGGTCGTCCCACTCGAGCACGTCGAAAGGCAGATCGCAGTACCAGAAGCCGACGCCGGACAATCGGGTCGCATAGTCCAGGCGTGAGCGGTTCAAAGCAAGCGCTTGATCCGCCGCGGCACGCGACGTGACGTCGACGCCTTGAACCAGAATGCCGGTGACCGTGCCATTCGCTGCTGTCATGGGCTGGTACACGAAATCCAGATACAGCTCGTCGGTGGAGCCTCCATCCAAGGGCTGAGTTACGTATTTCGCACCGAATGCTGAGAACGGCTGCCCTGTCCGGTAGACCTCGTCCAGCAGTGCGACATAACCTTGGGTTTTCGCCTCGGGAAGCGCCTCGGCCACTGGGCGGCCAACCACATCGCGGTAACCGACCAATTTGAGATACCCTGGGTTGGCCAGCGTAATCACATGGTTCGGGCCTTCGAGCACCGTCAGGAAGGTGGGAGCCTGGTCGAACAGCTGGACGAAACGTTGGCGTTCTTCAGATAGCCTGCGCTCTGCGAGCACGTAGTCCGTCGTCTCCGTGCAGATGACCAAAACCCCCCCAACACCATACGGTGATAGTGGTTCGTCAATGGGACTGTAGCTATAGGTCCAGTACACCTCCTGCAGTGCCCCGTGACGGACGATGGGCAGCAACTGGTCCTTGTGCCATGTCGCGCCTTTGCCGGACATGACGTGTTCAATCTGCGGCGCAATGGACGGCCAGATTTCCTCCCACGCCTTCCAGCCGGGGCCGCCCAAAATCGAGGGATGTTTCTCTGGGCCGAGAGAGCGGGAATACGCGTCGTTATAAAAGCAGGTGTGTTCCGAGCCCCAGAAGAGAAATATCGGATGCTCAGTCGTCAACAGAATGCGCAGCGCCGTGCGAAGGCTCTGCGGCCAGCTCAACGGGTGGCCTAGCGATGTCGTCGACCACGGGTATGTGCGTATGCGTTCGCCCATGGCGCCACCGCCAGCTAGAAACGGCAGTTCGACTTCAGGAGTTGTCATGGGCCTGATCGCTCCGGTCAGTGGTCAACGGCAAGCCTGGGTCCATCCTCTCGCCGTTATCAGAAACCTCACTATGCAGGCGACAGTCGTCCACCGCAGCTGAAGCTCCTGTTCGGGCCTATGGGTCGCGCGAACTTCTTCTGGCGCGTTTGCCACATCTGGTTTTTCAGGGTGTCCCCTTCGGCTTCTCCTCGCGGCTGGTTGGAAAACACGCGCAACACTGTAACCCAGTGTGCTGCCAGTTCGGTGAATGGAAGCGTCGGGAAGACCGTTCTTCAGGCATTGAAGATCAAATTGGAAGCGCTTGGCAAGGACGTCGTAAGACCAATTCAACACGACAGTCCTCTCCGCTTCAAGTTAATTGCTCGTCCATCACGAATAGCAGCAATCGCAGCCGATGTGTCGCGCACAAACTCTTCCAGATGCAGAGCGCGGAATGCCTGAGCAAAGCCGCCCGAACCTTGCCTTTGCGCTCCTGCGCGGTCAGTGGCCGCTGCATGTCGAGCGCAATTTCCTCAGTGTCACCCGCCCGTGGTAGCGCAAAGCCATGTCATTCAAGTCGCCCGTAGAGGGCCGCAGTTGACGGGCGAATGCCCGCGAAATGAATGTGTGAATTCGCACCGCGCCTTCCTTGGCCAATTGACAAACTCGCTCTGATTAATAAGGCAACCAAAACCATTCAAACACCAATCGCAGAAAGTGCCAACCGTTCATTTCAACGAGGAACATTCCGAATCGCTCTGCATGTACGCTATCGTACAAACTCGCCAAGTGTGGGGAGTCCCCGAGAGCTTTGGAACCCGGCCAGTGCGCCCCCAGGGGTTCATTCGTTAGCGCTGATCAAGCCGTCGCGAATGCGAGTCGCGCCAAGGCGTAACCGTCGAGGGAGCAAGATTGATTTCCGCATCGTTTGCTCACTGCCCATGGACTCAACCGTCGTCCATTGCGCATACCCATGCAGCCATGACCTTACGGCAGCAGATGGAGTGGAACTTCGTCCTTAGCACTCGATCACAGAGAGTGCTAATATTCTTGGAACAGTCCTGAGGAGGTTCTGCATGTCCCACTCGCTTGCCCCTATTTCCGCCGTTTCCAGTGGCCAGATCGCTGTCGCGAACCCTTGGGCGCTGGTGCCGCCCCTGGGCAACCTGGACGCCTATATTTCCGCGGTCAACCGCCTGCCACTGCTCACGCTTGACGAAGAGCAGAAGGCCGCACGCCGCCTGCGCGACGACAACGACCTGGAGGCCGCCGGCCAGCTGGTGATGTCGCACCTGCGCCTGGTGGTGTCGATCGCCCGCCAGTACCTGGGCTACGGCTTGCCCCACGGCGACCTGATTCAGGAGGGCAATGTCGGCCTGATGAAGGCCGTCAAGCGCTTCGACCCCGACCAGGGCGTGCGTCTGGTGAGCTACGCCATGCACTGGATCAAGGCCGAGATCCACGAATATGTGCTGAAGAATTGCCGCATGGTCAAGCTGGCCACGACCAAGGCGCAGCGCAAGCTGTTCTTCAACCTGCGCTCGCGCAAGCAGGGCTTTCGCTCCGATGCGCTGGACGGCGACACCCACCGCGAGGTGCTGAGCGACCATGAAGTGGGCGTGATGGCCAGAGAACTCAACGTGAAGCCAGAGGAAGTGCGCGAAATGGAAACGCGGCTTTCCGGTGGCGACGTGGTGCTGGACCCGAGCCCGGGCGATGACGGCGAAGACGCGTTCGGCCCCATTGCCTACCTGGCCGACGCCACCCACGAGCCCACCGCGGTGCTGGAATCGGCCGAGCGCGACGCCCTGGCCACCGAAGGCGTGGCCTTGGCCATGAGCGAACTCGACGACCGCTCGCGCCGCATCGTGAGCGAGCGCTGGCTCAAGGTGAACGACGACGGCTCCGGCGGCATGACGCTGCACGAGCTGGCCGCCGAATACGGCGTGAGCGCCGAGCGCGTGCGCCAGATCGAAGTGGCGGCCATGAAGAAAATGCGCAAAGCGCTGGCCGCCTACGCTTGAGCGCGGACGCCACCGTCTGCGCACACCCCGGCTGCCTTGGCACCCGGGGTTTTTTTTGCCCACCATGCACCGGCGTGGTGCCCTGGCGGAATCCGTTTGCCGGTCTGCCAAGACACAATGGAGGCCTTTTGGTTTTCGCGCGTCTGGCGCACCGACCCGCTCGTGACCCCATTCCTCCGTCTGTGCGCCCTCCTGGGCTTGGCGCTGCTCGCACTCAACACGGCCTGGGCCCAGTCCATGCTGCCGCCTCGCACCTTGATGCTGGACGGAAGCCAGAACACCCTGCCTCTGGCCGGTCGCAGCACATTCTGGGTGGACGACAGTGGCGCGCTGACGCCCCAACAACTGGAAGCTCGGTACCGCGACCTGCCCTTTGGCGTGCGGGCACCGGGCAGCCGGGTGCAACTGGCCCCGGGAGCGGTGCTGTGGGTGCGTTTTGACGCCGAGGTCAAAGACAACAGCGCCCATTGGGAGCTGGAGCTCACCCACTCCGGCACCGACCGGGTGAGCCTGTACCACCGCCAGGCCGACGGCAGCTGGCATGCGCAACACGCCGGCGACCACATTGCCGTGCGCGACTGGGCCTATCCCGACCGCTATCCGGTGTTCGCGCTGGATCCACGGGTCGATCAGGCTGTCACGTACTGGGTGCGCATCGAACACGCCCGCGTGCCGTTCTCTGGTGCGTTGCTGATCCACAACCACAACACCCTGCGCGAACTGCGCATTCACCAGCAGTTCCTGCTGGGCGCGTATTTCGGCATGGCGGCGCTGCTGGTCGCCACGGCCATCGCCAACGCACTGGTTTTTCGCGACACCAGTTTTGCCGCCTACGCCATCTACGTCACCGTGCTGGGTCTGGCGCTGGCCGCGTCGCTGGGGGTCGGTGGCCAGTTCCTGTGGCCCGCCTGGCCACGCTGGAACAGCCTGGCCGAGTTCGTGTTGCTGCCGCTCACGGCGGTCTCGGGCCTGCTGTTTGTGCGGCATGTGGTGCAACCACGGCGCATCGGTCGGGGCCTGGACCGGCTGGCCTTGAGCCTGGCGGGGGTGTTCATGGCGCTGACCGCCTGGGACGTGTTGCGCCCCACGACCACCAGCCTGCAAGCCGTGACGGCCGCAGGTGCACTGACCATGGTGCTGGTGTACGCGATGCTGTGGGCGGCCTGGCGCACGGGAGATCGCTGGGTGCGCTGGATCGCGCTGGGCGTCCTGCCGGTGCTCATCGCCGGCACCTTGCCGGTGCTGCGCAACTTCGGCCTGTTGTCCTCGGGCGTCCTCTCGCAGTACGGGATGGTGATGGCGGCGGCCATCGAAGCGCCGTTGCTCATCTACGGCCTGTTGCAACGATCGTCCATGCAACACGAGGCACAGACGCGCGCCCGCGCGCTGGCGCTGACCGAGCCGCTCACGGGCCTGACCAACCGCCACAACTTCATGCTGCGCCTGCACGAGAGCCTGGTGCGCGCCCAGCGCTACCAGCACCGCAGCGCCCTGCTGCTGATCGACCTGGACAACCATGGCTGGTTTGCCGAAACGCACGGGCGTGAAGTGGCCGACCGGGCCCTGGTGCTCACAGGTTCGTTGTTGAGATCGGTGGCGCGCGACGTGGACACCGCCGGCCGGGTCAACGACAGCACCCTGTCCTTGCTGATGGAAGGCCCGGTGCGTGAAGCCCAGGTGGTGGCCGCGGCCACCAGCATCGTGGCGGGCGGCCTGCGACCCTCGAGCCAGTTGCCGGTGGGAGCCACCTTGAAGTTCAAGGTGGTCCTGGCGCTGCTGCCCGACGCGGTCAGCGGCTCCGATCTGGAGAGCAACGCACAGGCCCATCTGGACTGGCTGCGCAGCGGGCTGGATGCCCTGCGTCAGGACAACCGCAGAACGATCCTGAAGCTCAACTTCTAGCAGGGCTCAAACGATTCGCCGTGGGGGCTCAGCTCTCCCTGCGCAGCGCAGGGAACAGGATCACGTCGCGGATGCTGGCGCTGTCGGTCAGCAGCATCATCAGGCGGTCGATGCCGATGCCGCAGCCACCGGCCGGCGGCATGCCGTATTCGAGCGCGCGGATGTAGTCGGCGTCGTAATGCATGGCCTCGTCGTCACCACCGTCCTTGGCCGACACCTGCGCCTGGAAGCGCGCGGCCTGGTCCTCGGCGTCGTTGAGCTCCGAGAACGCGTTGCCGAACTCACGCCCGGTGATGTAGAGCTCGAAGCGCTCGGTCACTTCGGGTTTCAAATCGTTGGCGCGAGCCAGCGGCGAGATCTCGGTCGGGTGGTCCATGATGAAGGTCGGGTTCCAGAGCTTGTCCTCGACCTTCTCTTCAAAGTACATCACCTGCAGGCTGGCCAGGCTGCGCGTTGAGAGCTGGTGCTTGGCCTCGCTCAGGCCGAGCTTCTTCAGCTGGTTCAGCAGCCAGTCCGCGCTGTCCACGTTGTCGCCCGCCTCGGTGTGCTTGAGGATGGCCTCGCGGATGGTGAGCCGCTCGAATGGCGAGGTCACGTCCACCGGCTGCCCCTGGTACGTCAGCGGCACATCGCCGCGCACCTCTTGCACCACGTGGCGGATGAGGTCTTCGGTGAAGCTCATCAGGTCCTGGTAGTTCCAGTACGCCGCGTAGAACTCCATCATGGTGAACTCGGGGTTGTGACGAACGCTGATGCCTTCGTTGCGGAAGTTGCGGTTGATCTCGAACACACGGTCGAAGCCACCCACCAGCAAACGCTTCAAATACAGCTCGGGCGCGATGCGCAGGAACATCTCCTGGTCCAGCGCGTTGTGGTGCGTCTTGAACGGCTTGGCGTTGGCGCCGCCCGGGATGGGGTGCAGCATCGGCGTCTCGACCTCCAGGAAACCGTGGCTGACCATGAAGCCGCGCAGGCTGGAAATGCCCCGACTGCGGTTGACGAAGCGCTGGCGCGCGCTCTCGTCGGTCATCAGGTCCACATAGCGCTGGCGGTACTTGATCTCCTGATCGTGGATGCCGTGGAATTTGTCGGGCAGCGGGCGCAGGCTTTTGGTGATCAGGCGGATGCTGTCGGCGTGGATGGTGAGTTCACCTGTGCGGGTGCGGAACAGCACACCCTCGGCCGCCACGATGTCGCCAAGGTCCCAGTGCTTGAACGCGTTGTGCAGGGCCTCGCCCACGCTCTCGTTGTTCAGGTAGATCTGGATGCGGCCGCCGCTGGGGCCGAACGAGGCGTCTTGCAGCGTGGCGAAGCTGGCCTTGCCCATCACCCGCTTGAGCATCATGCGACCCGCCACGCTGGCGCGCACCGGGTTGGCTTCGAGCACTTCCTTGGTGGTTTCGCCGTGCACCGCGAACAGCTCGGCGGCCTTGTCGGACGGTTTGAAGTCGTTCGGAAAGGCCACGCCCTCGCCCCGCTGCTGCGCTTCGCGCATCGCCTTGAGCTTCTCGCGGCGCTCCGCGATCAGCTGGTTGTCGTCGTGCGCGGGGGCGCTGGTGTCGGGGGTGTGGACTTGGGTCATGAATGAAAAGAGGGTTGGGCACCAGTGTGCGCAACCCTCGATTGTAGTTTTGGACCGGGGTCGACCCGTTCTGGCCTACTCTCCCAGATAGGCAGCGCGCACTTTCGGGTCATCCAGCATGTCGCGGCCCTTGCCCGTCATGATGATCTCGCCCGAGTCCATCACGTAGCCGCGATCAGCGATCTGCAGCGCACGGCGGGCGTTCTGCTCCACAAGCAGGATGGTCACGCCCTGCTTGGACACGTCTCGCACCACTTCGAAGATCTTGTCGACCATGATGGGCGACAGGCCCATGGACGGCTCGTCGAGCAGCAACACCTTGGGCTGGCTCATGAGCGCACGCGCCATGGCCAGCATCTGCTGCTCGCCACCGCTCATGGTGCCGGCGAGCTGGTCCTTGCGCTCACGAAGGCGCGGGAAGATACCGAACATCTTCTCGATGTCCTGCGCGATGCCGGCCTTGTCGTTGCGAATGTACGCGCCCATCTGCAGGTTTTCGGTGATGGTCATGCGGGTGAACACGCCACGGCCCTCCGGCACCATGGCCAGACCCTGTTTCACCAGGTCCCAGGCGCCTTTGCCCTTGATGCTCTGGCCCATGTATTCGATGTCGCCGGCTTCAAAAGCCAGCGAGCCGGTGACGGCCTTCATGGTGGTGGTCTTGCCCGCGCCGTTGGAGCCGATCAGCGAGATCAACTCGCCTTCGCGCACTTCGAGATCGATGCCCTTGACCGCCTTGATGCCGCCGTAGGCGACCTTCAGGCCGCTGATTTTGAGGAGTGTGTTTGCCATGTGTCGGTCCTGGTTCAGTGGCCGCCAGTGCCGAGGTAGGCCTCGATCACCTTGGGGTCGCGCTGCACATCGGCGGGCGTGCCCGACGAGAGCTGTTTGCCGTAGTCGAGCACGGTCACGCGGTCACACAGGCCCATGACCAGCTTCACGTCGTGCTCGATCAGCAGGATGGTGCGATCGTCCTTGCGGATGCGGTCGATCAGCTCGCGCAACTGGATCTTCTCGGTTGCGTTCATGCCGGCGGCGGGCTCGTCCAGCGCGATGAGCTGCGGGTCGGTGGCCAGGGCACGTGCGATTTCCAGCCGGCGCTGGTCGCCGTAGCTCAGCGTGCGCGACTTGTAGTCGGCGAATTTCTCGATGCCCACGTAGGCCAGCAATTCGCGCGCGCGCGCCGTGATCTCCGCCTCTTCACGCTTGAACCCGGGCGTGCGGAACACGGCTCCGATCAGGCCCGAATGGGTGCGCACATGGCGCCCGACCATCACGTTTTCCAGCGCCGTCATTTCAGCGAACAGACGGATGTTCTGGAAGGTGCGGGCGATGCCGGCCTTGGCCACTTCGTGCACCGCGCTGGGCGTGTACGGTTTGCCCGCCAGCTCGAAGGAGCCGCTGTCGGGCGAATACAGGCCGGTCAGCACGTTGAAGAAAGTCGTCTTGCCGGCGCCGTTGGGGCCGATCAGGCCATAGACCTGGCCGCGTTTGATTTCAATGCCCACATCGCTCAGGGCCTGCAGGCCACCGAAGCGCTTGGAAACATTCGCTACTTTGAGAATCGTGTCAGTCATCTGGATTCTCCGCTCACTTGGACAAGGACTTGCCATGCTCGGGCGAGGGCCACAAGCCTTTGGGTCGGATCAGCATGACGACCACCATGGCGAGCGCGATCAGCAATTGGCGCAGGACCTCGGGGGCCAGGCGACCATCGGTCATGGCCGTGAGTGGGTGCGCCACGTGGCGCAGCAACTCGGGCAGGCCCGCCAGCAGCAAGGCACCCAGCACCACGCCCGGAATGTGCCCAATGCCACCCAGCACAACCATGGCCACCACCATCACCGATTCCATCAGCGAGAACGACTCGGGTGAGACGAAACGCTGGAACGAGGCGAAAAGCACGCCCGACACACCACCGAAAGAAGCGCCCATGCCGAAGGCCAGCAGCTTGAGGTTGCGGGTGTTCAGGCCCATGGCCTTGGCGGCGATCTCGTCTTCGCGAATGGCCATCCAGGCGCGGCCGATGCGCGAGTCCTGCAGGCGGTACGAAATGATGATGGCCAGGATCACGAAGAACAGGAACAGGTAGTAGTACAGCGTAACCGGCTGGAAGGTGTAATCACCGATGGTCAGGCGCTTGCCCAGGTCCAGTCCGAAGACCGAGATGGTGTCGATCTGGCTGATGCCCTTGGGTCCGTTGGTGATGTTCACCGGGCGGTCCATGTTGAGCAGGAAGATGCGGATGATCTCGCCGAAGCCCAGCGTGATGATGGCCAGGTAGTCGCCTCGCAGCTTGAGCGTGGGCGCACCCAGGATCACGCCGACCACGCCCGCGATCGCCGCCGCGAGGATCATCACCAGCCAGATGTTGTAGTGCAGGCCGTTGGGGAACATCGCCTTGATGGCGGGGAAGGTATCGGCGAGGTGGGGCGAGCCCAGCAGCGCGAAGACATACGCGCCCACCGCGAAGAAGGCGATGTAGCCGAGGTCCAGCAGGCCGGCATAGCCCACCACGATATTCAGGCCCAGGGCGAGCAGCACATACATGAGCGCGATATCGACGATCCGCACCCAGGAGTTGCTGCCGGTGGCCTGCAGGATGATGGGCAGCAGCAGCAGGGCCGCACCCGCGATCAGGAAGACGATCAGCTTGCCGGTTTTGGTGTTCATCATGTGAGTTCTCCTACCGGTCAGGCACGGTCCGCCACACGTTCACCCAGCAGACCCGAGGGGCGCAGCGTGAGCACGATGGCCAGCACGATGAAGGCAAAGATGTCGGTGTACTGGCTGCCCAGCACACCCCCGGTGAGCTTGCCAAGGTAACCGGCGCCCAGGGATTCGATCAGGCCCAGGGCAATGCCCCCGACCACCGCACCAGCGAGGTTGCCGATGCCGCCCATGACCGCGGCCACGAAGGCCTTGAGACCGGGCATGAAGCCCATGGCGTGTTGCACGGTGCCGTAATTGGACGCCCACATGATGCCGGCGATGGCTGCCAGCATGGCGCCGATGATGAAGGTCGCGGAGATGACCACGTCGGGTTTGATGCCCATGAGCGCGGCCACGCGCGGGTTCTCGGCGGTGGCCCGCATGGCGCGACCCAGATTGGTGCGGTTGACCAGCCACATGAGGAAGGCCAGCGTGATGGCCGTGGTGGCCAGGATGGTGATCTGCGTGATCGAGATCACCGCGCCTGCGAACTCCACCGGCTCGGTGGGCAGCATGTTCGGGTAGGACTTGGGATTGGGCTTCCAGATGATCATGGCGAAGGTCTGCAGGAGCAGCGACATGCCGATGGCCGTGATCAGGGGAGCGAGTCGGTTCGAATTGCGCAGCGGCCGGTAGGCCAGCTTCTCGATCGTGAAGTTCAGCGTGGCGCAGACCACCATCGCAATCACCGTGGCCATCAGCAGCACAAGCCAGCCCGGCAGATCGGGTGAGGCCTCCCTCATCCAGCCGATCAGGGTCCAGCTGGTCAGCGCCCCCACCATCAGCACGTCGCCGTGTGCAAAGTTGATCAAGCCGATGATGCCGTAGACCATGGTGTACCCCAGGGCCACCAGCGCATACATGCTGCCCAGCACCAGACCGTTGATGATCTGCTGTAGCAAAACTTCCATGAAAGATTCTCCGTGTGTGTGACAGACCGAAAGGTGCTTGTGGCGCCGGCCTGTTTCAACCTAGCAAAAAACCCGCCAGACATGACCTTGAGACAGGACAGACTGCGGGTTGGTGGACGGATTGTAATGACGCGCTTTTGGGGGCCACATGCGTGTATGCCCTTAGCGCACAAGGGTTTACCCGGTATTTTGGTGGGGTAGCCTCGCTTGCATCAGCGCGAATGGGAACGCATTAGTTATTTTGATTGTTGCGACTCTTGAGCTCGCGCAGCTTATCGGCGATGCGCAACTCCAGACCACGGTCCACCGGCCGGTAGAAACCGGGCTCGGCCATGCCTTCGGGCAGATAGCTTTCGCCTGCGGCAAAACCACCCTCTTCATCGTGCGCATACCGGTAGCCCTTGCCGTAGTCGAGCTCCTTCATGAGCTTGGTGGGCGCGTTGCGCAAGTGCATGGGAACCGGACGTGTGCCGTCTTTCTTCACGAAAGCCTTGGCGGCGTTGAAGGCCTTGTAGACGGCGTTGGACTTGGGTGCCACCGCAAGGTAGACCACGCACTCGGCCAGCGCCAGCTCGCCTTCCGGCGTGCCCAAGCGCTCATAGACTTCGGCGGCGTCCAGCGCCAGGCGCAGCGCGCGCGGATCGGCCAGGCCAATATCTTCACTGGCCATGCGGATGAAGCGCCGCGCCATGTAGCGCGGGTCGGCACCGCCGTCGAGCATGCGCACGAACCAGTACAGCGCCGCATCCGGGTCGGAGCCTCGCACGCTTTTGTGCAACGCGCTGATGGTGTCGTAGAACTGCTCACCGCCCTTGTCGTATCGGCGCATGCGCTCGCCCAGCACCTTGAGCAGCCAGGCGTCGGTGATCTCGGTGAGCTTTTCGCGTCCTGCGGCCACAGCCAGCGTTTCCAGTGTGTTGAGCAGGCGGCGGGCATCACCATCGGCGTAGGCAATCAGGCGCTCGATCGCCGCGGGTTCAATGGCAGGCACCGCGTCGATGTCTTGCGCCTTGGTCACGATCAACTTCAAGTCGTCTTCCGACAGCGGCTGCAGCACATACACCGCTGCACGTGACAGCAGGGCCGAATTGACCTCGAACGACGGGTTTTCGGTCGTGGCACCGATGAAGGTGAACAGGCCACTTTCCACGTGCGGCAGGAAGGCGTCCTGCTGGCTCTTGTTGAAGCGGTGCACCTCGTCCACGAACAGGATGGTGCGCTGGGGCGAGAGCCCGCTGCGTGCCACCTCGGCCCGCTCCACCGCTTCGCGGATGTCTTTCACACCGCCGAGCACGGCGCTGATGGTGAGGAACTGCGCGTCGAAGGCATCGGCCATGAGCCGCGCGATGGTCGTCTTGCCCACACCGGGCGGGCCCCAGAGGATGCAACTGTGCGGCTGACCCGACTCAAAGGCCAGGCGCAGGGCCATGCCCTCGCCCAGCATGTGCTGCTGGCCGATGACTTCGCCCAAGGTGCGTGGGCGAAGCCGCTCGGCCAGGGGCGCGTGAGGGCTGGGGGCGGCCACGGACTTCAGGGCCGCATGACAGAAGCGCCGGCCGGTGGCTGGAACTTGAAGTCGGTCGCTTTCAACGGCGCGTTGGCCTGCCAGTCGTTGAAGGTGAGCACCGAACGCTGACCCAGGCTGTCCTCGATGTCGAGCACCGACAGCTGGCCTTGTTTGAATCCCACGCGCACCATCTGCAACTGCCCGTCGCGGTCCTTCGGTTTTGCTTCCAGCCACTCCAGGCCGTCTTTGGCCGCCGCGGGCTTGAGGTCAAACGCGTCCGACAGGCCCTTGAGGTCGGTGCCCGCCGCAATCAAGGCCGCTGGCGTGCTGCCCAGAACTTCCTTCTGGCCGCGCGCAGTGACCTGGTTCAGGTCCACATCGTGGAGCCAGAGCGTCTGGCCATCGGCCACGATGGTCTGTTCGAATGGCTTGGTGTATTCGAACCGGAAACGGTTGGGACGCAAGAACTCGAACGTGCCGGTCGAGGTCTTGCTGCGTGCAACGCTCTCGGTGGAGCGTTTGGGCGAAGTCACCACCTGGGTGAAGCTGGACTTGCCGCTGCCCACCTCGCGCAGAAATTTCTCCAGGTCCTGAAGGCCATCGGCCCAGGCGCCCAGGGCAGCAAGGCTCAGGGCGGTGGCGATCGTCAATTTTTTCATCATGGGGGTGTGATCCGGTTGGGCCGGCTGGGTTCAAGCCGGCGTCATTCTCCGCGTGCCGGCACCAGGATGTCCCGCTGCCCGCTCGATGTGAGGGCGCTCACCAGACCAGCGTTCTCCATGTCTTCAAGCAAGCGGGCGGCGCGGTTGTAGCCGATCTTGAGCTTGCGCTGCACATAGGAAATGCTGGCCTTGCGGTCCTTGATGACGATCTCCACCGCTTGGTCATAAAGAGCATCTTTTTCACCGTTGCCCTCACCGCCGCCTTCGCCGAACAGATCACCACCCTCGCCATCGGCCACGCCGCCTTCCAGCACGCCGTCGATGTAGTTGGGCTCGCCACCCTGTTCCTTAAGGTAGGCCACCACGCGGTGCACTTCGTCATCGCTCACAAACGCACCATGCACCCGGATCGGGAATCCCGTACCCGACGGCATGTAAAGCATGTCACCCATGCCCAGCAGACTCTCTGCGCCCATCTGGTCGAGGATGGTGCGGCTGTCGATCTTGCTGCTGACCTGGAACGACAGGCGCGTCGGGATGTTGGCTTTGATCAGGCCGGTGATCACGTCCACGCTGGGGCGCTGCGTGGCGAGAATCAAATGGATGCCGGCCGCGCGCGCTTTCTGCGCCAGGCGGGCAATGAGCTCTTCGATCTTCTTGCCCACCACCATCATGAGGTCGGCCAGTTCGTCGATCACCACAACGATGTAGGGCAGGCGCTCCAGCGGTTCGGGCTGCTCGGGCGTGAGGCTGAACGGATTGCCGATGAACTCGCCGCGCGCCGCCGCCTCGTCGATCTTCACGTTGTAACCCGCAAGGTTGCGCACGCCCAGTTTGCTCATGAGCTTGTAGCGCTTCTCCATCTCGGCCACGCACCAGTTCAGGCCGTTGGCCGCATGCTTCATGTCGGTGACCACGGGCGCGAGCAGGTGCGGAATGCCTTCGTAGACGCTCATCTCCAGCATCTTGGGATCGATCAGCAGCAGGCGCACATCGCGCGCATCGGCCTTGTACAGCAGCGACAGGATCATCGCGTTGATGCCAACCGACTTGCCCGAACCGGTGGTGCCCGCCACCAGACAGTGCGGCATCTTGGCCAGATCGGCCACGATGGGCTGACCACCGATGTCCTTGCCCAGACCCATGGTCAGCATCGATTTCGCGTCGTTGTAGACAGCTGAGCCCAGGATCTCGCTGAGTTTGATGGTCTGGCGCTTGGCGTTGGGCAGCTCCAGCGCCATCAGATTCTTGCCCGGGATGGTCTCGATCACGCGGATGGAGACCAGTGAAAGCGAACGCGCCAGATCGCGCCCGAGGTTAACGATCTGCGACCCCTTCACGCCGGTGGCGGGCTCGATCTCGTACCGCGTGATCACGGGACCAGGCGCCGCGGCAACAACGCGCACGTCGACGCCAAAATCCTTGAGCTTCTTCTCGATCAGGCGGCTGGTCATCTCAAGCGTCTGGCTGTCCACACCCGCCTGGTGCACCGGCGCGCTGTCGAGCAGGTCGACCTGCGGCAGCTTGCTGTCGGGAAGTTCGGTGAACAGCGGCTTCTGACGCTCCTTGGCCACGCGCTCGCTCTTGGGCACATCGACAAGCGTGGGCTCGATCACCACCGGCGTGGGGTGGTGCTCTTCGATCTCGACCCGCTCCACCTTCACCACCTCCTCGCGTTCGCGCGCCGCCTTCTCACCAATGCGCTGGTCTTCCACCGCTTCGCGTTTCTCGCGGCGGGCCTCAAACCAGCCGTCCAGCGTGTGCCCGACCTCTTCGGCCCAGTGGCCCCAGGAAAACCGGAACACACGGGGCAGGCACACCAGCAACAGCGCCAGCATGGCCAGCGCCGAGCCGGTGAACCCGAGCCAGCGCACGGAGAACGCGCCGAGGCCATGGCCGAGCACACCACCTGCATGGCCCGGCAGCAGCGCTTCAAGACGGTACAGGCGGCTCCATTCCAGCACCGTGCTGGCGGCCATCAGGGTGACAAGCGCCAGCCAGAACAGGGTGCGGCGCGCCCAAGGGCGGTACCAGATGCGTGGATCTTGTCCTTCAACGCCTTCATCCCGCGTACCACGAATCCATCCGGCCAAGGCGGACAACCAGGCACTCACACCCACCAGGAAACACCACCAGACCGAAAAGCCGAACAGGTAGTAGCTCCAGTCAGCCAACAGCGCGCCCAGCCGGCCACCCCAGTTGCCCACCTCGGTGGCGGTGCCGGTGGTGCTCCAGGCAGGGTCGGCCAGCGAGTGGCTCAGCAAGGCCAGCAGCCAGAAGGCCAGCGCGGCCGCACCCAGCACCAGACCGATTTCCTGGGCAAAACGGGAAACGCCGACCTGCGGTTGGCCCGCACGGTCGGCGTTGAGGGTGTTCAGTGAGTAGGTCATGGGCTGTTCAAATGTCCAGCAGCTAGCTTACCCCAAGCCCATGCCCTGAAGCCTTGGCCGCACAGGAGCGGCCGGCAGGCTCAGCCGAGGGAATTCAGCCGTTCCTTGATGACGGTGCTCCCGTCCTCGGCCATCTCGATGAAGCCCCGGTCTTCGAGGTCTTTCATCACGCGGCTGACCATCTCGCGCGAGGCGCCGATCATCTTGGCCACGTCCTGACGCGACACCCGGTCCTTGATCGTGAGCTGGCCGTCCTTGTCGGGTTGGGCGAATTCGAGCAGCGCGCGAGCCACCCGGCCATACACGTCCATCAGCGCGAGCGATTCGATCTTGCGGTCGGCGTGGCGCAAGCGCTGCACCAAGCCCTTCATGACTGCGTAGGCCATGGAGCTGTTCTCGGGAAGGCAGCGGGCGAATTCGGCACGACCCAGGATCAGCACATCGGTCTGCACCTCGGCCTTCACCGTGGCCGAATGCGGCTGGTTGTCGATCAGGCTCATCTCACCCACGTAGTCGCCGGGGTTCATGGTCGCCAGGATCACCTCGCGGCCGCGCGTGTCGGTGGTCACCACGCGGGCCCGTCCGGTCAGCACGATGGCGAGACAATTGGACTTCTTCCCCTGCTCGACGATGCACTCTCCGCGTTTGAAGCGCCGCTTGATCACCGAGTCGGCCACCGATTCGGCCTGGGCCTGGGTCAGTGTGGAAAACAAGGGAACCCGGCGGATCAAATCGAGATTGGACAGGAGAGACATGCGTGTATTCCTTGTTCTGGGAAGCGCTTGCAGCGCCGTTTCATACAATGACCTGAAGTCAAGGCCCCTGCACTGCAGGCTTCTGACCTGACGCACCAATATAACCGCCGACTCTAAACCACTTGCCCCTGAATGCGATGGGGACATGCACCATGAAACACGCCAAAGTACTGATCCTAGGCTCCGGACCGGCCGGCTACAGCGCTGCCGTCTACGCGGCTCGAGCCAATCTCAACCCCGTGCTCATCACCGGCATTGCGCAAGGCGGCCAGCTGATGACCACCACCGACGTCGACAATTGGCCGGCCGACGCAGAGGGTGTGCAGGGGCCGGACCTCATGCAGCGCTTTCAAGCGCATGCCGAGCGCTTCAAGACCGAGATCATCTTCGACCACATCAACGCCGTCGACTTCAGCAAACGCCCCTTCGTGCTCAAAGGGGACAGCGGCGAGTACAGCTGCGACGCGCTGATCATCGCCACCGGCGCCTCCGCCAAATACCTCGGGCTGCCCTCCGAAGAAGCCTTCATGGGCAAAGGCGTGTCGGGCTGCGCCACCTGCGATGGTTTCTTTTATCGCGGGGAGGAAGTCAGCGTGGTCGGCGGTGGCAACACCGCGGTGGAAGAAGCGCTGTACCTGTCGAACATCGCCAGCAAGGTCACGCTCGTGCACCGCCGCGACACCTTCAAGGCCGAAGCCATTCTGATCGACAAGCTGATGGACAAGGTGGCCGCCGGCAAGATCGAGCTCAAGCTGCACAGCACGCTGGACGAAGTGCTGGGCGACAAGTCCGGCGTGACCGGCGTGCGCCTGAAAAGCGTGAAGACCGGTGCCACCGAAGACCTCACGCTGAAGGGCTGTTTCATCGCCATCGGCCACCAACCCAACACAGACATCTTCAAGGGCCAGCTCGACATGAAGGACGGCTACATCACCACGCGCTCGGGCTTGCAGGGCATGGCCACCATGACCAGCGTGCCGGGCGTGTTCGCCGCCGGTGATGTGCAGGACCACGTGTACCGGCAGGCCATCACCAGCGCCGGCACCGGTTGCATGGCTGCGCTGGATGCCCAGCGCTTCCTGGAGCAGAACGCTTCTTGAACGCAAACCCCGCGAGATGGCCGATTGGCTATAATCGCGGGCTTTGCTGAGATTGACCGGTTCTTCGGGAGCCACAGCAGATTCGGGTTACCGCCACCCTTTCCTGGCGAGGTGAGGCTGTACGGGCCAGACACGGAACACCTTCCGGTCGCGGTCCGCAGCTGTTTGAATGATCGGAGTGTCCTCATGGCACGCGTCTGCGAAGTCACGGGCAAGAAGCCCATGGTCGGGAACAATGTTTCCCACGCCAACAACAAAACCAAGCGCCGGTTCCTGCCGAACCTGCAATACCGCCGTTTCTGGGTCGAGAGCGAAAACCGCTGGGTGCGTCTGCGCGTCTCCGGTGCCGCCCTTCGCCTGATCGACAAAAACGGCATTGACGCCGTGCTCGCCGACCTGCGCGCACGCGGTCAAGCTTAAGGAGAACCGAACATGGCAACCAAAGGCGCACGCGAGAAGATCAAGCTGGAATCCACCGCTGGAACCGGCCACTTCTACACCACCACCAAAAACAAGAAGACCACGCCCGAGAAGATGCTGATCAAGAAATTTGATCCAAAAGCTCGCAAGCACGTGGACTACAAAGAAATCAAGCTGAAATAAGCTGGATCTCTTCCAAAAAAAAAGCCGCTGTCACCCAGCGGCTTTTTTGTGCGGCATTGAAACCCCGTTGCCCAAGAAAAAACCACCCCTCGGGGTGGTTTTTTCTTGGGGCAGGCGAGCTCAGGCGTGAGCTGAACGCAGGCGAATGGAGAAGTCGCGCAGCGCGGCGATGCCGCTTTCTTCCGCACGGCGGCACCAAGCCTGCAGGTCGGTGGCCAGTTGCTCGCGGGTGGCGGTGGTGCTGGACCACAGGGCGCGCAGCTCTTCACGCATGGTGACCATCTTGTCGAGCACCGGGTGCTCGGCGCGGACTTGGGCCAGCTGAGGCTTCACGTTGGCCGGCACCTTGTCTTCGTCGCGGTGCAGCCATTGGCGGGCGGATTGCAACACGGTAGCGTCACCGCGGCGATGCTGCAGAGCCTCGAGCTCGCGCTTGCAGGCCGCCCGCATTTCGCGAGCGTAGCCGGCCATCACCTCGTAGCGGTTGGCGATGATCGCCTCCAGGGTCTTCTCGTCCGCCACGGGCTTCACATCGCCAAACGCCATCTTCGGAGGCACCTTCTTGACTGTAGCCAGGCCCACCGAGCTCAGCATGGTGATGTACATCCAGCCAATGTCGAACTCGTAGGGCTTGACCGACAGCTTGGCCGACGTGGGATAGGTGTGGTGGTTGTTGTGCAGTTCTTCGCCGCCAATGAGGATGCCCCATGGCGACACGTTGGTGCTGGCGTCCGTCGCTTCAAAATTGCGGTAGCCCCACCAGTGGCCGATGCCATTGATGATGCCGGCGGCCGTGATCGGGATCCAGATCATCTGGATGGCCCAGACGGTCACGCCCAGCACGCCGAACAGCGCCACGTTCAAAATGAGCATGAGGCTCACGCCCAAGCGCGAGCGGCCGGTGTAGACCACGCGCTCGATCCAGTCGTTGGGGGTGTTGTGGCCATAGCGGTCCAGGGTTTCCTGGTTCTTGGCCTCGGCGCGATACAACTCGCTGCCTTCAAAGAACACTTTCTTGATGCCGAACACCACCGGGCTGTGTGGGTCACCTTCGTGCTCGCACTTGGCGTGGTGTTTGCGGTGGATGGCGGTCCATTCCTTGGTGACCATGCCGGTGGTCATCCAGAGCCAGAAGCGGAAAAAGTGCGATGCGATCGGGTGCAGGTCCAGCGAGCGGTGGGCTTGGTGGCGATGCAGATAAATGGTGACGCTGGCGATGGTGATGTGGGTGAACACCAGAGCCACGATCATGGTTTGCCACCAGGTCGCACCGACAACGCCATGTGCGAGAAACTGTATGAGGCCATCCCAGATGGACGAGAAGATGCCGAAGTCGGAAGAAGACATTGATTTCCCAATAGACCGCCCATGGGGGCGGATGGATACCGAGTGGGCTCCAGGGCACCCGGAGCAGTAACGCCCACGATTTTAAGGGCGGGGGTAGCAATCGCCAACCCATATCCAGCCTCTAAAGTGGAAACTACTGCTTTAGATCAAGCGAATTGGCCGCTTTTCAAGGCTTTTTCCGCCAGACGGCGGCAAAGAAGCCATCCGTTGCATGCCGATGCGGCCACAAGCGCAACCAACGCCCTTCGTCACCCTGGCACAGGGATGCCGCGTTCTGGACTTGAGCGGCGTCCAACAATCCCGCTGCGGGCAACGCCTCGAATTCGGCATGGGCCGCCTCGAACGCCGCGCAGACCTCCTCGTTTTCCTGCCTCAGCAAGCTGCAGGTGGCATACACCAGGCGCCCGCCGGGCTTGAGCAGGCGGGCCGCGCTGTTGAGGATGGCGAGTTGCAGTTGGGCCTGGGCTGCCACGGTCTGGGGGTTCTGACGCCATTTCAGGTCGGGGCTGCGGCGCAACGTGCCAAGACCCGAACACGGCGCATCGACCAGCACCCGGTCGATCTTGCCAACGAGGCGTTTGATGCGGTCATCGCGCTCGTGGGCGATGGCCACGGGGTGCACGTTGGACAGGCCGCTGCGCGCCAGGCGCGGTTTGAGCGCGTCGAGCCGGTGGCCCGAGGTGTCGAAGGCGTAGAGCCGGCCGCTGTTGCGCATGGCCGCGCCGATGGCCAGCGTCTTGCCGCCGGCACCGGCGCAGAAGTCCACCACCATTTCGCCGCGCTTGGCGTCCAGCAACAGGGTGAGCAATTGCGAACCTTCGTCCTGCACCTCGACCTCACCCTCGGTGAACGCGGGCAGTTTGGCCAGTGACGGCTTGCCCTGCAAACGGATGCCCAGCGGGGAATACGGCGTGGCAACACCTGTCAGACCCGCCTTTTGCAGCGAGGCCAGCACCGCTTCGCGCTTGGCCTTGAGCAGATTCACCCGCAGGTCAAGAGGCGCGGGCTGGTTGAGGCTGGCCACCAAGGCGTCGAATTCATCGCCCACTTGCTCGCGCAGGGAGCTGGCCAGCCAATCAGGCAGGTTGTGTCGGTGCGGCGCCATCAGGTCGGCGTCGGTCACGGCGTCGCAATGGTCGAGCCAGGTCTTTTCGGGCTCGGTCAGCGCACTCTTGATGAAATCGCGGTCGCCGGGAAAGGCCAGGATCGCCAGTCGACGCCATTTGGAACCACTGCCCGAGCGGGCCAGCCATTCCAGTTTCAGTCGCTCGCGCAGGATGGCGTAGACGGTGTCGGACAAGGTGGCGCGCTCGCGCGGACCCAGCGATCGGTTCTCGCGAAAATGGCGGGCGACGACGGCGTCGGTGGGGTGTTCGAACTTGAAGACTTGTTCGATCAGGCTGGCGCTTTCGTCCAGGAGGGCTTTTGGATGCATGGCCCGTATTGTCCTCCGTCGATAATCATCGGTTATGTCCGAACTTTCCCAACAGGTGCGCCGCCGCCGCACCTTCGCCATCATTTCCCACCCCGACGCGGGTAAAACCACGCTCACCGAGAAACTGCTGCTGTTCTCCGGAGCAATCAACATCGCCGGCAGCGTCAAGGCGCGCAAGGCCGCGCGCCACGCCACCAGCGACTGGATGGAGATCGAGAAGCAGCGTGGCATCTCGGTCGCCTCGTCGGTGATGCAGATGGAATACCGCGACTGCGTGATCAACCTGTTGGACACCCCGGGTCACCAGGACTTCTCGGAAGACACCTACCGCGTGCTCACCGCCGTTGATGCCGCGCTGATGGTGATCGACGCCGGCAACGGCGTGGAGCCGCAGACGCGTCGCTTGCTGCAGGTCTGCCGCGCGCGAAACACGCCCATCCTGACCTTCGTGAACAAGATGGACCGCGAGGTGCAGGCCCCGCTGGACCTGATGGACGAGATCGAACGCGAACTCGGCATGACGGTGGTGCCTTTCACCTGGCCGGTGGGAATGGGCAAGACCTTCCGCGGCGTGTTCGACCGTCGCACCGACCAGATGCGCGTGTTCGCAGCCGGCGAAGACCGCCGCGGTGGCGACGAGGACGTGCTGGTCGGCCTGAACAACCCCGAGAGCGTGCGTCGCTTCGGCTCCGAATTCGAGCAGGCACGCGACGAACTCGAACTCGTCGCAGGCGCCTCACCGGCATTTGACGAAGCGCAATTCCTGGCGGGCAAGCAGACGCCCATGCTGTTCGGCTCGGCGGTGAACAACTTCGGCGTGCGCGAGGTGCTCGACGCGCTGGTGGACCTGGCGCCGCCGCCGGGCGACCGCCCCGCGATCCAGCGCACCGTGCACCCCGACGAACCGAAGTTCAGCGGCGTGGTGTTCAAGATCCAGGCCAACATGGACCCGGCGCACCGCGACCGCATCGCCTTCGTGCGCGTGGCCAGTGGCCATTTCGAGCGCGGCATGAAGCTCAAGGTGGTGCGCTCGGGCAAGGACCTGCGGCCCAACACCGTGGTCAGTTTCCTGTCACAGCGCCGCGAGTTGCTCGACGAAGCCTTTGCGGGCGACATCATCGGCATCCCCAACCACGGCGTGCTGCAACTGGGCGACACGCTCACCGAGGGCGAGAGCCTGCAATTCACCGGCCTGCCCTTCTTCGCACCGGAAATCATCCGCAGTGTGGAAGTGGCCGACCCGCTGCGCAGCAAGCAGCTGCGCGCTGGCCTCACCCAGCTCGGCGAAGAAGGCGCGATCCAGGTGTTCCGCCCGGTGGCGGGCTCGGTGCTGCTGCTCGGCGCGGTCGGCCAGCTGCAGTTTGAAGTGGTCGCGCACCGCCTGGAGCACGAGTACGGCGTGAAAGCGCGCATCATGAACAGCCCTTACCAGGTCGCGCGCTGGGTGACGTGTGCGCCCGAGGACGGCGGCGAGATCGAGCTCAAGAAGTTCATCGACGCCAACAGCCATCGCGTGGCGCTGGATGCGGTGGACGCACCCACGCTGCTGGTCGACCATGCGGCCACGCTGCGCGCGGTGGAAGCCAACTGGCCCAAGATCAAGTTCCATGCGATGCGGGAGCACGCGGGGCTGGTGTTCCACAAAGGGGTTTGAGCGCGGGCCCTCACCCCCGCCCTCTCCCAAGGGGAGAGGGAGCAAGTCACCTCAAGCGGAGATCAACCTCTCCACCGCTCGCGGGTAGATCAGATGCTCCTGCGTGAGCACCCGCGCCGCCAGCGTCTCGGCCGTGTCGCCGGGCAGCACCGGCACCACCGCCTGCTCCAGGATTTCGCCGTGGTCGAGTTCGCTGGTCACGCGGTGCACGCTGGCGCCCGCGACGCGGCAGCCCATCTCGATCGCGCGCTGGTGCGTCTTCAGCCCGGGGAAGGCGGGCAGCAGGCTGGGGTGGATGTTCACGAGGCGCCCCTCGTAGTGCTGCACGAAACCCGGCGTGAGGATGCGCATGAAGCCGGCCAGCACCACCAGCGCGGGGGCGTGGCGGTCGATCTCGGTCATCAGGGCGGCGTCGAAGGCCTCGCGGCTGTCATAGGCGGTGTGGTCCAGTGCGCCGGTCGCGATGCCCTGTTCTTTGGCCCACGCCAACCCCTGTGCCGCGGCCTTGTTGCTGATCACCGCCGTCACGCGAGCGCCAAAACGGGCCTGCCAGCGCTGCGTCCGGGCGGTCTCCACGATGGCGGCCATGTTGGAGCCGCTCCCGGAGATCAGAATCACGATGTTTTTGTTCACGCCAGACATGGCCGGGAAGTGTAATGACCTCAGACCTGCAAGCCCCTTCAGCCGGCCGCCCGCGCGGCCACGATTTTCAACAGCGTCCGCTCTCGCCCGCCGAGGCGCGCGTGCTGGGCACCCTCATGGAGAAGGCGCGCACCGTGCCCGACAGCTACCCGCTCACGCTCAATGCGCTGGTGACTGGCTGCAACCAGAAGTCCAGCCGCGAGCCGGTGATGAACCTGGCCGATGCCGCGGTGCTGGAGGCGCTGGACGCCCTGCGCAGCCTGCACATGGTGCTGGAAGGCAGCGGCAGCCGCGTCACGCGCTACGAGCACAACTTCGCGCGCGCCGCGGGTGTGCCCGACCAGTCCGCCGTGCTGCTGGGCATGCTGGTGCTGCGCGGCCCGCAGACCGCCGGTGAGCTGCGCCTGAACACCGAGCGCTGGTACAAGTTTCTCGACATCGCCTCGGTCGACGGTTTCCTGGAGGAGATGCAGGACCGCAGCGCCGACAAGGGCGGTCCGCTGGTGGTGAAGCTGCCGCGCGCGCCCGGCGCCCGCGAACAGCGCTGGGCGCACCTGCTCTGCGGCCCGGTGGACACCACGGCCCTCGCCGCCGCCACCGCGGCGCAGGGCAGCGCGGCCACCGAGGACGAGCTGATCCACCTCACCCGCCGGCTGGCCACGCTGGAAAACACCGTGGCCGCGCTGCAGGACCAACTGCAGAATCTGAACGAACAGCTCGGCTTGTCGCAGCCCGGACAGCCATAAAACGAACGGTCGTGCGAAACTGGCCGGCGTTGTTCAATTTGCCGGCACACACCCTGTGGCGGCCACCAGGAGACATCCCATGGATTTGGCATTCACGCCCGAAGAACAGGCTTTTCGCGAGGAAATCCGCGGCTGGGTCAAGGCCAACCTGCCCGCCGAAATTTCCCACAAGGTCCACAACGCCCTGCGCCTGACGCGCGACGACATGCAGCGCTGGGCCAAGATCCTCGGCAAGAAGGGCTGGCTGGGCTGGGGCTGGCCCAAGGAATTCGGCGGCCCCGGCTGGAATGCGGTGCAGAAGCACCTGTTCGAGGAGGAATGCGCCTTGGCCGGCGCGCCGCGCGTGGTGCCTTTCGGCCCCGTGATGGTGGCGCCCGTGATCATGACCTTCGGCAACAAGGAACAACAAGAGCGCTTCTTGCCCGGCATCGCCAGCGGCGAAGTCTGGTGGAGCCAGGGCTACAGCGAACCCGGCTCGGGCTCGGACCTGGCCTCGGTGAAATGCCGCGCCGAACGCAAGGGCGACAAGTACATCGTCAACGGCCAGAAGACCTGGACCACGCTGGGCCAGTACGGCGAGTGGATCTTCTGCCTGGTGCGCACCAGCAACGAGGGCAAGCCGCAAACCGGCATCTCCTTCCTGCTGATCGACATGAAATCGCCCGGTGTCTCGGTGCGCCCCATCAAGCTGCTCGACGGCGAGAGCGAGGTCAACGAAGTCTGGTTCGACAACGTCGAGGTGCCGGCAGAAAACCTGATCGGCGAAGAGAACAAGGGCTGGACCTACGCCAAGCACCTGCTCAGCCACGAGCGCACCAACATCGCCGACGTGAACCGCGCCAAGCGCGAGCTCGAGCGCTTGAAGCGCATCGCCAAGGCCGAAGGCGTGTGGGACGACAGCCGTTTCCGCGACCAGATCGCGTTGCTCGAAGTCGACGTGGTGGCGTTGGAAATGCTGGTGCTGCGCGTGCTCTCGGCCGAGAAGTCGGGCAAGAACTCGCTCGACATCGCCGGCCTGCTCAAGATCAAGGGCAGCGAAATCCAGCAGCGCTACAGCGAACTCATGATGCTCGCGGCCGGCCCCTACAGCCTGCCCTTCATCGAAGAGGCCATGGAAGCCGGCTGGCAAGGCGACTTCCCAGGCGGCGTCAGCAACAACGCGCCGCTCGCATCGACTTACTTCAACCTGCGCAAGACCACCATCTACGGTGGCAGCAACGAAGTGCAGCGCAACATCGTCGCGCAGACGGTACTCGGCTAAGGAGACACACATGGACTTCGATTTCAGCGACGACCAGGAACAGTTGCGCGACGCGGTGCGCAAATGGGTCGACAAGGGCTACACCTTCGAGCGCCGCAACGGCATCGTGGCCGCAGGCGGTTTTGACCGCGTGGCCTACGGCGAGCTCGCCGAGCTGGGCCTGGCCGGCCTCTACGTGAGCGAGGACGACGGTGGGATGGGCATGGGACCCATCGAGGGCATGGTGGTGATGGAAGAGCTGGGCCGCGGCATCGTGCTCGAACCACTCGCCCAGACCCTGGTCACCTCAGGCGTGCTCGGCGGCTATGCCCCTGCCGAACTGAAGGCCGCGTGGCTGCCACGCATGGCTTCGGGTGAAGCGCTGGTGGTGCTCGCGCAGCAGGAGCGCAAGGCCCGCTACAAGCTCGACGTGTGCGCCACCACCGCCACCCAGGCCGGCAGTGGTTGGACGCTCTCGGGGACCAAGAACGTGGTGCCCGCCGCCGACCAGGCCGACGCCTTCGTCGTGCCCGCCATGGCCGCCGGCAAGCTCGCCCTGTTCCTCGTGGAGCGCACCGCGTCGGGCGTGAGCACGAATGGTCACCACACGCAGGACGGCGGCCGCGCAGGTGATGTGATGCTGAAGGACGCGCCGGCCCAGCTCATCACCACCGATGGCCTGACCGCACTGGAACACGGCGTGGACATCGGCATCGCCGCCACCTGCGCCGAAGCCGTGGGCGTGATGGACAAGACGCTGGCCGTCACGGTCGAGTACATGAACACGCGCAAGCAGTTCGGCGTGGCCATTGCCACCTTCCAGGCATTGCGCCACCGCGTGGCCGACATGAAGATGCAACTTGAGCTGGCGCGCTCCATGAGCTACTACGCCAGCCTCAAGCTCAACGCACCAGCCCCCGAGCGCCGTGCGGCCATGGCACGCGCCAAGGTGCAACTGGGAACGTCCATGCGCTTCGTTGGCCAGCAGTCGGTGCAGTTGCATGGCGGCATCGGCGTGACCGACGAGTACATCGGCAGCCATTACTTCAAGAAGCTCACCCAGATGGAAATGACCTTCGGCGACACCTTGCACCATCTGGGCGAGGTGTCCAGCCGGATGCAGGACACGGCTGGCGTGTTCGCCTGATTTCCTCGCCCCGACGGCCCGCTACCTGCGGGCCGCCTTGCTTTCGCCATACCAAGAACAATCTGGAGACACGCATGACCACCCGCCGCAACCTCTTTGCCCTGGTCGCCAGCAGCCTGTTGCTGGGCGCCTGCGCCACCGGGCCGCAAGGCGCCAGCCAGCCGCCCATCGTCTTCGTGCACGGCAACGGCGACTCGGCCTCCATCTGGCAGAGCACGGTGTGGCGCTTCGAGTCCAACGGCTGGCCGCGCGAGCGCCTGCACGCCATCGACCTGCCCTACCCGCTGGCGCGCGATGAGGACGGCAAGGCCCAGCCAGGGCGCACATCCACCGCCGAGCACATGGCCTTCCTGAAGGCCGAGGTGGACAAGGTGCTGAAGGCCACGGGCGCGAAACAGGTGGTGCTGGTGGCCAACTCGCGCGGCGGCAACGCGGTGCGCAACTACATCTATAACGGTGGTGGCGACAAGACGGTGAGCCATGCGGTGCTGGGTGGCACGCCCAACCATGGCGTGTGGGCCACCAAGGGCTTTCGTGAAGCCAACGAGTTCTCGGGCACCGGCCCTTTCCTCACAGGCCTGAATGCACCCAAGAACGCCGCGGGCGACGAGGTGAGCGGCCCGGTGAAGTGGTTGACCATCCGTTCGGACAACAACGACAAGTTCGCCCAACCCGACGGCCTGTGGATCGGCGCCAAGGGCACGCCCACCAACGTCACGTTTGAAGGCCCGTCGCTCAAGGGCGCGACCAACGCCGTGCTGCCACGCGTGGATCACCGCGAGACCTCGTTCTCGCCCGCTGCATTCGACACCACCTACCGCTTCATCACCGGCCAGGGACCCAAGACGTCGACCGTGGCCATGCAAGCCCCGGTGGTGCTCAACGGCAAGGTCACCGGCCTGGGCCTGGTGCCCACCGACCCGGCCAGCGGCAGCTACTCGAACAACCTCCCCTTGTCAGGCGCGCAGCTGACGGTGTACGCCACCGACCCAGCCACTGGGGAGCGCAAAGGCGCCGCCGTGCACAGCAAGACCGTGGGAGTTGATGGCCTGTGGGGACCCTTCACCGCGCAGGCCGGCGTGCCCTACGAGTTCGTGATCAGCGCGCCGGGCTACACCACCACGCACATCTACCGCAGCCCCTTCCCCCGCTCCAGCGACTTGATCCACCTGCGCGCCGAGCGCATCGCTGCGGCCGACAAGGACGCCAAGTCCACCGTCACCCTTACGCGCCCACGCGGCTACTTCGATGCGGAGCGCGACAAGATGGCGTTTGACGGCAAGGCGCTGCCGGGTGTGCCGCCCACCGGTGCCGGCGTGTCGAGCTCGAAAATCAAGCTGATGGAAGACGGCGTGCGGGCGATCGCAGCGGAGTTCAATGGCGAAAAGATCGTCGGACGCACATGGCCGGCGCCTGAGAACCGGGCAGTGTTCCTCGAACTGACCTACTGATTCAAGGCGTCAGGCGTGAAGCCTGGAGCTCTTGGGCAGGTGCGACATCAAAAACTCCATCTGGTCCGCCAGGATGCGGCGGTTGCGCAGGATGAAGTCTTCCCACAGGCTGGGCACGTAGGGCGCGTAAAGCAGCCCCATGTGCGCCTGTTCGGGTGTGCGGTTGCCCTTGCGGTGGTTGCACGAGCGGCAGGCGGTCACCACATTCATCCACAGATCGCGCCCGTTCTGGCCCAGCGGCACGATGTGCTCGCGGGTGAGTTCTTCCTCGACAAAATGTTCACCACAGTAGGCACACACATTGCGGTCGCGCGCAAACAGCTTGCTGTTGGTCAGCGTGGGACGCAGGTCGAACGGGTTGATGCGCGGCACGCCCTGGGTGCCGATGATGGAGTTGACGTTGATGATGGACTGGCGTCCGGTGATCGCGTTGTGTCCACCATGAAACACCGCGATCTCGGCCCCCATCTCCCAGCGCACTTCATCCGCCGCGTAGTGCAGGACGGCTTCTTCAAGGCTGATCCACGACTGTGGCAAGCCTTGGGCTGAGAGTTTCAGGACCTTCAAGACGGACTCCTTTGTGCTTGGGCATCAACGGAAAACAGGCCTGGGGAGGCTCAACATCGCCCTCAGGCCTGGCCTGCGAACGTGTATCGTCGTGTGTCAATATAGCGCGCTTTGATGACGCGGCCCGTCGCGCCATCACATTCCCCACCACAGCCGGGCTTGCCACGGCTCCCTCACCCCTTCAACCCGGCATGAAAATCTTTCGCGGCTTGCGCAGCCGCCGCACCAACGCCCTCGATGCAGCCCCCAGCGGCTGCGCGCTCACCATCGGCAATTTTGACGGCGTGCACCGCGGCCACCAGGCCATGCTGGCGCTTCTCAACAACGAAGCAAAGCACCGCGGCGTGCCCAGCTGCGTGATGACCTTCGAGCCGCACCCGCGCGACTACTTCGCCGCGCTGCACCACCAGCCAGAGCTCGCTCCCGCCCGCATCGCCACGCTGCGCGACAAGCTGCAGGAGCTCGAACGCTGCGGTGTCGACCAGTGTGTGGTGCTGCCGTTCAATGCCAGGCTAGTCGCGCTGACACCACAGGCCTTCATCGAAGACATCCTGGTCGGCTCGCTGGGCGTGAAATACGTGCTGGTGGGTGACGACTTCCGCTTCGGCGCCAAACGCGCCGGCGACTACGCCATGCTGGATGCCACCGGCAACCGGCTGGGCTTTGATGTGGCGCGCATGCAAAGCTACGAGGTGCACGGCCTGCGCGTGTCCAGTTCGGCCGTGCGTCAGGCCCTGGCAGAAGGCCGCATGGACGACGTCGCGGCGCTGCTCGGGCGGCCCTACAGCGTCAGCGGCCATGTGGTGCACGGGCGCAAGCTCGGCCGCCAGCTCGCGGAGAGCAGCCCCGGGCAAGGCGACGGTTTTCGCACACTCAACCTGCGGTTTTCCCACTGGAAGCCCGCGGCCAGCGGCATCTTCGCGGTGCTGGTGCACGGTCTCGGCCCGCACGCCGATTCACCACCCCTGCCCGGCGTGGCCAACCTCGGCGTGCGTCCCTCGCTCGACCCCGATGACGTGAACGGCGGACGGGTGCTGCTCGAAACCCATTGCCTCGACTGGCCGGGGGCTCTGACCGAGAGCCTGCCCGACGGGGAGGCCTACGGTAAAATCGTCCGCGTGGAACTGCTGCACAAACTGCATGACGAGTTGAAATACGACAGTCTGGACGCCCTGACCCAGGGCATCGCACGCGACTGCGACGACGCACGTGCGTTCTTCGCCTCGTTGCACACCCAAACACACCGCCAGACCACGCGCGACCGAATTTAGACCTCGCGTCTATCCGGTCGCTGCCCTTCGACAGGCTCAGGGCGAACGGTGTCTCTTGCAGTTCCCTCTCATTCCCCCGTTCGGGCTGAGCTTGTCGAAGCCACCACGGAATCCCCGCCATGTCTGAATCCACCGCCGCTGCCACCGACTACCGCAGCACCCTGAACCTGCCCGACACCCCGTTCCCCATGCGCGGCGATCTGCCCAAGCGCGAACCGGGCTGGGTCAAGGCCTGGAGCGAGGAAGGCCTGTACCAGCGTCTGCGCGTGGCGCGGGCCGGTGCGCCGCTGTTCGTGCTGCACGACGGCCCGCCCTACGCCAACGGCAAGCTGCACATCGGCCATGCGCTGAACAAGATCCTCAAGGACATGATCGTCAAGAGCCGCCAGCTGGCCGGCTTCGACGCGCAGTACATCCCCGGCTGGGACTGCCATGGCCTGCCGATCGAGAACGCGATCGAGAAACTGCACGGCCGCAACCTCGGCCGCGACGAGATGCAGGCCAAGAGCCGCGCCTTCGCCACCGGGCAGATCGACCAGCAGCGCGAAGACTTCAAGCGCCTGGGCGTGCTGGGCGACTGGGAGCGCCCCTACCGCACCATGGACTTCGCCAACGAGGCGGGCGAGCTGCGCGCGTTCAAACGCGTGATCGAGCGCGGCTTCGTCTACCGCGGCTTGAAGCCCGTGTACTGGTGCTTTGACTGCGGCTCCTCGCTGGCCGAATTCGAGATCGAATACGCCGACAAGAAGAGCGAGACGCTGGACGTGGCCTTCGAGACCGACGACGGCGCGAAGCTCGCCACCGCCTTCGGCCTGAGCGCGCTGCCCGCGGGCAAGACCGCGTTCGCCGTCATCTGGACCACCACCGCCTGGACCATCCCCGCCAACCAGGCGCTCAACGCCCACCCCGAGTTCACCTACGCACTGGTGGAAACGCCCGTGGGTTGTCTGGTGCTGGCCGAAACCCTGGTCGACACATGCCTGGAGCGCTTCGGCCTCACGGGCACGGTGCTCGCCACCACCTCGGGCAAGGCGCTGGGCGGCCTGAACTTCCGCCACCCACTGTTCGATGTGGACGCCGGCTACCGCCGCCTCTCGCCGGTCTACCTGGCCGAGTACGTGAGCGACGCCGACGGCACCGGCCTCGTGCACTCCTCGCCCGCCTACGGCCTGGATGACTTCAACTCCTGCGCCGCGCACGGCCTGTCGGTGGACGACATCCTCAACCCGGTGCAGGGCAACGGCGCCTACGCGGCCGACTTCCCGCTGTTCGGCGGCCTGCACATCTGGAAGGCCGTGCCGGTCATCCTCGAAGCGCTGAAGAACGCCGGCCGCCTGCTGGCCACCCAGACCATCACCCACAGCTACCCGCACTGCTGGCGCCACAAGACGGCGGTGATCTACCGCGCCGCGGCGCAGTGGTTCGTGCGCATGGACGAGGGCGAGGGCGTGTTCACTCAGGACAAGGCGCCGCGCACGCTGCGCCAGACCGCGCTGGACGCCATCGAGCACACCCGGTTCTACCCCGCCAACGGCAAGGCGCGCCTGCACGACATGATCGCCAACCGGCCCGACTGGTGCATCTCGCGCCAGCGCAGCTGGGGTGTGCCCATCCCGTTCTTCCTGCACAAGGACAGCGGCGAGCTGCACCCGCGCACCATGGAAATCCTCGACCAGGCCGCGGACATCGTGGAGAAAGGTGGCATCGAGGCCTGGAGCCGCGTGACCGCCGAAACGATGCTGGGCGCCGATGACGCGAAGCTGTACACCAAGAGCACCGACATCCTCGAGGTGTGGTTCGACTCGGGCTCGACCTTCCAGCACGTGTTGCGCGGCAGCCATGCAAAAGCCTACGACCGCCTGCCGCACCACGACAACGGCCCCGAGGCCGACCTCTACCTCGAAGGCCATGACCAGCACCGCGGCTGGTTCCACAGCTCCTTGCTGCTGGGTTGCGCGCTCTACGACCGCGCGCCCTACCGCGGCATCCTGACGCACGGCTTCAACGTCGACGGCCAGGGCCGCAAGATGAGCAAGTCCTTGGGCAACGTGATCGAGATCGAGACTTTCGCCAAGGACCCCGGCGCCGAGATCGCGCGGCTGTGGGTCGCCTCCACCGACTACTCGGGCGACCCGCCGATGGACAAGAAGGTGATCGCGCGCGTGACCGACGCCTACCGCCGCATCCGCAACACGCTGCGCTTCCTGCTCGCCAACGTGAGCGACTTCGACCCGGCAAAAGACGCCGTGCCCTTCGATCAGTTGCTGGAGATCGACCGCTACGCGCTGGCGCGCGCGGCCCAGTTCCAGGCCGAGTTGCTGGCGCACTACGAGGTGTACGAGTTCCACCCGGTGGTGGCCAAGCTGCAGGTGTATTGCTCGGAAGACCTGGGCGCGTTCTACCTCGACGTGCTAAAGGACCGGCTCTACACCACCGCACCGGGCAGCCTGGCCCGGCGCAGCGCGCAGACCGCACTGCACCAGATCACCCACGCCATGCTGCGCTGGATGGCGCCGTTCCTCAGCTTCACGGCCGAGGAAGCCTGGCCGGTGCTGGCCGGTGCGCAGAACCAGGGCTCGATCTTCTTCGAGACCTTTGCCAAGCTGCCGCAGGCCGATGAAGCGCTGCTGACCAAGTGGTCACGCATCCGCGCGGTGCGCGAAACGGTGAACAAGGAGATCGAGACGGTGCGCACCGCTGGCAGCGTGGGTTCGTCCCTGCAAGCCACGGTCAAGCTCACTGTGCCGGCCGACGACCATGCCTTGTTGAACTCGCTCGGCGACGACCTCAAGTTCGTGCTGATCGTCTCGCAAGTCGAATTGCTGGAAGGCGATGCCCGGGTCGAGGTGAATCCGGCCACCGCCGCCAAGTGCGAGCGCTGCTGGCACTACCGCGACGACGTGGGCGTGGACATGGCGCACCCCACGCTGTGCGGCCGCTGCGTCAGCAACCTGTTCGGAGCGGGTGAAGAGCGCTCGGTGGCCTGAGATGAACCCCCACGCTCATCACCTCGTGTATTCGCTGCCCCCCATGGGGGCGCATGCCTCCCTTGGGACGGCCCGGCGGGAGGCATCATGACCCGTACCAACACCGGCGGCATCTGGCCCTGGCTGGGTCTGGCCGGCTTGCTCGTGGTGGCCGACCAGGTGACCAAGGTGTTGATCCTGGCCAACTACCAGTTGGGCGAGAGCACCTTCATCACCAGCTTCTTCAACATCGTGCGCGTGCACAACACGGGTGCTGCTTTCTCGTTCCTGGCCGATGCGGGCGGATGGCAACGCTGGTTCTTCACTGCGGTGGGTGGGGCCGCGGCCGTGTTCATCGTGTGGATGCTGCGGTCGCACCCGGGCCAGAGGCTGTTTGCGTTCGCACTGGCCTGCATTTTGGGCGGTGCCATCGGCAACGTGGTCGACCGCCTGCTGCATGGCTATGTGGTGGACTGGCTGGACTTCCACTGGGACTTCCTCAGCGGGCTGTTCCCGGGCGGCCACTTCCCGGCCTTCAACATCGCCGACATGGCCATCACGGTGGGTGCGATAGCGCTGATCCTCGACGAAATCCTTCGCGTGCGGCGCAACCGTTGACCGGCCCTCGTTCACCGGGTAGCCACGCCGCTCCAGAGCGCCGGCGCCCGGGCGTATAGTTTCCCCGTCAATGAAACATCTGTTGGATCTTCTGGCGGCCATCGCCCTTCTCGTCTGGGGAACGCACCTGGTGCGCAACGGCGTGCTGCGTGTCTTCGGCAGCAACCTGCGCCAGATCCTGGCCGCGAGCATGGGCAACCGCTTCACGGCGGCGCTCTCGGGCCTGGGCGTCACGGCCCTGGTGCAGTCCAGCACCGCCACCGCGCTCATCACCGCGTCGTTCGTCGGCCGCGGCCTGATCGCCCTGCCGGCCGCCCTGGCCGTGATGCTGGGCGCGGACATCGGCACCAGCCTGATGGCGGTGGTGTTCTCCTTCGACCTCTCCTGGTTGTCGCCGCTGTTCATCTTCCTGGGTGTCACGCTGTTCATCTCGCGCCAAGGCACGCCCACCGGAGACTTCGGACGCGTGCTCATCGGCCTGGGTTTGATGCTGCTGGCCTTGCGGCTTATCTCCGGCGCCACCAGCGTGCTGACGCAGAACCCCGCGGTGCAGCTGATGCTGGAATCGCTCACCAGCGACCGCCTGCTCGAGATCCTGCTCGGTGCGGCACTCGCGGTGGTGGCCTATTCCAGCCTGGCCGTGGTGCTGCTGGCCGCCACGCTTGCGCTGCAGGTGGTGGGGCTCGATGTGGCGCTGGGCATCGTGCTGGGCGCCAACCTGGGCAGCGGTCTGCTGGCGGTGATCACCACCGCCAAGTCCGGCGTCAGCACCCGCCAGGTGCCGCTGGGCAATCTGCTCTTCAAAGTGTTCGGCGTGGGCATCGTCATCTGGCTCATTCCCACCTGGCTGCGTTTCGTGCAGCCCTTGGTGCAGGATCCGGCCACGCTCACCGTGCTGTTCCACCTGAGCTTCAACCTGATGGTGGGCGCGGTGTTCATCGGACTCACCCGACCCGTGGCGAGGCTGGTGGAGCGCCTGCTGCCGTTGAAGGCGGACAAGAGCCCGCTGGACCGGCCCAACCACCTGGACCCTTCTGCACTGGCCACGCCATCGCTGGCCATCTCGTGCGCCGCGCGAGAAGCCATGCACCAGGCCGACATCGTGGAGACCATGCTGCGCGGCGTGGTCACCGTGATCAAGACCAACGACCTCAAGCTCGCACAGGACCTGCGCAAGCTCGACGACTCGGTCGACAGCCTGTACTCGGCGATCAAGTACTACCTCACCAAGATCTCGCGCCAGCAACTCAGCGAGGCCGAGAGCCGGCGCTGGACCGACATCATCAGCTTCACCATCAACATGGAGCAGATCGGCGACACAGTCGAGCGCGTGCTGCTCGACATCGAGGACAAGAAGATCCGCAAGGGGCGGAACTTCTCCGAGGCCGGCATGGCCGAGATCACCGAGCTGCACGCCCGCCTGCTGGACAACCTGCGCCTGGGCATGAGCGTGTTCCTCAACGGCAACGTGCGCGACGCACAGCGGCTGCTCGAAGAGAAGGTGCGCTTTCGCGACATGGAGCGCGAGTACGCCGCCACCCACCTCGACCGCCTCTCGGGTCTGAGCCAGCAGAGCATGGACACCAGTGCGCTGCACCTGGACCTGATCAGCGACTTGAAGCGCATCAACTCGCACATCTGCTCGATCGCCTACCCGATCCTGGACAGTGCGGGCGTGCTCGCTCCCAGCCGGCTTCGCGAGCCGCCTTCGGCGGACGTCAGCCGTCTCTGACAGCGTGCAGGCCTTGTGCAGTTCGGCTGCGAAATCGCAGGTGCTGTGCTACGCTGACTCTCCGTTCCGCGACCCGCTCAGGAGACAACAACATGCCCGGACTGCTGCCCCACATCGACCCCGACGGCCTGCTTGAGTTTTCGGTGGTCTACACCGACCGCGCGCTCAACCACATGTCCAAACGCTTCCAGGGCGTGATGACCGACATCTCGGCCATGCTCAAGCGCGTTTACGGCGCGCATTCGGCGGTGCTGGTGCCCGGCAGTGGCACCTTCGGCATGGAGTCGGTGGCGCGCCAGTTTGCCCACGGCAAACACGTGCTCGTCATCCGCAATGGCTGGTTCAGCTACCGCTGGACGCAGATCTTCGACATGGGGAGCATCCCCGCCAGCCACACGGTGATGAAGGCCCGGCGCACCGGCACGGGCGCACAGGCCGCGTGGACTCCGGCACCGGTTGAAGAGGTGGTCGCAACCATCGCACGCGAGAAGCCCGCGCTGGTGTTCGCACCGCACGTGGAAACCGCCGCCGGCATGATCCTTCCCGACGACTACCTGAAGGCCGTGGCCGACGCGGTGCACGCCGTCGGCGGCCTGTTCGTGCTGGACTGCATCGCCTCCGGCGCCATGTGGGTCGACATGAAAGCCACTGGTGTGGACATCCTGATCTCGGCCCCTCAAAAGGGCTGGAGCAGTTCACCCTGCTGCGCCATGGTCATGCTCAGCGAGCGCGCCCGCGCCGCCATCGACGCCACGCAGAGCACCACCTTTGCCATGGACCTGAAGAAGTGGCTGCAGATCATGGAAACCTACGAAGGCGGTGGACACGCCTACCACACCACCTTGCCCACCGATGCGCTGACTCGGCTGCGCGAGACGATGGTTGAGACCGAAGCGTATGGCTATGAACGTGTGCGCCAGGAGCAGATCGCCCTCGGTTCGCAGGTGCGCGCACTGCTGGAGCGCCATGGTTTCCCCAGCGTGGCGGCCAGCGGTTTTCAGGCGCCCGGCGTGGTGGTGAGTTACACCACCGACCCCGAGATCCAGTCGAGCAAGAAGTTTCTGGCGGTGGGTCTGCAGACGGCTGCGGGGGTGCCGTTGCAATGCGATGAAGGCCCGGAGTTCAAGACCTTCCGCGTCGGTCTCTTCGGGTTGGACAAGTGGCACGATGTGCCGGCGACGCTGCAGCATCTGGAGCGTGCGTTGGCTGAAGTGGCGCCAGCACCGAAGGAACACCCCCGCGCCGCCGTCGGCGTCACCCCCTGAAGGGGGCGCACCCAGCGGCCCGGCAAAGCCGGTTCCGCGGGTGCCCGCGTCAAGCGTCCATCGCGCCGTGCGGGCTCAAGGCAGCAGCACCGTGCAGCCAGTAGTAGCCCGTGCCTCAAGACTCTCATGCGCCTTGCGCACCTCGGTCAGGGGAAAACGCTGGTCGATGCGGATCTTCACCTGGTTGCCTTCGACCACCGCGAACAAATCGTCGGCCATCGCCTGCGTGCGCTCGCGGCTGTTGATGTGGGTGAACAGGGTCTGGCGCGTCACGTACAGCGAGCCCTTGGGGCCGAGGATGCCGGGCGCAAAAGGCGCCACCGGGCCTGAAGCATTGCCAAAGCTCGCCATCAGGCCGAAGGGGCGCAGGCAGTCGAGCGATTTGTCAAACGTGTCCTTGCCCACCGAGTCGTACACCACCTTCACACCCTGGCCGTTGGTGATGTCCTTCACCCGCGCGGCAAAGTCTTCGGTGCGGTAGTTGATGGCGTGGCTCGCGCCGTGTTCCAGGGCCAGCTTGCATTTTTCGTCCGACCCCGCCGTGCCGATGAGATGCAGGCCGAGCGCCTTGGCCCACTGGCAGGCGATCAAGCCCACGCCCCCGGCAGCAGCGTGGAACAGCACGAAGTCACCCGGCTCCAGCCCCTCCACCGGGCGGCAACGCTTGAGCAGGTACTGAGCGGTCAGGCCCTTGAGCATCATGGCCGCACCGGTCTCGAAATCGATCGACTCGGGCAACTGACACACGTTCATGGCCGGCATCACGCGCACGTCGCAGTAGCTGCCCGGCGGGTTGGCCGCGTAGGCCGCGCGGTCACCGGCCTTGAGGTGGGTTACGCCCTCGCCCACCGCTTCGATGACACCGGCGCCCTCCATGCCCAGCGACAGCGGCATGGGAAACGGATAGAGGCCGCTGCGTTGGTAGACATCGATGAAGTTCAGGCCGATGGCGTGGTGGCGGATGCGCACCTGGCCCGGGCCTGGCTCGCCCACGCTCACGGTGTCGATGACGAGTTGCTCGGGGCCACCGGCGGCGTGGATGCGGACAGCGCGGGATTCTTGTGTGCTCATGGAAAGTCTCCTCATTGTTGAAACGGTGCCCTTGAATGCTGCCACGAATGCACCGGATCACCGGAGCGACAGCCCATCGTCCCCATCAACCGACCGGACATGCGCGGGTTGCTACAGTCCAGCCGATGTCAGCTGCACCCACCCCACGCCTCACGCCCGCCACCATCGCCCTCCTGGTGATCCCACCACTCATGTGGGCGGGCAATGCCGTGGTGGGCCGGATGATGCAGGGCGTGGTGCCACCGGTCACCCTCAACTTCCTGCGCTGGGCGCTGGCCCTGTTGCTGATGCTGCCCATTGCCGGGCGCGTGCTGCTTCCGGGCCGCGACGGCATGTGGCCACACTGGCGGCGTTTCGCGCTGCTGGGGCTGCTGGGCGTGGGCTGCTACAACGCCCTCCAGTACGTGGCCCTGAAAACGTCCACGCCATTGAACGTGACGCTGGTCGCGTCGAGCATGCCGGTGTGGATGTTGCTGCTGGGCCGCATCCTTTATGGCGAGGCCATCTCGCGCCGTGCGGCGCTGGGCGCCGTGCTGTCGCTCATCGGCGTGGCGGTGGTGCTCTCGCGCGGCGAACTCGCCCACCTGCTGGCGGTGAAGCTGGTGCCGGGTGACGCCTGGATCCTGCTGGCTTCGATGCTCTGGGCCTGGTACAGCTGGCTGCTGGTGCGGCCCAAGCCAGGCACGGAACCGGCCCACATCAAGGCCGACTGGGCCACCTTCCTGCTCGCGCAGATCGTGATGGGCGTGCTCTGGTCGGGCCTGTTCGCCGCTGGCGAGTGGCTCACGCTGCCGCCGCTGGCCGATGGCGCGCACCACATCCAATGGGGCTGGCCGCTCGCGGCCGCCCTGGCCTACGTGGCGGTGGGCCCTTCGCTCGTGGCCTACCGCTGCTGGGGCGCCGGCGTGGCGCGGGTGGGCCCGGCCATGGCGTCGTTCTTCAACAACCTCACGCCCCTGTTCGCCGCCCTGCTCTCGGCCACCTTGCTGGGCGAGCCGCCCCGGCTCTACCATGCGGCCGGCTTCGTGCTGATCGTGGGCGGCATCCTGGTCAGTTCGCGGCGCTGAGACAGCTCCGTTTCAGCCCGACAATGTGAGGCCGGGACGGGACGGGACGCCCGCGCCACCACACGAGGGCATGCCCATGAGAATCCTGCTGGCCGAAGACGAAACCGACCTCGGCAACTGGCTCACCAAGGCCCTTGCCCAGAGCGACTTCCAGGTCGACTGGGTGAACGACGGCCGCCTGGTGCGCCGCAGCCTCAAGGCCACGAAGTACGACGCGTTGATCCTCGACCTGGGCCTGCCCGGGCTCGGCGGGCACGACGTGCTGGCCGACCTGCGCGAAGCCGACGAGCGCCTGCCGGTGCTCATCCTCACCGCGCGCGACTCGCTCATGGAGCGCGTGAGCTGCCTGCACGGCGGGGCCGACGACTTTCTGGCCAAGCCCTTCGAGGTCAGCGAACTCGAAGCGCGGCTGATCGCATTGATCCGCCGTTCGCGCGGACAGGAGCATCCTCGCTTTGCCTGCGGGCCTCTCAGCTACGACAGCGCCGCCAGACAGTTCCGGCTGCTGCATGAGCCACTCACCCTCACGCCACGCGAACACGCGGTGTTGCGAGCGCTGATCCAGCACAGTGGCGAAGCCCTGTCCAAACGCGAACTGGTGGAGCGCGTGTTCTCCGACGAGCAGGACGTGAACCCCGAAGCCATCGAGGTGCTGGTGCACCGCCTGCGCAAGCGTCTGGAAGCGTCTCCCGTGCGCATCACCACGCTTCGAGGCATGGGTTATCTCCTGGAATGTCCAACATGAGGCTGTCGCATTGGCTCGGCGGCAGTATCCGCCGCACGCTGCTGGTGGTGCTGGTGCCGGGGATGCTGCTGGTGTTTTCGGCCGAACTCTGGCTGGCCTGGCGCACCGCCAGCGACGCGGCCGACGCGGCCTACGACCGGTCGTTGCTGGGCGCGGTGAAGTCGATCGACTCCAGCATTTCCACCGCCAGCGGCGGTCTGGGTGTGGAGTTGCCCTATCGCATGCTGGAGTTCTTCGAGCTCACCGCCAACGGGCAGGTCTACTACAGGATTGCCACCGAAGACGGACTGGTCGAGATCGGCAGTTCCGATCTGCCCCAGCCGCCCAGTCCGCTGCTGTCGGGCAAGCCACAGTTTCACGAGGGTGTGTACTTTGGAGAGCCGGTGCGCGTGGGCAGCTACGCACGTGAGCTCTCCACGCCATTGGCAGGCCAGCCAGGACCGCAGCGTGTGGTGATTCAGGTGGCCGAAACGCTGGAGGCCCGCACCGACTTCCGGCGCGGCCTGGTGCTGCAGTCGGTGGCACGCGACTTCCTGCTGGTCGCGGTGGCCAGCACCCTGTTCGGTCTGGCCATCGCCTGGGCCATGCGCCCACTGGCGCGCCTGCGCCAGGAGGTGGAAGCCCGCAAGCCGCAGGATCTCACCCCGATGGCCAGCGAGGGTGTGCCCGCCGAGGTGCTGCCGCTGGTGGGTGCGATCAACCACCATATCGGGCGCAACCGCGAACAGGCCGAGGCACGCCGGCGCTTCATCGACGACGCCTCGCACCAGCTGCGCACACCGCTGACCACGCTCGCCACGCAGGTGGCCTTTGCCCAACGCGAGGACGACCCTGCCGCGCTGCGCGAGGTGATGGACAACATCCGCCAGCAACTCGACGAAACCATCCGCCAGACCAACCAGATGCTCTCACTGGCCAAGGCGGACAGCGCGGCGCCCGAACCCGAACTGCTGGACGCGGTGGTGCTGGCCGAAGACCTGATGCGCCGCTGGTGGCCGATGGCACGCGAACAGGGGGTGGACCTGGGCCTGCAGGCGCCCATGGCCACGCTGCCCTTTCGCGGCGAGCCCGGCCTGCTGAAGGAAGCCTTGTCCAACCTGCTGCACAACGCCATCCGCCACGGCGGTGCAGGCTGCCACGTGACGCTCGCGGTGGGCCACAGCGAGGATCGTGTGCGCTTCAGCGTGGTCGACAACGGGCCTGGCCTGCCGCCCGACGAACTGGCGCGCGCCGGCGAGCGGTTCTTCCGCGGCCGCCAGGGCCCGTTGCCCGGCTCCGGCCTGGGGCTGGCGATTGCGCGCACCGTGGCCCAGCGCCATGGTGGCGAGATGCGGGTGAGCGCCGGGCCCGAGGGGTGCGGGCTGGAGGTCACGATGGAGTTGGCGAGCGCCGGCACCTCGACGAGGGATTCGGGTTAACCCTGAAGAATCGGCCTCATCGCTGAAAGCGGCCTGAAAGTGAGCTTTTTCTACAGTGCCCCCATCGCAACAGATCCGTTGCGAGCGTTTCACCCCAAGAGGAGACACTTTCATGAGCATCACATCCCGTCTGGTTGCTGTGGCCGTCTCGGCCAGCGCCGTCACCGCTTTCGCCGCCGGCGCTCTGGACAAGACCGAGTGCATCGCCCCGGCCAAGCCCGGCGGCGGCTTTGACCTGACCTGCAAACTGGTGCAAAGCGCACTGCAGGAGGGCAAGTTCATCGCCGACCCGATGCGCGTGACCTACATGCCTGGCGGCATTGGTGCCGTGGCTTACAACACCGTGATCGCGCAGAAGCCCGACGCAGCCAACGCCATCGTTGCTTTCTCGGGTGGCTCGCTGCTCAACCTCGCCCAGGGCAAGTTCGGCCGCTACACCGAGAACGACGTGCGCTGGCTCGCCGCCATCGGCACCGACTACGGCGCCGTGGTCGTGGCCGAGAACTCGCCATTCAAATCGCTCAAGGACGTGATGGCCGCCATCAAGGCCGACCCCACCAAGGTGGTGCTGGGCGCCGGAGGCACCGTGGGAAGCCAGGACTGGATGAAGGCTGCGCTGACCGCGCGTGCCGCCGGCGTGAACCCCAAGACCATGCGCTACGTGGCCTTTGAAGGCGGCGGCGAAGCGCTGACCGCGCTGCAGGGCGGCCACATCCACGTGTTCACCGGCGACGCGGCCGAGGCCGGGCAGCAGATCAAGGCCGGCGCCAAAGTGCGCATCCTGGCGGTGATGAACGACAAGCGCCTGTCGGGCGACATGGCCAGCATCCCCACCGCCGCCGAACAGGGCTATGACGTGGAATGGCCGATCGTGCGCGGCTTCTACCTCGGCCCGAAGGTCAGCGATGCCGACTACAAGCTCTGGGCCGACACCTTCACCAGGTTGATGGCCACGCCCGCCTACGACAAGCTGCGCAACGAGCGGGGTCTGTTCCCCATGGCCCTGACCGGCGCCCCGCTGGACGCCTACGTCAAGAAGCAGGTGGCCGACTACCGCAAGCTCGCCGAGGAATTCGGCCTGAACGTCGTGCCCGCCAAGTGATGTCCGCAGGGCCTTGGCCCTGCTTCGCGGTGCCACCCGGGCGGTGACCCGCCCCCCGCCTTTTCACCGGAGTACCCCATGAGTGACCGCGTCCTCGGCGCGGTGTGTGTTGTCGCGTCCGCCGCCATGGCCTGGGCCGCGCAAGACTACACCGCCGCCATCTCGTACGAACCCGTCGGCCCGCGCGCCTTCCCGCTGCTGCTGGCGTGCGGTCTGGGCCTCTCGGGCCTCTGGCTGGTGCTGCGCCCCAGCGCAGGGTCCGAAGCCTTCCAGGGTGTTCCATGGATGTCCACGGCTCTGTGCGCGGGCGCCGTGCTGGCCTACGCGCTGCTGTTCCAGTGGCTGGGCTTTGCGCTGGCCACGGCGCTGATGGCGCTGCCGGTGGGCATGGCCTTTGGTGGCAGCTGGAAACAGTCGCTGACGGGCGGCGCCGCGCTGGGGGTGGTGCTGTACCTGCTGTTCGACAAGCTGCTGGATGTGGTGCTGCCGACCGGCCCGCTGGCCGCGCTGCTCGGAGGAAACTGACATGGATATCCTGCAACACTTGGTCATGGGCTTTGGCGTGGCGCTGAGCCCGACCAACCTCTTGATTGCCGCGCTGGGCTGTTTCATCGGTACCATCGTCGGCCTGCTGCCCGGCCTGGGCCCGATCAACGGCGTGGCCATCCTGATGCCGCTGGCCTTTGCCATGAAGCTGCCGCCGGAAAGCTCGCTCATCCTGCTGGCCGCCGTGTACATCGGCTGCGAGTACGGCGGGCGCATCTCGTCCATCCTGCTCAACGTGCCGGGCGACGCAGGTGCCATCATGACCGCGCTGGACGGCTACCCCATGGCACGCAATGGCCAGGGTGGCGTGGCACTGTCCATTTCCGCCTGGAGCTCTTTCGTGGGCTCGCTGGTGGCCACCATCGGCATCGTGCTGTTCGCACCGCTGCTGGCGAGCTGGGCGCTGTCATTCGGCCCGGCCGAGTACTTCGCGCTCATGTGTTTTGCGTTCGCCTGCATCGCCGGCCTGATGGGCGACGCGCCGGTCAAGGCCGGTCTGGCAGCACTCATCGGCCTTTCGATGGCCTGCGTGGGCCTGGACTCCAACTCCGGCGTCTACCGCTTCACCGGTGGCGATGTCCACCTCTCCGACGGCATCCAGTTCGTGGTGGTGGTGATCGGCGTGTTCTCGATCAGCGAACTGCTGCTGATGCTGCAGCAACACCACAGCAGCACCGGCATGGTCACGCAGACGGGTCGCATGCTCTTCAACTGGCAGGAGCTCAAGGCCACCTGGTGGGGCACGCTGCGCTCCAGCGTGGTCGGTTTCGCGGTGGGCGTGCTGCCCGGCGCGGGCGCCACCATCGCCAGCGCCATGACCTATTCGATGGAGAAGAGCCTGACCGACAAGGAAGGCACCTTCGGCAAGGGCGACATCCGTGGCGTGGCCGCGCCCGAAGCGGCCAACAACTCGGCCGCCACCGGTTCCTTCGTGCCCATGCTCACGCTGGGCGTGCCCGGCTCGGGCACCACGGCGGTGATGGTGGGCGCACTCTCGCTCTACAACATCACGCCCGGCCCGGCGCTGTTCACCCAGCAGCCGGATCTGGTGTGGGGCCTGATCGCCTCGCTGTTTCTGGCCAACGTGATCCTGCTGGTGCTCAACATCCCGCTGGTGGGCGTGTTCACCAAGGTGCTGAGCGTGCCCAACTGGCTGCTGGTGCCCGGCATCGTGGCCGTCAGCAGCGTGGGCGTTTACGCAGTGCACGCCACCACGTTCGACCTGGTCCTGATGACCGGCCTGGGCTTCGCGGCCTACCTGCTGCGCAAGCAGGGCATCCCCATGGCGCCGCTGATCCTGGGCTTCGTGCTGGGCGACATGATGGAACAGAACCTGCGCCGCGCGCTGTCCATCAGCAACGGCGACGCGGCCATCCTGGTGGCCAGCCCGATCTCGATCGGTCTGTGGACTGCCGCCGCGCTGATGCTGCTGGTGCCGCTGGCCACCCGCCTGCTGGCCGCCTTCAGGCCCCGGGTTGTGAACGCCTGATCGCGAGCGGCTTCAGCACGCCCCCTCAGAACGTGCCGGGGTAGGCGCCACCATCGGCCAGCACGTTCTGGCCGGTGATGTAGCCCGCGTGCACGCTGCAGAGGAATGCGCAGATGGCGCCGAATTCCTCCGAGGTACCAAAGCGCTTGGCCGGGATGTTCTTGCGTCGCGCATCGGCGATCGCGTCCACCGATTGACCGGTTTTTTCAGCGGCACCGGCCAGCGTGGTCTTGAGACGGTCGGTGTCAAAGGCCCCGGGCAGCAGGTTGTTGACCGTCACGCCCTGCGCTGCCAGCGGGCTGCGCGCCACGCCGGCAACGAAGCCGGTGAGGCCGCTGCGCGCCCCGTTGGACAGGCCCAGGATGTCGATCGGTGCCTTCACCGCGCCCGAGGTGATGTTGACGATGCGGCCGAAACCGCGCTGCGCCATGCCGTCCACCGTGGCCTTGATGAGCTCGATGGGCGTGAGCATGTTGGCGTCAAGCGCCTTGATCCACACATCGCGGTCCCAGGCCCGGAAGTCGCCCGGTGGCGGGCCGCCCGCGTTGTTGACCACGATGTCGAAGGCCGCACCGGGACCACCCGCCACCGACAGCGCGGCCACACGGCCCTCGGGCGTGGTGATGTCGGCCGCCACTGTCAGCACCGTCACGCCCGCAGCCTCGGCCCGCAGTGCCTGCGCGGCGGCGTCCAGGTCACGCGCACCGCGCGCCACCAGCACCACGTTCACGCCCTCGGCGGCCAACGCCTGCGCGCAGCCCAGCCCCAGTCCCTTGCTTGCACCACTCACCAGCGCCCATTTGCCCTTGATACCCAGATCCATGAAAAGTCTCCTGAAAAAATATCGATCAGCTGGCCCGGCCGAAGCGCGTGACCAGAAACACACCGCAGAGCACGAGCACCGTGCCCACCACGATCCAGCCGTTGAACGGCTCACCGAGAATCACCACACCCATGACGATGGTCGACATCGGGCCGACCATGCCGGTCTGCGCCGCCAGGCTCGAGCCGATGCGCTCGATCGCCATCATCACCATGAGCACGGGCGCGAAGGTGCACAGCGTGGCGTTGAGCACAGAGAGCCAGATCACCTCGGGCGCCACCAGTGCCGCGCTCATGGGACGCAACAACACGAACTGCGCCAGGCACAACACACACGCCACGCTGGTGGCCAGTCCCACCAGTCGCATGGAGCCCAGCCGCTGCACCAGCTCGCCGCTGTAAACCAGATAGATGGCGTAGCTCACCGCACTGCCGAACACCAGCAGAGCACCCAGCAGCGCGTTGGGACCCTGCAGACCGGCCTCGTGGCCAAACACCACCAGCACGCCGCCGTAGCTCACGGCCATGGCGAGTGCCTGCAGTCGCGTGATGCGGCGCTTGTAGATCACCCAGCCCAGCACCAGCACCAGCGTCGGGTTGAGGTACAGGATGAGCCTCTCCAGGCTGGCGCTGACGTACTGCAGACCCCAGAAATCCAGAAAGCTGGCCAGGTAATAGCCGGTGAAACCCAGCCCCAGGATGCCCATCCAGTCCTGGCGGGTGAGCGGCGCCTTGGCACCGCCCCCTTGCCGGTAGGTGGCCCACCAGGCCAGTGCCAGAAACAGCGGCAGCGCAAACAGCATGCGGTACATGATCAGCGTGACCGCGTCCACGCCATGGCGGTAGGCAAGCTTCACGATGATGGCCTTGCCGCTGAAGGCGATGGAGCCTGCGACCGCGAGCAGCAATCCGGTGGCAAGGTGAGGTGTGGGAGCGGCGCGCATCGATCGATTATCGGCAACGCTCGATAACGGACGCCAAGGCGGGGTATGTCTCACGCCGATCGCCCAGGCGTTCCTGTCGCACGCATGACTTCACATTGATGAAGCCCTGCGCGATAGCCCCGCACGCCGGCAACTCCCTAACCTGTGCCACAGCCAGCTCCGCACCCAGCCTGCGGTTGCTCCGAACACGTCTCACAGGGTTTGCCACATGCCATCTTCTCCACGTCCCGCGCCGCTCCATGAACACATCGACACCTTGCTGAAAGCCTTGACCGATTCGCGCCGGGGTTCCACCGTGCTGCGCGTGAACGACACCCGGGTGGTGCTGCGCCCCCGCGACAACGAACCCATGCTGGTGATGCAAGCCCACATCTGCGCCCTGCCCCGCCACAGTGGCCCGCGCGCGGCGCTGTGCGAGGCCCTGTTGATGGGCAACACCAGACTCGGGGACAGCGACCGCCTGGGCATCGAACCCACCGAGAACGCCGCGGTGTACCAGCGCGTGGTGGACATCGAGCTCGATGCCGACGCGCTGGGCCACGAGTTGTGGGACCTGATCGATGCCGCCGAGCAGTTCAGGCACGGACTCGGGCGGGACTGAAGCCCGCTGCAGGCCTCACTGCACCGGTGGCGTGCAGGCCAGCACCTCGTCCATGGTGGTCAGGCCTTCGGCCACGCGCATGGCACCGGCCAGCCGCAGCGGGCGCATGCCGTCGGCCACGGCCTGCTTGCGCAGCGCATCCAGGCGCGGCTCGCGGCTGACCTTGTCCTTGAACGATTCGGTGACCGTGAGCAGTTCGTACAGGCCCATGCGCCCGCGAAACCCGGTCATGCGGCAATCAACACAACCCACGGGCTGGTAAGGCCGATAGTTGCCGCTGATCTGCCAGGGCTTGACCAGCTCGGCGAGTGATTCGCGTGATGCAGCGGCCTGGGTCTTGTCCTGCTGAGTTCTGCAGGCCAGGCAAAGCGTGCGCACCAGGCGCTGCGCGAGCACGCCGAGCACCGTGGCGTTGATGAGGTAGGGCGGAATGCCCAGTTCCATCAACCGCATGATGGCCGAGGGTGCATCGTTGGTGTGCAGCGTGGTGAACACCAGGTGCCCGGTGAGCGCGGCCTGCACCGCCATCTCGGCGGTGGCGAGATCACGCACTTCGCCCACCATGATGATGTCCGGGTCCTGCCGCATGAGGGCGCGCAGGCCCTGCGCGAAGTCCAGGTCCAGGTGGGTCTGCACCTGGGTCTGGTTGAAGGCCGGCTCGATCATCTCGATCGGGTCTTCCACCGTGCTCACGTTCACCTCTTCGGTGGCCAGGCGCTTGAGCGTGGCGTAGAGCGTGGTCGTCTTGCCCGAGCCGGTCGGGCCGGTCACCAGCACGATGCCGTGCGGGTGTTTCGTGAGGCCTTCCCAGCGCTGCGCGTCGTGGGCGGCGAAGCCCAAGGCACTGAGGTCCTTCACCGTCGACTCGGGGTCGAAGATGCGCATGACGAGCTTTTCACCAAAAGCGGTGGGCAACGTGGACAGGCGCATCTCCACCTCTTCCCCGCGCGCGCCCGCCACGCCGGGGCGCAGCGTCTTGATGCGGCCGTCCTGCGGGCGGCGGCGCTCCACCACGTCCATGCGCCCGAGCAGCTTGATGCGGGCTGTCATCGCAGTGAGCACACCAATGGGCATCTGGTAGACCGGGTGCAACACGCCGTCGATGCGAAAGCGGATCACGCCCTGCTCGCGCCGCGGCTCCAGGTGGATGTCGCTGGCGCGCTGGTCGAAGGCGTACTGCCACAGCCAGTCGACCACCTGCACCACACCCTGGTCGTTGGCGTCGAGCTGCTTGTTGGCCTTGCCCAGTTCCACCAGTTGCTCGAAGCTGCCGAAGCCGTTCTGTCCACCGCTCTTGCTGGCTGCGCGCACCGACTTGGCGAGTGCGAAAAACTCGGCGGTGAAGCTGTTGATGGCTTGTGGGCTGGCGAGCACCAGCCGCACGTTCTTGCGCGTCTGTCGCTGCACCTCGGGCACCCAGTCGCGGATGTAGGGTTCGGCCGTGGCCACCACCACTTCGGTCGGGCTCACCTGCACCGGCAGCACCTTGTGGCGCTCGGCGTAGGCCGCGCTCATCACGTCGGCCACCTTGCCCACGTCCACCTTCAGCGGATCGATGCGCATGTAGTCCAGCCCGCTGCGCTGGGCCAGCCACTGCGTGAGCAGCTCCACATCGAGCACATGGCTGTCGGCCTTGCGCGCCATGCCCACCACCGACAGGCGCTGCAGTGGATGCTGCGCGCTGTGCGCCGAAGCGCAGCGCGCCACGGTGCGCTCGGCCTCGGCGCTGGAGATCACACCGTCATCCTGCAGCCACTGCACCAGCATTCGCCAGTCCAGTGGGCCCGTGTGGTCTGTTGCAGCAGGGGATCTGGTGGTGTGTTTCATGGGCGTTTCAGGCAACGGGTTTGAACAGCTTCAACCACTTGACCGCAGGCAGGCCCCAGCGTTCCTGCACAAGCTCGGCCCGCGCCAGCAACTGCATGCGCGTGGGTCGGTGCGGCGTGCGCTGGGCCAGCACCACGGTGTTGCCTTCGCGCGTGGGCTTGAAGGCCCAGACGGCGTCGTCGCCGAAGGCGGCGCACAGGCTTTGCAGCGAGCGCTCGTAGCTGGCGTCGCGCCCGAACAGGTTGACCGTGAGGCAGCCTTCGTCGGTGAGGGCGTTGCGGCAGTCGGCGTAGAAGTCGGGGCTGTCGAGCACGGGTGCGGCGGCCTCGTGGTCGTAGAGGTCCACCTGCAGCGCGTCGTAGGCGCCCAGGTGGTCGGCCCGGCGAATCTCCTCGCCCGCATCGGCCAGCACCACGCGCAGCTTGGGTCCATCGGCCGGCAGCTTGAACCAGCTGCGGCACACCACCACCACCTGCGGGTTGATCTCGATGGCTGTGGTGTCCATGCGCAGCTTCTTGAAGCAGAACTTGGTGAGCGCGGCCGACCCCAGGCCGAGTTGCAGGGCGCGGCGTTTGCTCACCGAATCGGGTTCCACGAACAGCAGCCAGGCCATCATGCGCTGGACGTAGTCGAGCTCGATGTCGAACGGTGCGTCCAGCAGCATGGAGCCCTGGATCCACTCGGTGCCCAGGTGCAGAAAGCGCACCTCGCTGTCTTCGGAGATGGTCACGTCGGGCAAGGTCTGCACCGTGCTTCGCTTGCGGGCGGCGGCGTTGGCGCCGGCCTTCATGCGGCCACCCCACCCGCGCAAAGGCATGGCCGGGAGCACAATGCGTCGGCCACGGGGGGCCGGGCATCGAAGGCGTTCGATTCCCCGAGTGGGTGAGGTGATTGCTGCATCTTTGTATCTAACCTGAGGAGGAACGATTATGAACACGGAAGTCATCTGGGATTTTCTCGTCACGCAGGGTGCGGACTTCGGTCTCAAGGTGCTCGGCGCCATCGCGGCGTGGATCGTGGGGCGCTGGCTGATCGGCATTGCCGTGGGCCTGATGGGGCGGGCGATGGAGAAGGGCCGAAAGCTCGACCAGACGCTGATCCACTACCTCAAGTCCATCATCTCGGTGCTGCTGACCATCGTCCTGATCCTCGCGATCCTGGACATCTTCGGCGTGCGCACCACCTCGTTCGCGGCCTTGCTGGCGGGCGCGGGCCTGGCCATCGGCGTGGCCTGGAGCGGCATGCTGGCGAATTTCGCGGCGGGCATCTTCCTGCAGGTGCTGCGGCCCTACAAGGTGGGTGATTTCATCTGCGCGGGCGGCACCACCGGCACCGTGAAGGAGCTCGGCCTGTTCGCCACCACCATCCTCACACCCGACAACGTGACCACCATCGTGGGCAACAACAAGGTGTTTTCCGACAACATCCAGAACTTCAGCCACGAGCCGTTCCGCCGCGTGGACTGTCTGGCGAAGGTGGCCAACAGCGTGGATGTGAACGACGCGATGGCGCGCCTGCGCGTGGCCGTGGCCGCGATCCCCAACGTGGTCGCGTCGCCCGCACCCGATGTGGAGATCCTGCAGTTCACGCCCGAAGGCCCCCTGTTGTGCGTGCGGCCCTACACGCACACCGACCACTACTGGCAGGTCTACTTCGACGCGCACAAGGCGGTGGTGAGCACGTTTGGCGCGGCGGGGTATCCGGTGCCCGAGACGCCTGTGGCTCATCGAACGGTGCCTGTCTGAGTTTTTCTCCGGGGTTGGTACGCGAAGAGATGGCGCGCCAACGCGCTGCTCAGGCCGCTGCACCGGTGCGCTCTGCAGAGCGAAATCAAGGAGGAGGTGGCCGCAGGCCACCGGGGGACATTCGCGGCGCAGAGCGCACCGGTGCAGCGAGCCCGCGACGACCATCGAGCGGAAAACCTCAAGAGTGACGCAACAACACCTCAGACCAGGCCGCCAGCTTCCGATCAAAGCTCCAGCTCGCGTTCGCCGGGCTGGTGGACGGCAGCTTGTAAACCGGCAAACCCAGCTTCTCCGTGTGCCGCGCATGCCGAAAACTCTCGCCACCGTTGTGCGCGATCGCTTCGAGCAACGGACACGAGCGCAACACCCACGCAAAATCGTTGAGCTCCGCGTTCTGGATGTTCGCGTCCAGACTGCCTTCGCGCTCACAAGCGCCGTACACATCCCACACGCCCACACCATGCGCCTGCAAGGCGGCCACACGCTCGGGGTAGGCCATGGTGAGCAGGGGCAACTGCCACAACGCACCGAGGATCTTCCAGAAATGGTTCTGCGGATGACCGTAGTACTGCTGCGCGCGCAACGATGCCACGCCGGGGAAACTGCCCAGCACCAGCACACGCGTGTTGGCGTCGAGCACCGGGGGCAAGCCCTGCAAGCGGCTCATGCGGCTGCTGCCAGCGCCGCCAGCCGCGGCAATGCGGCCAGGGCATTGGCCGTGGTGGCCTTCATCAACGCATCGACCGGCATGCCGCGCAGCTCGGCCACCACCCCACCGATGCGCGGCAGCTCGGCCGGGCTGTTGACGCCTTGCGCCCGGCCCGCTGCCCGCTCGGCCGCTGTGGCGTAGAGCCAGTGCGGCGGAATGTCGGGCGCGTCGGTCTCCACCACCAGCGAATCCAACGGCAGCTCGGCGGCCAATCGGCGCAACTGCCGCGCAGGCTCAAAGGTGCAGGCCCCACCAAAACCCAGCTTGAAACCCAGACCCAGGAAGGCCTGCGCCTGCTGCTCGCTGCCGTTGAACGCGTGCGCGATGCCACCGCCCGTGGGCAGTTCGCGCAGGTGCCTGAGCAACTGGTCAGCACTGCGCCGCACATGCACGATCACCGGCAGGCGGTGCTTGCGTGCCAGCCGCAGCTGCGCGCGGTAGAACAGGGCCTGGCGTTCGCGCATCTCGGGTGTGCACAGCGCGGGTACGAAGAAGTCGAGCCCGATTTCGCCCACGGCGACCAGCCGCGGATCGTCGCGATGCGCGGTCAGCGCCGCGTCGAGCGCATCCAGATCGGTGTCCTGTGCGCGCGGCACACACAGCGGGTGGATGCCCAGTGCGTAGGCGTCACCCAGCCGGTGCGCAAGCTGGCGCACGGTGCCGAAGTTGGAGCGCTCCACCGCCGGGATCACGCACAGGCCCACGCCGAGCGCGGCCGCACGCTCGCGCAGGCTCAGTGCAAGAGCATGGTCGGCGCCGAACTCGGGCGCGTCCAGATGGCAGTGTGTGTCGATCCACATGGCGGTATAAGGACCATTGTGCCGGCAAGGCTCTCGCGCGCCGGCATCCCGCAACAGGAAGGAACCACCATGTCACCCACTCCCCGTCTCGCCTGGCTCGCCGTTCCCGTGCTGATGGCACTCACCTCCTGCGCCATGCCCGGCGCGCCCGGCGCATCGCCGCTGGTGGGCAGCGAGTGGCGACTGGAAGACATGGGCGGGCGCGGCGTGCTGGACGCTGTGCAGGCCACCCTCGCCTTTCCCGAGGCCGGGCGCGTGGCGGGCAACAGTTCGTGCAACCGATTCTTCGGTTCGTACACGCTGATGCAGGACCGCATTGCGCTGGGACAGCTGGGTGGCACGCGCATGGCGTGCGCGCCCGCGGTGGACGAGCAGGAAACGCGCTACCTGGACGCGCTGCAGAAGGCGCAGCGACTGGAAGTGAAGGGCAAAACGATGCTGATGCATGTGCAGGGGTTGGATAAGCCCCTGCGCTTCACAAGAACGAAGCCTTGAATCCCGACTCGGTTCGATTCAGGTCAGCACACCCGTCGTCAGCCGCAGCACGCGGTTGCATCGCGCCGCCAAGGTCTCGTCGTGCGTGACGACGATGAAGGCCGTGCCCTGGTCGCGAGCCAGCTCCAGCATCAGCTGAAACACACCCTCGGCGGTGTTGCGGTCCAGGTTGCCGGTGGGCTCGTCGGCCAACACGCAAGCCGGCTGCGTGACCAGCGCGCGCGCAATCGCCACGCGCTGGCGCTCACCGCCCGAGAGCTCGGCCGGCCTGTGGCCCAGGCGCTCGGCCAGTCCCACGCGTGCGAGGATCTTCCTGGCCTGTTCGGCGGCCTCGGCGCGCGGCAGACGGCGGATCCACAGCGGCATGGCCACGTTGTCGCGCGCGCTGAATTCGGGCAACAGGTGGTGGAACTGGTACACGAAGCCCAGGTGCTGGTTGCGCAGCACGCCCTGCTGCGTGGCGCTCAGGCCAGACATGGTCTGCCCCATGAGTTGCACGCTGCCACTGGTGGGCGCGTCCAGCCCGCCGAGCAGGTGCAGCAAGGTGCTCTTGCCAGAGCCGGAGGCCCCGACGATGGCCACGGTTTCACCCGCTCGCACCGTGAGGTCCACGCCGGTGAGCACGGTGACGTCGAGCCGGCCTTCGTGGAAGCGTTTGGTGAGGCCTGTGGCCTGGAGAACAATCTGACTCATCGCTTCACTCGTACCTCAGGGCTTCGGCTGGGTTGACGCGGCTTGCGCGCCAGCTCGGGTAGATGGTGGCCAGGAACGAGAGCACCAGCGAAATCACCGCCACCGGCAGGATGTCGGTCTGCTGTGGGTCACTGGGCATGCGGCTGATGAGGTAGATGTCCTGCGGCAGAAAGCTCGCGCCCAGCAGGCGCTCCAGCGCAGGCACCAGGGTGTCGATGTTGTAGGCGATGCCCAGGCCGAGCAGCAGGCCCGCGCCGGTACCGATCACGCCCACCATGGCGCCCTGCACCATGAACACACCCATGATGCTTTGTGGACTCGCGCCCAGTGTGCGCAGGATGGCGATGTCGGCGCGCTTGTCGGTCACCGTCATCACCAGCGTGGACACGAGGTTGAACGCGGCCACTGCCACGATCAGCGTGAGGATGATGAACATCATGCGTTTTTCGAGTTGCACCGCGGCAAACCAGGTGCGGTTCTGGCGCGTCCAGTCGCGCACCAGCAAGCCGGGGTCGAGGTCGGCGGCGATGGACACGGCCACCTCGCGCGCGGCGTGCAGGTCCTTGATCTTCACGCGCACGCCGGTCGGGCCTTCGACGCGAAAGATGCGCGCGGCATCTTCCTGATGCAGCAGGGCCAACGCCGAGTCGTATTCGTAGTGGCCTGAATCAAACGTGCCCACCACCGTCATCTGACGGATGCGGGGCACCACGCCGGCCGGCGTCACTTGCCCGCTGGGTGCTATCAGCGTGACGCTGTCGCCGGCGATCACGCCCAGGCTGCGTGCGAGTTCACCGCCCAGGATCACGCCGAATTCACCGGGCACCAGACGGGGCAGCACGGTGTCGGCCAACTGGGCCGCGAGGTCGGTCACCTTGGGCTCCAGCGCCGGGTCGATGCCGCGCACCAGGGCACCCTTCATGTCTTCGCCGCGCGCGATGAGTGCCTGCGCCCCCACGAAAGGCGCCGCACCCACCACCTCGGGATGGCGCTCGATCTTCGCCAGCGTGTCGGCCAGGTCGGGAATGGCCTGACCGCCGGGCTCGAACACCTCGATGTGCGAGAGCACACCGAGCATGCGGTCGCGCACTTCCTTCTGGAAGCCGTTCATGACCGAGAGCACGATGATCAACGCGGCCACACCCAAAGCAATGCCCAGCATGGACACGCCCGAGATGAAGGAGATGAAGCCGTTGCGCCGGGTGGCGCGGCCGGCGCGCGTGTAGCGCCAGCCGAGAATGAGTTCGTAGGGAGTTTGCATGTGAGGTCCAGCGGGCATTGTGGCATCCCCGACAATCGCGTCATGCCCGTTCCCCACATGGCCTCTGAGCCTGCCACGCACCTGCTGGTTCCTTTTGCCAGCGCCAGCGACCCCGCTTGCCGGGCGGCGCTGCCGGGCTTGCAACTGCCACACCTCACCGCCTTGCTGGCCGAACTCCAGCCCGTGCACGCCGACAGCGGCTCCGACCACAGCCTGAGCCCACCCCACGAACGTGCGCTGGCCCAGGCCATCGGCCTGGTGCGGGCGGACGGCTCGGCCTACCCCGACGGCCTGCTGCCCTGGGCCGCAGCGGCCAGCGCCGAGCCCGGGCAAGCCCAGGCCTGGTTCACGCCCTGCCATTTCCAGGTCGGCATGGAGCAGGTGACGCTGCTGCCCGGCGACCAGTTGGGCCTGACCGACGAGCACGCTCGCCCCCTTTTCGATGCGCTGGCGCCTTACTGCGCCGAGGACGGCATCACGCTGCGCTTTGAGTCCGCCGCGCGCTGGCACGCGAGTGGCGAGGTGCTGCGCGGCATCGCCTGTGCCAGCCTGGACCGCGTGGGCGGCCGCTCGGTGGAGGCCTGGATGACCAACAGCTCGGCCAACCCGGCGGGCGGTCAACTGCTCAAGCGGCTGCAGAGCGAAGCGCAAATGCTGTTCTACACACACCCGGCGTTTGATGCACGCGAGGCGCTGCGCCTGCACCCGGTCAATGGCTTCTGGCTCAGTGGCGCAGGCGCCATCGACCACCCGACAAGGCTGCAGCCACCACCGGCCATGCCGGATGCCCTGCGCAGCGCGGCCCTGCAGGCCGACTGGACACGTTGGAAAGACGCCTGGACCGCGCTGGACACCGCCGACATCAAAGACATGCTGGATCGCGCGCGCCGCGGCGAGCCGGTCACACTCACCCTGTGCGGCGAGCGCGCGGCGCAGCGCTTCACGAACGCCCCGCGCGGCGCCCTGGCGCGCGCCGGCCGCCTCATCAAGAACCTGCTGGGCCACGCCCCGGCCTGGAAGACGTTGGAAACCCTATGAAGATCATCACACGCGACGTGCCACCCCGCGCCGCCTGGGCGCTGGAGCAAGGTGGTCTGCACCCGCTGCTGGCGCGCCTGTTCGCCGCGCGCGGCATCACCACCACCGATGAACTCGACGACGCGCTGGCACGCCTGCTGCCGCCCAGCTCGATGCTCGGCGCGCAAGACGCCGCGCGCGCCCTGGCCGACGCCATGGCCGCGAACCGGGCCATCTGCATCGTGGCCGACTACGACTGCGATGGCGCCACCGCCTGCGCGGTCGGCCTGCGCGGCTTGCGTCTGCTGGGCGCGCCTCTGGGCTTCGACCGCGTGAACTACCTCGTGCCCGACCGCGTGACCGATGGCTACGGCCTCACGCCGTCAATCTCGAAGCGCGTGAAGGCGCAGGGCGCCGACGTGCTGGTGACGGTGGACAACGGCATCGCCAGCGTGGACGGCGTGCGCGCCGCGCGTGAGGTGGGGCTGCAGGTGATCGTCACCGACCACCACCTGCCCGCCATCAGGGACGGCGAGGTGACGCTGCCGCAGGACTGCATCATCGTGAACCCCAACCAGCCGGGCTGCACATTCGAGAGCAAGTCCATCGCCGGCGTGGGCGTGATGTTTTATGTCCTGCTGGCGCTGCGCGCGGAATTGCGCGAGCGTGGCGTCTTCACTGCGCAGAACCAGCCAAAGATCGACAACCTCTTGCCCCTGGTCGCGCTGGGTACCGTGGCCGACGTGGTCAAGCTCGACGCCAACAACCGCCGCCTCGTCGCTCAAGGCTTGAAGCGCGTGCGCGCCGGCGCCATGCCGCCGGGCATGACGGCCTTGTTCAACGTGGCCGCGCGCAAGCCCGATGCCGCCACCGGTTTTGACTTTGGCTTCGCGCTCGGCCCGCGCCTGAACGCCGCCGGCCGCCTGGCCGACATGACACTGGGCATCGAATGCCTGACCACCGACGACGCGCTGCGCGCGGACGAGCTCGCGCGCACGCTGGACGGCATCAACCGCGAGCGCAAGGCGATCGAGGGGGACATGCGCGACCAGGCGCTGCAGATGGCCGAGGAGATGTTCGACGAATCCGAGGAGCCGCCGCCCGCGCTGGTGGTGTTCGATCCCGATTTTCACGAAGGCGTGGTCGGCATCGTGGCCTCACGCCTGAAGGACAAGCTGCACCGGCCCACCTTCGTGTTTGCCTCCAGTGGCGCCGAGGGCAAGGAAAACGAGCTCAAGGGCTCGGGCCGATCGATCGCGGGTTTTCATTTGCGCGACGCGCTCGATCTCGTTGCCAAGCGCCACCCGGGTGTGTTGCTGCGCTTTGGCGGCCACGCCATGGCGGCCGGCTGCACCATCGACGAGGAACATCTGGAGACGTTTGAAGCCGCGCTGCAACAGGTGGCCCACGAGTGGCTGGACGCCGCCACGCTGCTACGCCGCATCGAGGCCGACGGAGCACTGGACACGAAGTACCGCCGCGCCGATCTGGTGGACACGCTGCACAAGGAGGTGTGGGGTCAGGGGTTCGCGCCGCCCGTCTTTTGCGAGGAGGTGCAGGTGATCTCGCAGCGGCTGGTGGGTGAGAAGCACCTGGCGCTCAAGCTCAAGCACCAGGGCGAGCCGGTGGACGGCATCTGGTTTGGCCACACCGAGCCCTTGCCGGCACGCGTGAAGATCGCGTTTCGCCTGGATGCGGACGAGTGGCAGGGTCAGCGGCGGGTGCGGTTCTTGGTGGAAGCCGCTGAACTGTAACCCCCCCCCGCGCCGCCTGCGGCGTCACCCCCCAAGGGGGCAACACCTGCGGCCTGGCGGAGCCAGTTCCGCGGTGTTCTGGACTCGTGGCACTCCGGGAAAATCAGCTCATCAGAGCTTCACGAACAGCAGCCAGTTGACGGCGCGAGACAGCTAGACGCTCCTCCACGCCATCGAGCCGAACCGTCCAGCCCTCGCCCTCGACCGGGTCGTTGTGCTTCTCCACCGCCCGCACCGCGCGGCGAGACACCAGGGCATTGCGGTGCACGCGCACGAACAGGTGCGCATAGCGCTGCTCCAGATCACTCAGCGCGCCATCAAAGATGTGTTCCTTGTCGGCCGTGCGCACCGTGATGTATTTCAGCTCGGCCTTGAGGTAGATCACGTCGGCCAGCGCCACGCGCTCGCTGCGACCTCGCTCCTGGATGATCAGGCTCTCGGGCAGCCCCACATCGGCAGCGGTCTCGGCGCGCAGACGTTGCACCTTCTGCAGGGCCTGCTGCAGACGCTCGCGGCGCACCGGCTTGGTCAGGTAGTCCACCGCTTCCAGGTCAAAAGCCTGCACTGCGTGTTCGGCGTAGGCGGTGATGAACACCACCGCCGGTGGCGCCGCCAGCTCGCGCAGGGTCTTGGCCAGGGTCATGCCGTCCACGCCAGGCATGTGGATGTCCAGCATCACCAGATCACATCCGGTGCGCTGGATCAACTCCATCGCCTGCACGGCATTGGCCGCCTCGCCCACCACGTCCGCGCGCGGCTCGCTGCATTCGCCCAGCAGAGTGCGCAGCCGTGACCGCGCCAATGCTTCATCGTCAACGATCAGTACCTTCAGTGTCATGTCACGCTCCGTAGCCAGACCCGTTCAATACCCGCTTATACCGGTATTTCAAGGCGAACCTGAAACACCCCGTTGACCAACGCGCTCTGGAACCTGCCCTGAACATCGTGCAACAGCGCCAGGCGCTGCCGAACGTTGTCCAGCGCCAGGCCGTTGCCGCGCCGCCCGCTGCCCGCCGGCACGGTGTTGGTGACCTTGATCACCACCAGACCTCCGCGCCGCTGGGTGCTGATGCGCACCACCGCCCCCGACGGGCTGGGCTCCACGCCGTGCTTCACCGCATTCTCCACCAGTGGCTGCAGGATGAGGGGTGGCAATTTGGCCTTGGAGGCCGCGTCGTCCACGCTCCACTCCACCTTCAACCGATCGCCAAAACGCACCTGCTCGATGGCCAGGTAGTGCTCGGCCAGCTCCAGTTCCTGCCACAAGGGCACCGCCTCCTGGGCGTCGGCCAGGGCGTGGCGGAAAAGTTCGCTCAGGTCTTCCAGCAGGCTTTCGGCCTTGGCGGGCTCCTCGCGCACCAGAGCGATCGCGCTGTTGAGCGTGTTGAACAAAAAATGCGGGCGGATGCGGGCTTGCAACTCGGCCAGCCGCGCGGTGGTGCCCGCGGGCATGCGGGCCTTGGCGCGCCACACCAGCGCACCCACCAACACAGCCGCGACCAGTGCCCCGGAGGCCCCGCTGGCCACCCAGGGCGCTGCACTGGCCAGGCCCATGAGCACCAGCAAGCCACAGCCGTACAGGCCGGCCAGCACGCCCAGCCCGATGCCCGTCACCCATTGGGCCTGGGTCTCCATGCGCCCGAGCCTGCGTTTGAGCGCGCACACACACAGCAACCAGGCCAGCACGGCCGGCAGCGCCGCCCCGGTAAGCACCGCCATCTGGGTGATCCAGGCCACCGGGTTGGCCGCGCCAAAAATGGCCGCCACCGCCACGATGGCCTGCACGAACAGCACGGCCCGCAGCACCACGCCCACCTGGCAGGTGTCAAAAACCCGGTCGCGGGCCCGGACGTGCTCGGGCATCTCCTCCAGCGACTGCGTGCCCAGGGTGCTGGGCAGATCCTGGAAGGTCGATAAAATTCGGGAGTCTTTCATGGGGCGTGCGTCAATGCTCGGGTCGGTCGACGTGGAATTGTGCGTTGATCCGGGCACCGCGCCCTGGAACCGCACGGCGCTGCGATCGAAAGATCTTTCAAGCCATCTTTACCCGCCCTGTGTTCTGCGGTTCTCCGCTCCTCTCTTTCCCTCCAAAGCCGCTGGCAACACCGTATGTCCACCAACCAACTCGACAAGAAATCCGAAGCCTGGTCCGCCCTATTCTCGGAGCCGATGAGCGAATTGGTCAAGCGCTACACCGCCAGCGTCTTCTTCGACAAACGCCTCTGGCAGGCCGACATCACCGGCAGCCTCGCGCACGCCGAGATGCTGGCAGCGCAAGGCATCATCGGCGCGGCCGACCTGGGGTCCATCCAGCAAGGCATGGCGCAGATCACCTCCGAGATCGAGGCCGGCAGCTTCGAATGGAAGCTCGATCTCGAAGACGTGCACCTCAACATCGAGGCCCGCCTGACCCAACTCGTGGGCGACGCCGGCAAACGCCTGCACACCGGCCGCAGCCGCAACGACCAGGTGGCCACCGATGTGCGCCTGTGGCTGCGCAGCGAGATCGACCTCATCATCCCGTTGCTGGGCGAGCTGCAAGTCGCGCTGGTGGAGGTGGCCGAGAAGAACGTGGAAGTGATCATGCCGGGCTTCACCCACCTGCAGGTGGCCCAGCCCGTGAGCTTCGCGCACCACCTGCTGGCCTATGTGGAAATGTTTTCGCGTGACGCCGAGCGCATGGTCGACGTGCGCCGCCGCACCAACCGCCTGCCCTTGGGCAGCGCCGCGCTGGCCGGCACCACCTACCCGCTGGACCGCGAACGCGTGGCGCGCAGCCTGGGCATGGTCGACGAGCGCGGTGAGCCGCAGGTGTGCCAGAACAGCCTGGACGGCGTGAGCGACCGCGACTTCGCGATCGAATTCACCGCCGCCGCGGCCCTGTGCATGGTGCACATCAGCCGCTTCAGTGAAGAGCTGATTCTGTGGATGAGCCAGAACTTCAGCTTCGTGAAGATCGCCGACCGCTTCACCACCGGCTCATCGATCATGCCGCAGAAGAAAAACCCCGACGTGCCCGAACTCGCGCGCGGCAAGACTGGCCGCGTGGTGGGTCACCTCATGGGTCTGATCACGCTCATGAAGGGCCAGCCGCTGGCCTACAACAAGGACAACCAGGAAGACAAGGAGCCGC
>JAZKHJ010000002.1:92150-160607 GCA_040385485.1 Pseudomonadota bacterium | reverse complement strand
TTCATCAGTTTCGTACTCGTCGCTGATGGTCTGCGATTGTGTTAACAGGCCCTAGTGGCGGCTGGACGATCCGCGCCTGAGCATCCGGCACCTGGCGTGGTACACGGTGTCCGGGAGCGTGGGGATTGCCTTGCAGGCCGAGCACGAGACGACGCGCAGTCGCGGCAGGCCGCGCCGGTGTTGGTGGTTTGGGACTGCCGCAGCCTGCAGGTCGCGCGAGCAGCCTGAGTTTGCCGGCTGCGGTGGCGACATCTGCGCACGACCAGGCGGTGGTTTTCTGGTGAGCTGCACGCGAGCCCACCACGTGGCCTGGTTTGATGCGCGCGGCGCCTGGCAGCGCAGCGAGCCGCTGTAGGAAGCCTGCGCGCTGGGCAACGCGGACACTGGCTGGTGGGTGGCCGGCTGTGCCCATGCGCTGAGCAACACCACAACCGACCCGCTCGGCCTGCCCGACGGGGTTCGGCTGGACAACCACTGGCTGGTGGTCAATGCTCGCAACTGACTCTCCTTTACGACAATGAATTGGTGGTCAGAATCTTCATCGCCGCAGGCGCACACCCCCTAGAATCGAGCCATGCGTTGTCTGCTCGTCCTCGTCCTGTGTCTGCTGCTGCCCCTGCAGGGCTTTGCGGCGTGGCAGGTGCCTGCGTCACCATGCCCCATGCAGGGCATGATGGCCATGGCGGACGAAGCCGGCGAGATGGAAGAATCCCTGGCCGAGGCCATGGACGATTGCTGCAACGACATGGCCACCTTTGAGCGCACGGGCCAGCCCTGCAAGAGCGTTCAGAGTTGCGTCGCATCCGCCGTAGGCTTGCCGTCTTTCCCATCCCTCGTGGCCCAGACCCCGGTCACCCAGGACCCTCAAGCGCCAGCCTGGCGCAGCCTTCCTCCGGGCGCGACTTCGCGCCTCTGGCGCCCTCCAACTTCCGTCTGATTCCCCGCAAAGCGCAGCCCACCCGCCGGTGGCGCTGCTGTCGCGCGCTGTCAGGGCTTTTGCGCCCGGGCGTGCCTGCTCCGGAGCTCAGAGATGGAACACCCTTCGCTTTTTCTTGCACGCGCCGTGCTCGCCCTCGCTGGCCTGCTCGCGCTGATCACACCCGCTGCCGCCGATGAACCCCTGAGCCTGGGCGCTGCGGTGAGCGCCGCCGTGGCACGCTCGCGCAGCCTCGACGCATCGACCGCCGCTGCGCAGGGCGCGCGAGAGATGGCGGTGGCGGCCGCGCAGCGACCCGACCCGGTGCTGCGCCTGTCGCTGGACAACCTGCCGGTGAATGGGCCTGAGCGCTTCAGTACCACGCGCGATTTCATGACCATGCGCTCCATCGGGCTCATGCAGACGCTGCCTGGTGCAGACAAGCGCCGCGCGCGGGGCGAACGCTTCGAGCGCGAGGCCGAGGCGGCGCTGAGCGAACGCGCGCAGCGCGTGGCCATGTTGCAGACCGAGGTGGCGCAGGCCTGGCTGGAGCGGCGCATGCAGGAGCAGCGTTGGTTGTTGCTGCAGGCGCAGATCACCGAGGCGCGTGTGCTGGTGCAGACCCTGGATGCCGCTCTTCGCGGCGGTCGCGCTTCTATTGCCGATGTCTTCAGCGCGCGCGAGGCGCTGGCCCAGCTGGAGCAAGGTTTGATCGGCGCGCAGGCCGAGCGCACCAACGCCCGCCTCACGCTGGCGCGCTTCACCGGTGGGCCGCCCGACCAGCCGCTGGCCGATCCACCGCCGATGCGGCAGACCACCGCAGCGGTGGGTGAAGCGGACCCATGGCGCAACCTGCCCGATCTCGTTGCGCTGCAGGCCCGCGAGGCCGTGGCCCGGGCCGAGGCCGAAGTGGCCCGCCAGGAGCTCAAGCCCGACTGGAGCGCGGAGATCATGTTCAGCCAGCGCGGCTCGCAGTTCTCCAACATGGTGTCGGTCGGCGTGTCGGTGCCGCTGCAATGGGACCGGCCGCAGCGCCAGCAACGCGAACTCGCCGCGCGCCTGGCGCGTGTGAACGAACTGGAGGCCGAGCGCGAGGAGCAGACCCGTGAGCGGACGCTGCAGGTGCAGCGCTGGCAGCAGGACTGGCGCGCCGGGCGGGACCGGTTGGTCTACCTGGATGCGCAGCGCCAGCCGCTGGCCACGCGGCGCGTGGATGCCGCGCTGGCCGCCTATCGGGGCGGGCGCGAAGGCCTGGGCGCCGTGCTGCAGGCGCGCCGCGATGCGCTGAACCTGGCACTGGAGCGTCTGGCGCTGGAGCGTGAAACCGCCGGCCTGTGGGCGCAACTTGAATACCTCATCCCCGACAGCTCGACCGGAGTGAAACCATGAACAAAAAAACATCCTTCGTCGCGCTGGCCGCTGTGGCCCTGCTCGTTGCCGTGGGCGCGGGTGCCTGGTGGCTGGGCATGCAGCAGGGCATGGGCCACACCACAGGGACGCCTCAGTCGGTTGCGGCCACCACCGCCAGCGACGACCCGTCGCTCTGGACCATCCCGCAAGGCGAAGACGCCACGCGCCGGCACATCCGCGAATCGCTCAAGGCCGGCGACGTGGACCCGGTCACGGGCCGGCGCATCCTGAACTATCACGACCCGATGGTGCCGGGCAAAAACTTCGAGGCACCGGCCAAGTCGCCCTTCATGGACATGATGCTGGTGCCGCGCTACGCCGGCAGCGACGCGGCCGATGCCAGTAGCGTCACGGTGAGCCCGCGCATCCAGCAGAACCTGGGGCTGCGCACAGCGCCGGTGGTGGAGGGCTCGCTGGTGTCGGAAGTGACGGCGGTGGGCAACGTGGCCTGGAACGAGCGTGAGCGGGTGGAGCTGAGTTCGCGCGCCATGGGGTTTGTGGAGAAACTGCATGTGAAAGCGGCGCTGGACCGCGTGGCCGCTGGCGCACCACTCGCAGAGCTCTACGTGCCCGACTGGGTGGCCGCGCAAGAGGAATACCTGGCGCTGGCCCGCCTGAGCGGCGAAGGCACCGACGCATTGAAGGATGCCGCACGACAGCGTATGCGCCAGGCGGGCATGACACCGGCGCACATCCAGCGCGTGGTGAGCTCGGGCGTGGTGCAGCCTCGCTTCACGCTGACCGCTCCGATCGCCGGCATCGTGAGCGAACTCATGGTGCGCGAGGGTGCGACCGTGATGCCAGGCATGACGCTGATGCGCCTGCAGGGCACACGCACCGTGTGGGCCGAGGGGGCCGTGCCCGAGAGCCAGGCCGCGCTGCTGCAGCCGGGTGCGCGGGTGCGCACCACCAGCCCCGGCGCGCCGGGCCAGACGTTCGAGGGCCAGGTGCAGGCGCTGCTGCCCGAGGTGGACGCGGTCACGCGCACCATCCGCGCTCGGGTGGAGCTGGCCAACCCGCAAGGCCGGCTGGTGCCCGGCATGCTGGTGAGCATGCGGCTGGACCGGCCCAAGGCCGCAGCCACGCTGCTGGTGCCCAGCGACGCCGTGATCCACACCGGGCGGCGCAGCGTGGTGATGGTGGCCGAAGACGGCGGGCGCTTTCGCCCGGTGCAGGTGACCGCGGGCCTGGAAGTGGGTGGCCAGACCGAGATCAGCGCTGGCCTGCAGATGGGGCAGCGCGTGGTGCTCTCGGGTCAGTTTTTGATCGACTCCGAAGCCAGCTTGCGTGGGCTGGAGGCGCGTCTCAACCAGGAGCCTGCGCCCACAGCTCAGCGTTACACCACCGATGCAGTGATCGACGCACTCAGCGGAGACACCGTCACGCTCACACACCCGCCCATTGCGGCGCTGAAGTGGCCGCAGATGCAGATGGACTTCAAATTGCCGCCGCGCGCGCAGCAACCCCGCGATCTGGCAGCCGGCGACCGGCTGCAGATCGAGTTTGAAATGCAGGACGGCGATGTACCGCGCATCACCAGCCTGCAGCGCGTGGCACCGGAGCCGCGCCAATGATCGCCGGGCTGATCCGCTGGAGCATCGCGAACCGCTTTCTCGTGCTGCTGGCCACCGCGCTGCTCAGCGCCTGGGGCGTGGTGGCCCTGCAGCGCACGCCGCTGGACGCTTTGCCCGACCTCTCCGACACGCAGGTCATCATCCGCACCACCTGGCCCGGGCAGGCGCCGCAGATCGTGGAAAACCAGGTCACCTACCCGCTGACGACCACCATGCTCTCGGTGCCGGGGGCCCGCGCGGTGCGCGGCTTCTCGATGTTCGGCGACAGCTTCGTGTACGTGTTGTTTGAAGACGCGGTGGACCCGTACTGGGCGCGCTCGCGCGTGCTGGAGTACCTCAACCAGGTGCAGGCGCGCCTGCCGCGCGGCGCCTCCTCATCCATTGGACCCGACGCCACGGGCGTGGGCTGGATCTACCAGTACGCGCTGGTCGACCGCACCGGTGGGCAGGACGTGGCGCAACTGCGCGCCCTGCAGGACTGGTTCGTGCGCTTCGAGCTCAAGACCGTGCCGGACGTGGCCGAGGTCGCCAGCGTGGGCGGCATGGTCAAGCAGTACCAGATCGTGCTCGACCCCGACAAGATGGCCGCCTACCGCGTGACGCAGGCCATGGTGGCCGAGGCGGTGGCGCGGGGCAACCAGGAGGCCGGGGGCTCGGTGCTGGAGCTGGGCGAGGCCGAGTACGCGGTGCGCGCCAGTGGCTACCTGAAGACGCTGGACGACTTTCGCGCCATCCCCCTGATCACCAGCGCCAGCGGTGTGTCGGTGCGCCTGGGCGATGTGGCGCGGGTGCAGACCGGGCCCGAGATGCGGCGCGGCATCGGTGAGCTCAACGGCGATGGCGAGGCCGTGGGCGGTGTGGTGGTGATGCGCTCGGGCAAGAACGCGCTGCAGACCATCGAAGCGGTGAAGGCCCGCCTGACCGAGCTGCAGCGCAGCCTGCCCGCCGGTGTGGAGATCGTGCCGGTGTACGACCGCTCGGGCCTGATCGAGCGCGCGGTGAAAAACCTCGGCGAGAAGCTGCTCGAGGAGTTCATCGTGGTGGCACTGGTGTGTCTGGCCTTTTTGTTCCACCTGCGCAGCGCGCTGGTGGCCAGCGTGTCGCTGCCGTTGGGCGTGCTGATGGCTTTCATCGTGATGCAGCAGCAGGGCATCAACGCGAATGTGATGTCGCTCGGCGGCATTGCGATTGCCATCGGCGCCATGGTGGACGCGGCCATCGTGATGATCGAGAACGCCCACAAGCACCTGGAGCGCTGGGCCCACCATCACCCGGGCGAAACGCTGCAGGGCGAGCCGCGCTGGCGCGTGATCGGCGACGCTGCGGCCGAGGTGGGGCCGGCGCTGTTCTTCTCGCTGCTCATCATCACGTTGAGCTTCATCCCGGTGTTCACGCTGGAGGCGCAGGAAGGCCGGTTGTTTGCACCGCTGGCTTTCACCAAGACCTATGCCATGGCGGCGTCCGCTGGCTTGGCGGTCACGCTGATCCCGGTGTTGATGGGCTATCTGATTCGCGGGCGCATTCCGGCCGAGACCGCCAACCCGCTGAACCGCGCGCTCATTGCGCTGTACCGCCCGGTGCTCGACGCGGTGCTCAAGGCGCCCAGGCTCACGCTGGTGGTGGCGGCGCTGGTGCTGGTGGTCAGCATCTGGCCGCTGCGCCAGCTGGGCAGCGAGTTCATGCCGCCGCTGGACGAAGGCGATCTGCTCTACATGCCCACGGCACTGCCTGGCCTCTCGGCGGCCAAGGCGGCCGAGCTGCTGCAGCAGACCGACCGGCTCATCAAGACCATTCCCGAGGTGCAGAGCGTGTACGGCAAGGCTGGGCGCGCCGAGACCGCCACCGACCCGGCACCGCTGGAGATGTTCGAGACCACGATCCAGTTCAAGCCGCGTGACGAGTGGCGTGCCGGCCTCACGCCCGAGGCACTGATCGAAGAGCTCGACCGCACCGTGCGCGTGCCCGGTCTCTCCAACATCTGGGTGCCCCCCATCCGCAACCGCATCGACATGCTGGCCACTGGCATCAAGAGCCCGGTGGGCGTGAAGGTGGCCGGGCCCAATCTGGCCACCATCGACCGCCTCACCGGCGAGATAGAAAAAGCCGTGAAGGACGTGCCCGGTGTGAGCAGCGCGCTGGCCGAGCGCCTCACGGGCGGGCGCTACATCGATGTGGACATCCGCCGCGCTGACGCGGCGCGCTACGGCCTGAACATCGCCGATGTGCAGGACATCGTGGCCGGCAGTGTGGGTGGCATGAACATCGGCGAAACGGTGGAGGGTCTGCAGCGTTTCCCCATCAATCTGCGTTACCCACGCGAGCTGCGCGACTCACTCCCCGAGCTGCGCGCGCTGCCCATGGTGGCACCCAACGGCCAGCGGCTGGTGTTGTCCGACGTGGCCGACCTGCGCATTACCGAGGGACCGCCCATGCTGCGCAGCGAAAACGCGCGCCTGGCCGGCTTTGTGTACGTGGACATCCGCGGGCGCGACCTGCGCGGCGCGGTGCTGGACATGCAGCGCGCGGTGGCTCAGCAGGTGGCGCTACCCGCCGGGTACTCGGTATCGTGGTCGGGGCAGTTCGAGTTCCTGGAGCGGGCCACGGCCAAGCTCAAGCTGGTGGTGCCGGTCACGCTGCTGATCATCTTCGTGCTGCTGTACCTGATCTTCCGCCGCTTCGACGAAGCCTTGCTGATCATGGCCACGCTTCCGTTCGCGCTGGTGGGTGGGGTGTGGTTCCTCTGGCTGCTCGGGCACAACCTGTCGGTGGCCAGCGTGGTGGGCTTCATTGCGCTGGCGGGTGTGGCGGCCGAGTTCGGCGTGATCATGCTGATCTACCTCAAGCAGGCCTGGCAGGAGCGGCTGGACGCCGGGCGCACCGATGAACTGTCGTTGCTGGAAGCCATCCGCGAAGGCGCGGTGTTGCGGGTGCGGCCCAAGGCCATGACGGTGGCCACCATCGTGGCCGGCTTGCTGCCGCTGTTCTGGGGCATGGGCACCGGCAGCGAGGTGATGCAGCGCATCGCAGCACCCATGATCGGCGGGATGATCAGCGCGCCGTTGCTCTCGCTGCTGGTGGTGCCCGTGATTTACCGGTTGATGCGGCGTCCGCGTTGAGGCGCCACAACCTAAGAGTCAGCTTGATGCACTGAAAATCCAGTGGAATGGCCCGCCATTTACGACTGCTTTGTACGTAAGCAGCCGTCTAGGAGACGCTGATGAGCGACCGCCTTTGACCTGACATGTATTTGAAACCGGATGAACCCAAAGGCTGCAATCGCTGCACACCAGCCATTGACAGCGGAGTATCGCGAAGCCGACCGGGCCGGATCTGCGTTGAAAGCTAACGAACAACGGCAGGGGAGTTTGACTGGGCCAAAGTCCAATGGTCAAAAATGACGACATCCGATCGTCAAGCCATCAATGGCGGGCTATGAGTGGGCCATGTATGGGCCACAGAAAATTTTGAAAAGAGCTGCTGACTCTTGTCCACCGAGCTTCTCAGGGCCCAAGGCACTTGCCAAACGAGTGGCTCCGGATTCAAGCGACTGCTGCATGGGCCATAAGAGGCACACGTAAGTCGTTGATTTTGGTGCGGCTGGCGGGGATCGAACCCACGACCCTCGGCTTCGGAGGCCGATCCTTCGGAGAGCATACACCGGAATAAATGTCGCTTACATATAAAAAGCTAGCAAACGTCATAAAGATACTAGAATCTAGTCGATTCTCAAGCAAAACAACGCCCTCACAAGGTCCAACAGCGCTGACTGGAACACCAGTCGTAGCCCACAAAGGCTCACGTGCATCGCGACGACAACCCCCTTATGGGCGCAGCAAACAGGCTCCCCGCACACATCGAGCGCTTTTTTGCGTGGGCCAGAGATCGCGGGGTTTTGACCATTGGCCGCCGTATCGAAGCGATCACCTGGGCCGAGGAAGAGCCCCTACTGTTATCGGGCAGCCTTGTCTTTCTTTCACATAGTGAAGTTGGAGATGTTCTCGAAGCGTGGAACGAGACAACCAACAACCCATTCGTAGGGGATCTTTGGAAACTGTCGAAAGCCCTCACCGTCAGCTTCCCCGCAACCCCGACCCCCTTCACGACGCGACGCATCAAAGATCAACTGCATGGCCGCCTCGAAGATGGATATCTGGGCGCCATGCTTGCGGCACGGCAAGCGCCAGATCTGGAGGAACTGCGCCAGGATTCGCTCAACTGTCTTCGCTTGTGGGTACTGATCAAGGCGCTAGAGTACGCACGGGACGGTTATGCCTTGGAAACCAACCTCTACAACGCCTGCACGTACATTCGCAGCGCCCTGGACGAGAGTGATCCGAAGAAACGACTGTGGCTTTGCGATCTGTCAACACCAAGCACGCATTTCCGCAGCTTCGAGGACGCTTTGGTTGCGGCATGCAAACTCCGGCGGCGAGACCAAGATTCGCGCCAACCCGAGACCCGCCGGGCCATCTTGAACCTTGCTGAAGGCAACAAGCTCAAGCACAAATCTGATCCAGGAACGTCACAGAAACGCATCGCTGACCTGGATCCACAGCTTTGGAATGAAACAGGCGCCTCGTCCATTAAAGAGCACCCGGCAGCCATTTCTCTCGGCAAGAGCGGACTGGAACAGTTTTCGCTGCCGGACGGCTCCTTCGTTGTGGCTCCTGTAAGTAGTCGCGAGAATCCCGACCGACAAAGCGCCAAGGTGCGTCGGATTGCGCTGCAGTCGATTGAAGAACGTCAGTTTCTGCCGTGCTCTTGGGTACAAGTCAGACCCGAGGAGCAATCGCTTCTCGCAGCGACCATCGAAGATTGCCTGCACCAGATATCTTCTGAATCCGCGTTGACCGCTGCATATATGGTGTTGGCCACGGTGACCAGACGGACGATGGATACGGTTGGCGCGCTGAAACTGACTGAAGCTCTTGAGACTGACTGGACGATTGATCTGGATGCCGGATCAGTCAAACGAATCCCTTCACGTCCTGATGTCCGCTGGAAACAAACACCAGAAACTCAAGCGTGGACCAAAAAAACTGCCGACTCATGGGAATTCGAACTCCAGCACCCTCTGATTGATGTGCTTAGACATGCACGGCGAGAGAACCCATTTGCGAGGTGTCTGTCGGATCTGTGGAAGTACCCCCTGAGTCCGTACGCATCTTTTCGAAGGCTTTGCCGCAACTCGGAAGGACTGGAGCGCATCAGCTCCCATGCCTTGGGCCTTATTGGTGAAAGGCTTGCTTTTACTGAAGAAGGTGACGCCACGTATGCCCGATTGGTGATGGCACCGCCATCTGCGGGCATCGCGGGGTCTGGGTCCTATCCATCTTGGTCGTTGCGCCGGCCGGCTCACACCATTGATTCCATCTCGAATGGGCTGATTGTCTCGACAACTCCCGACTCTGAAGACGTCAACGGCCTTGGTAGCGAACTCGATCCTGACGACATCCTGCTGCGCGATGCCCTTGCAACCGCCGCAAGGCGTGTTGAAACAGGCGTACCTGGCGAACGGTGGATAGCACATCACAACCGCTTGACGGCCTACGCGATTGCCGTGCTCCTCGCGTGCACCGCCGCAAGGCCCTCCAGATCCCCATTCGAATCCGTCACGCATTTCGACCTGCAGAACCAAAGGGTCTACATCGAGGACAAAGCGACATCTCAAATGGGTGAGGGCGTCGAGGGACGCATCGTCCCCCTTCCGCGCATCGCCTGTGAACTTCTGTCCCAGACCTACTTGCCGTATCTGAGGTCTCTGGCGGAACAACTGAGGCCAGATGACGAGACGATGGCGGCAGAGGTGGCCGCTCAAGCAGATGGACTGGGCAGCACAAAAATGCCGCTGTTCTTCTTCCTGCGTGAACATCCGAGTTTTGCGTGGCTTGAAGTGACTGAAAGCGCCCTGAAGGAATTGGGGGGCTTGGACTGGCCTCTTCCGTGGAATCTCTTCCGCCACCGGCTTGCTACCCGATTGCGGCAAGTGAAACTCGACCCAGAACTGATCGACGCACAACTGGGCCATGCCGAAGTCGGCAGTGAGTCATTCGGCGACACATCCTCTCGATGCTGGGGCGAGGATGAACAGGAATGGAGAGCTGCCCTAGAAGTGGCGATCGCACCCCTGGAGATCAGGGCTCCCCGTCCCCTTGCCCCGAAACTCACAGCGGTTGATCGCGCCCCAGGGTATCGAGCGTTTCGCGAGGCGTCTCAGTTCGGCCGCCTTGCCCGACGTGCCGAGCGGCAAAAGAACCGCGCCGAGGCTCGGCATTTGGCGCTACGAGATATTGAGAGGCAAGTGGGAGGGCGTCCGCCGGATTCGCTCACGCCCCAGGAGTGGGAGTTGATTGGTCGCAGCATGCTTTTCCAGGAGGGCAATAGGCCTCACTCGAACGCCTCGATGAGATATGAGGTTTTCGAATCCTTTGTACAACGGCTATGGCACTCGAAGGGCATCCGCGTTTCCCTGCGAACGCGCTACTTCCGGATACCGACACCCCGTTCGGGTCACAACATCGAATCCCTTGGAGCGCACGATTCGCTGGCACCGATCAAAGCAGCCCTTGATCGAGCGTTCGAACGAACTATCTCGCAGCACTCTGTGCGCAATGCCAGCCTGCTGGCCGCTCTCGACCTGGCCATCACGTCTCGGTTGGCAGACCTTGAACTGTTGAGTGCCGTGGCCAACGCTGATGGATCACGAGTTCGTCTAGTCATCGAATCACAGACGGCTTATCTGGACTACCGCGAAAACGTCCACACCCATGTGGTTCAGCCAGCAAGGCGATTCGTGATCCCACCCCGGTCAGCGCCACTGCTCAACAAAGCATTGGGCACAAAGGCCAAGGTGTACCAGCGCGAAAAGGAGTCTGAGGACATTCTCAACATCATCCGCAGCGCACCGGCCGGATCCCAGGTACAAGACAGACAGTCTTTGCTCGCGTACGTCTCCCGGATGGTCGATCTCGAGAACTGCCTCGTGCTACCGGGTGTAGTCTGCGGGGTTCTGGCTGGGAGGACGCTGACTTATTCACTGTCCCACTCTGACTGGATCCGAGCCAAGCATGGCGAGCGGCGAGTACCGAACTCCACTACGCCCAAGAGCACGGCGCCGCAGGACGGCAGCAATGAAGAATTTACCGGGCCAGAGTTCAAGGTTGGCGATCAATTCCAACTTCCGGTGTACGTGACGGCAGCTCCCACACGTGTAAGGGTCGATGATGCGGCGCGGGCAGACCACGACCTGCTGGAGAAGGTGCGTCGCCTGCTGCGCCATTTGGCAGGCGAGAAGGTGGATGTGAGTCAGCTCTCGAAAGCGTCACCGGCGGCCCGCTTGAAAAACTCGAACAGCGATTCAGCCGCACGATCGTCGGCAAGGACTGCGATCCGCGAGCTGCTTAAGAGCTGCCCTGCGCAGAGCAGCTCCTCTGTTCGCTTGCTTGCAGCGTGGACAGTTGATCTCTTGGAGCGCAAAAGTCGACGAGGTGGAAAGCTGCGACCCAGGAGCATCCTTCGGTATTTGGGTGCGCTTTCCGGCGGATTCCTGAGCCATGGGCGGAATGTTGATATCCGTTCCATGGATGAGACCCAGCTCAACGATTTCTATCTCAACGTTGTCGATAGCGCGCTGCTCGCGCGAGGCAACCCTGTACTCGGGGACATTGCCTCAATGGATCCCGACGAAGATCCACTTGAGCCAGACTCGGACCTTGTTCAACAGGGTGCCGCCGCACCGGCAAGTCGGTCAGGAGAAAAAACCTCGCAGGTCTATGTGCTCGAGCGGCTGATGGAGTTCCACCGCTTCGCAGCGCGAATCTTCGAGCTGGCCGATCCTGACTGGAGCGAAATCGGAGATGGGCTGAGCGGGTCGACGGTATCAACAGGCTTCATAACGCCGAAGGAATACCAGAAGGCGCTCTCACTGATCTGTCCATTTCCATCCATGGCCAGCGTCGAGGACCTCAAGTGCGCTTTCGTGCTCTTGCTCACTTACCGGTTTGGACTGCGCAGCGGAGAGGCAATTTCCTTGGCGAGGACGGACTGGGTGGACGTGGGAGGGACCGTGGTCGTTCTGGTCAACGCCACGCACAAGGCGGTCAAGACGAGTGCGTCCAGGAGGCAGGTGCCTTTGCTCGGAAGCCTGACGCCGGAGGAACGATCCGTCGTCGAGGCATGGATGGTTCATTGGCAGACGGAGACACGAGGGAATCTCTCCATACCTCTGTTTTTCGAACATCCGCTGACCGGCGGCGTGACGCAAGCTGAACCCGTGCGACGCCGATTGGTCGCTGTGCTCAGGGCCGTGACCGGCGTCGCAGACATGAATCTGCACAAGGCGCGACACAGCTTCGCCAATATTCTGGCCGCCAATGCAGTGAGTCCGGATGGTTTCTCCCTCTGGAAAACCACCTACTTCGTGGGGGCTCAGCCGGGGCGCACCTGCACAGAATACGCACAAGCCGTCATCGGCTCAAACCGTTCGAACCGTCGGCGACTGTGGGGTGTGAGTCGGGCTTTAGGTCACGCAGGTACCAATACAACTTGCGGGAGCTACCTGCACTTCATGGGGGAGTGGTGTGCCACCGCCGTGATGCAGCTCTCCGACGAGTCGTTTTCTCTCAAGCCTACGGACAAACTGAATCACTTCGTCAACCTGGACGCGTGGATCAACGACGAGACGTACCTACAGTTGAAAGAGCCTCCTGAGCCAGTCCCAGCGGTGCTGACGCCTCAGATCGCAATCCAATACATGCGCGCAGTTGCACGAGGTATTCCGTTCGAGTCGGCTGGCCATCGACTCAACATCCAAGCGGGCGAGCGTGATCGGCTGCACAAGGCCGTCCTGGCCGTCGCTGCTCGGTCTGCGGACAGGTCACCGTATAAGGTTCCGACAGCAGATGGCTTGACACTTCTCCTCAGCTTCTTGCGGAGCATCAGGCCAACGCGATGGGATGCGCTGATGGACTTGGCCGGGCGTATAGGGCGCTCAGACGCTGCGCCACCAAGTGAAGATCCATTCAGTCAGGTACGGACTGCATTTCAGATCCTTGCCCACAAACGAGGACACTTCGCCAACATCAAGCGGTTCCTGACCGACCTTGAGTGGAGCAGCGACGTTCGCTTTTTTCGACCGCAGAAGCTTGCCGACGCGGTCTTGGGCTTGGCGGAAGAGTATGAATTTCCGCTGAGCTCTACCATCGGCCTTGAAGGCAGCAAGACGTTCCAGTTGGCGTCATGGCATGACCACGATGTGGATGATTCAGGGCCAACTTACCATCACCGCATCAGCATGGTACGAACGGCGGAGGGCGAGTCTCTTGGCAGCCAAGCCGAACTGTCGGCCATGTGGGTCGCTTACTGGTCGGCCTATTGACCCGAATTGGTCAGATCGAAACTTGAGCCGTCCAGAGAAACTGCCTCGATGTCGACGACGTGCAGGATTGTTTTCCTGGTAGTGACCTCTTCCTTCAGGGTTATCTTGAGCAACCGATCCGACCGGCCTGCCGTGTCAAGGATGATCCTCTCGTGCCGTCTTTGGTCGTAGTGAGCTTCGTATTTGCGACCCGTGATCTTGAAGTCGATGCACTCCTTGAGATACACAAGGCGCACGTCGCACATCAGTCCGTTGCAGGCGGCAAAAACTTCGTGAGTCCTGTTGTCGACCTCTTTCAATTCGAGTGACCGCCACCGCCCGCCTCTGACAATGCCGATCGCCTCCTCACCAGCCTTGAGGTTCATGGATTCAGACAGGGGTCGACCTCCGTGCATCCGCTTAAACTCTTGGATAGGCCCGATCAGACTGTCAGGGATTCCGGTGCCGGTATTGACAACGGATTCGACATGCAGGTCGACGCCACCGTGAATCTCGTTAAGGACCGGTGCGACAGCAAGCCGTATTTCTTTTACGCTCGGTCTCTTTTGCGCCGCAGTCGATATCGCGATTCCTATCATCGCCCGATTTCCACCGATGTCTTGGATCTGATATCGCGACGTCATCTCGTCTGACCCAGGCAACCCATGCTTGCGCATGGCTTCCATCACAAGGTCGCTGAGGTCCATAGCCTGCTTGCTGGGTTTTGGCCGAGCAGCTAGCGTGAGGCAGGGGCCAGATTCTCGAGCCTCGAAAATTGCATCGTCGACCTGGGAAATCTCGATGATCAACAAATCATAGGCGGCTACTGTCGGCCGGGGCGCAAACTCGCTGTCATTCTGCGTTACCTTTTTCATAGGTGGCACTCCTCATTGCTGCCACTTGAGCGCCGGAGTATGCTCCGTACTCCTGCAGCTTGATGAGGCAGACATGCGAGATGTCCCGGCAGCTGTCCATCGCAACCGGACCGCGATTGGCCGGGATTCAGTGGGATGTGTAAGTGACTGGAATTGTTCATACTGACAATGTCCATCATGCTCAAGCGCTCCCACCCCACGTCAACGCCTGGGTTTCACACAGTTAGCGCCTCCATTGGCCGAAAAACCCAGCTCCAGGCCGCCGGTGAACCAATCATTTGGCCTCGCGCACTGGTCCGGTGCGCTGCCTCGATGAGCTCATGGGAGCGTGGTTGAAAAGGACAGGTGGCGCAGCCAAACAAGTACAGGGTTAGCAGCCGTTGTGCAAACTACAGCTACAGCTACAGCTACAGCTGCAGCTGCAGCTGCTGCATTGCAGGGCAATGGGTACGAAGTCCACCAAGTCATGGCCGCGGGGTGAGCGCGTTCGAGATGGAATTGATCGCGTACCATTGGGAAATGACTACCTTTGCTGAATCCCTCAAGCGTGAAATCGCCCGCGTGGCTCGCAAAGAACTTCGTGACGAAATCGCCACACTGCGCAAGAACGCTGCCGGGCAGCGCTTGGAGCTTTCTTCCATGAAGAAGCAGATGCGCACCATGCAGTCGCAACTCAAGCAGTTGGCAAAAGTGCATCCGCAGCCATCCATGGCCGTCAGGCACCGGGACGTTGCATCAACTCCAGAGGTAACAAGGGGAAAACCTGGCCGCAAGGCAGTCTTCACGGCCGATCGCCTCAAGACCCAACGCACGCGCCTTGGGTTCACGCAAGACCAGATGGCCCGGTTGCTGGAGGTTTCTGCACTGTCGATCTGGAAGTGGGAATCCGGCGGTGCATCGCCGCGGGCTTCGCGGGTACCTCAGATTCTCGAGAGACTTGCCTTAGGCAAACGAGAGGCCTTGGCCCTCGTCACCGAAGTCGAATGACGGTGAGTTTGACTCGCGCTTGAGAACGCGTGTTCTGGGACAGATATAGCTGGGAGATCATCGCGCACCGCTTGGCAATGCGGGCTTTGTTCGTCCTCGTTTCTGACACGCCTCAAAAGGCACTTGCTCGGACTGTCGGCTCCGGGCTGAAGCAGTTGGACGCGGAGAGATACGCAGGATGGAGGCAGTTCAACAATGGCTGGATTGAGGTCCTTGAATTGCACTGGCAGTGAAGCTCAATGCCCTTCTGCTGCTGCAAGTTCAACGATGCGCTGTCCCGTCACGCCCTGCTCCAAGGCGATACGTGGTGCCAGTCCTCCTAGTGCCACGTGCGGGGTTTCCAGAAACGACAGCATCTGCCATCCGTCCGTAGTGGCCATTCATTTCCTCCCCCAAATATATATGACAGCGACGAGCATGCAGTCTCGCGCTAATTTTGTGAACAATGGCCACGACTCAGTGGACTCAGTACCAGCTTGGGGCGGGAGGAGGGAAGTCGCGGTGCCGCGACGTTTATCAGGGAAGTGGGGGGAGGCAGAACCATTGATATGCCAAAAAACGTCCATACGCTGTACAGCGTATGAACGTTCAGCATCCTCATTTCCCCTCAGCCTTGACAGCAATCTGCCGCTCCTCCCCCACGGTCCGGGCACACACCACCAGCCGTTCTTCGCAGATCACGCGTCTGCCGTTGCTCAGTGCAATCAGCGTGAGCGGTGCACCCTTGTCAATCATCAGCACCTTGGCCACCGGGTAGACACCACGGTCGGTCTCCAGTAGCCACGGATAGCTCCAGTCGCTCGACGAGTGGGCGGACACCAGGACGCCGATCGACTCCCGTTTGGTGATCTCTGCGGGAATGAAGATCTTGAATGCGTCGTAGGCAAGAAACAGGACCCCTGCGGTGATCACGAAGGACCCCAAGCCGAACCGGCTTGATTTGGGGCGAGGAGTTTCAACTGGATCTGGCGCCGCGTCTTCTTCCTCATCGTCAAACTCGTCCTCCTCGGCGCATGCCATCGCCCGTTCCTCGGCCTTCCAGGCCAGCATCCAATCGTGAAAGGCTTTGATCAGTTCAATCTTTCTAGTCGACTCACCTTGCGCCGAGCGCAGCAGGATGTGAGAACCATCAGGGCTCGTCAGCATGGGGGGAGTAGTCAAAGGGACTGTTTGCTCCCAATGCTGTGTTTGCCAGTTGGGGAACGCTTCCCAAATGACCTTCTCGGGACGGACGCCGGATTTCAAGGCCAGCATGGCCGGCGTGACGTGCTCCAGCTTGTGCCCAACAAAGATGTTCAAGTGCCCGGTCAACTCGATGCAGATGTTTCCTCGCCACAGTTCGTGGACGATCGTCTTGCGCTGCTCCTTCGCGCTTTCCGGGTTGGGGGGTGTCGTTTCAGTCAAGTGATTTCCTTGCGATTTCTTCGTAGTGCCGTTCTGATGCCGTTCTGAGACCTTCGCGATGTGCTGGGTCGCACATCCAAAATCTCACGAAAGAGCTCCGTGTCAAAGGCGCGGCGCGAGGATTTTTTGAAGTTCTTCCGGTCAGGCCCGGCCCTGCGATTCAGGGGCGCAGGTACTTGACCGACAGCGCCCGCTCCTGGGCCGAGACGGGCCACAGGTTGTGCAACGGGGTGACGGCCAGCGCCACGACGCCGGTCAGGCGCGCCACCTGCTCGAGGTCCACGTCAAAGGCAGCTCGGTCAAGATTCAGCACGGCGCTGATGGTGTCGGCCATGCCGGTACTGCGCCGCGCGAGTTGACGCAGCGCGTCGTGCAGCAGATCGGCACGCAAGGTGTTCGGATCCGCCGGCAGCACCACGGGACGATCACCCTCCCCGCCTTCATCGGTGCTTTCATCAGTGTTTTCATCAGCGCCTTGGTCAATCCCTTGGTCGATGGCACGTTTAGCGGCCCCCTGAGCGCCCTGCTCCCCACCGCCCGACTCGGCGACGGGGAGCAGCACGGTAAAGCGCGAGATGGGCGCCACGAACGCAGCGGTGAATGCCATGTCTGCCTCGTTCGGAGACAGCATGGGTGAGAGGTAGGCTCGAATGCCGGCGTCCAGGGCGCCCTTCCACGGCGTGAGCAGCTCCAGCTGACTCGCATGCAGACGCGGCTGGAGGTAAGCACGACGAACCGTTGCGTCGCTGAGCGCGGTCTTGATGAACTCGATCAACATCGGCGGCATGTGCAGGGGCAGCTGCGCGTGCACCGAAGCGCACAGATCGGCGTTGGCCCAGTTCGGGTCGAACAGACGGCCCAGGCTCAGGCGCTGCGAGGTCACCTCTCTGGGGGAGTTCTTCATGAACGCGGCGAACTCGGCCTGGTTGAAGGAGGTGGTGACAATGCGGTTGCGGGTCGGTTTGTTCATTTGAAATCCTGCGTTGTGTGGGACTGCGATTCGGATCGGGGCGCGATGGATGTGGCGGTGAGGGCTCGGTGCACAGAAGCGGCCTGCAGCACCGAGCGGCAAGCTGGCTCAGACGGCTGAGACAACTTGCGGAGGCTTCACGCTTGGTCAGAGGGTTCTTGCGGATTGCCCGCAGCGGGCTTCTGTTCGGTGTGGGCGTCCTTGCGGTCGATCAGGACGGTCGAGCGCAGGGTCACGTTGAAGTGGTGACCCTTGTGGTCCATGACCACTTGAATGCGCTCCTTGCTGAACCAGTCCACTAGGGCGGCGCGCTCTGAGGGCTTGAGGTTTTTCGTGGCCGCCTCGGGGAGCGCGACAAAGGCGAAGGTCGACACGTGGTGGACGCGGCCGGGAATCAATCGGCGGGTCTTGGGCGTGGGGTGCTTTCGCCAGATCAGACGAGGCTTGCCGTTGACACGGATCAACGGAGGTTTGCTCGAGAAAATGAGGGTGCGAATGTGCATGATGTGATCCTTAAGGTCGATGCCCGCAGGCATCGCGAATGAGGGTGAAGACGTCGACTTCTGAAAAGGTTTGGGCAAAGCTCCGCCTTTCCTGCTGTCCCGAGCAAAAGTTCGGGCTGCGGCAGGTGGGGGATCTGCGTGGATGTGTTTGCTAGTCCTGTGGAGAACGTTCGGCGGGGGTCGCCGAGCGCAAGAAGGACAGCGGGCTCAGTGGTTGCGCCTTTGTCGTGTTCCTTCGGCGCGCAACTGACCGGGGGAAGACCTCAACGGGTTGCTCGTTGCTGTGCGCCTCGCTCTCCGCCGTGTCATCTTCGTGCTCATGCGACGCAGAACGGGCGTACGGTGCTCTTGCCTGGTCCACCCCCTCAGACGCGGCACTCTCGTTGGGTTGAACCGCGGGCGCATGTTCGTGCTCCACCAATTCCACGGTCTGAGCTTCTTCGGGCAAGCGGATGACGCTCCCCTGCACCGGCGCGACCGAGATGTGCTGCTTGAGCAGCCGTTCCATGGCCGAGCCGTCGCGCCGCGTCAGGTTGGGCACGTAACGGCTGTAGACGCGGAACAGCATCTCGGTGCTGGTATGGCCGAGCTGGCGCGCGATCCACTCCGGCGCTTCACCCGAGGCCAGCCACAGGGTGGCCGCGGTGTGCCGCATCTGGTAGGCCCGGCGGTGCGGGATGTCCAGATGGCGCAACAGCGGTGACCACACCCGATTCAGAAAATTCTGGTTGTCGATGGGTGTGCCATTGCGGTTGCAGAACACAAACTCGGAGGTCTTGCCCGTTACCTTGAACTGCGCCTGAAGCGCATCGAACACCAGGTCGTTCATCTGGATGTCGCGCACGCTGCCATCGGTTTTGAGCTCGTCCTCTTCCTTGAGCACGATGGCCTCGCGCACCAGGATCAGGCGGCGCTCGAAGTCGATGTACTTCCACTTGAGGCCGTGGGCCTCACCCGTTCTCATGCCGGTGAAGAAACGCACGGTGAAGTACTGGCGGTAGTCCGCGCGCACGGTAGTGAGGATCTGTTGCACCTCATCCAGGGTGAAGGGCATCACATCGCTGCGCTTCATCTTCAGCGGCTTGATGTTGCGAAACGCGGAAGTAAACTCAAGGCGGTCGGCCGCTTCGTTGAGGATCTGGCGCAACGGCTTCATCACGGAGTTGATGCGACGGTTGGACAACGTGCTCTGGGATTTTCGGGTGGTTACTTTGGCGAGCGTTGCCCGAAATGCCAGTACGTCTGCCTTGGTGATCTGGCCGACCTCCTTGTCCCCGAAGTAGGGAATGAGGTACTGGTCGATTGACCCACGCTGCGTGACCTTGTAGCTGCGGCGCCAGGACACTTCCGACTCCGAGAACCACATGTCGGCAAACTCCTTGAAGGTGGGGGTGCCGGTGCGTGACGTGGGGCTGCGCTGCAGATCTGGCGTGCCTTCTTCTGCGGCGGCGTCTGCCACCGGATGTCTCGACGGCAGTGGCTTGCCAAAGGTCTTCTGGTAGTCGAAGGTGCCGAGGGCGATTTCAGCTTCGACGCGATCGAGGGCCTTTTGGAGGCGCTTGCGGTTGACAGGGGTATCAGGCAACGCAGTCTGCTCGCGCATCCGCTGGCCTTGAAGTACGAAGTCCAGAAAGAGGAGACCCGATTCGGAGCGGCGGCGAATACTACCCACGGAGCGCTCCTCCGTTGGTCATGGGAATGGGAGAGCTCGACATATGCGAGTGGCGCGCCATGTCCTCTTGGATGTGCTCCCAGATGTAAAGCGTCTTACGGCCTCCGAAGGGGCGGATGTAGTGACGACCCTCGATCAACACACTGTCCTTCAGGCGATCTCGGATCGTCCTCGAGTCATATTTGATCAAGGCCGACAACTCCGCGGTCGTCAGATATGTTTGAGGGCCAGCTTCAGGCATAGCGACTTGCATGGTGGATGTCCTTTCATTGAACAGTTACACTGGGAGACCAGTTTGCAACAAATCAGGTCTTTTTGATCTCCTGCAGGTCAGTATATCTGATTTTTACACCATCACAAGTCTTTTTGGTCTTCAGAAGATCATTTTCTACAAATCAAGGTCATGATCCGCTGCCACTTCGCCCGACTGCTCGGGGAGCGAAAGCTCAAGATCGCCGACGTTGCCAGGGATACCGGAATCAATCGAGGCACGCTGACGCGGCTGTATTACGAGACAGCTGAACGAGTGGAGATTGACGTGCTAGACAAGCTGTGTGACTACTTCGGCATCGATTTACCGGAGTTGCTCGAGCGAACGAGCAGCTCCGATCAGACCTGAATCAATGATTCGAGCTCACCTGACCACCGAAAGGAATGTGCTCAGGACCATGGCGACATAGAAGGATCCTCGAAGTCACCAACGCATGCTGACTCGTTGCCTCTGAAACAGCTAAGGTGCGTCGCCAACTTGAAGAGGCTTTGTCGTTCGTGGAGCCAAACTAGGTCGTCCCTTTGGAACACAACGCAGTCCGCGTTTTGCCAAGCCACGGGTTGAGGAACTGGATCTTCCAGCTCGTTTCTGCACTTCAAAATTGATGTTGGATGGCAGTTGTGCAGCGCTTGCTGTCTTTCACGTTGGCTTGGTGGTCAAGCGGTGTCTGCCATTCAGCGGTCGTTCGTGAGAACTCTGTTCTGGATGATGGGTGGCAGGTTTTGGAGGTGTAGCTGACCCGCTACTGCGCCCGGGGTTGTCCGACATGGCTTGTACGCGGTGCTCAATATCACGGTTAGACACCACCTAGTACCTAAGACCAGTATTCGCATTCGCCAAAGCTGGTAGGTCACATGTCAGAATGTGTGTCTGACCGACATCATTAGAAGTGGGGGGGAGCGGGACGATGACGAACGCACAAGACGGTGCGCCAAAAGAATTTGTAAACAAGCCGACATGGGGCCTTCCAGCTTCGCTTTTGAAGAAGGACTCCGGTGCTCATCGGATCTTCCCCGATGGCCACCCCAAACTGCTCCACTTATGGCCGGTCAAACTGCTCCAGGCAGGACGGTCGGATTATGACTATGTGGGTGTGATGGCGATGCGTGAGGCGGCCTCCTTCAGACGGTAGCTTTTGCCCTCGAACTCCAGCATCGCGCAGCGGTGCATGAGTCGGTCGAGGATGGTGGTGGCCATGGTGGCGTCGCCCAGGTATTTGCCCCAGTCCTGCACCACGCGGTTGGAGGTGATGACGATGGAGCGGCGCAACTTGTAGCGCTGGTGCACGATGGCCTGCAGCAACTCGGCGCTCACATCGGCGATGCGCCGGGCCAGGAACAGATCGTCCAGAACCAGCAGGTCTGGCTCTATCCAGCCTTTGAGTTGTTCGGCCTGCTCGGCCGTACTGGCCAATCCGTAGCGGGCGAACTCGGTATCGGCCTCCACGTAACGCACGTCGTATCCCTGCAGCGTGGCCTGGTAGGCCACGGCCTTGGCCACATGGCTCTTGCCGGTGCCCGGCTTGCCGATGATCAGCGCGTTGGCCCCCTCGCCGATGAACTTCAGGGTGTGCAACTCGAAGCAGGCGCTGCGCGGCAGCTTCGGGTTGAAGCGCCAGTCGAAGTCCGCCAGCGAGGGTCGCTCATCCAGACCCGATCGCTTGAAGCGGCGCTCGGTCAGGCGAGAGCGCCGGCGGTCCAGCTCGTCTTGCAGCATGGCCGCGAAGGTCTCCAGAAACGGCTGCTGGGCGGCCTGGGCCTGCATCACGCGGGTGGACAGGGTCTCGGCAATGCCGGACAGACGCAGCTCGCGCAGCGCGCGTTCGATCTCGATCATGTTCATGACTGGGTGCTCTCGGAGGATTGGGTGGCGGTGGGGGCCGTGGTGGCTGCGCTGGCGGTGGCGACGTGGGCGAACAAATCGCCGTATTCCTCGGCACTGCGGATGAGCGCGTGCTGCTGGGTCAGCGTTGAAGGCGACGCCGACGGTGTTGGTGAGGCAGCGTCCAGGGCAGCCAAGGCATCGGCCACCAGCCGCTCGGTCAGCGCCTTGACGTGGCGGTAGCTGTGCACCCCTTGCTCCATGGCGGCGGCACAGGCCGCGTCGATGAACCGGTGCGGGTAGCGCCGCGCCAGGTTGACGATGCCCCAGAGCTTGCGCTGGCCCACGCGGCCCTCGATGGCAAACAGCATCTCGCACAGCCGGGCCGCCTGAGGGCCGATGGCGCGGGCCTGGCTGAGGATGAAGCGGGTCTCGCGCGAGGGGTTGAACACCCGCTCGGCCATGGGCAGCACCACGGTGCCGGGCCGCTCCACCCGGGCGTGGGTGCGCAGCAAAGCCTGGGTGCGCAGATCCCGGATCTCGATACGGCGCTCGAAGATCCGCACCAGCACCTTGGAGCCAATGGGCGCAGGGCGCGCGGCGTAGCTGCTGTGCTCAAAGCGCACGCAGCTGTCATCGCAGACCGTGCGCTGCACCTCGGTGAAGTACGACATGCCGGTGATGGGCAGCGGCTGCAGGTGCGCGCGCTCCTCCTCGAACATGGCCTGCACCTGACGGCGCTCGGCACCGTGAATGCGCGAGGCCGCCCACTTGACCTCCCAGTGTTCCAGGAAGGCGTTCTGCTCCTCGATGCTCTCGAAGCGCCGGCCCTTGAGGGCAGTGGCCTGGGTGTGGCCGATGGCGTGCTCCACCGTGCCCTTGCGATTGGGGTCTCGCACCCGAGCCGGGTCGGCCACCACCTCGTAGTGGGCCAGCGTGGCGGCGTAGACCGGGTTGAGGGCAGGCTCGTACAGGTCGGGCTTCAAGACGCCTTCCTTCAGATTGTCCAGCACCACATACCGGGCAGAGCCACCGAAGTAGCGCCAGGCCTGCTCGTGCAGCTCGGCCCACATCTGCTGGCTGGAGTTCCAGACCACACGGCGGAAGCTGCGCCGCGAGTAACGCAGCGTGGCCACGAACAGGCGGGGTTTGCGCCAGCGCTCGGTGCCGGGCACCCGGGTGGGCGCGCCCTCGCCGTAGTCGACCTGCATCTCTTCGCCGGGGGCAAACGAAAGGCGGTCGAACTGCTCGGGCTCCTTGTGCCGGAGCTGGGCCACGAAGCGTTTGACGGAGTTGTAGGCGCCATCGAAGCCGTGCAGGTCCACCAGGTCCTGGTAGATGGCGGTGGCGTTGCGGCCCAGGCGCAACTGCGCGTCGATGAAGCTGCGGTGTGGCTCGCACTTGGAGATGGCCACCGGCGGGGACACCAGCAGATCAGTCGGTGGCCGGGGTGGAGCAGTTTGACTGGAAGGGTCGGTGGCCACCCCGGGGCAGTTTGCAGGGTCGGCGGCAAAGCGCTGCTGATACGAACGGATGGTGTGGCGCGAGATGCCAGTGATGCGTTCGATCTCGCGCTGGGTGGCGCCGCCTTTGAGCAGCGTCCAGATGGTGGTTTGTAGATGTGGCTTCAAGACGTTCAACCTCGGGCTCCCTCGGAATAAGGGAGCAAAAGTAACGTCCTGCCTGTCGGGCCTCACGGCGCCCGACGCAATGGACTCAATGCGTCAGATCACCATGGCCAGGGTGGAGCAGTTTGGGTGGCCATAAGTGGAGCACTTCGAGTGGCCGCCGGGGCGTAGAGCGCCGCGTCTTGTTGCTCGCGCTCCTTTGCAGCGTCATCCGTATCCTCAGTCAGGATGGGTTGTATGTTGGCAAGCCTTAGGGCCAGATCATCAGTCAGCGGGAAGAGGTGATGGTCTCGAATCGTCTCAAGCACTTCGCGGACCGTCCCGGCAGCGCGCCTGGCCATCAGGGTGTCGAGCGCCTCGCGCACCTCCGACTTCGCTGCCCTACTGGCCAGACGGTGACCGGCGCCATGGAGCTTGCCGAGCGTCTTGCCAATCTGACCCTTCTCCCAGGCCAGGGCCAGAGGTTCAACCTTGTCCAGGAAAAACGAGATCCGCCGGTCAGAGCCATCGGTGAGGGCATCCTTGGCAAAGGCACCTCTATCTGAGAACGCCTGCAGCAGGTCGGCAAAGCCGGCTTTGCGGGCGATCAAGCGATGGGTCAGGTAAAGCTCGCGCGTTCCCGTGCCTGCCAAATCCCAATTCAGGGTATCCGCCAGGAGGTCCCGCGCGCGCTGGAGACCGGCTTCATCGGCACCAGCCGCCACACGGATGTATGCAACATCGCCTTGAGCGTTGTTGTTACTAGGAACCTGGGTGATGTCAGTTCGGATCTTGTTCAAGACATCCATGACGTGCAAAGAGCAGCGACGGTTCTCGCGCTTGACGATGACCTCCAGGGGAGCTGCCAGCTCCGCCGGCAGCTCGCCGATCCCTTTGTGCTCGCCATGGTGATAGATGTTCTGCATCTTGTCGCCAAAGAACCCAAGCACGAGCTTGTCGCCGGCCAGCGGCAGCATCCAGCGCAGCAGGACGTCGATCACGGCTTCGCTGGAGTCCTGATACTCGTCGATGAAAATGTACGGGTAACGGCTCGCCACGATGCGCGCCAGCTTGTCGTAGCGACCGTAGGCGAGACGCGCGATCGACAGCAGGTCGTCGTGGTAGATCCGCCCTTCGAGGAACTTTGAGCCCCGATCCGAGTACTTCACCTCCAGCCGTGCCGCGACCCTTGCTTCCAGCTCGGCCTGGTCGACCCGACGCGTGCTCCCGGCGGGAAGTGCTGCATTGAGATCGAGCAGCGCCTGCCGAAGGGCTTGCTGGTGGGGCTGCAAGGTGCTCCAGAGAAAGTCGTGGATGGTCGACACACGGACCAGGGGATTGCCCTGGATGCGCTCGATCACCTGGTTCTTTGCCACGTTGGTGTAGGTGATGCAGGCGATCTGCTGCCCATTGCGCCTGAGTCGGTCGGCGACCGGTGGCGCGCTGAGTTTCTTGAGACCTTCGACGAGCGAGTAGGTCTTGCCCGCACCGGCGCCGGCATCGAGAATGAAACTCCGGCCATCGGCAAGGCACTCGGCGATACGCTCGTCCGCCGTCTTTTCGGCCGCAGCCACAGCTACTGCTTCGCCAACCATACGAGCCCCTCGCGGATGTACATGGGTGTGACCCAGCCTTCGTTGGCCAGCAGATCAAGCGCGAAGTCGACCTTGGGCAAGTTGATGTTGTACGCGTCGACGGTCAGGGCGGCCGCATTGGCATGGGTAAAGGTTCCCCCGGTGCCCAAGAGCTTGGTCTTGTTGGTGATCAGCCATGCCGCGTTGGCATACACAAATGCTTCCTCAAAGCTCCGGGCGCAAGGGTGACCCGCAGCTTCGGGGACCTGATAGGCAACCCGGACCCGTCCCGAGGTCTTCTGCACCTCGCCGGCGGCTATAAGAGTCGGCAAATTGGAACTTCCCGGAAGCCACTGAGACAGGGTCGCGTTGCTGGTGGCGTGCCCGCTGATCACAGGCGCCTTCTTCTTGGTCGTGCCGTCGATCGAATCCAAGTCCGTGATCACCAGCGCGGGCAGTTCCAGGAATTCGATCAGCTTGCGGAAGAGGTGCGCATAAGCGCCGCCCACTTCAACCGTGCAGACGTAGGTTGACGTAAGCTTGTCGCGCAGCGGGGCATCGAGGGCCGCGACTATGCGGGGCAGCAGCATGCGTTCCACCTGCCCTTCAATGAACACGAGCTTGTCGGCGAAGAACATGTCGCACCGCGTTGTCGTCAGGTACTTCCGCAGGAACTCCATCGTGGCCTTCTCGGGGTCAGTCGTCGCGGAGGACTCGAAGGACAGCAGGTCCTTGATCTCGACCGTTCCCTTGTTTCGCCGGAAGTAGCGGATCGGCGCGAAACCGCAGTTGGCCGCCAAGTGTGACGAATGCGTCGTCAGCAGCAACTGCACCCCAGTCTCGCCTGCGGCGGGTGTGAGGAACTCGCTTACCTTCTGGACGAAGACGGCCTGCATCTGGGGATGCATGTGCACCTCCGGTTCCTCGACGACCACCAGATGGACGCGTGGACGCTGCTCGTGGTCGGACTCGACGTCCTCACGGAAAGACTTTAGGCACAGGACGATGTAGATGAGGTTCTTGAAACCAAGGCCGTTGTAGCGCTCGGGCAGCTCGAAGACCTGATCAAGCTCAGCCGCGGCGCCCTCGACCGTTTGCGGCGCTGCACTGACCGCCGCGTAGTAGACGCGCGTTGTGTCCTTGAAGAGGCCGTCGGCGCTGAGCTCGGCACGGACCGTCAGCTTCGGGGACTCAGGGTGGCCGAACTTGGCCAACCCCTTCATGAGGCCGTCGAAGGCCTTCACGTATTGGGGGCCGAGGGCCATGGACTGGTCCCGCAGCGTCCTCTCTAGCGCTTTAAAGTCGTTGGGAGCATCGACCTTGTACCGGCGCTCGTAGTGAGCATGCAGCAGCGCCGACAGGCGCGTGGCCTTGCTGCCTTCCTCGCGATCGTCGATGTGGCGCTGTGCGCTGACGACGTCGATTCGGATCAGCCGTTGCAGGATGCCACGGTCCGGCAAGCGTTCCGACTGGCTGCCGTCGGGACTCAGCTTGAACTGATCCAGCTTGAAATGGTCATGCAAGGTGGATGCTAGATAGTCGACAAGCGACTGTTCGTCTCCCCGGTCCTTCAGGTAGGCCTGCGCCAGCTGCTTGGGATCAACGGCCTCGAACAAGATTTCGACCAACACCGAGTTGGACGCGTCTTCCAGATCCATCAGGAGCTCGCCGGCGATGGCAAGATCTGGGCCCGTATCGTCGTAGTCGAACTTCAGGCGCAGTGACATGGCCGGTAAAGCGGGGAGGGGAGGTGGCTCCGGAGGGGGACCTGCAGCCGCTTCAGCACCGGCGGTTGCGCCAACAGCGGGGGGCGTCAGGACATGCTGTTCAAACTTCTTGAACGCTTCGCGACACCCTAGCGAGAAGTCGTTGATTGACAGCTGCTTGATCGGCCTCTGGAGGAAGGTCAGCATTGCCTCGATCGCTGAGGTCTTCCCACTGTTGTTGGGGCCGACCAGGATCGTTGTGATGCCCGCTGTGTCCAGCCGCATGCGAGTGTCACGCAGCAGCCGGAAGTTGGTGATGGCAATTTCAGATAGCTTCACGCCCGGTCTCCCTTTTTCTGCCCAGACGCCTTGATCTTGATGCCATTGCCTGGGGAGCCCGCGCTGGACGCGCTCACGGCGATAGTACAAGAGATGTGATTTGGGTTGGCGGAGGTGAGGCTCAATGCGCCTCCTGCCATCGCCCACCGCAATGGTTCTATTGAGCGGCCGTTGATGAGCTACCGCTGACAGTCTTGAGCGGGGATCCAAAGCTAAGGGCTTCCACGCTGCGTCTTCGGCCGTTGACGCTGTCTTCGCGGTCACGTAGTGGCCACGTTGTGGTCAATCTCCAGGCCACGGCCTGCGCACTTGCTTGCCGGGTGCAAGGCCCAGATTGCCTTCTTAACTGGAGGAACACATGAGCCGATACGTGCTTGTTCTTCACGGGCCTGGCAAGAGACTCAAGAAGGACATAGGCACCATCGAGAAGCTTTCGGGTGTGAAAGTCGTAAATGCCGAGGAGAGCTCCAACGTGATGGTCGACGAAGCGAAGCCAAGTGTGAAACGAGTGGTCAACAAGATGCAAGGCTGGAGGGCCAACGAAGAAACCACCATGGCCGCACCAGGTCCCTTGCGATACTGAAATCGCACAACCAGGCTGAAGCTGGTACATCATTCTCAGAAGGCCCCTCCCACAGGGATGCGGCCTTTTCTATTACTCGATGAGGTATGCACCTCGGTGCCGGGTCGGCTGCCTGCCATGGCTGGCGGTGGCCGGCACCGTAGGGGAATTTTCCCGTTACCCCAGAGCATCCGCGCAGTTATCCTTGCTAACAGTGAGGCGAGACAACGTGTCTATGCGGGCAGATCCAACGCGGTCTGATTTCTCAGATATCCAAACAGAGGAGGAGGGGCATGGCTACAAGCCAGAAAATCAGGGTAATGCTGTCGAGCAAGTGCAAGGTCGGTTTCTCGCGCGCTGAGAAACAGACGTTGACCGACATTCGTCGGGAGCTGAAGCGGGATATTGAGAACCAGCGCCTGCTGGGCTTCAAGCCCTTTGAGGTTTGGATAAATGAAGATGCGGAGGCGTTGGATCACACGGACGACAGTTGGGATGCCTGCCTGAAGCAGGTGCAGGAGTGTGACATCCTCATTGTGCTCTACAACGGCGACGCAGGATGGGCCAAGTCAAGCAATGACATTGGCATCTGCCAAGCTGAGTATGCGGAGGGCATAAAGCACTGGAGAGGCAAGGTGCGCTTGCTTGCGCTACCCATGTGCGAGCCCACAGGTGACCCGGCCCAGGACGCGAGAAACGCAAGCTTTGCCGAATTTTCAAACAAGATTTCTGCGTTTCGAGGTGGTGAGATATCCACTGTTGAAGAGCTCAACAAAGCGGTTCGCAAGACACTGTTTGACGCCGTACTGACACAAACCCGGCGCGGAGCGGATGGCTCAAAGGCTGACCGATTTGACTTAGGTGCTGCGCTTGAATGGAGTCGCCTTGACTATGCAGCACGTCGCCTTGCGATGGAGAACGAGGTGAGGTCGTCTTTGGTGGGACGCAGGGGGTCTCAGACGAAACGGAACGCTTTGACTATCGAAGTGGAAGGAGTCTCACTGCTGGTGAAGGTACACGCCGTACCTGCAGCCATGAGCGTGGCGCCGGCGCGGGAGGCTATTGGGCGCCCGCATTTGAACGACCATAAGCTCGTCGATGAACTGGGAAGTTCAGGTGGGCCTCTTCACATCATCGCTTGTCATCGCACCGTCACGGAAACCCAGGCTACCAACCTATTGGGCTTTCCGGATGCGACTGTGGTCAGTGGGCGGTTCGGTGTGTACCTTGTGGACGATGTTCAGAAAGTGCAGTTTGTGTTCTTGGCGAACTGCCGGGACTCGGTGCAAACCAGATTGGCTACACAGCGCTTCTTTGAATGGCTTGACCAAGCCGCAGAGGGTGAGCGCATGGCGACTCGCGCCAAAGCCAGGGCGCGGATCGTCAGTGCGATCGCCAAAGAACAATCAACATCAAGTACGTGAAGGGAGTGCTTAGAGATGACGCAGCTTCATTTGGGTCCAGCTCTATCCTTTCGAGGCGTTGGTAGCGAAGATGAATGGAAGGTCACCGCTTTGGTGGCCATCGACAGCGCTGCTAAGCCACCAGCCTTAACTATCGAAGGGCGACGGGCTAAGCCACCAATGGTTCTTCTGGAGCACGCGGGAAAGTCGTACCTGCGCTATGACCTCACCTGTAAACAGAAAAAGGAAGAGCGTCGCGTCGCATATCAAATCAAGGGTATTGACCACGAGTGGTCGTTCACGGTTCCAGGAAAAGGCTACGCGCCTCGAATGGCCTACGTCTCTTGCAATGGCTACGCTGAACCAAGTGCTCTACGCAAACTCATCAAGGCTGAGAATGCCGTATGGGAGGACTTGCTCTGCAACCATGACAAAGAGGCTCGTCCACCAGGCTACATGCTGGACAGAGAGCAGCTCTGGCATGAAACACGTACTCATGACAACGGCAACCAAAGGTTTCACTTGTTGCTCATGGGCGGTGACCAGATCTACTTCGATTCCATCTGGGAAGACTTGAAGCAACTTAAGGGCTGGATAGGACTGCACAGAGACGACCAAGTCGGCTACCCGGTGAGCGATGAGCTGGACAAAGCTATTGAGGACTACTACTTCAATCTGTACAGCACTCGTTGGTTGCCGGCCGAGCGTCATGCATGGGATGCCGAGGACGTATCTCGAGATGCCTCTCTCGCAATGGCCAGCCTGCCCACGGTGATGATGTGGGACGATCACGACATTTTTGATGGCTGGGGTTCATACAGTCCTCAGATGCAAAAGAGCCCACTTTTTCAGCGGCTTTTCTTTCATGCGCGCAGGGCGTTCTGGGTCTTCCAGATGCAGCATGCGATTGAGATGTTGCCCGAGCTCAAGTTGCGCACTGATGTCATGGTCCGAACGAACGATCCTCTCTTTGAGCGCATCGATTGGGCCAAAGCACTCAAGTCGGACAAACTCAAACTGCCACTGCTTTCAGACCAGCCTGGGTTCAGTTTTGCGCATGCCTTGGGGCCGCTCTTTTTGCTCGTCGCTGACCTTCGGACTGAGCGTTCTCAGGAGCAGGTCATGGGTGCGCATACTTGGGATGCATTGCACGCTTGTTTGCGGGAAGTCCCGACTAACGAAAGAACGCATCCAGGAAGTGGTTGCCAGCATCTTCTTTTCATGTCTTCGGTGCCAGTCGTTCATCCCAAGTTGTCGCTGGCTGAGGCCTACATGGACAACTTCGGCTCTGATCATGTGCTCGACAGCAGTGCGGATGATCTCAAGGATCATTGGACCAACGACGCCCACGAAGGCGAGCGTAGACGGCTGATTGAAACGCTCCTCGACACGGCCCGAAAGAAGGAGTTGCGTGTTTCGATAGTTTCTGGGGATGTCCATGTGGCTGCCTGGGGAACTGCATACAAGGCAGACGTCGGTCCGAAGGACAACTGGGCACACATTCAACAGTTCACCTCGACTGCCGTCGTGCATCCATCGTTGGTGTCCGTATCTGAACGGCTGTTCTTCTATGTCTTGAACACAGTCGCAAGGCTGAAGCAGTCTCTCGACATCAATCTGCACGCGGAAATGATGTTGTTCCCCGGGTCCAACAAGTACGTCCAAGCTTCAAGAAATTGGTTGGCTCTTGAGCTGGATCTAGGAACTGGGAACCCGAACGGTGCAAAGCTTTGGGCCACCTGGCGATGTGAGTCAAAACAGGACTTTACGAATCACTTGCTGGCGACTGATCCCGTTCACAAACTCGAGTAGGTCTTCTAGAAGCGCTTGCCTCGCGCTTTCACGACCCTGACCCGGGGTGCTCGCCCAAAATTGCTAGTACGAAGTTGCTCCGGCAGCGAGCCAGTGGAAATGAGTGAGCGGCACTGGTTTCTAGTGACCGCGCTTGATGGCAACTTCTCCGGATGTCTCCGTCCGCAGCGCCAAAGAAGGCCGTGTTCGTGCGGTTCCCGTGAACGACGTACAGGAAATCCAGCTGGAGAAACCCTGAGCGTCGGCACGGGCAACTCCCTCACATGGCCTTGATCTCTCGAGTGGACTTGGGGTCCTTGTAGCCTGGCGCCAACTGGGCATTGCTCGCACCATAAAGCGACAGCGGGTCTCGAAGCCACAGCGCGTACTCCAGCCCGCGCAGGCGGTGGTCCGAAGAGCAGTCCACGCTCCAGCGTCTGAGCATGTAGCCGGCATTGGCAGCTCTGACTCGAACCTTTAGCGCTTCCCCTGGTGCGAGGCCATAGTCCATGCGGACGACTTCTGGTCTGGCATGGTCAGGGTGAGGAACAAGCTCCAGTTCAATGATGCGGCTCCATTGAACGTCGGCTTCTGCTGTCTCCTCACGCTTCAGCGGGCTGTCTTCGAGAAGGACGGGGTTCTCCATTCGAGTAGGGACGAAGTCTCGAAACTCCCCACGAAGTCGGTCGAAGGCTCGGATGTGCCACCGATTGCCAATGTCCACGAGCGCCAGAGGAACCAGTTCGCGCTGAGTCTGGCCACTTTCCACGGAGGTGTAGCCGGTTCGCACGGCTTTGCCGCGATTGATCGCTCTGGCGAGGGGCGCCAGCACAGACATTTTTGGCAGGCTCAGTGGGACGGGGATCTCGCAGCGGACCATCGCCTCGAATTGCTCGCCATGCCCTTCTCCAAAACCTTGGGAGAGGGCGGTCAGGACCCTTGCCGGCGAGTGGTCCAGCAACGGTACGAAATCAGGCGAGGGCCGATAGACCTTGTCCGAGTTATCAAGTGTGAGGTTTTCGGGCGCGATTTTTCGATACAGCGCGATGTCTCGCGTGGCTGCGGCCGGGCCCTTTCCGAACCGATCCGTGACATCAGCGCGGCGTAGCTCACCCAAAAAATAGAGTTTGAAGTCGATGTGCGCCAGCCGTTCGAGCTGTGTTCTTGTCACTGCGGCCAATGCCGACGCGCGGCTTTGCATTGTTGCGTCATCCATATGTGAATGATACCGATTCTTGGTATGTCAAATATTCTATTTACGTACTTGATGTCATCAAAATGATGATGTAGTATTTGCAGAACGTTTTGCCGAATTTCCCAAAATATGTGGAAATAAACAGTACTTTCTCACCTCTCCATGAACCCCTTAATCGTCGGCCTGGGACTGCTCGCAGCAGTTGTGGCTGTGCTCTACACCAAAGACAAGGACTCGAGAATGGCTACGCTTCAACAGCAGTTTGACGACTTTCACACTCGAATCAAGCTCGACCAAGACGATGAGCGCGCAAAACTCAGGGAGAAGCGGGACACACTGATCCGTGCTTTAGGAAACAACCTGGACGATGACGTCCCCGCCTTTGAGAAGTTCGACCAAGGGAGCTATGCGATGCACACTGGGGTCTTGCCGCCCGACAAGAACTACGACATCGACGTTGGCATCGTTTTCGATTGCACTCGTGACAAGTACGCGGACCCGGTCGAGCTCAAGAAGAAGGTGAGCAAGGCCCTGAACACGCATGGGCGCAACGTGGTCATCCGCCGACCTTGCGTGACGGTGAACTACATGCGCGGCAACGAGGTGGACTACCACGTGGACCTCGCCATCTACGTGAAGCGTGACGACGGTCTCCTGGACCTGGCCAAGGGCAAGCTCAACTCCAGTGCAGAAAAGCGCGTATGGGAGCCCTCAGACCCCAGGAAGCTCACAGACATCATCTGCACCGCGTTCTCCGATTCAGACGACCTTGCTCAGTATCGCCGTTGCATCCGTTACTTCAAGCGCTGGCGCAACGTCCAGTTTGCCAACGGTGGCGCGCCGTTGAGCATCGCATTGACGGTCGCTGCGAAAAACTGGCTTGCTACGCGCTTCTCGACGTCAGGCCGGCCTGTTGACCTTCTGGCGATGATTGACTGGGTGGACGCGCTGCTCGGCCAGTTCCAGCAACGTTACACCGACGAAGGATGGCATCGCCGCCTGGTGGTGACGTTGCCGGTGACACCGTACTGCGACCTGATGGAGTGGATGACAAAGTCGCAGATGGAAACTTTCGAGGCCAAGCTCAAGGCGCTTCGCCAGGCGCTCGTTGACGCCGAAGCCGAAGAGCTGCCAGAAGAGGCCTGCAAGATGCTCAGGAAGCAGTTCGGTGATGACTTTCCCGTGCCTGAGAAAGCAGCAACCGCGAAAGCTGTGCCGGCGGCCGTCATCAGCACTGGGCACTCGGCTTGAGCGGATCTGCGTCCCCTTCGGCTGAGCTTCTGCAGGAGTATTTCGAGCTCCTTCAAGCACGGTGTCTAGAGCGGGGGATAGCGACGGAGCGTTTGCCGGAAAGGTTCCGTGGTTGGCTGCATGTTCGATTTTTTGGAGACAAGCGCGCATGGGATCTGAGCGTCAATTGCGCTGAAGAGGGTCTTCGCCTGCCCGGCGTGCTGCTCGACCAGCCATGCGGCTTGTTGCCCCACGTAGGTTACTCCGGTGGCGTATGCATCGACGACGGTGAAGGAATGTCGCTGGACTGGGAGCGGCACAGCGAGATCGTTGCGTACACCTTCCTTGAAGCGTTCTCGCAACTGGAGAAGTGGACGGCCGATGAGAGTATTCAGACGAGTGAGTTCCTCAACGAACTCGAGGCCTACTGGAACGGCCTGCCAGGTTCGCTCAGAGGGCGTTCGGCCTTTGAAGTGGATGAGGTAGACCGACTCATCACAGCTCACGTCAAAGATGAGGTCAAAAAGGTTGACGGGACCGGCGAGCGCAAGAAGGTTCAACGCTGGTGCTTCACGGAGCGGGGAGCTGAGATTCCGAAGGTCTTCTTCGTGGAGTCTGCGCAGACCAAGCGAGGCTTGCATCTTCACTTGCCGGAGGTGCCGAGCCCTCCAGTATTCCCCAATGCACTCACGGCTGACTTCTTGGAGGCCGTGCGAGCGCGGCTCTCGGCTTCGCAGCTTGTGCTCTGGACCGAGTTTCTAAGTACGTCCAAGAGTACCTCCAAGCAGCTTGTCCTCTTCATCTCCACACCTCGAGCCGCTGGCGGTCGGTCACTGATAGGCGTGGTCTTCAGTGCCAAGGATCATCAGGTCCAGGCCGACCAGCCTGTGACCCCTATCACCGTGCGCCGGCAAACAGCAGCGTACATGCGCGAACGTGGTGGGGCGAGTTTGGATCTGCTCGGTAAGCATGTGGCAGTTCTGGGATGCGGCGCAGTTGGCTCTTTTGTGGCTGACACATTGGCGTCTGCCGGCGTGGGGCGGCTCACTCTCGTCGATTTCGACGTGTTCTCCGAAGACAACGTGTTCCGTCACGTGCTCGATGAGCGCTATGTTGGCTTCAACAAGGTCTGGGGCCTCAAAATCCACCTGGAGCAGCATTACCCGGGTTTGAAGGTGGACTTCGCTATCGAGCATGCCCAGGACTGGCTTTGCCAAGACGTCATGACGGATCTGGATGGTGCTGTTCTGGCCATCGGCTCGCCGACTCTTGAGCGCCTCCTCTCCAAGCGCTTCAAGATGGTGCAGCGGCAGTTGCCCGTCGTATTCACGTGGCTCGAGGCGATGGACCTTGGCGGGCATTCCGTGCTGACCTCGACCCGAGGTGAGGGGTGCCTGGAGTGCCTGTATCGTGACGAGGAGGGCGATCAGTCGTTGCTGCCCCGCACGGCGTTTCTCGGAGAGAATCAGCGCGTGACACGCAACCTCACTGGATGCGCAAGCGTCTTTGTGCCTTACGGCGCCCTGCAGGCTCGTCGCACGGGGTTGATGGCGGCAGAGCAGGTGCTCGAGGCGATCACACACGGCACTATGGCACCCGCGTACCAGTTCTGGGTTGGGGCCGGGACCGCTGCGCTAGCTCAAGGGCTCAAGACCACGAACTGGTGGCGTCGAGCTCCAAGCGTCTCACATGTTGAGGCTACTGCCAGCGTGTTTGGTCGAGCGTGTAAGAACTGCCGAGGCCTCGCGTGAACCTCGTCTACCGTGTCACACCACGCAAGCGCCTGGTCTTCACCGAGCATGCGGTGAAGCAAATGCACGCATTCGCTCAGCATGGCAGGTTTGACACGGAGGCCGGAGGAGTCTTGCTTGGCCGCCACCTGCTTGAGTCGCATGATGTCGTCGTCGACGAGGTGACTACTCCGCAGGGCGCTGATAGGCGAGGGCGGGTGAGCTTCTTTCGCTCTAAGGCTCACGAGAAGCTCGTTAGGGCTCGGTGGGTGGCTGATGGCAATACCATTGCCCATTTAGGCCTGTGGCACACACACCCGGAGGATGACCCTACACCTAGCAGCGTGGACAGAAGGGACTGGGAACAGGCAGTGTCCGTTGACACCTACGAGGGAGATCGCTTGTTCTTCCCCATCATTGGCACCGAGAGAATGAGAGTGTGGACGCTGAGTCGTCGTGGCACATTTAAAGAACTACAAGAGGAGCGAAGGAATGGCTAGGACACAGGCGCGAGCTCGAATTTCATTGGATGTCCGACGAGACCTTTGGGTTGTCGCGGGAGGGCGCTGTGAGTTCAAGGGGTGCTGCAAACCGCTGAATCGCGACATCTTGACCAAGAAGGTTTACTTCATCGGCGAGCATGCCCACATCATCGGAGATAGCCCGGACGCAGCACGTGGCATTGCGGGAGAGTCAGAACGATTGGCGAAGGACCCGGGCAACATCATGCTGCTGTGCTACGACTGCCACAAGCGCGTTGACCATAAAGGTAAAGCCAACCCCTACTCGGCCGATCAGCTTAGAGCGATGAAGCGGGAGCACGAGTCGCGAATTGAGAAGATCTACTCGGCTACTGGGGCCAAAGAAAGTTTGCCCGTTCTTATGGCCTTCCCAGTGGGAAGTCACGTCCCCATCATCGACATCGCGCAGATTCGTCATGCTCTGGTGGAGAACTCGCAATACACGAGATTCCCGGGGGACCTGTACATACACATAGATCGGGCGGACTTCGACTTCCAGGACAGCTCGGACGACTTCTGGCCGCTCGCCGAGGCGTCGCTCAAAAAATACTATGAAACGCGGATTCACCCTGAAATTGTGAGAAGCGGGGCTTTGTCACATTTGACCATTGCTGGCTTCGCGCCGATCCCTATGCTCATGAAGTTAGGCGCCTTGATTGGTGACAAGACGGAGGCTTCGGTGCTGGACCTTCCCGGGGAGCGATGGCTTTGGGACACCCGCGATGAGTGTCCCGCTCCGCAGTTCCAGTACAACGTGCCAGAGAATCTCCCTCGCGAGGTCGCGGCGGTGGTTAATATTTCAGGTACGGCAACAAACCCAGCGGGCATGCACGTTGTCGAGTTTCGAGCGATTGAACCGAACCGTGGGATCATCCGCAGAGATCAGCATCTGCAGGATTTTCGCCGGCAGTTCAACGCGTTTCTTGGCGGTCTCGTGCGCGCTGGCGTAAAGGTGTTGCACCTTCATCCAGCCACACCCTTGAGTGCAAGTATCGAGATAGGGCGCTCGCTATTGCCTAAGGTCTTGGAAGAAGTCCACGTGTGGGACTGGCAGGCGCCGAACTGGAAGCCGGCTCTACGCCTGAAGTGACACTGAATCGCCCCGGGTTTGAACTGACCCCCAGAAGTTGGACGGTTGCGATCCCGCCAATCAGGCGATGTTTCTCAGCCGATATTCCACCGGGCTGAGTCCTTGTAATCCGAGCTTGATGCGCTCGTGGTTGTAGTAGCGGATGTAATCATGCACGCCCGCTTCGAGCGCCGCGATGCCGTCATGCGTCTCAAGGTGGTAGTACTCGGCCTTGACCGCGCGCTTACGCTCAGGTAATTCTCGACAGCTATTGCCTTCTGCGCTTGGGAGAAGTCCCGGTTAGTCAGGTGCGTGTATCCGAGCACATGATGATGCGCTGGATTCGGCATTTACACCCACAGGGTGGTACCCAATCGGATGTGCGCAGGATAGCTAGTTGATGGGTCGAACTGTTTTCAGGATGAACTGGCCTACACAGGGAATCCGGCTTCTCTCGCAAAGAATCTGCTCATCGCGGCGTACTGCCGATCGGATTTGCACATTCTTTGAATTTGACCTTCGGCCCTCATCTTTCCTTTGGCGTTTCCCTCTTGCCACGTGAACAGCGCGAACTGCAAGTCGTCGTAGACCACATATCTGCTACGAGTTAGCGTCTCCCTGTTGAGCCCGAGGTAGTTGACAGCCGCCTTGACGGCACGCTTGGCGCGCGGCTTGGCCTTGTCCGGAACGACCAGGTGCACCTCTTTATTGACCTCGGAGACCGCCCAGGAGAAGAGTTTCTCAGGGTCTTCCAAGTACGGGTTCGGGAGGTCGCAGTCCTCATTGAACCACTTCGTCAGCAGTACGCTGTCGCTGACGGTAGCCGGGTCAGGGCAAATGCGAGAAATGAGTCTCTTGAGCGCTGAATCCTTAGGGAGTGAAGCCGGCAGCTTCGGAGCCTTCAAAATCTTCCCATTGACTGGAAAGTCGTCACTCTTGTAGGTCTGGTTGCAGATTTGACATGAGAAGTTGTAGTTGTCGACACATAGGGCGAGCCACCAGTAGATGGACTTGGGGCGGAAGTGCTCGACGTCGCCGTGAGCGACCTTGTCAGTGTCTGACTCGCAGTATGCGCACTTGCCATGGCTCTCTGCCTTGAGCACCTTCTTGGTTTTGGACCAGTCGCCCAGTGTGCCCTCGAATTCAAGTTTGTCACCATGTTGAATCCGTGCCTCCACCAAGCTGACGAGCTTGGTAAATAGCTTCTCACCCGTGAAATTTGCGTGAATCCGGTCTCTTGTGCGTTTGAGCTTGATCATGTGGTCTCACCCCTTCTTCACGGAGGCACGCTTGGTGGGAGACTTGGCAGCTGCTTTCTTGGCTGGAGCCGGCATTGCCGTCTTGCGTGACTTCTTCGCGGGTGCCGCTGCGCTCATTGGCGTAGCACGCAGTTTTGGTTGGGCTGCGTGATCCGGTGGGAGCAAGCGACTAAGCGTCCTTTGGAATGCGATGACGGAAGCTAGTGCAGGAACCTCCGCCGGGGGCAGTGGGGTCGTGCCTTTTAGCTCCTGAGCGATCTCGTCGAGGCGCCTGATATCTGCTGGTGATTGTTTGCTTCTTGAGAGCTCGATGATGCGGGCCTCGTTACGCAACGCGGCGACCTTCGGCGAGTCCAACGTATCCAATCCGATCAATGGCGAGAGGAAGAGCTCTGACAGACGCAGCTTGCTGGGGTCGCCCTTGAATTCAATGAGGGTTGGGGCGCCAGCGCCTTCGCGTTTGACCACGAAGAGTTCGCCTTCTCCACACTGTTGGATCGAAAGAGGTGAGTGTGTGGTCGCGATGATCTGGAGTCTTGGGAAGGCTCGGTTGAGGAATTCAACGAAATTCCTCTTCCACACTGGGTGCAAGTGCAGGTCCATCTCATCAATAATGAGGACGCCGCGAGAGCTCAGCGGGGACTTCCAGTCGCGGAAGGTCTCAGTCAACCGATACAGGATGTCACCGGCCCAGGCGGCCATCGCCTGATAGCCCTCAGAGAGGTTGCGAAGCCTGACCTCCCCGTCCTGGGTTTTCATCCAGATTGCGAACTCCTTCTTGTCTATGCGGCTGAAGGACATACCGGGTAAGAGTGACCCCAGCGCTTCGGCAATTACCTCACGCCCCCTGCTGCCTTCACGATAGTCAAGTTCGAAAGCCCATTGCTCGATGCTCATCAACTCAAACGATGCCGAGAAGAGGGTGCCCACGTTGTTTGCTCGACTGACACGCGCGCCGCGCTTGGAGTTACGATTGCTGTGCAGTGGGTCGGGTGGGCGTCGAAACGCCCCGTATCCGGCCATGAAGTAGTTTCTGTTTGCTTTTTCTAGCGCGGCATCCAACGGAGCCAAACCCTTCTGATTGCGGCGGATCACGGTGTCACGTCGGTCGCCGCGATGAATCTCCAGCGAAATCTGTCGCTGTTCCCCTTGGGCCGTGGATATCACCGCACGTATCTTGGCAATCTTTGCGTCGTTGTGGACCCAGGAGTCGGGGTCCTCCAAAAGCTCTGCTATTGCCTCGGACCCAGCCAGCACGAGCGCAATGGCCTTTAGTACCGTGGACTTTCCACAGCCGTTCTCGCCGAGTAGAACGGTCCAGCGTCGAGTCTTGCTCGCGGTGCCAAAATCGAGTGCAAGCTTGCGAATGGCGCGCAGGTTCTCAATCTCTATTCGATTCAAGTACATAGAGTCTCCAAGTGGCCACTGGCCGGACGGCACAGAGTCTACGAGAGAGGAAGGCTGTCGCCACACTTCTACCAGTCGCAGTTACCCCATTTGAGTGGCGCGACGAGTACCCTCTCAGTCTTCCACGTTCGCAATTGGAACCGATCTTGAACCGAGATACCTCAAAAATGAGTGCGGCGGAGTTGCGCGAGTTCGCAGCTTCGTTGATGAAGCAGGCCAATGAGCAGAACACTAAGGAGTTCGAGAGAGCACCATGAACTTCCTTGCAGACAAGCTCGCGCACATGGGCAAGACCTAGAAAGATGCGGTGATTTACCTCCTGAAGATGATGCGCAGCATGGAAATGGAGGACACCCTGGCAGATCTGGTCGGAGGCACACGAACCCGAGTCCGAGCCAAAGATCGCATTGACCTGGATAGCCTAGGAAGTGCTCCAGAGGTGGGTCCAGATTGACCTAGGACAAAGCAAGGCTGATCTGCACCCCGTACTTCGCAGCAGCTTGCCAGCTGTCGAACCGCTCCGGCGTCAACAGGTACCCGCGCAGGAAGATGTCCTAGGGGCCGACGAACGCCTCCGCGTTGCCTGACGGCTTGACACTGCTGGGCATGCCTTCGAAGACAAGCCCAGTGAAGTAGAAGCGCTGGTCCGCCTTAGACTCGGCCAGCACCGGTCCACTACTGATGCCGCTGAATCCAAACCCATGCTCACGCTCCAGGGGCGAGCAGAGGACGAAGTCTTCGCGCTGCTGCGGCGACGAGCTCTGCAAATCGACGGTGATCCGTGGCATCGGTGCTGCCACCTTGTCACCCGCAAGGTATTTGTGGTCGTTCGGGAAGCCATACGCCGCCCATATGGGGTGTAGATGATTCCAGGGAGGCTCGACCCAAGCATCGAGATCAATCGGTTCCATGGGTCTGGCCGCGTTGAACATCTGCCAGGTTTCCGGCGGAACATCTGCGATCGCGATGTCGGGGCGTGTCGAGTTCTCATCATTGAAGCGTTTGAGCGCGACGGCTTCATTGAAGTTCTGGGGAACCGCGAAGTCACGGCAGCTTCGAAACTTCCATCGGATGGTGTTTCCGTGGTGCATCTTGAACTGAAAAATGCTCCTTCCGAAGTGAACTGACGGCACGAGTGGGTGCTTTCGCTTAAACGTGTCGAAACGAAACGCCTCCAGGACATGATGACAGGTGAGGGCATAGATCTGTCCATCACGCCGCACAAAGGTTACCGTCGCATTGAGCGCGGCATCGCTGTGGCCTTCGCTGAGCGCCATGTCGGTTGCGAACAGTGGTGCGATGGCTGCATGGACTCGCTTGTCGATATCCGCCGTGTATGGATTGGTCATGCTGCCTCCTCAGTCGCCGATGTTGGGTATGGATCAGCGCTGCGTATTTCGGTCGCTGATGGACACTCAGTTCGGTTTCTCTTGGACAGCGGGAACGGTGGGAACTGGACACCCGGTTCGGCTCCCTTGGACACGCGCAGTTTGCTACCAGTTGGCATCGATTCTGCGGCTCCCAGTTGCCATGTAGGTTGTCAGGGTAGATGTGCGGCCGCCAAGAGTTCAGCGTTCGGCGGCCAAAACGGCCAATGCTCGCACGGCTCAGCTCGGCCATCGGTCGCAGACGTCAACATAGCGCATACGCGCTCAATATCTGGTGAGTGATCCGAGCTGCGTCACCGCCAAGGGTAGTCTGCTAACAGTTTCCCAGCCAATACAAACATGGATATGAAGACTAGGATGTCCAATCCCTGCCAAACACGTGGGTTCCGGAACATTGGAGCAGCGAGGCGTGAGCCTACCGTCAACGCGATGAACCATAGGAATGAAGCCACCACCGCCCCACTTGCAAAGAAAAATTTATCCGCTCCAATTTTGATTGCACTTATTGACCCGATGACCAATACTGTATCAAGCCAGGCAAAAGGTGAAAGAAGCGAATGAAAAATTGCGCCCTTAACAACATAAGCGCGCGTCATTGGGGCATGAATAACACCCAGTTCACCAACCGATGTTTGCCCAAGATATGCCGACTGCAAAGCTCGAATACCAAAATAAATCAAATAAAGAATGCTTACGGTCATTGTCAGCACCATAACCCAACGATTCGCAGTGATGACCGCCCCGAGTCCAACCACGCCTAACATAATTAACATCGCATCCGAGAGAGCACAGATCAACACCAAAACAACTGCATTGCTTCCGGCAAGATTGTTTTTGATTACAAAAGTATCCTTGGGTCCAAGCGCTATCAACAGACCTGCTCCAAGAATGAATCCCTCGATAAGTTGCAGGTTTAACACATTAGTCTCGGTAAAAAGTGGAGAGGGCGAAGGCCCTCTCCAAATGCATTAGATCAAGGGGGTGTTTCCGAAAGCGCGGTGACTTTCATCAGCGAATGCGGCAACGTTGATAGGGTTCTTTCCCAACAATGTGGTGTACGAGCGCTGGAGATCTGGGATGGCAAAGTACACCAACGACTTGCGTGCAAGTTCCATCTTCGGGTTTCGAACTGCGTGATACATGGTGGGAATTTGCCCATCAGAAAGTAATGTCAACAAAGAGCCTGTGATGACGATGACTTCATCGTCTGCCAAGTGCACAGGGACTTCCCTGTCGTTGAGAAAAATGACCAGTCCATCGCGAGTTGGTTTGATCAACGTGATGAGATGGCCGTCTTCATGCCTGTCTTGCAAATAGGTGCGGTCGTCCTCTTGGTATTTGCGCTCGTACATACACAGTTGTACGTAGGAGCTATCACGAATAGTCACTTGCTCCTCATTGCGGAAAAAATCCCACAAACCTGTGACGATGCTCTGAGTTAAACACGAAAGTTCGACTTCACTATTCACTATGTTTTGGTATGCGGGCGTGTGAATAAACGGGTGCCCTGCATGAAGCGCTCGGTGGTGGTGCCAGTAGCAAAAACGATCGCAAAGGTCGACGTTATCTGTGTACTTAGCGTGCTCCCCACCTTTGGGCAGAAAGCCGTCTGTTCGATCAGGAAAACAAAAGTCAGCTTGCACGTCCTCCGGAACTCGCGAAATCTCATCCAAAGCGGACCACACAGCCTTTTGAGCCGATGTCGTCATTTTTACGATGGCATAGCCATGCGTGATCAAAGAAAGTACGGTAACGCGCAGGTGATCACTATGCGCATTTCTAACAACCATCTTCTCGTGCGTGACAGCAGAAAAAGTAGTAACAGAACTCATTTTCAGACTCCCTGAAACCGGCAGAATTGCCGTCCGTCATGACATCACCAAGCCATGACTCTTTCGTGTCCAACGTCATGCGTGTATGGATGACAAGGCCGTTTTGCGTCCCGTCTTTCATCACATTTGGGGAACGTACGCGGTCACGCTGCGCTGCACATTGAGTTTTTGATCGCCAACGACCTCGCTATTAGCGAACCGACCAACGGTGAGCCTGCGAGGTTGTGTCATGGCGCGTGTCGTCCTCGGCATGTAGGTAGGTGTTGGTTGTCGAGATATTCGCATGACCGAGGTTGTCACAAACGACTTTGAGGTCCACCTGATTGCTTTGGTGGGTTCCAGCCGTGTGGCGCATCCAGTGGGTCGATGCCTGCTCGATGTGTGCGGCCGCTTCCGACTTGGGATCACCGAGCAGGCGCAGTATCTCAGCCAAGATTCAAAGCGGCCCGCCCCCTGATTTTGCGCATCGATTCACCCTTCAGCTGAACCCGATGCGCTTGATGCACAACGCGATCAAGAACCGCATCCGCGACGGTTGGATCAGGGAAGAAACCGTGCCAGGTGTCCGAGGGGTACTGACTGGTCAAAAGCAGAGATCCCGTTCGCATGCGCCGGTCGGCAACATCGAGCAGGACCTGCGCTGCGGTTGGGGACATCTCCCCGATTCCAAAGTCGTCAAGGATCAGCAGGTTGGGTTTGTAAAGGGCTGTTTTGAGTTTTGGCAGCGAGGCATCGAGCACCGCTTGACCGATGCTGGTGAAAAGGTCGTTGGCCACGTAGAAGGCCACGGTCATTCCCAGCCGGCAGGCCTGGTGGCCGAACGCCGACGCTAGCCAGGTTTTACCCACACCCGTGGGCCCGAGGATCATGAGGTTCTGCTTTCGCGTGATCCAGCTGCAATTGACCAACGTTGACATCAGCGCCTTGTCCAGCCCTCGACTTGCACGCGCGTCATAGTCTTCAAATGCGGCAACTTCCGGAAAGCCGGCCGATTTCACGAGGCGGTTGAGCTTGCGGGAATTCCGGGTGGAGACTTCCGACTCAAGAAGCAAACCAAAGCGATCGTCAAACGCGAGATGTTGCAGCTTGGCCTGCTCTTGCTGAAGTTCGTAGGCTGTCGCCATGGCGTTCAGGCGCAGTTCGCGCAACTTGTTCAAGTTCTGGATATCGGTGTTCATGTTTAATCTCCGAAGTATTGGGCGCCGCGCAGGTTGTCGTGCTCCATGCGGGGCGGCGGCATGGCTGCACGAGGCCGCAGGTCCGCCTGGTTGGTCAGGATCGAGGTGATGCTGCGCAGCGAAGTGATGTTCAGTGGGAGTGCGTAGCGGCAGACGGACTCGAAGCGATCCTCGCCATGGTCCCGCGCCAGATCACGCATGCGTCGGGCTGCGCGCATGCCATTTGCGGGATCGCGCCGCCCGTTGAGGTGGTAGCCGATCATTTCTTGCGCGCTGACGCCCACCGCAGTGGCCCATTGCATCAACGCCTTGGGCTCGCCTTCCAGAACACGCTGGTGGGCCACGGGCCGATGTTCAGGCAGCGTTGTGCTGTTGCCTGGCTCAGCGAGCAGCGCGTGAAACGCTACCCGGCGGCCACCTCGAAACACCTCCACCATGGACGCGGTGGTGCGCAGGTCGACGCGCTCTCCAGCCAACTGGGAGGGAACTGAGTAAAAGCAGCGCAGGTGCTCTACGTGGTGGTCATTGCCCACGCGGACTTGATAGCGCCAATCGCACAACTCGAAGCGCTTTTGCACAAGCGGCTTGAGCGTGGCGCGTTCATCGCTTTCAAACCTGCTGCGCCGACAGCCTGGCAGCTTCTTGAACGGATGCTCGTTGAGTTCGTGGTTCAACCGGCGCAGCTCGTTGTTGAGCTCGTCGATGCTGAAGAACACCCGATCGCGCAGTTTGAACAGTATCCAGCGCTGCGTGATCTGCACGCCCACCTCTGCTTTGGACTTGTCCTTTGGGCGCCTTGGCCTGGCGGGCGCAGGAGCCGTGTCGTAGTGGTGCAGACAGTCGCGGTAGGTCGGGTTGATAACCAGTTCATCGCGGCTGCGGCGCCAGACAGCGGCTTTGAGGTTGTCACTGACCACCCAGCCCGGTGCGCCCTCCAAGAACTCGAAGCACTCGACGTGGCACTGCACCCAGTCACCTGTCGTCTGGGTGGGGACCGCGTGCACAAAGGTGTAGTTGGAGTAGCCGAGCACCGCGATGAAGATCTGAGCAAACCGAGAGGGGCCGCCTGCAGGGTCTCGGATCTCCACGGTCCTGCCAGCGAAGTCCACAAACAACTTGTCGCCTGGACGGTGTACTCGGCGCATCACTACGTGAAGATTCTTTCTCCAGGCCCGATATCCAACCGCGAACTGGGTGTAGGCCACCCCCTCGGGGCATGTTTCCCTCCACTCGCGCCACAGCTGCTCCATGGTGGCATCGGGGCGTTGCATTTCCGTGTGCACCCACTGCCAGTCAGGCAGAGGCTTCCGCTGCGCGATGGAGCGGTCGTGCGTGCCAAGGGTGTCTCGCCACTGATCGTCGTCAAGCGGCGCTATCGCTGACCATTCGTGCGCTTGCTTTCGAAGCATTCGGCGGAAGCTGCCGATTGTGGAAGGCGACATGCCCACGGTGCCGGCGATGGCGCGGTCAGAATTGTTGGGATCGTAATAGTGCAGGCGGGCGATTTCGCGCTGCAGGTGAATTGGAATGCGCATGGACTCACTTCTTGCGCAGCGCGGGAGGACGCGCTGCAAGGACGAATTTGCCCAGCACGCCCAGCACTTGACGTGCCGAACGCTGCGACCGATACTCCATGCCACGAGATCTTTCCAAATCTTGCTGGCCTCGGCCGGACAAAAAGCCTGAGCTGCAACTCGGGCTTTTTCGTTTCTGGACGTGTAGTTTTTTTGCTCGGTGAGGCTCCTGGTTGCTGTTGATATGACGGCGCGACGCCATCGACGTTGCGCGCGTTGTCGATATCCCCGTCCACGTTGCCGAAACAAGTGTCCACGTCGCCGAAAGGAACGTTTGGGCCGTCAAAACGGCAAGCTCGACACTTGGATCGGCACGCCGAATGCGGGGATCGGCCATCGTACGAAAGTCGATCACGCCAAACTACTGGGCTATCTGGACACTTGAAATGCCGCTGTACCTCGACGACGCAGTGCCGCCATCCATTCCCCGAGATTTCCTGGACGTTCTGCTCGATGGCTACACGTTCTTCGGCGAGGAGGCCGTGAACCCAGCCATGGTCATCGGTCTACTGCGTGAACGCTTGCTGCCGCTCTTGCCGGATGTGCACAAGTCACTATTTGATCTACGGGGGCAGACCAGTTGGGATGGCCTCTGGCTGCTCTACGCGAACTTGGCAACTGCCAGTGGTGGTAACGACAAGCAGCTCATGGCAAGCGCTGCTGTCGTGAGCATCTTCGTGCGGCACACCACTCGCCCGCCGCGCGAAGTTGAGTTTCCAGCTCACTTGGAATTGGCGTCATTCGCGCGGATGGCTGACGTGCTGGGCCTGCCCAAGGCACATCCACACGTGGGCGCACAAGAAGTCGCTGCGCCACTTTATGCTTTCTGCCGGTACTGCTGGCTGCCGCAGCGCTCACGCAGCGTGTGCGAGAACCATTCCACCAACTCTATGTCTCGGGACAAGGAGGGTGGTCCAGTTTGCGCCGTGGCCACCCACAAGCAGGTACAGCGGTTACGACCCGCTTTTGAGAAGGAACTGCGCCGCCTGGTAAGCGCCGAGGAATGGCAGTTTCACGAGTCCGAGTTCAGCTTGGCGGTCATGGTGCCGCCATCAGGACTTGGCAACTGGTTGAAGGAGCGCCGGCCTGCTCTGTCGCAACAGCTGGAGGCTGATGGTCGCAAGGGTGAAGTGCGTCTGCTGCCCGCTTTGCTACAGGTCCTGTATGGGGACAAAGGGGTAGATGTGGCGCAGGCTGTTGGAGGATCAGTGCACCTGCTCACCCCTGCTACTGCCAGAGCGGAGGCCTGGCTTTGCGCATGGGAAGGCAGAGCGAGTTGGGGCGGCCAACGACGGGGTGCAGGCAAGGCTGCGGCGCCTAGCAGGATAAAGGACACCACTCAGCCCAACCAGTGAGTTTTCAACAATCGATTGACTATGGTGAGTTTTCCACGGGGGGTAAATGAAGCTCACTGACCGCGGTGCCGAACGCTGTGTCAACGGTGCCGAACTTGATGTCCATGAAGACCGAAATACGCAAGCGCTACGCGCTGCATATGACATGAAGCGGAATCTCGTAGGTATCGGAGAGGAACCTTTCTGTTACCGCTAGGAGCGTCAACTGGCCATCTGATGCCTGCGCCTGCGACAGTCCGGGTTGCACGACGTATACCTTGAGCTTCACGTCGGATCGACGACTCATCTCGCGAATCTGCAACAACAACTCCTCTGTTCCGCGTTCCAACCGCGTCGGCGCGCCGCGCTGCAATCGCTGATCGTTTCGACCCAGCAAGTGCGTGAACAGATCGGTACGGCGTACGTGATTCGTGAGCCAGGAAACACTGCGCTGCGCTTGACCACAGACCACGTACAGGTCTTCAAGGCGTCGACCAGGGGCGCCGCCAGCATACTTCAGGTGATACAGCTCGACCTCGATGCGCAACGTGATCGGGTTGGTCCGGTCGACCTTGATAGCAACAATATCGGCAGCCTCGTTGGCGCCGTCATCGTCGAAGACGATGTCATACGAAGCGTCTTGCAGCAGGCACTGGATGACCTTGTGCTGGATCGTTCCAGCGCGTCGCTCCTCACCCTGCGACTCCGCGCGAATGTCGACATCGGACCAATCAGCGACCTGCAGTCGCAGCGGGTCATACGGCCGCAAGTCATCCGCCGGAAGCTCGGTGTACTCACAACCCTCGAGCGACGATCCGTCGGCGAACCAGATGATCGGTGGGGTTTCGGCGAAAAACTGTGTCAGAGGCTTGATTTTGGTACCCAAACCGATGTCAAGATCGATGCCGCGAACGTGCACGAATTGGAAGTCGAAGCTGTCCTCGACCGGGATGAGTTCCAAGCGAAGAACGCTTTCCCAGCGGTCGCAGAACACGCGGATCAACAACGGATCCCCCGGCTCGGGCACCACTAGCGCGATGTCGACATTCGTAGAAGGTTCCTCCGTGATCCCGGATCCGAAGAAGCGGCAACCCGACTCGGGCCGCTCAAACATCTCTTTGGGCCAATCCACGGCAATGGCCACGGTCGACGGCACGGTGCCGATCGGCCTTGGCTTCAGAGTGCCAGCCAGCACGGCGTCGGGATCGATGGTTTCGTCCGCGATCTTGGCGCCTACTGAGCGCGCCCAGGCTGCAAAGCTGTCGACCCGCAGCCGCAGATTCGACCAAACCCGGCCGCGCTTGGCCGCGCCTATGGACATCATCTCGCCACCTTCGAAACCGCTGCCCGCGAGGACCGCACGCTTGGTACCCCGTCGCGCCGCTTGACCGATGCGCGACTCGACATCGGATCCCATTCGGCCGGTGTAGCGGACTTGGCGCCCCAGGTGCTCGCTCAGGCCGACGTTGTTCAGGATCAGCCGTTTGATGCCGTAAAAGGTTCGGAAGACCTCGGGGGCGACGATCAACTGCACGTCCGGACCACATAGCGCCTTCGCTATTTCCTTGTACTCGCCATTGAGGCCGGAGCCGTGCAGGTACAGCAACGCGCGTTCGCGATCCCACACGGCGACGAACAGCTCCCAGACCGTTTCTCGGAGAGACTCCACATCGCTCCAGCGCACACTCTGTTCGGTCGCTGTGAGAACCACAAGCGCGTTCTCAACTTCGTTGAGCGTGTGGAACACCTTGTCGCGAGTAGTCAACCCGCGCATGCCGCGCTTGAATAGACTTGGGGTCCAGTTCGCACAGTTGGTCTTGTAGACCACCATGCTTGCGGCGGGCCGCAGGTCGTTGAGCGGCACTTCGTCTAAGAAGACACCGAAGCCGCGAAAAAACTCCTGAGAGATCTGCTCCGCTTCGATGGCAGCCGTACTGAGCTCGGGCAACAGGGAGTTCCAATCCGGGTCCTGGCTGTACAGCTTACGCAGCTCGTCGCGCACATCCACCAGCGCAATGTTGGCAATAAACACTGGGTCGCCAAGGTCGCCACGCGCGCGGGTGAAGCGCCCGGCCAGCTGAAGCGTGACAGCGAGGCTCTTTCGGATGTCGTGGAAGGCTGCGATTTTCAGCTCCGGCAGGTCGAAACCCTCGCCGAGCATGTCCACGCACACTACGACGCGAGCCGACCCATCGAAGAGCTTGCGCTTCGCGGCCTGCTGATCCGAGCCCGACATGCCGGAGTGGATCGCCACCACCTCATATCGCGCGAACGATTGATACAACGCCAGGATCGCGTCCGCGCGGTGCGTGTCAGCGACGCGAGCCATGACGATGTGCTTGCCAGTCGTGTCGACGTCGAGTTCATCGAGCGCTGCCATCGCGATCTTGTGGTCGCCGTTGGTGGCATTGAACTCGCGGACCGCGCGAAATCGGATCGGCCGGAAGTAACCTTCCAGTTGTGCCTTTCGCAGCGGATAGACGTAGACGAGCTTGCCGTCCACGGCCTGGCCGTCTTCGCGGAAAGGTGTCGCCGTAAACTGCAGCACACGCCTACCGCTAAAGCGCTCGCGAAACGCCCTCCAGGTGTCCGCTTCGGAGTGATGCGCCTCGTCGATGAACAGGTGCGTGCACAGCTCGGCCATGCGTTGTTGGATTGCAAGATCGCACGCACCAACCAGATGACTGGTCGTGACAATCACGTTGCATCCGGCAAATAGGCCATCAACCTCCTCGATTATCTTGGGCTTGGAAGTGAGAGTACCCACGACCGGTCGCAGCGCAGACTCGGCCAGCACAGCGTTGCCGGGCACCTTGAGCAGTCCGAGCGTCTCGAACTTGCCCGCCAGCTGGCTTCGAAGGGCATCGGTCGGCACGACGACGAGAACGCGCTTACACTGGGTGGAGGTCAGCACGGCCAGCATCGTTTCAGTCTTGCCGGTCCCGGTCGGCATCACGATGGTGGCGACTTCCGAGCTGATCGACCAATGTGCATGGATCGCGTGGAGCGCACCGGCCTGCGGCTTGCGCAAACCCACGACGGCGTGGCCGGGATCCTCTTCGGCGAACTGGAAGGCGGTGCGCCATGAGGCGCGGGCCGCGGTTGCCAGCGTCGCCGCAGGCGCCGCATCGGTGCGCTTGGTCGGATGCGCGAGCCAAGTCCCCCCGGTTACATCAAGGGGATCAGCGGCGACCACCGCTCCCTTCGCGAACAACACAGCGGCATCGCTAGGCAGCGAGGCGACGTCAGGTCGGGTCGAAAAGAGGTACAGCAAGTTAGCGCCAAAGGCGTCCTGAAAGACGTACCCGACTGCTCGGCGCAGCGTGTATCTGACGGCACGAGCGTCAATCGTGGTCGCTGGCGCAGTGATCTGACGAACGCGGCCGACACGCGTCTTGGTGTCGATCCCCAGGACCGCCGGCAACTTGATTTGCATGGACGAACTCCCCCCAAGCCTTTTTGTGTGGCGCTACGAGACCAACACGCGCTAGGCCACCGCACTTTTTCCGCGAACTCGGCGACTCATCATATAGGTGGAGACGGCGGGCCTAACATCCGCAGCAATGGACCTCCTGGGCTGGGTTAACCCCAGTCCGACGCTGGGGCAGTGACGGCAGGGCAAGGCAGAGCGGAGGTCAGGGATGCTGACGCCAACGGCATCTTGAGTCGGAGCGAATCCGAATGAGCATCCACCATGTGTCGGACGCGTCCGTGCTGGGTGGCGATGGGTCATCGACCTCGAGCAGGTGCCGCGCTACTGAGCGCCCGCTTTGCATAGCGGCCGATCGTCGCAGCTAACACCGCTGACCGCGCACGCTGCGAAGCGGGTCTCGGGATCTAGACGGCAGCTCAAGACTGACTGATTTAAGTCATTCGGATCTGACTACCGAACGCTCGCAAGTGCCGCGAGTAGTCATTCACGGAACAAGACCCAAGGGACCGCTAGACCACCCGGACCGGTCGCCTGATCGCGGCGAGGAAGACAAAATCGATGGAACAACTGCTCACGCAAAAGGTATGCGTGATCCATCGACGCCCGGCGGGCAACGCTCAACAATCCATCAAAAGTCCGTCGCCACTGTCAATGCATACAGAATGATGCATCGCAGAATTTATTTCTTACACATTTTGGGGATGTTGTTCGCCATTTTTAGCGAGCATCATTGTGGGTGTCCACGTTTAGAAGTCCAACTAAAAATTGGAAAGCGCAGTTCGAAAGAAGACTGCCAAGACCTTACGCAACCAACGACGTGAATCAATGCGCCAAGCTGCGATCCCAAGTAGAAACCCTGAACCCCTTGAGCCGAATCCTAAAGCACCCTGACTGCGTTGATGGAATTGCTACAAATGTGCAAACTATGCTCACATACGTCCTACCCTATCAAACACTGATTTACGCACCGTAAGAATACTCTTTTAGGGGGTGAAGCTCTATGGGAAAACGCTTTGGGTTGATTGGATTTATTTTTTTTGCCGCATTGGCCCATGCACAGGTGCCGTTTCCGGCGGGCTCCATAGGCGCAAGAATGGAGGTTGAGCTTAAGGCGCTGACTACCGGATGTTTTGGAGATTATGCGAAATATGGACCAGCATTTTTGCCCCCAGACTTCACATCTCAGTTCGGTCCAGGGCAATCATTAAGAAAACCATTGACCGAAGGGCTAGTCATTGAAGGCGTGCAGTTTTCCTATCTGACACGTACTATTCTTGACATTCGCTCTCCAATTGTTCCACAGATTAAAGAAGCGGTTGGCCGAGCATACGCCATCGACCTCAAACTGCCGGCAGCCACACCAATAACTGAAGCGGATAGCTTGCTATATAATCTTAACTGTGGCAGCCAACTCAAGTTGGCCCTAGACCAAGGGTTTAAGTTTTCTTTCAATCTATTGGGCAATGCATCTGCAGGAATTAAGCAGGCCTTGGATTTTCAAAGTAATCCTACGGCTAGAGGCTCAATTTTGATAATGAATGGTGTATTTCTTTCTCCGTTGCATGTGGCTTTGACGTCAAAAGACCCTGCCGTTCGGGCGACCTCACATGCTTCGGTTCTCACCTTTCTTGACTCTTCTCGCAATCGTGGCCTGGAGACAGCCAACCTTGGCTACCTTCGCTCAATTAAAGGGTGGCTTGTCACACTGGGAAGCAATAGCGAAACATCGCAATTGCTTCGCGCATCACTCGATGCAAGCGCGTCAGGATTTGGGTTTGATGCAAAAGTGGCGACATCGAGCCGGGTGGAATATTCTTCCAATCTGTCTTCGACAAGATTCCTTATATTTCTAGATCGCGAGATAGTCCCAAAGGACGATGTGGAGAAACTTCCCTCATTTGCAAGTATTCAGGAGGCTTTCAACACAGCGGCAAAATCGTATCCACCAACCGAGGTTACATACCAACGAGGAGGGAAGTTCCCATTCCGAGTTGAAATTTCAGGTATGCCCGATTGGCTTTGCCTTAATCAGTGGGAAGCCTCCTCGCAAGATGCAGAGAACATTGATCGTGTAACATCATTGATCGACTCGAGCAACAAATGCGTACTATCTACTTCAGCTACGATCTCAAAGGAAATTAGTGAGCTAAATGTTCAGTTCACAAATCAGAAGTACAGCAGTGGTGGGCCTGGAACTACTAAGCTGAAATTAGTTAAGCAGTATCTGCTCAAACAGGCGTCAACCCCACAGATTGCACGTAGCGGAGACGTGATCATTACCCCTAACCGCAATGCTTCTGTTCCAAGTTACTCAATTGAGGCGCCCTTTTCTATTTATCCGACCGACACAGCATCACAAGCCTTTCTCCCAGGACGGATGCAACTTAAATGTGAAGGATTCGAAGGTAAAACAACTCTCTATCCTAACCAAACGGCTCTTGACGGAAGCCAAAGTAGGTATAGGCTGAATATTACAGTCAACTTTGAGCCAGAAGCTATACCTACTTCTAGCTGCAGTCTCGTCGCCGACGTTTCTTTCATAAGCACCATTGACGGCACAACGGCACAAATTGTTAAAGAACTAGTTCTGGAAGTCCTGCGTTTTAGTCCTTCATCTACTCAGTGATGTCACGCTTACGACTCGATAAATCAATGACTCACTTAGAGTTCGATAGTTTTTTGACCAAACCTCTGCTCAACGAAGCAACAACCGGTTCAACTTGAGAGAAATGGAGTTCATGATGAATACTTGGATTCGGGTTTGTGCGGTGGTTGCAGCGGTTACTTTAACCGCATGCGCTTCAATCCCACCCGAAGCACCGGAACTTTCCGGCCAGTTGGGATCACGCATTGCAGCAATCGAAAGTGCCCACAATCGACTAGTCGAACAATTCTTTGATGAAAAGCGAAAACGTGTTGATGATTTCGTGCAGGAAGTGTGGGTCCCCACGTTTGCAGCCGAATTCTTCGGCGATCCACAAGTAGATGCAGTGTGGAAAGAGGTTGTCGCCTCCGAAAATCCCAAAGATAGACTTCGTTTTGTTGTGATGGTTGGACCAAGACTTCAGTCAAAAATAAACGAAAAAAGGCTTGAACTCATCAAGCCACTTGAAGACCTTGAAAGAGTGGTCAAGTCCACGCTCAAATTAGACTACGATCAAGCACGCGCGATCAACAACACTTTGACATCCTTCCTGCAGTCAGCCAGCAAGGTTGAAGCTAACAGGAAGCGATATCTGGAAACGCTAGGCATCAAGGATAAGCATCTGGAAGCATTCATTGACGATACTGATGAAGCCGTCACGGATCTCGTTGGGAGCACCAAAAGTGCTGAAGACAAGGTAAAGAGTGGCGTAGCTTTCGTCGAAAAAGTTAAGGCAATTATCGCAAAGTTCAAATCATAGGGAATTCATATGTCGATCAATTGGGAAAAATTTCAAGTCGATATCGACGGGTTGGTTGATGACGCGGGTGAGCGGACTGACACCAAACTTGCCGGTAGGATCTCATCTGTGACTAGATTAACAGATGAAGAGGTTAAAAAGCTCTTTCCTGATCCTGCTGACGTAAAGAAACTCGCAGAGTTAATGGAAATTGTAAAAAAGACTGGTGATCGCAACGAGAAGATTAACAAAATCGTTGCTAACATCGAAGATTTTGGCGGAATAGTTGTGACCCTTTTGGGAAAACTCACATAAGCTCGGTTTCGCCAACCTCCCGGTCAAGCGGGGCGGTCACTGCAGCCCACTATCGGCAATGGTGATGCTCCAATTTCCACTGTCTGCAGAAGTCGTACGGTTATGCACCACGGTTAGGTGTTGCTTTGATTGAATGCCTGCCCGAGCCTGGCGTCGTCCCGCCGTCGCCCGCTTAGCTTGAACGCTGAGCGACCGTTTCACCGGTTTAGCAAAGGCCGCTCTTGGCCGGCAGGTGTAGCGGAGTGATTAGCAAAATGAAACACTGTTTGCGTCGAATGGCCGAGGCGAGGCCCTAAGGAGTCGGTCTTGCTGAGCAGACAACTTCAGAGTGTTTTGCAGCGACGCGTCGTTTGGTGCTCCGCAATTCTGATCCTCATTTTCCTGTTCTGGCGCCAACCGAACATCGCGTTTCATCCGCTCAACGAGAGGTGTCAGAACTATGAAGATCTAGAGAGGCCCCCGAAGCTTTCCGACTGTGCCTCGGTTGAACAACTCGACAAAAATACTTCCTTGGCATTCGTGGAATTTGATGACCAAGGGGCTTATTTTGACCAGCGGCAATCATTTGCCGCTATGCGCTTGATCCGCAATGCCTTGTTGTCACCCAGCAGTTCTGTTGATTTATTCGTTTTTGTTCATGGCTGGCAGCACAATGCCGATCCGGAAGACGAGCATGTCAAGCAATTCAAATCATTTCTTCTCTCCCGCGCGAACGGATGCGGGCCGTCACTCGATTGCAATTCCAAGAGGACGATCGGGATCTTCGTAGGTTGGCCCGGTATGACACTTCGTCCCCCGTTCCATTTCCTGACATTCTGGTCGCGCAAAGAGGCCGCCCATCGCGTGGCGGTGGGGGCGATTCAGGAGTTCTTCGCGACGCTGGAACAATTGAAGAAAGACCATCAGAGAATGATGGCCCCAGCCCCGGACAAGAGACTGAAATGGCTGCGGAACACAGTCGAATCAGATAACTTTAAGACCTACGTTATCGGTCATAGTTTTGGCGGCTTGATCGCGTATCAGGCGAATTCGCAATCCATCGCGATGCGCTATGGGAATGCGGTATTCGACGAGGGGCATGCGCAGTTCACAGGGCTGGGTGATCTGCTTGTGCTGATCAATCCCGCCATTGAAGCGCTGCGGTTTACTGCGGTGAAATCATTATCGAGTGAGTATTCACCGGAGGACTTCTATTCACCTTCAGTTGTCGTCGTGGGCTCTCGCTCCGACTGGGCAACTAAATTCCTGTTTCCCCTCGGCGTAGTGGCCGCGACAGTAGCCACCAATCAGATCCGAGCGGAGCAACGCCTGGACGTGCTGACGGCGATCGGCAATGCAGACTCCTATCTCACACACAACGCCTACATCAATCTGAGTGGAAACGTCGAGATTTGCCTAAGGTCGAGCAGCAAAGCTCCGCTGTGGTTCATTGCGGCGAACCCCAATCTTATCGATGGACACGGCGACTTAAACGCGGCGCATCTGCTCAAAATGTTCGCAGCCATCAACGGGCGCAACGGTGAACGCACGCGCCATTGCGCTAGGGGCGAACAGTAAGTTGTGTCGAGCGTTCACCTCCGATGGTCAGAAGAGTCTCAGCGGCGATGTCGAACAGCAAGCCATAGACCACCGCCTTGTTGCAGTACGCGATCTCGGCGATGGGTGCTGGCAACGTGAAGACCACGTGGAAGTACTCCACCGGCAACAGGTCGGCGTTGCGCGCCTGCAGCCAACGCCGGGCCGCGTTGGCCTGGCACTTGGGGCAGTGCCGGTTGCGGCAGGAGTTGTAGGCGATCTGGTCGGTGCCACACCCCTCGCAGCGCAAGACATGCCCACCCAATGCCGCGCTGCGGCACTGCTCGATGGCCGACATGACCTTGAGTTGGGCCAGGCTCAGGTGGCCACGCTGAGCCTGACGCCAGGCGGGTCCATGAATGCGGAAGATGTCGGCGACTTCCAGGGCTGCGCGCCCCATGACCGCCGGCTTACGACGAGGGCAGCGTCTCCAGTGGGCTGATCACCGCGCGCAGCACTTCGGTGGCCACGTGGGTGTACAGCGCGGTGGTCTCCAGCCGCTTGTGGCCCAGCAGCACCTGAATCACGCGGATGTCGACCTTCTGCTCCAGCAGGTGAGTCGCAAAGCTGTGGCGCAGCGTGTGCATCGACACGCGCTTGTCGATCTGGGCGGCGTCGGCCGCCAGGTGGATCGCGCGGTTGAGCTGCCGGGTGGACAGTGAGTCCATGGGGTTGAGCCCCGGAAACAGCCAGCCATTGGGCAGGATCTTGCCTTGCGCGTGACCCACCCGCCACCATGCCCGCAGCCGCTCGAGCAGCACGGGCGAGAGCATGGCGTAACGGTCCTTGCCCCCCTTGCCTTGCTCCACACGCAGCGTCATGCGCTCACTGTCGATATCGGTGACCTTCAACGCGCAGACTTCGCTGACGCGCAGTCCGGCCCCATAGGCCACGGACAGCGCCGCCTGGTACTTGGGGTTCGGTGCAGCAGCGATCAGACGGGCGACCTCGTCGCAGCTCAGCACAACGGGCAGCGGGCGTGGCTGGTGCACAGGTTGCACCTTGACCAGCAGCTCGGCGTGGCCCAGCGTCACATCGAAGAAGAACTTCAGGCCACTGAGCGTGGAGTTGATGGTCGGCGGTGCCGTGCCGGTCTCGACCATGTGCAGCTGGAAGGCCCGAAGGTCCTCGGCGGTGGCGGTGTCCGGCGATCGCTTGAGATAGGCGGCGAGCCTGCGAACGGCGCGGATGTAGTGGATCTGGGTCTTGCCGTTGAACTTGCGCATCCGCATGTCGTCGATCATGCGCTGGCGCAACGGGGAGACGGAGGGCGTCAATGAGTTCATGGTTCAACTCCTGTCGAAGAGCGAGGCGGATTGCCTCACCCGTCAACATGGCAGAACCAGCGGTGGAACGAATAACCACGATGCTGCCGGAGCGATTACCGCGACAGCGGTTTAGTCCATCGCTGCACAACGGCCCTACAGCGAAAATTTGAAAGTTGCAGAGCAGCGTCGGGGCTCCTGCCCTTGACGTATTGAAAACACATGTTATCGATACAGGGACCCCCAGAGTTTTCTGCAGCGTGCAGGGAAGGGGAGACACCCACCATCGATGTACCTTCGCGAACAACTCTCCGACCCCAGCCCCTCACGGACTCCCTCCCACGTCCACAGTCTCCCCTGCGTCCCCGTGCTCGACACCGAACGCGACAGCGCAGCCAGCCGCTTCACACAACTGGGCCTCATGGCCATCGAGAACCAGTGGCTGGCCAACTTCTCCAGCGCCTGCACCCGGCGCGCCTACGCCGCCGACGTGCGAGACTTTGCCGCGTTCTCAGGATTGCAAACCCAGTGCGAGTTGCTGCGCGTTGCGCGCTCCCATGTGCTGGCCTGGCGCCACCACCTGCAGGCCCAGGGCCTGTCGCCGAGCACCCAACGCCGCAAGCTCGCGGCCCTGTCCTCGCTGCTGGAGCGTCTGGTCGATGAGCAGCTTATCCCCACGAACCCGGCACGCGGCGTGCGCAGGCCTCGCTTGGAGAGTCACGAGGGCAAGACCCCGGCGCTGTCCCTTGAGCAAGCCCAGGCTCTGCTGGAGGCGCCCGATGCGAACACGCTCAAGGGCGTGAGAGACCGCGCAATCCTGGCCGTCATGCTGCTGGGAGGTTTGCGCCGCGCCGAGGTCGTAGCGCTCAGGGTGCGGGACTTCGATGTGCAGCGAGCCGGTGTCCCGCATCTGCGTGTGATGGGCAAGGGCGGCAAGACGCGGTTCATTGCCGCTGCACCCCTCATGCGCGAGAGGGTGCAGCGCTACCTTGCGATGAGGGGCGCACAGCCTCAAAGCGATGAGCGCCTGTTCGTTCGGATGAAGGCTGTCCGCCGTCACTCCGGTGCCGGGTGCGATGTCTATCCTCAAGGTCGTCCTATCGAGGAAGACGGTGGGCTATTGAATGACAGCGGCAGCACCGGGCGACGCACCAGCGCGCCCCTGGACATCGCGCCGTACACCGCGTCGTTCGAGCGCAGGCCGAAGAGTCCTCAAAATCTACAGACCAACGCTTCTAATCAGTCGCGGCGTCAGGGGCAGCCCGACACACCACTCAAGTCTTCTGGACTCACTGCGGGCGCTGTGGCCCAGCGCATTGTGCAGCCCTACTTGGCGCAGATAGGAGTGGTGGGGGAGCGGTTTTCTGCGCATGCGCTGCGGGTCACGGCCGCCACGCTCGCTTTGCGTGAGCGTGCTGACCTCAACGAAGTGCGGCACTTCCTGGGTCACGCCTGCATCACGACAACCACCGCCTACGACCGGCGCTGGAGCGATGAGAACCAGCCAGTGAGCCTGGTCCTTCCGCTGGGCTGAGGTCCTCGGCCGCAGGGGGCCTGCGGCAGTGCAGCGTGTGTCGATGTCCATGTCATTTTGGTTATCGACATCTGAGCGAGAGGATCTGCAAAAAGAGGATCTTGTGGACTTGACGCGGAGAGATTTCGTGAGAGCTTGGATGAAAGGAGATCACGAAATGACAACCGTAGCGACCAAACCATTCCATTACGATGAACCAAATTTCACCACCGAATGCTCGCATAAACGCATAGCCAAGTGCACGCCCGAGGTCGGTCTCGTGCACCGTATCGACGTCGGTGTCCACATGCTCGCCACCGAGCTTCTCATCATCGAGTTGCGCAGCATGGACGCAGGCGAACTGACCACCCTCTATTCTTGGGTGGGTCGGGTTGTCGATCCGGCATGGGTGCGCACTCTCATTGCAAGTCCACAGGCGCTGGAGTGGCGCGATGTCCGGCGTAACCATCTTCGTGGGGGTGAGTCGTACGCCCGTCAACACACACTGTACGTTCATATTTACGCACCTTTCGAACCTCGCGCGAACGACGCGAACACCCATGAGCGTGTTCAGCGTCGCTTCCTCGATTGGTACGCCTCAGGGGATGCCATTACTTCACGTCAATCCTGAGCGTTGTGTCCGCAAAAGATTGAGCGCGACCATTTTCCAAGTTAAGCAGCTGCGTTTATCTAATAACGGTTAGGCACCCGTGGTTCTTAAATGCCGAAAATTCCCGCGCCCAGACAACTAAATTTGTAACCCTCAAGACCAGTAAAGTTGTAAACGCTCAGCCCGCGCCGGGGTGGCCGAAGCGCGCGCGGCGGCAGTGACCGCAGGCCACGGCACCAGCTGGTTTGAGCCTTCTCCACGGTGCGGCCCTTGCAAGTTGGGCCGAGTTAGGCAGAATCGCTAGTTATCCCGTTTGAATAACTTAGGCTATGAGTCCCATCTACCACCGCCCCGACCTCGCGCACGACATGGCCAAGCAACTGCTGAGCCCCGGCGTGCTCGACCAGGGCCTTCGCTCAGGCTTGTTCCTCTCTGGCCTGCGCCGCACCGGCAAATCCACCTTCTTGCGCCAGGACCTGATCCCCGCACTGGAGAACGCTGGCGCACTGGTGGTCTATGTCGACCTGTGGTCTGACGTCAGCGCAGACCCCAGCACCCTGATCCACGCCGCACTGCGCTCGGCGTTGAAAGAGTTGCAATCCGCGAGCGGCACCGTGTTGTCTCGTCTGAAGAGGATCAAGAGCCTGGACGTGGGCGGTGCGGGCTTCACCTTCGGCTTTGAGATTGCGGACCTCGGTACGGCCAACAGTGTCACCATCGCTCAGGTCGCGCAGGAAGTCATTGGCCAGGCAAAAACGGATCTGGTATTCATCGTGGACGAAGTCCAGCACATGCTCACCTCAGACGCCGGCATTGCCCTCATGCAAGCCTTCAAGGCCGCGCGCGACGCGGTCAACTTGACCCCGGACACTCCTGGCCACTTCATCTTCATCGGTACCGGCTCACACCGTGCCCAGGTGGTGGGGATGACGGTGCAGGGGAAAAACGCCTTCGAAGGAGCCACGTCGGTCGACTACCCGACGCTGGGAGAGGACTACGTGGAATACGTGCTCCAGACACTGCACCAGGAGGGCGTCAAAGTCATTCCCAGCCAGCCGGTGGCCAGCCACGCATTCGGACTGCTTGGCCGTCGCCCGGAAGAATTGGTTCGAGCGCTGCGCACATTGCAGAAGTACCAGCCCCAGGAGGCCGACCTGTACCTTCCGGTCATCGCCGCCACACTCAAGGAAGCAGCCGCGGACATCGAGATCAAGAAGATCGAGGAGCTGGGCGATCTTGCTTGCGCTGTGTTCGGACGTGTTGCCAACGCCGAGGTGGAAGCAAGTGGCCTTTTCTCGGCCTCGGCACTCGGTGCCTATTCGTCGATGCCGCACGGCTGCAGGGAAGCGGGACGGCTTCTATTGCCGCGAGGCCTCTGGTGCCCAACGTGCTGCCGCTGGCCTGGCCTCAGCTGCCCTTGATCTTCGCCAGCGCGCTTCTGATCGAGCCCGGGCTGTGCTTCCTCGGCGCGGGCGACCCCAATCGGCTGAGTTGGGGCATTCTGATCCAGTCGGGTCAGGCACATGGGCTGCGCGGCTGGTGGCACGCCTGCTTCCCAGGGATGCTGCTGGCGGCGACATGCTTGGGACTCGTGTTGCTGGCTTCGGACGCCGACGGACCAGACGAGCGGGTGTGATGCGATCGAGGACGCGAACTAGCTTTGCACTTTCGGCCGACCAGCCAACAAACTTTGCACTGTGTGTGGGGCGGTGGCGAGCGATGCGGCGTCTGCGCGCGCAATCCAGACCGAAATGAGCCACAGCCAGACTGAGAACCCCGCCATTGGCGGCCTCTCCTTCGTGGTATTCCCTATGTTCTGGGCAAAGAGGCCCAGTCAGGCACGCCTCATGCGTATTTACGGTCGCGATGCAACCGTTTGGCAACGTCATTTACGAACCAGGAGACTCCATGGCAAACCTTTTGTGGCTTCAGGGAGGCGCGTGTTCCGGGAACACGATGTCCTTCCTCAACGCCGAAGAACCCAGTGCTTGTGATCTGGTCACCGATTTCGGCATCAATATTCTCTGGCATCCATCCTTGGGCGTGGAACTGGGCGACAACCTGAAGGCCTTGCTGCTGGACCTGACCAGTGGCCGCAAGCCGCTGGACATCTTCGTGTTCGAAGGCAGCGTGGTCAACGCGCCCAACGGCACCGGCGAGTGGAACCGTTTCTGCGGCCGGCCGATGAAAGACTGGGTCAAGGAGCTTTCGGCGGTCGCTGCTTTCACCGTCGCGGTCGGCGACTGTGCCACCTGGGGCGGCATTCCGGCCACGGCCCCGAACCCGTCCGAGTCGGTGGGACTTCAGTTCCTGAAGCGCGCCAACGGCGGCGCCCTTGGTGCAGCCTACAAGTCCAAGGCCGGCTTGCCTGTCATCAACATCCCCGGCTGTCCGGCGCACCCGGACTGGATCACGCAGATCGTCGTCGCAGTCGCCACGGGCCGCACCGCCGACATCACGCTCGACGAGTTCCAGCGCCCGAAGACCTTCTTCCAGTCGTTCACGCAGACCGGCTGCACGCGCAACATGCACTTCGCCTACAAGGTCAGCGCCACCGAGTTTGGCCAGCGCAAGGGCTGCCTGTTCTACGACCTGGGCTGCCGCGGGCCGATGACGCACTCTCCGTGCAACCGCATCCTGTGGAACCGTCAGTCGAGCAAGACGCGCGCGGGTATGCCGTGCATGGGCTGCACCGAGCCCGAGTTCCCGTTCTTCGACCTCGCGCCCGGCACGGTCTTCAAGACGCAAACCGTCATGGGCGTGCCCAAGGACATGCCGACCGGCGTCGACAAGAAGGGCTACCTCGCGCTCACTGCCGCGGCCAAAAACGCCGCGCCCAAGTGGGCCGAAGAAGACATCTTCGTGGTTTGAATCCCTACACAGAAAGCTAAAACCATGTCTCAAGTTCAAACCCTAGACATTTCGCCAGTCGGTCGAGTGGAAGGCGATCTCGACATTCGTGTTGACATCAAAGATGGCGTCGTCACCAGCGCCTGGACGCAAGCGGAGCTGTTCCGCGGCTTCGAGATCATCCTCAAGGACAAGGATCCGCAAGCCGGCCTTGTCGTGACGCCGCGCGCCTGCGGCATCTGCGGCGCTTCGCACCTGACTTGCGCCGCGTGGGCGCTCGACACGGCCTGGCAGACCGAGGTGCCGCGCAACGCGATCCTGGCACGCAACCTGGGCCAGATCGTCGAAAGCCTGCAGAGCCAGCCGCGCTACTTCTATGGCCTGTACGCGATCGATCTCACCAACAAAAACTACCGCAAGAGCAAGTACTACGAGGAAGCGGTGAAGCGTTTCTCGCCATTCACTGGCACCTCGTACGAGCAAGGCGTGACGATCTCGGGCAAGCCGGTCGAAATCTACGCGCTCCTGGGTGGCCAGTGGCCGCATTCGAGCTACATGGTCCCGGGCGGTGTGATGTGCGCGCCGACACTGACCGACATCACGCGCGCCTGGTCGCTGCTCGAGTACTTCAAGAAGAACTGGCTCGAAAGCCTCTGGCTCGGATGCTCGCTCGAGCGCTACGAACAGATCAAGAGCTACGACGACTTCATGGCCTGGCTGGACGAGTCACCGGCGCACGCGAACTCGGACCTCGGCTTCTATTGGCGTATGGGACAGGACATCGGTCTGGATACCTACGGCGCGGGCTTGGGTAAGTACATCAGCTGGGGTTATCTTCCGCACGAGGACAAGTACCAAAAGCCGACGATCGAGGGACGCAATGCTGCGGTCATCATGAAAAGCGGTGTGTACGACGGGAAGACCGACACGCACAAGGTGATGGACCAGAAGTTCCTGCGTGAGAACACTCTTCACGCTTGGTATGACGAAGGCTCCGCCGACGTGCACCCTTTTGATCGCACGACCAAGCCGGTGCAGAAGAATGCCATCGATCACAACGGCAAGTACTCGTGGTCCACTGCCGTCACGCACACGGACGATGGCCGCCTCGAAGCCGGCCCGCTCGCGCGCCAGTTGATTGCCGGCGGCAAGCATGGCGAGAGCTGGCAGCACTACGATCCGCTCATCCTCGACATGTACAAGAAGATGGGTGGCGCCAGCGTGCACCTGCGCCAGATCGGCCGCATGCACGAGACCATCAAGCTGTACCGGCAAGCCGAACGCTGCCTGCGCGAGTTCAAGCTCAACGACCCCTGGTACATCAAGCCGCGCGAGCGCGACGGCCGCGGCTGGGGTGCGACCGAGGCGATCCGTGGTGCGCTGTGCCACTGGATCGAAGTCAAGGACGGCAAGATCAAGAACTACCAGATCATCGCCCCCACGACCTGGAACGTCGGCCCGCGCGACGGCAAGAGCCAACTCGGGCCGATCGAGCAGGCGTTGATCGGCACGCCGATTGCCGATCCTTCGGATCCGGTCGAGGTCGGGCATGTCGCGCGCTCGTTTGACTCGTGCCTCGTCTGCACAGTGCATGCCCACGACGCCAAGACAGGCAAGGAACTGGCTCGCTTCCGAACCGCCTGAGTGCGGTGGGGGCGCGGCGCGGTGCGGCGCGAGTGACCCTTCGCGCCGCGCTGTTGCATCATGCGAGGGCGAATCAAGAACGACGAACTCACGAGGACAGCACCATGCCGATAGACCCCGACGGCAGCATCCGCGCCCGCATGGCCAAGCTGATGGCCGACGGCCTGCGGACCCAGACGGAACCGTTTCCGTACACGAGCACGGAGTTCGCGGCGCTGCTAGATCAGTGCCGTGACTTGGATGCCGATGACGTGGTGGGAAAGATGGTGCTCACCGGTTGGATCGACAAGCCTTACGGCGAAGACCGCATGCGCTGCCAGGAATGCATGTACTACCTTGTGCACCGCAAGTGGTGCGATCTGCCCGAGCTGGATCTGCCGGCCGAGCCCGACTGGTGGTGTCGTCTGTGGCGTATCTGAGCTCGGGCGGAGGTAAGCATGTCGGAAGAAGAACTCTCACGGCAACGCGAGCTGATCCGCAGCGCTCTGGCCGATGGCCTGCACACAGCGTGGCAGGATCGGGCATATGAGAGCGCTGACGTGCGCAGGACGGTTGACGCGCTGCAAGCGATTGCGCCGGATCGACTGGAAGACAAGCTCCGGGTCGCGGGCTTCACGCTGCAGCCCTACGTTGCCGATGAGGCGCCGGAGATCGAACAAGCCTGTCGCACGTGTATGTACTATGAGTCGCATCGACGGTATTGCGACCTCCCGGAGTTGAAGCTTGGAGTCGAACCCGAGTGGGCCTGCGTGCTGTGGCGTGTCTGATTCTGCTATGGGCAGCCGCGTTCGCTTGGCGGTCATCGGATGCGGCAACCCTGCGCGTCGAGACGATGGGGTCGGTATCGAAGTCGTGCGTCAGCTGCGCCGATGCACCGCAGAGGGCGTCGATCTGATTGATGCCGGCACCAGCGGCATGGATGTGATGTTTCGCGTGCGCGGCGCCGAACGCGTGGTCATCGTCGACGCGTGCCGCAGCGGGAGTTCGGCGGGTGCGATCTTCCGCCTTCCCGCGAAGGAGGCAATGACGCCCGTAGAGCACGGGTTCAGTCTGCATGGTCTGCGTTGGGATCATGCGCTGTATGCCGGCAGCAGGATGTTCGGCGAGTCCTTTGCCGATCACGCGGAGGTCATCCTGATCGAAGCGGGCGATATCGGTTTCGGCCTCGAACTGACCGACCCAGTCCGTGCTGCCGCCGCGCGCGTGGTGTGCATGCTCGAACCCTTGGTACGTGGCGATGGATGAGGACAGCCTCGAGACGCTGGTGGAAGTGCGCGCCGGTCGCTTGCATGTGCCGGCGCAGACCTACGAACGCGTGCTGGACGGGTTCCCCGCCGTGGCGCTGCTCGCCCGCGACGACGGCTGGTGGCTCATTCCGCTCAAGGCAGGAGCGGGTGGGTTGCAGCTGAAGCAACGCAACGCACGCGGAGACAGGGTGATCGAAGCGCAGGAGTTCCTGCGCTCGCAGGGGGTCGATGACGCGCAGGAGCCGATGACCTTCAGCTTGGAGTTCGATACAGGGCGTGGCGCGTACCGGTTCGGGCGCACGCGGTGAATCGAAACGACGCCCGCTCTATGTCAGCGGCTCGAACTGCGAGCGAGCCCTTGGCGAGGTCTCATCGCCAACTGAGTCCTACGCACGCTCTTCTGGAGAGTTCGGCGTAGCTTAGCCATGGGTGATCGCGCATGTCGCGGCCCGGTTCTGAAGGCAAGGGATATCAAGGGTCGCCCAGACGCGGCAGTTGCAGCCCCGCCAGGTCGAAATGCCCGGCCGCCGTCCAGAGCGTCGGCGTCACCACGGTCCAAAGGCCCGCGGCCTCGGCCGCCAGCAGACCGTTGGTCGAGTCCTCGAACGCGATGGCCTGGTCGTGGCGCAGGTTAAGACGAGCCAGTGCGATCTCGTAGACGTCGGGCTCGGGCTTCTTGGCGCGCACATGCTCGCCGCAGACAATCACGCTGAAGAGTTCAGGGCCGCGCGAACCCAGCGCCTTGCGCAGAAGGGCGTGCACGCTCGAGGTCGTGGATGCGCTGGCGATGGCGAGACGACATCCAGCGCTTCGTGCCTCGCAGAGGAGTCGGGCGATGCCGTCACGCAGCGGCGCAGCCCCGTCACGCACGGCGGAAATGTAGAACTTCGTCTTCTCGGTGTGGATCCGCGGTACCAGGCCCAGCAGCCGATTCCTCTCGCGCGCCGTGAGGGGCAGCGAGCGGATATGAAACACGAGGCGTTCCTTGCCCCCCGTCACGGCCAACAGCCGGAGATAGTCGGCGCGGCTCCAGGACCAGCCCACGCCCAGGCGCTCGAATGCCAGGTTGAAGGCCACGCGATGCACCTCTTCGGTGTCCGCCATCGTGCCATCGACGTCGAAGATCAAGGCAGCGACGTTCATCGGCGGGGACGCGGGGGTGGCAGGCTCTGACAGGCGAGTCCGGCGAGGCACTCACTGCGCGCCGGTCACTCGTCACCGGCGCGGCGGATACCGTAGCGCTTGATCTTGTTGGCCAGGCCGACGCGGGACAGCCCCAACTCTTGCGCAGCACGGGTGTGGTTCCACTTCGAACGATCCAGCGTGTCGCGCACCAACCGTTCTTCCAATGCTTCGACTTTCTCCTTCAGCGTCCGGCCGGGAAGCAGGAGGTTCACGTTGCTCAACCGGGCCACCGGCAGTGGAACGATCTTGGCAATCTCCGGCGGCAGGTGTCGTTCGGTGATGATTTCGCCGTCCGAGGCCAAAGCCACAAGCCGTCGGATCTCGGTTTCCAGTTCGCGCACGTTGCCGGGGAACGGAAAGGCGCACAGCCGTGCCATCGCATCGGGCGTCAGGCCGGCCACTCGCCTGGACGTCAATCGCCCGTACTTCTCGATCATGTGCGCGACCAGCGGCGGGATGTCGTCGGGCCTTTCACGCAGCGGCGGTATGCGCAACTCGAAGCCGCGTAGGCGGTAGTACAAGTCCTGGCGGAACTTGCCCTCATCGACCAACTGGCGCAGCGGCCGATTGCACGCTGCGACGATGCGCACGTCGCAGCGGCGCGTCTGGTCGGAACCGATGGGCCGCACTTCCCCTTCCTGCAGGAAGCGCAGCAGCGACACCTGCATGCTGGGTGAGATCTCGGAGATCTCGTCGAGAAACACTGTGCCGCCTTCGGCAGCCTGCAAAAGGCCCAGGCGGTCCGTGGTTGCGCCAGTGAACGCGCCGCGACGGTGACCGAAGAGCTCGCTTTGCAGCAGATCGTCGTTGATAGCCGCGCAGTTGACGGCCATGAACAGCAAGGCGTGGCGCTGGCTGAACAGGTGGATCGCGCGCGCCATCAATTCCTTGCCGGTACCCGTCTCGCCTTCGATCAGCACAGGCAGGTCGGTCGGCGCCGCCTTGCGCGCAAGGTTGCAAACCTCCGCCATGGCGTGGCTGACGAAGACCATGCGGTCGAAGGAGTACACCTCCTGCAGGACGGCGCGCATGCCTTCGCTCTGGCGCGTCACCACGGCGTCGGCGAACTTCAACTCGCGTGACAGGTAGCGATGGATGCGCGCCAGCTCGCGCGACTCGAGCGCCCGCCGCAGCAACAGGCGCAGCGACTCGCTCTGCCAAGGCGTGATCACCACCTGGTAGACAGCGGCATCGTTCACCGCCTGCTGCACGACCTCGGCTTCGGCATTGTCCAGCAGCAACACGCGTATCGTCTCTGGCGCGCGGGTACGCAGATCTCGCAGCAGGTCAACGCCGGCGCCATCGACGAGCGACTGTTCAGCCACCACCACGTCGGCGCGGTCGTGCTCATCGTCCAAAGATGCAGCGGCTTCGCGCAGCCGGCTGAAGACGCGCACCCGGTACTCGGCGCCGAACTGCCGGAGCAAAGCCTTGTCTTCGATCAGGCGCGGACCGACCAGCGTGACCCGCCACGCCTGGACTTGCGATGCCGCCTTGGCCGTGCTCAGCTTGGGCACACTGGGGTGGACCTGGGCCGTGTTCATGTCGACGACCACGCCAGGTGCCCGCCAATCGCCATCGAGCTGCAGGCGATGACGATGGTGAAGCTGCGATGCAAGGCCGTCAGTCGCTTGGCGGTGAGCCGCAAGGTGACGCTCAGCGCGCCGGTGAGGAACGCCATGCCGACGATCGATCCGATGCCGAAGGTCGCGATGTACCCCAGCTGCATCGCTGGAGTTGGCAGAGCGCCCAAGGCCAGCAACGCCAGCGCCGCCGAACCTGCCAAGCCGTGCAGCATGCCAACCAGCATGCTCGCCGCGGGCAAGCGATGTGCATGGCGGTGCGGGTCGGTGGCGTGTGCCGGCCTAGGCTCGGACGCGGCGCGCGGGTCGTGAGAGTGCCCGTGGAAGTGCGGCGCCCGGCCAGGGTGGCCATGGCCGTGAAAGTGCACTCGATCCTTCCACAAGCGCCATGCCAGCCGCGCACCGAGCATGATCAGCAATACACCGACCGCCTGCTCGAAGCGCAGTGCCCATTGGGGCGGCATTACCCAGCCCAAACCAGTCACCGCACCGGCGACGACGAGCAGCACCAGCGAATGGCCCAACCCCCAGGCGGCGCCCAGACGCAGCGCGCGCGCCAATGAGTGCTCGCGGGTGGCCAGCGTCGCAACGGCGGCCAGATGGTCGGCATCGGTGGCGTGCTGCATTCCCAGCAGCAGCCCCAGCCCGAAGATCATGAGGACGTCCATGGCGGACTCAGGCAGAACTCGGCCGCACCAACGGGTCGATGCGGCGCATCGCGCGCAGCCAGCCGTACCACTCGTCGAGCCCTTCGCCCTGCGTGGCCGACAGGCGCAGGCAACGGATGGTCGGATTGACGCTGCGCGCATGGCGCTCCGCGCGGCCGACATCGAAGGCCACGTGCGGCGCCAGATCCATCTTCGTCGTGATCATCAGGTCGGCGCTGCGGAACATGTGCGGGTACTTCAGCGGCTTGTCGTCGCCCTCGGTCACCGACAACACCACCACGCGAGCCCGCTCGCCGAGGTCGAACAGAGAAGGGCAGACCAGGTTGCCGACGTTCTCGATGAAGACCACGCTGCCCGAAGCCGGCGCCAAGCGCTGCACCGCGCGCTCGATCATGTCGGCTTCCAGGTGGCAGCCCGCGCCGGTGTTGATCTGGATCGCTGCCGCGCCGGTCTCGCGAATGCGGTCGGCGTCGGCGCTGGTCTCCTGGTCGCCCTCGACCACGCACATCGGAAACTCGCCGCTCAGGTCACGCAGCGTGCGCACGAGCAGCGTGGTTTTGCCCGAACCGGGGCTGGACATCAGGTTCAACGCCAGCACGCCGCGGCCGGACAACCAGCCGCGATTGCGTTCGGCGATGCGCTGGTTCTTGTCCAGCAACGCCGTCTCCAGTGCCACCAGCTCGGCCGGAGCGTCCTGGCGGTGAGCCGCATGCGAGTGACTGTGACCAT
>JAZKHJ010000002.1:51005-92050 GCA_040385485.1 Pseudomonadota bacterium | reverse complement strand
GATCGTGATCGTGATCGTGATCGTGATCGTGATCGTGATCGTGATCGTGATCGTGATCGTGGGCGTTCAAGACCGGGTGAGCATGCGCACCGCCAGCCTGGCCATGCCCCTCGTCCGGCGCGTGTCGATGGCGCGTGCGCGACCCGTCCGCAAGCACATGCTCGTGCTCGTCGGTGTCCCCTTCGACACGAACATCAGCCTTGCTGTTGCAACCACAGACTACACACATGTTTCCACCTCCATTGCTTTGACGTTGAGTTCCTGTCCGGTGCGGCGGCGCCAGCGGGTCGCGCCGCAGTGGGCGCAAGCCGCGGGCATGGCCTCGGCCTCACCACCCGCAGGCGTGCCGCAGTCTTCGCAGAGCCAGCCCGGCGCGACCTCGACGATCTCGAGTTCGGCCGCCTCCAGTAGCGTTCCCTGCCGAACGACATCGAAGCAAAAACGCACCGAGTCCGGCAGCAGGGCCGTCTGCGTGCCGATTTCGAGCCACACCTTGCGCACCGGCCGCCCCTGCGCTGCCTCGGCAACGATGGCCACCAGGTTTCGTGTGATGCCGAGTTCGTGCATGGCTAGGGTCCTGGCAGCTCAGCAGATGCGCGGCAACTGGTCGCCGTGCAACAGATCCACCACGCGCTCGCCGCCGAAGGCCGAGCGCAACGTCACCAGGCCGGGATGCCCGTGCGCCAGCACTTCGCCCACCACGGCGGCGCGGCGGCCCAGAGGATGCGAGCGCATCGCCGCAAGGACCGCGTCGCAGTCCTGCGGCGCCACCAGCGCCGCCAGCTTGCCCTCGTTGGCCAGATAGAGCGGGTCGAGCCCCAGCATCTCGCAGGCGCCGCGCACCACGTCCGCGACCGGCAAAGCGGACTCCTCCAGGCGCAATGGCATGCGGCTTTCTGCAGCGAACTCGTTGGCCACCGTCGCCAGGCCGCCGCGCGTGCAATCGCGCAGCCAGTGAAGGCGCGGCGCGGCGGCGAACATGGTTTCGATCAGCCCGTTCAGCGGTGCACAGTCGCTTTGCACGGGAATCTGCAGCGCCATGTCGTTGCGTGCAGCCAGCACGGCCACGCCGTGGTCACCAAGGGTGCCGTTGACGATCAGCCGGTCGCCCGGCCGCACCTCGCGTGCGCCAGTCTGGCGCCCCGCGGCAATGGTGCCGATGCCTGCGGTGTTGATGAACAGCCCGTCGGCGGCGCCGCGTTCAACGACCTTGGTGTCGCCGGTGACGATAGCCACGCCGGCCTCGCGCGCACTGCGCGCCATGCTGTGCAACACCTTGCGCAGGGTGTCGAAGGGCAGGCCTTCTTCCAGGATCAGGCCGCAGCTGAGCCAGCGCGGGATGGCGCCGCCGACGGCCAGGTCGTTGACCGTGCCGCAGACGGCGAGCGTGCCGATGTCGCCTCCGGGGAATTCGATCGGGGAAACTACGTAACTGTCGGTCGTGAACGCGAGCGACGAGCCGGCGGGAATCTCTTCGTAAGGAAAGCGTGCCTGATCCTCCAGCGGCGCCAGCCAGCGGTTGTCGAAGGCGGGTGCGATGAGACCGGCGACCAGCTCGCGCATCGCCCGCCCGCCGGCGCCGTGCGCCATCGACACGCGCTTGCCGCTCCAGGCGTCCTTGGGCGTGGGGGTTGGCGTCATGCGGCCACCGCGATCGGGATCACCGGCTCGCGCCGCGCGAACTGGTAATACGCCGCGCACGCCCCTTCGCTGCTGACCATCAACGCGCCGAGCGGCGTCTGCGGCGTGCAGGCGGTGCCGAACACCTTGCACTGCGGCGGCTTGATCGCGCCTTTCAGCACCTCGCCGCACTGGCAGCTCTTGGGGTCGGCAATGCGCGCGCCAGGCACAGAAAAGCGGCGCTCGGCATCAAAGGCCGCGTAGGCCTCGCGCACCCGCACACCCGAGTGGTCGATCGAGCCCAGGCCGCGCCACTCGAAGAACTCGCGCAGCTCGAAGACCTCGGTGATCGCCTCCAGCCCTGCTGCGTTGCCGCCCGGGTCGACGAGGCGCGCGTACTGGTTCTCGACCGCGGCGCGGCCCTGCTCGAGCTGGCGCAGCACCATCAGCAGGCTTTGCAGGATGTCGGTCGGCTCGAAGCCCGAGATCACGAGCGGCCGGCCGTACTCGGCGGCGATGAACTCGAAAGGCGCGGTGCCCGAGACCATCGCAACATGGCCAGGCCCGAGGAAGCCGTCGATCGTCATGCCCGGCGAGTCGAGTATGGCCTTGATCGTCGGCACGATCGTGATGTGGTTGCAGAACAGCGAGAAGTTGCCGATGCCGCGCCGCTTCGCTTCGAGCACCGTCATCGCGGTGGAGGGCATGGTCGTCTCGAAGCCGAGTGCGAAGAACACCACGTCGCGGCCCGGGTTCGCGGCCGCGATCTCGAGCGCGTCCAGCGGCGAATAGACCATGCGGACGTCGGCGCCGTCGGCGCGCGCCTGCAGCAGCGAGCCCTTGGAGCCGGGCACGCGCATCGCGTCGCCGAAGGTGGTGAAGATGACACCGGGCTCATTCGCGATGGCCACGCAGTCGTCGACCCGGCCCATCGGCAGCACGCACACCGGGCAGCCCGGGCCATGCACGAACTCGAGCGCGGGCGGGATCAGGTCCTTCAGCGCATAGCGAAAGATCGAGTGCGTGTGGCCGCCGCATACCTCCATGATCTGCAGCGGGCGTTCGAGGCTGGCGCCCAGGCGCTCGGTGGCGCCGGCGATTTCGCGCAGCAACGCGCGCGCGGCCAGCGGATCGCGGAATTCATCGACGTACTTCATGGAGTTCTTCCTTTCGGGGCCGACGCGCGCGCCGGCCGGTCGTCGGCCAGCAGGCTGTGCACGAGGTCCCACAGCACGTGGTAGATCGCCACATGCGTCTCCTGGATGCGGTGGATGCTGTCGCTGTCCACGAGCAGGGTGAGATCGACGCTCGCCGAGCGCGCCATCGCACCGCCATCGCCACCGGCCAGCGCCAGCGTGCTGGCTTGCAGATCGTGCGCGGCCTCGAGACCGCGCAACACATTGCGCGAGTTACCGCTGGTGGACACGCCCAGCACCATGTCGCCGGCCTTCACCAGCCCCGGCATCTGGCGCGCGAACACCTCGTCGAAGCCGACGTCGTTGCCGACGGCGGTCAGCATGGCCATGTCCTGAGCCAAGTTGTGCGCCGGGAGCGCAGGGCGCCCGGCGGTCACCGGATGCTGGAACTCGACGGCGACATGCGCAGCGTCGCAGCTCGAGCCGCCGTTGCCCATGGTGTACAGGCGCCCGCCGTGACGAAAGCCCTCGGCCAGCAACTGGGCCGCACGCAGCACATCGTTGCCGTGGGCCTCGAAGAAGCGGGTCTTCACGGCCACACTGTCGCGCCACTTGGCCACCATCGCTTCGCGCAGCGCCGCTTCGAGGCGCAGTGCGTCGCGTGCATCCTGCGCAGCTTCGCCCGTGGTCGCCGCGCGAGGCGCGAGATGCGGGTACAGGGCGCCGAGTGCCGCCTTGTCCTTCGATGCGTTCACACCACGGCCCGTGTCTTGTAGCTCTCGAGTTCGACCTGCGCGTCGCCGAGTTCCTTGAGCAATTGCAGCGTCAACATCGCCTCGTGCTCGTCGACGCGGTTCATCGCGAAGCCCACGTGAACGAGCACCCAGGCGCCGATGCATTCCTCGAGCGGCTCGCCTTCGCGCACGATGCAGGCGATGTTGATCTCGCGCTTGACGCCGAGTACGTCCACCAGGGCGAGCTTGGCTTCGGGGCGGGTGATGGCCTCGATGCGGCCCGGGATTCCTAGACACATGGGATCTTCTCCTGTCGTTGTTCGTCCTGGCTGGCGCGGGCCAGTGCGATCAGCGCCTGGCCCCAGGCAAGCCCGCCGTCGTTCACCGGCACCTGGCGCGGCAGCAGGGCCTTCAGCCCCGCCGCCTCGAGCCCGCGCAGAACGAGTTCGGTGAGCACCTTGTTCTGGAACACGCCGCCGCCCAGGGCAACGGTCGTCAGCTCGTGACGTTCGGCCTCTTGCTGCGCCATGCGCACGATGACCGCCGCCAGCCCGCGGTGAAAGCGCGCAGCGATGCGGGCCGCGGGTGTGGCCAGAATCAGGTCGCCGAGCAGGGCCTGCCACATGCCCAGAGGCTCGACGTAGGGCAGGCCCTTGCCCTTGTCCAAGCGAGGAATCGCGAACGGGTAGTCGAGGTCGGCGCTCTCGTCGAGGTCTTGCGCGGTGACCAGAGATTCCAGGCCCATCGCTGCCTCGCCTTCGTAGGCCACGTTGTCGCGGCAGATGCCGATGGCAGCCGCTACCGCATCGAACAAGCGCCCGACGCTGCTGGCACGCGGCGCCAGGGCCGGTTTGGCAAGCATCGCATCAAGCATCTCGCGCGGCTTGGCGCTGAGGAAGCGGTGCAGCTCCAGCTCGTCATAGTTGCTCGTGAAGCGCGGCCAACCCATCTCGGCCATCAACTGCGCATAGGTGTTGCGCCAGGGCTCGCGTGCCGCCAGGTCGCCGCCCGGCAGGGCCACCGGCTTGAAGGTGCCCACGCGTTGCGCCTGCCGGTAGTCGGCGAGCAGGAACTCGCCGCCCCAGAAGCTGCCGTCCTCGCCCATGCCGATGCCGTCGAGCGCTATGCCGAGCACCTTGCCGCCGTGCAGCGGCCACCCGTGCTCGCCCAGGCAGGCGGCGATGTGCGCATGGTGGTGACCGACGCCGACCTGTCGGTCGGCCCAGCGCTCGTGCGCGAGCTGCGTCGAGGCATAACCCGGATGCAGATCGCAGGCGACGAGGTCGGGCTCGAAGGCGTAGAACGCGAGGTAGTCGGCCAGCGCACGCCGCTGGTCGGCCAGGCAGGCGGCATCGTGCAGGTCGCCGATGTGCTGGGACAGCACCGCCTGCCCATCGCGCACCAGCGCGAAGGTGTTCTTCAGGTCGCCGCCGAGCGCCAGCACCTTGGTGCGGTGGTCGAAACCCTCGGGCAGCGGCAGCGGCGCCGGGGCGTAGCCACGCGCGCGACGCATGACCCGGAAGGCGCCGCCGACGACGCGGCCGACCGAATCGTCCACCCGCCGCTGGATCGCACGGTCGTGGTCGAGCACCCACGCGATGGAGGGGCCCAGGCGGGCCGAAGCTTCGTCCAGCCGTATCGCTTGCGGCTCTTCGCTCAGGTTGCCGCTGGTCAGCACGATCGGCGCCTTGCGGCGCCGCATCAGCAGCAGGTGCAGAGCAGTGCTTGGCAGCATCACGCCCAGCGTCGGCAGGCCGGGTGCGACGCCGTCGGCCAGCGGTGCATCGGCGCGCCGCGGCAGCAAAACGATCGGCGCGGCCGGGCTGGCGAGCGCGGCCTCGGCCACGTCGTCGCACAGGCACCACTGGCGCGCCATCTCGACGTCACGCACCAGCAACGCGAAGGGCTTGCCTTCGCGGCGCTTGAGTGCGCGCAACCGCGCCACCGCGTCGGCGTGTGTCGCGTCACAGGCGATCTGGTAGCCGCCCAGGCCCTTGATCAGCACCAACTCGCCGCGCCCCAGCAACGATGTGGCGCCATCCGCGTCGTCGAGCGCGGTCATGGCCTCCAGGCTGAAGGGCTTGCCGTCGATACGGCGCAGCGTGGCGCGCGGGCCGCAGGCGTGGCAGGCCATCGCCTGGGCGTGGAAGCGCCGGTCGTCGGTGTCGCCGTATTCGCGCGCGCAGGCCGCACACAACGGGAAGGGCGCCATCGTCGTACGCGCGCGGTCGTAGGGGGCGCGTTCGAACACGCTCAGGCGCGGGCCGCAGGCGGTGCACGCGGTGAACGCATAGCGGTAGCGGCGCGCGAAAGGATCCAGTGTCTCGGCACAACACGCCGGGCAGATGGCCCAGTCGGGCGCCACGCCGAGGCCCGGCTGCGCCAGCGCGCTGTCGGCGATCGAGAAGGTCGAAGGCAGCGCCGCCGGCACGGCGAGCGGCTGCGCGAGCAGCGCATCGATGCGGGCGCCGCCGTGGTCGAGCGTGCGCAGCCGCTGCTCGAACTCGGCGAGCGCCGGCCCGGGGCCAAAGGCTTCGACGATGGCCATCGTGCCTTCGTTGTGAACGCTGCCCACCACGCCGAGCGCGCGCGCCAGGTGCAGCACCTGCGGCCGGAAGCCGACACCCTGAACGATGCCGCGCACCTGCAAGCGTGCGCCGCACATCGGCGCCGCATGGGGTCGATCGGTCAGCACTGCGGTGGCGGGCGCGGCGCTCATCACGCGACGTCCCACAACAGGATGCGGTTGTTGCCCGAGTCGACGATGATCGCGGTGTTGCCTTGAATCGCGATGGCATACGGCCAGCACAGCGAGTCGCGCACCGCCGGCAGCCAGCGGTTGTCACCCTTGTCGACGAAACTCGCCTGCCCGGCCACCGCGCGCGCCTCGCGCTCGGCAGGTGCGTCCAGGCGCAGCACGCGTGAGTTGGCGGTGTCGGCAACGAAGAGCCGGTCTTCATGCACCGCCAGGCCGTAAGGCATGTTCAGGCTGCGGGCGCTGGGAAAGTACTCACCACGGTTGTGATCCAGCGCGTCAATCTCGCCTTGACCGATGATGAGGTCGCTGCGCGCCATGTTGCTGGCCGGGTCGCCGCGCCACAGCAGCAGGCGGTTGTTGCCGGCATCGGCCACGCATAGATGCCCCTGCCAGACGGCGAGCGCATGGGGCCAGCGCATCGTGGCCTGCGTGACGCCACCGGCGTTTTCGTCGCGGTGCACGAAGTCCGGCTGGCCGAGCACGAGGTTGGCGCGCTGCCCGTCACGCGCCGGCAGGCCGTCGAAGCGCAGCACGCGGCGGTTGCCGGTGTCGGCCACCCACAGGCGCGCACCGTCCCAGAACACGCCATACGGCCAGTGCAGGGTGTCGGCCGCAGGCGTGTCGAGCCCGCGGTTGGCCAACCCGGCGTGCGCATCGGCCTGGCCCAGCACCACGTCGGCCGGCTGTTGACTGTGCCGCGGCGCACGGTGCCAGATCAGCACGCGGTGGTTCCACGCGTCGGCGACTGCAAGGCCCTCGCCGCAAGCGCACACGCCGGTGGGCACGTTCAAGCTGGCGCCGTTGACCTCGGCATGCGCATTGCGGCCCTCGCGGTCGAAGCCGGGTTGTCCGATCACCCACGAAGCGGGTTCGCCATCGCCGGTAGGCACCGCCGGCCAGCCCAGCAGCCGGTGGTGGCCGGTGTCGGCAACCCACAAGGCGCCGTCGGCGGTCACCGCCGCGCCGCGAGGTCCGAACAGGGTGTTTGCGGCGGGCGTCAGGGCGACGCCGGACAGCGGGTCGTGCAGGCCGAGAATGACACGCGCGCCGGCCGCGGCAAGCGCCGCCGGGGCAACTGCGCGCTCGCGCGGCCGTGCGAGCGATACCTTGACGGGCGCGGCAGCCGCGATGCCGTTCATGCCGACGCTCCCAGCTTCACCGCGACGCGCCCACCGCGCACACGAACGGCGTGCACCACCAGTTGCACCTCGGGCACGTCGAGGCATTCGCCGGTATCCAGGCGGTAGCGGAAGCCGTGATGCGGGCACTCGATCACGCCTTCGGCGACAGCGCCATCGTCCAGTGGCATGCCGAGATGCGCGCAGGCGTTCGCCACGCAAAACACCTGCGAGCCGTCGCGGTAGAGCAGCAAGGCCTCGTCGCGCAGCGTACGCGCCGCCACCTGGCCTTGCGGCAGTTCGTCCACGGCGCAAAGATCGACGAAGCCACGATCCTCGGCCTTGGCGAAGGGGCTGACGAAATGAATCGGCACCGCTTCGCCGGGCGCCCGCGTTTCGGCCGAGCGCCGCACCTGGACGACGCGGACGATCTCCGGCGCATGCTCCTTGATCGCACGCTCCACGCCTTCGGACAGCGTCTGGCCCGATGCCGGACAGCTTTGGCAGCTGCCGGTCAAGCGCACCTCGACGGTGTCGGGCAGCTTGATCGCCACCAGCTCGACACCGCCGGCATGCTCGGCCAGCATCGGTGCGACCGACTCCAGCGCGGCGCGGACCCGCGCCTCCAGCGGCTCGCGCACCAGACCATGCAGCCGCAGGACGCCATAAATGAACGGGTCCGACGCCAGCTCGCGCAGCCGGGCCGCGGCCGCCGGCTCGTCGCGCAGCCCCTTGAGCAGGCGCACCAGCGCCTCGCGGTGCAGGGCCTCAATGGCGCCGCGCAGGTTGTCGAGCACGGCGCGCTGCTCCAGCGGCCAGGCCTGGCCGATGGCCTGCAGCGCCGCCACCTCGGTGGCCATGTGGGCCAGCCGCTCGCTGTCGTCGTGGGTCGCTGCGTTCACGGGGCTGGGCCTCGGGTTCTTCAGTTGTACTTGAGGTTGCGGAACAGCCACGGCATCAGCGCGCCGCCGAAGGCACCACCGGCCACCATGCCGAGCCAGGGGTTCAGCCAGCCGAGCGCGAGCATCAGCGCGAGCGTCACGGCAAAGCCGGCGCCGAGCTGGCGGAAGAACGCCCAGTTGTCGCGGAACAGCTTGCCGGCGACGAACAGCTTGATCGAATTGAGCACCATATCGAACATCGTTTGCTCCTTGGCGCGTTCAGCGCAAAGCGTGGATCAGCACGGCCACCACCGCGGCGGGCACCACTGCGGCGAGGCCGAAGAAGGCGCCCATGAAGGCGGCGATCTCGTTGCCCATCGCCTGGCCGCCGAGCTTCACGCCGGTTGCGGCACCGCCCGCCGCGCCCGCCAGCACGGCGGCCAGGCACATCAATACGAGGGTCACAGTCATCGTTTGCTCCATGTTGGTCAATGGTTTGGTGGATGCTCCTGAACCAGGAGTTCTGGTCAATGTTCGGTCGGCCCGGCATCACCGGGGACGCGTGAGGCGCCGAAGTCGGCGTGCGAGGCATCGATGCCGGCGAGTGCGTCGGCCACCGTGGCCGCAGCGTCGTCCAGGCCCGCGGACTGAAAGAGTCGTTGCGCCTCCCGATACAGCGCACGCGCCTTCGCGGTGTTGCCCGGGTTGCCCAGCTCGGGGTGCTCGGGGTCGTCCGGCAGGTTGAGCAGGGCATTGGCCTTGTTGGCCGCGGTGTTGGCGTACTCCACCGGCATGTCGCGCGGGTTGCGCACCTTCAGCGCCTCGTCGTACGCCTCCACTGCACGCAGCAGGTTGGCCACGGGATGACTGCTCGGCGCGTACTGCAGCGCGTTGCCGAGGTTGTTCTGCGTCATCGCGTACTCGCTGGGATGGTCCACCAGCGTCACGATGCCGAGCACCTCCTCGAACGACTGCACGGCGAGCGCCTCGCGCATGCGCGCACGTTCGTCGGTGGCCGGAATCGAGAGGTAGGCGATCGCCAGGTTGTTGTGCAGGATCGAGAACTCGCGCGGCCAAGCTTGTTTGGTGAACACGCGCAGGGCGCGGTGGTAATGCGCGATCGCCTCCTGGATCGTCGCCCGGTGAGCAGCGCAAAGCGTCTGCGTCACGAGGCCCAGGTTCAGGTCGAGTTCGGCCACTTCTTCGGCCAGGCCATGGGTGGCCAGGTCGGCGCGAGCGGCCTCGAAACAGTCGCGCGCCGATTCGAGTGCGGCGGTACCACCATCGGGCAGGGTCTGGTAGGCCGTGCCCTGGCGGGCTCGAATGCGCGCGGCCAGCAACGCGAACGTGGGTGGAACCAGCGCCAGTGCCCGCTCGTACAGCGCCACCGCATCGTGCAACTGGCGCGGCGAGCGCGGCTTGATCTGCAGACCGCGGGCGATCTCCATCAGCATCTCGGCCCGTTCCTCGGGCGCGGCCTCGCCGTCTTCCGCCAGAGCCAGCGCCGATTGCACCTCGGCGTCGGCCACCGTGAAGAGGCTTCGGCCATCCGGTCGGCCCGAAGCGGGCGCCGTGCTTGTCTCCATAAATTTTGTCTCCTTGCTGGCTCTTGGGCCACGCCGGGGTTCGCTACTAGCTGCTATCGCAAGATTAACCAACGGCTCGAGAACGTCTATTAGGTAAACACCTTATGAAAACTAAGTTTGCTATCTAGCCGGCTGGCTATTTGTTGGCGCACCGCGCGGTTGCGTGCCAATGTACTTGCCTGTCAAACATTGTGGACGCGGCTGACCGAGACCCTAAATCGCCTGAAAAAAGGAAACAAATCAAGGATTTGCCAGCCAGTCATCCGTGTTTCGCGGAGGTTCGAACGCAGCTGGCACGAAGCGTGAGCAAGAAGTGACGACCCATCACGCCATTCCGGGCATCCGAGGTCAAGGCCCGGAGACATCTACATGAAGTCGTTCTACGAGGTGACGCGCCGCCAGGGCATGAGAACAAGCCGCGCACACCGATGCTGTGGCGTTATGGGCTGGAGTACACCTGTTGTTCCGAGGACTCCATCCGCTCGACCCACCCCGCTGGCCGAAGACATTGTGGTGTCAATGATCTCGCTGGCCGATGCCGGCAACCAGCCACGGCTGCAGCGGCCATAGCGGACAGGGGCTGCGGCGCTTCTCGGCGTCCATCACTGGCAGCGCTCGCGTTCACGTGAGCGGCCCTACACGGGTGCAGCGGTTCTTGTCGAGATTTCTGGTTGTCGTTGTTGTGGCGCTTGCCATTGAAGGACTTGTTGCAACCTTCAAGGCCGCGCACGAGGACCCACGTCAGTTGTACTTTGCGTCGTGCATCGTCGCCTCTTGCGGTGTTCTGCTCGCAGGCTGGGACTTGTTCATACGGTTCAACAGTTATGCGGAGAAACTTGAGCCGGAGGCCATGGCCGAGGCGAATCAAGAGGGCACTAAGATTAGCTTGGACTAGAGCTTCCACAGCCGGCACCACCATTGCGGCTCGACCGGGACTGGCAACTCGGGCAGGTCGCACCACTTCCGGTGTGGCAGGTAGTAGATGCACTCGGCGCAACGCTGTTCGATGCCACCGAGTTCAACCGGATGCGGCGCGAAGCCGCCGATGTCCAGACGACCCACAAGATCCTCGGCAGGCAGGTCCGCTAGGCGGTCGAGAATGGCCTGGAACTCAATCTGGTTGGCCGGGAACGGTGCCATCTGCGTCGACATGCCAGACGACGGCATCTCCCCGATCCGCATGCGCAGCAGGTTCAGAGCAACGCGGTCCATCGTGCTCCAATCCAAACGAAGTTCTCCAGGTAGTGCGGCTGGTGGAACTCCGCCACCTTCTTGCGTAGGCCCGAGGTGCCGGGCTGCTGGCCGGCAAAGGGCTGGGTCGGCAAGCTGACGATCGCCATCGACGGTTCTCCTGTTGGAGCGGTGCGAGCCTTCAGAGCGGCAGCGCGGCGTAGCTCACCGACAGGGTGTGGCTGCCGCCGGCCGGCACGGTGACCACGTTGTCCAGAGCATTGGCCGACTCCACGCAGACCATCTCGCGCCAACCGCCCTGTCCGGCGCGGCCGGGTCCGAAGTCGCCCATCTTGTCGGCCTTTTCCGCCCAGGGCGTCCAGACCACGGTGGCACGGCTGCCCGTCTTCGCGATCTCTATGCGACGCTGCAGCCCAGGGTCGACGATCACGCAGTCGGCGCCGGTGTTCAGGTAGACGCGGTCCACCTCGCCCGCGAACCGGACGGCGCCCCGCTGCACCTTGCGCACAGCGCCCGCCACCTTGTCCACGTACTCGCACGCGTCCAGGCCCTGCACCTCGACGGCCCCGATGTCGCTGATGCCCAGATAGGTGTGCAAGGCCTCGCCAAGGACGAGGTCCTGCGGGCCGGGGTTGTGCGTGGTCAGCTCGATGCGCAAGCGCCTGCCGACGCTGACCCTCAGCGCCAGCCGGGCTTCGTGCGGCCACTGCGCCCGCGTGGCCTCGGTCGGCGTCAGGGTCAGGCCGATGCTTGTCGAGCCGTCGGGCAGCGCCGCCGTGTCGCAGAGTTCCCAGGGCACCGTGCGTGCAAAGCCGTGGCCGGGCCAGCCGCTTTCCGTGACATGAGGGCCGAACCACGGCCAGCACACGGGCGCACCGCCGCGAATCGACTTGCCCGGCGCGAACGTGGCCAGCGGTGACAACCAGACCACGGGTTCGGCCTGGTCCTTCGGTCGCCAGCTCATCAGGTGGGCGCCTTGCAAGCACAGGCTGGCGCTGCCGTGCGCGTTGTCGATGTCGGCAAAGGCCAGCCCGTTGGTCCCGATGCGCAGGCTCACGTGACCGGGAATCGCGTGGCGCGCGAGCAGTGTGGGGTTCGACATGGCATTCCAATTATGGGCGGGTGAAAGGGTCCGCGCCGAAACCGAGTCCCTGGCTCGACGGTCTTTGCAGCGGGCGCATCGGACTCAATGCCCCTCGACTCGGCTGTGAATCCGGCGCGTCAATCGCCACACGCCCCACAGCACCAGCGGTATCGCGGCGCCGGCGGCGAGTTCAGGGTGGATGGGAACACCCGCCGCCTTGGCCGCTTTGCCAAGGTACAGCAGAAGGCTGACCACGTAGTACGAGATCGCCGCGATCGACAGGCCCTCGACCGTGCTCTGCAGCTTCAACTGGAGTTGCTGGCCCCGAGCCAGCTTGGCCAGCAGCTGCTGGTTCTGCGCTTCGCGGGCGATGTCCACGCGTGTGCGCAGCAGCGCGCCCGCACGCTCGATGCGCTGCGACAGCGATGCCAGTCGCCTGGCGGCCGATTCCACGGTGGCCATCGCGGGCGCGAGCCGGCGCAGCAGGAATTCGCCGAGCGTCTGCGTGCCGGGGATGGCCTGCTCGCGCAGCTCGTCGATGCGCGAGCGCACGAGCGCGTAGTAGGCCTCGGTGGCGCAGAACCGGTAGCTGTGCATCGCCGTGGCCCGCTCGACGCGGGCAGCCACGGCAGTCAGCGTGTCCAGAAGCACGGCGTCGTGCAGGTCCCGCGCCTCCGTCAGCGATGTCAGCTCGGAGACGGCGTGCTCCGCCTCGCGCAGCAGGGTCTGCAAGGACTTGGCCACCGGCAGCCCGCGCAGGGCCAGCAGGCGGTAGGTCTCCATTTCGAGCAGCCGTGCCGCCAGCCGCCCGACGCGCGTTTCGCCGGTACCGGTCTGGGCGATCACCACCATGCGCTCGTAGCCGCTCGCGCGCAGCCGGAAATCGCTCACCACGCAGCTGTGGCCGTTGCGCCCCACGAGTGAAACGACGACCGTGCGATCGCCGAACCAGTGCCGTGCGCGCTCCAGCGGCGCCGCGACCTCCTCGGCGCTGCCGGCGAGGATGACCAGTTCGATCGCCGCCAGCGTGTGCCCGGGGATGCCGCGCAGCCACTCATGGTCGATGACCAGCGCGGCCAGCAACTCGGGATCGCTCGCGCCCTGGGTCGCCTCGGCGGGCAAGGGTTGCACGAGGGAGTAACGCGTGACTTCGGTGTGGCGTTCCCACTTCAGCGTGCCGCAAGGCAGGCGCAGGCGCAGGAAGTGGCCGGCCAACTGCTCGCCCATCAGCAGGCGCTGGCCCGGCAGCTGCCGCAGGTGCTCGAGCTCGCGCTCGATCGGCACACCTTCGTTGAGCACGGCGACCTGCAGCACCAGGGCCGGCAGGCGAATCCGCGCCGTCGGCCGTGCGTGCACCTCGTCGTGCAGGGCGCGCCGCTCGGCGGCGTCGGCAGGCAGGGCCAGCGCGGCGGGGTGGCCCGGTGGTGGTGGCGTGTCAGGGTCGGTCATGGTTTCGGCCCGGCTTCAATCGGGTGGGGCTTCAGCATGCCGTTGCGGAGCGTCTCGGTGATCACCATCCACGGTCCATCGGGCGTCTCGACTGTATAAGTGCGGGTCGCGCTGGCATCGGGCCATCCGACCACTGCCCACGGCCGCGCGCACAGCGCGTCGTCCAATCGGGCCCAAGGTGCCCGCCTGATCCAGAGTCGCTCGAGCAGATGCCCGATCGGTCTCTCGCCGCCTTCGATCTCCTGGGCCACGTCGCGCGGCAGCGTTTGCGTCGTGACGTACGCCAGGCTGTCCAGCATCACTGCACCACGCGAGGCCAGGCAGCTGAAGCGTTCGATCAGGCGCGTGCCGGGCAGGGCGCAGCGCACGGGCTCGGGCGGATCGTTGCACGCACGTTGCTCCAAGACGTGCAGCTGGATCGGTCCGCCGGCAATCGTCTCGCACAGGCGCGTGGTCGAGCCGTCTTGCGCGCACAGCGGCAACAGCGCCCGCGCCACTGCGGCGTCGGCAGGCGTCGACACGCCGGTACCGAAGCGCCGGCGCTTGAGCATCAGAAGCGGTATCCGACACCCACTCCGACCAGCACAGGATTGACCTTGAGCTTGGAAATCGTGGTGCCGCCCGACTTCAGGTCGGTACGGATCCAGGCCTTCTTCACGTCGATGTTCAAAGACCAGGGACCGCCGAGGCCGATATCGATTCCTGCCTGGAGAGCCGGTCCGAAGCTGTTGCGGTCGAGGGTGAGCGGCCCGGTCACGCCGTTGCCCAGTTTGACGCTGGACAGGTTCGTGTAGTTGATGCCGGCGCCGACGTAGGGACGGAACTGCCCGTCGGGGAGGAAGTGCCACTGCACGGTCAGCGTCGGGGGAAGGGCCTTGAACGACCCGGCATCGAATGCACCGACCGCGCTCGAGGTCACCCGCGCGTCGAGCTTGGTGAAAGCCAGCACCAGTTCGGCAGCGATTTGTTTGGTGAAGAAGTACGAGATGTCGAGCTCGGGGGCCCACTTGTCCTTGACAAGGATGGCGTCGGCTGGCACGGCCAGCGAGGGAATCGGACTGGAGTTGTTCGCCGGGTCGATGTGCAGTGCGCGCACGCGAACCAGCCAGGGGCCGGTCTGCGCGTGAGCGGTCGCGGTGCCGAGCACGGGAGCAAGGGCGAGGACGGCGAGTGCCAGGGTTTTGGCAAGGGTCATGAGGTAAGTCTCCAAAGGGTTTGTTTTCGGGCGTGGCCCAAGGCCGCCTCATTCGGGCAAGCCCAATCGGCCGTTGGGTGGCAGTGGTGCAAACGCTGTTTGCACCCGGGAGACTGCGACGCAAGAGGCGTGCCCCGGAGAACCCCTTTTGGCCACCCGCAGCACCGAGTGTCGGGCGCCAGGATCGATGGCGGTCGTGCGGATCATCGCCATCGGCGTTGCCGGTCAAAAGTGAAGCACCTGAACGCCGTCAACCCTGCCGAGCAGGCACAGGTGGGCGTGGTGGCGCGCGAAGAGCCCGACGGTGACCACGCCCGGCCACTGGTTGATCTCGGCTTCCAGCGCGGCCGGATCGGTGATGACCAGGCCATGCACGTCCAGGATCGGATGCCCGTTGTCGGTGACCACGCCCTGGCGCAGAGCCGCGCGCCCGCCGATGGCCTCGAAGCGGCGCGTGATGCGATTCGCAGCGATGCCGATGACTTCCACGGGCAGCGGGAAGCGCCCCAGGACGCCCACTTGCTTGGAGGCGTCGGCGATGCACAGGAAAAATTGCGCCAGATCGGCCACGATCTTCTCGCGCGTCAGCGCCGCGCCGCCGCCCTTGATCATGTGGCCGCGCGGGTCGATCTCGTCGGCTCCGTCCACGTACAACGCCAGCTGTTCGACATCGCCGGCCTCGAGCACGCGGATGCCGTGGCCGCGCAGCCGCGCCGTGCTCGCGTTGCTGCTCGACACCGCGCCGGCGATGCCCTCGCGCAGAGTGGCCAGCGCGTCGATGAAGTGGTTCACCGTCGATCCGGTGCCCACGCCGATGATGCCGCCGGGCGGCACGTGCGTCAGCGCCGCACGGGCGACCATGGCCTTGATCTCGTCCTGCGTCATCAAGTGACCCCCTGCGCCAGCCGCTGTGCCGTAATGGCTACGGCCATGAACTCGTCGACGTTCAACGAGGCCCCGCCCAGCAGGCCGCCATCGACGTCGGGCATCGCCAGCAGCTCGCGCGCATTGGCCCGCTTCATGCTGCCGCCGTAGAGGATGTGCACGCCCGCGGCGATCTCCGCATCCGCCTCGGCCAGGCAGCGGCGGATGAACGCGTGAACGTCCTGTGCCTGCTCGGGCGTGGCCGTGGCACCGGTGCCGATCGCCCACACGGGCTCGTAGGCCACGACCGCATCGGTGAACGCGCTCGCCCCGGCGAGATCGAGCACCGCGCGCAACTGGCGCGCCACCACGGCCTCGGTAGCGCCTTGCTCACGCTCCTGCAGCGACTCGCCGACGCACAGCACGGGCGTCATGCCGGCCCGGCTGGCCGCGAGGAACTTGTGTGCGACGACGGCGTCGCTTTCGCCGAACAGTGCGCGCCGCTCCGAGTGGCCGACCAGCACGCAGGCGCAGCCGAACTCCCGCAGCATCTGGGCCGACACTTCGCCGGTGTAGGCCCCGCTTTCATGCTCCGAGACGTTCTGGGCGCCCCAGGCCATGCCGCTGTCGCCCAGGCATCGTTGCGCCTCGGGCAGGTACAGGAAGGGCGGGAACAACACCAGCTGCACGAGGTTCAGGCGTGCCATGGCACCGTCGGCGTTCGCAGCCGCCAGCGCCTGCACGCCGGCCAAGCTGCCGTTCATCTTCCAGTTGCCGGCCACCAGGAAGTTGCGGCGTCGGCTACCCATAGCGCAGCTCCGTCGCCTTGCCGCCAAACACGCGGTACGAGTAGATGGTGTAGGCAACGATCGCTGGCACCGAGATGCACACGCCGACGAGCGTGACCTTCAGCGTGGCCGGGCTGCTGGCGGCCTGCCACATCGTCAGCTTGTCGATCACGACGTAGGGATAGATGCTGTAGGCCAGGCCGACGAAGCCGAGCACGAACACGGCGATCAACAGCACGAACGGCAGCCAGCACAGCTCGCCGCGCACCAAGCGCGTCGGCAGCACGCGGCGCAACACCAGCAGCGCGCCCGCGGTGGTGGCCGGAATCACCAGCAGCGCGATGATCTGCGGCAGCGCGAACCAGCGCTCGCGCACCGTGGTGCTGATCCAGGGCGTGGCCATCGAGATCAGCACCATGCCCAGCACCACCGGCCACCAGGCCTGCTGCGCCCAGCCGACGGCCTTTGCCTGCAAGTCGCCCTCAGTCTTCATGACGAGCCAGGCGGCGCCCAGCAGCACGTAGGCGGCCGGCAGCGTCAGCGCGATGGCAGCCGCGAACAGCGGGTAGTTCCAGCCCTCGCCGAAGCCGCTGATGTAGCGCCCGAGCATCCAGCCTTGCATCATCGACGCGAGCAGCGAGCCGCCGAAGAAGAGCCGGTTCCAAGCCGCCTTGTGGCTGTCGTGCGCCTTGACGCGGAAGTCGAAGGCCACGCCGCGCAACACCAGGCCGACCAGCATCAGGGTCACGGGCAGGTAGAGCTCGGTCAGGATCAGGCCATGGGCTTTCGGGAAGGCGATCAGCAGCATGCCCACGCCCAGCACGATCCAGGTTTCGTTCGCGTCCCAGAACGGCCCGATCGAGGCCACCATGATGTCCTTCTCGGCGTCGGTGGCGCGTGGCAGCAGCATGCCCACGCCCAGGTCGTAGCCGTCGCTGAGAACATAGACAAGCATCGACAGGCCCATCAGAGCCAGGAAGATCAACGGCAGGGCCTGGTCGAAGCTCATCGGGGCTCGCCACCACGCGTCGGGAACATGGCGGCAGCGACCGGCGCTCCCCCCGGGGCGGCGATGGCCGGCGACAGATCCTCGGGCTTTTCGGCCATGTGCTTCAGAACGAGAACGTAGGCGACGAGCAAGGCCAGGTACAGCGTGACATAGATCGCCAGCGTGAACGCGATCATCGAACCGGGTACGTTCGAGGCCACGTCGGCCACGCGCAGCAGGCCGTAGACGATGAAGGGCTGGCGGCCGATCTCGGTGACGTACCAGCCCGCGACCGTGGCCGCCCAGCCCGAGAAGGTCATGCCCACGAGAACCCACAGCAGCGGTCGCTTCAACGCGGCGGCACGCCAGCCGGCGCGGCGCCCCATCCACCACGACACCCAGCTCACCAGCAGCATCAGCGTGCCGACACCGACCATGACGCGGAACGCCCAGAACACCGGCGCCACGGGCGGGTGCCGATCGCGGAACTCGTCGAGGCCCTTGATCTCTCCGTCCCAATCGTGCGTGAGGATGATGCTGGCGCCTTTTGGGATGCCGATCTCGTAGCGATTGCTGCGTGTGGCCTCGTCGGGCCAGGCAAACAGCAGCAGCGGCGCGCCGCGCTGGGTCTGCCAGACGCCTTCCATCGCCGCGACCTTCTGCGGCTGATGCTCGAGCGTGTTCAATCCATGCAGGTCCCCGACGAAGATCTGCACCGGGATCAGCAATGCCGCGCAGGTGACGCCGACGCGCAGCACTCGCGGGGCCATCTGCGGAGCCGAACCGCGCAGCACCTGCCAGGCGCTCACGCCCGCCAGCACGAATGCACAGGTCAACCCCGAAGCCAGCAGCACGTGGGCGAAGCGGTAGGGGAACGAGGGGTTGAGGATGACCTCGGCCCAATTCTTGACGTGGAACACGCCTTCCACGATCTCGTGCCCGGCGGGCGTCTGCATCCACGAGTTGAGCACCAGGATCCAGAACGCGCTCACGGTGGTGCCGAAGGCGACGAAGAAGGTCGCGAAGCCATGGACGCGCTCGCTCACGCGCCCGTGACCGAAGAGCATGATGCCGAGGAAGCCCGCTTCCAGGAAGAAGGCGGTCAGCACCTCGTAGCCCAGCAGCGGGCCGGCGACGTTGCCGGCGCGCTCCATGAAACCGGGCCAGTTGGTGCCGAACTGGAAGCTCATCGTCACGCCGCTGACCACGCCCAGCGCGAAGGTCAGCGCAAACACCTTGGTCCAGAAGCGGTAGGCCGCAAGCCAGGCGCCCTCTTGCGTGCGGCGCCAGCGCCAGCGGAAGAACATCAGCAACCAGCCCAGCGCGATGGTGATCGACGGGAACAGGATGTGGAAGGTGATGTTGGCGGCGAACTGGGCGCGGGCCAGGAGGAGGGGGTCCATCGGGGGTGCTGCTTTGTGTTCTGTCAGGACGTGGCAGGAATCACACCGTCGCGATGCGCATCAGGTTCGTCGTGCCGGGCGTGCCGAATGGCACCCCCGCGATGGCGACGATGGTCTGGCCACTCTCGGCAAAACCCTCCTGCTGCGCGACGGCGCAGGCTTTGGCAGTCATCTGATCGACATCTGCCGCGTCCTCGATGTGTACCGAGTGGATGCCCCAGGCCAGGGCCAGGCGGCGCGCGACGCCCAGGTTCGGCGTCAGGCTCAGTACCGGCGCTTCGGGGCGCTCGCGGGCGACGCGCAAACTGGTGTGGCCCGAGCTCGTGTAGCAGACGATGGCGCTCGCGTGCACGAGCGCGACGGCATGGCGCACGGCGCAGCACACGGCGTCGGCTGTGCCTGCGGTAGCGGGCGCGCTCGGGCGCGACATACTCATCAGCTGCTGGTGCTGCGGGTCGGCTTCCACTTCGGTGATCAGGCGGCTCATCATGTCCACCGCCTCGACCGGGTAGCGGCCCGCGGCGGACTCGGCAGACAGCATGACGGCGTCGGCGCCGTCGTAGATGGCAGTGGCCACGTCCGAGGCCTCGGCACGCGTGGGCACCGGGCTCGTCACCATCGACTCGAGCATCTGCGTGGCCACGATCACCGGGCGCCCGAGCCGGCGGCAGGTTTGCAAGATGCGCTTCTGGATGCCGGGCACGCGCTCGGCCGGCAGTTCCACGCCCAGATCGCCGCGCGCCACCATCACGGCGTCGGCGCATTCGGCGATGGCGTCCAGCTGCTCGATGGCCGAAGGCTTCTCGAGCTTGGCCACGATGGCCGCGCGCTGGCCAATCAAGGTTCGCGCCTCGGCCACGTCTTCGGGCCGCTGCACGAACGACAGGGCGATCCAGTCCGCGCCGAGTTCGAGCGCCAGCGCCAGATCGCGCCGGTCCTTGGCGGTCAGTGCGCTGATCGGCAGCAGCACGCCGGGCACGTTGACGCCCTTGCGGTCGGACAGCTTGCCGCCAATCACGACACGGGTGTCGGCGAAACTGGCGCCGCAGCGCTCGACGACCAAGCGCAGCTTGCCGTCGTCGAGCAGCAGTTCGGCCCCCGGCGCCAGTGCCGCGAAGATCTCAGGGTGCGGCAGGCCGACGCGGCGCGTGTCGCCCGGCGCATCGTCGAGTTCGAGCCGGAACGGCTGCGACTCGGCCAGCATCACCGAGCCCTCGGCAAACGTGCCCACGCGCAGCTTCGGACCCTGCAGGTCAGCCAGGATGCCGATCGGGCGGCCGGCTTCGCGCTCGAGCTCGCGCAGGATGGTGAAGCGCTCACGATGCGCCACCGCGTCGCCGTGGCTGAAGTTCAGGCGAAAGACATCGACGCCGGCGGCGAACAGCCGCCGGATCGTGTCCTTGTCGGAACTGGCCGGGCCGAGGGTGGCGACGATCTTGGCGTTGCGGTGACGGCGCATGCTGTAGTGCTCTCGCGCGTCACACGTAGCGGGCCGACATTGCCTCGAGCGGCAGCGGCTTGATGCGGGCCCCTTGGCCGGCACAGCCGAAGGCCTCGAAGCGCGCCTTGACCACGCCGCGCGCGGCCTTCTTCGCCGCCTGCAAAGCCTTGCGCGGGTCGAACTCGCTCGGGTGCTCGGCGAACACCTGGCGCATCGCCGCGGTCATCGCCAGCCGAATGTCGGTGTCGATGTTGATCTTGCGCACGCCGCTCTTGATGCCGCGCTGGATCTCCTCGACCGGCACGCCGTATGTCTCCTTGATGTCGCCACCGTACTTGCGGATGATCGCCAGCCACTCCTGCGGCACGCTGGACGAACCGTGCATCACCAGGTGCGTGTTCGGCACCGCGGCGTGGATCTGCGCGATGCGCTCGATGGCCAGGATGTCGCCGGTGGGCTGCCGGGTGAACTTGTAGGCGCCGTGACTGGTGCCGATGGCGATGGCCAGCGCATCGACGCCGGTGCGCGCGACGAAGTCCTTCGCCTCCTCGGGGTTCGTGAGCATCATGTCGTGCGTGAGCTTGCCCGCGGCACCGACGCCGTCCTCCTCGCCGGCCTCACCGGTTTCGAGCGAACCCAGGCAGCCAAGTTCGCCTTCGACCGAGACACCGATCGAGTGCGCCATCTCGCAGACCTTGCGCGTGACCTCGACGTTGTAGTCGTAGCTCGCGGGCGTTTTCGCGTCTTCGAGCAAGGAGCCGTCCATCATCACGCTGGTGAATCCCGAGCGGATCGACTGCTGGCACACCGCCGGCGAGGCGCCGTGGTCCTGGTGCAGCACGATCGGGATATCGGGGTGCATCTCCACGGCCGCCAGCACCAGGTGGCGCAGGTAGGGCTCGCCGGCGTACTTGCGCGCACCGGCCGAGGCTTGCAGGATCACCGGTGACTGCGTTTCCTGCGCCGCCTCCATGATGGCGTGGACCTGTTCGAGGTTGTTGACGTTGAAGGCTGGCACGCCGTAGCCGTATTCGGCGGCGTGGTCGAGCACTTGGCGCAATGAAACGAGGGCCATGGGGTTCTCCGGTGAAGTCGTTGAGTGGGCAGGAAGTCGGTGGGATGCGGGAAGCGGGCTGGCTAGGGGTAGTCGCTGATCGTGTCGCGTTGCGTGAACCAGTCGGCGATGTCGGCCAGACGGATGCGGTCATCCTGGCCAGCGTTTGGCTGCGGAGAGCGAGCACCCGGCGCAGGGCGCCAGCCTTCGCGCGTGTGCAGACCCAGCCCGACGGCGATGGCGCCCTCGACCGCCGCCTGGGCGAAGTAGAAGCTGCGGGTGACGATGACTGGGCAATTGGCGGCACGCGCCGCCGCCACGCCACCCGGCGAGTCCTCGAGGGCGACGGCTTCGAGCGGACCGACGCCCAGCGCCTGCATGGCCTTGACGAAGACCTCGGGATCGGGCTTCTTGCGCTGCACGTCCTCACCGCAAACGACAGCGCCGAACCAATCAGCCCAGCGCTCACCCATGTGCTTGCGCATCAGGGCTTCCAGGTTGGAGCGGCTCGTCGTCGTCGCGATGGCCATGCGAACGCCCTGGTCAAGGCACTCGTGCATCAACTCGAGCACACCCCCGCGCAACGGGATTCCCGTGCCGGCGACCAGTTCGGCGTACAGCGTGTTCTTCTTGGCGTGCAGCGCACGCGCCAGCGCGTCGCGCTCGCCGGCCAGCGGCGGTGCGTCGGGCCGGCTGTTCATATCGTGCATCAGGCGCTCGCGCCCGCCGGTGACCTGCAGGAGTTGCCCATAGCGGGCATCGTCCCAGCGCCAAGGCAGCCCAAAGGCCTCGAAGGCAAGGTTGAACGCGACCCGATGCCCGTCGCGCTCGGTCTCGGCAAGCGTGCCGTCGACGTCCCACAGGAGTGCTTTGAGTTTGCTCATGGGCGGCGTTCCGTCACAGTGCGCGCTTGGCGAGGATCTCGAAAGCCGGCAGCGTCTTGCCCTCGAGCACTTCGAGGAAGGCGCCGCCGCCGGTCGAGATGTAGCCCACGTCGCCCTCGATGCCGTACTTGGCGATCGCGGCCAGCGTGTCGCCGCCGCCGGCGATCGAGAACGCGCTGCTGTCGGCGATCGCCCGCGCGATCATCTCGGTGCCCTTGGCAAAGGCGTCGAACTCGAACACGCCGACCGGGCCATTCCAGACGATGGTGCCGGCGGCCTTGAGTTGGGCGGCGAGCAGTGCCGCAGTCCTGGGACCGATATCGAGAATCAGGTCGTCGTCGGCCACGTCGGCCACGGCCTTCACCGTCGCCGTCGCATCGGCCTTGAACATCTTGGCGCACACCACGTCGACCGGGATCGGCACTGCGGCGCCGCGCGCCTTCATCGCCTCGATCACCGCCTTGGCTTCGTCGACGAGGCCGGGCTCGGCCAGGCTCTTGCCGATCGGCAGCCCCGCGGCGAGCAGGAAGGTGTTGGCGATGCCGCCGCCGACGATCAGGCCATCGACCTTGGCCGCGAGGCTCTGCAGGATGGTCAGCTTGGTGCTGACCTTGCTGCCGGCGACGATGGCCACCAGCGGCCGCTTCGGTTGCGCCAGTGCCTTCGTGATCGCGTCGATCTCGGCGGCCAGCAGCGGGCCGGCGCAGGCGACCTTGGCGAATTGCGCGATGCCGTAGGTGCTGGCCTCGGCGCGGTGCGCGGTGCCGAAGGCGTCGTGCACGAAGATGTCGCACAGCGCAGCCATCTTGCGGGCGAGCGCCTCGCTGTTCTTCTTCTCGCCTTTGTTGAGGCGCACGTTCTCGAGCATCACCACTTCGCCCGGCGCGACCTTGACGCCGTCGAGCCAGTCAGTTGCCAGGCGCACCTCACGACCCAGCAACTCGCCCAGACGCGCAGCCACCGGCTCGAGCGAATCCCCCGGTTTGAACTCGCCTTCGGTCGGCCGGCCGAGGTGCGAAGTCACCATCACCGCCGCACCGGCGTCCAGCGCCATGCGAATACAGGGCACCGAAGCGCGGATGCGCGTGTCCTCGGTGATGCGCCCCGCATCGTCCTGCGGCACGTTGAGGTCGGCGCGGATGAAGACACGCCGGCCCTCGACGGCGCCCTGCGCGATCAGGTCGGCGAAGCGCAGCACCTTCACCGCGACGCTCCCATCACGCGCACCATCTCGAGCACCTTGCTCGAGTAGCCCCATTCGTTGTCGTACCAGGCCACCACCTTGACGAAGGTCGGGTCGAGCATGATGCTGGCCTCGGCGTCGAACACAGAGGTGCAGGCCTCGCCGCGGAAGTCGGTCGAGACGACCTTGTCCGTCGTGTACCCGAGCACGCCTTTCATCGCCCCCTGGCTGGCGGCCTTCATCGCGGCGCAGATCTGTTCGTAGCTCGTCTCTTTCGAGAGTTCGGCCGTCAGGTCGACCACCGACACGTCGCTGGTCGGCACGCGAAACGCCATGCCGGTGAGTTTTTTGTTCAACGCGGGAATCACCCGGCCCACGGCCTTGGCCGCGCCGGTGGACGAGGGGATGATGTTCTCGAGGATGCCGCGGCCACCGCGCCAGTCCTTGTTGCTCGGGCCGTCCACGGTCTTCTGCGTCGCGGTGGCGGCGTGCACCGTGGTCATCAGGCCGCGCTTGATGCCGAAGCTGTCGTTGAGCACCTTGGCCACGGGCGCCAGGCAGTTCGTCGTGCAGCTGGCGTTGCTGACGATCGTCTCGCCGGCGTACTGCGTGTGGTTGACGCCGTAGACGAACATCGGCGTGTCGTCCTTGCTGGGCGCGCTCTGGATCACCTTCTTCGCGCCCGCGTCGAGGTGCTTCTGGCAGGTATCCAGCGTCAGGAACAGGCCGGTCGCTTCCACCACCACGTCGACGCCGACATCGCCCCAGGCCAGCGCGGCCGGGTCCTTGACAGCAGTGAGCCGGATCTTGCGGCCGTTGACGACCAGCGTGCCGCCGTCGACGACTACGTCACCCTTGAAGCGGCCGTGCACGCTGTCGTACTGCAGCATGTAGGCGAGATAGTCGGGTTCGAGCAGGTCGTTGATCGCGACCACCTCGATTTCGTTCTTGAAGTCCTGCACGGCGGCGCGAAACACCATGCGGCCGATGCGGCCGAAGCCGTTGATTGCGATGCGAATTGTCATGATGAACTGGAGAGGTGCTTTGCAGCGGGTGAGCCGTCGGGCGCGCAGGAGCGGCCGGCGATAACAAAGTGGGCAAGTTCGTCGAGACTGCGGAACAGTCGCGCGGGGCGCGCGTCTTCGATCGGCTGACCCGCGTTGTAGCCGTACGGAACGGCCCACGCGGTCACCCCAGCGTTGCGTGCCGCCTCGACGTCGATGCGCGAGTCGCCGACATGGCCGCATCGATCGGCATGGCCGCCCAGCTGCTTGACAACATGGCGCAGCACCCCGGGATCGGGCTTCTTCACGCTCAGTGAATCGCCGCCGATCAGCAGATCGAATTGGTCCCAGAGTCGATGCGCGCGCAGCAATCGCTCGGCGTGGCGTTGTTCCTTGTTGGTGACGCAGGCCAGCTTGACGCCGGCGGCCTTGAGTAAGCGCAGCGCTTCGCGTGCGCCCGGGTAGGGAACGCTCGAGGTACCAGTGGTCAACGCATAGTGTTCGTCCATGCTGGCGAGCACTTGGTCCGGCCGTACGCGCTCGGCGAGATGGGGCTGCTCAATCATGACCCGGCCCAGCAACTTGATCATGAGCTCGCGCGTGCCGGCGCCGATCAGCGCGGTCACCTCCGACGCCGGGCGGCGCGCGATGCCGTGCGACTCGAGCGCGCGATTGGCCGCCTCGGCGATCTCCGAGGCCGTGTCCACCAGAGTGCCATCGAGATCGAAACTAACAATGTCGTAGTGCATGTCGGTGGTTTTCAGTTGGGGGATCGGACGAAGCGATCTTCGAGCGCCACCTGCCGGCGCGCCAGTTCGGCCAGGGCCTTGGCGTTGAGGCCGAAGTGCTCATAGACCTTCGGCCCGGGCGCCGACTCGCCGAAGCTGTTGACGCCCAGTGCCTCTGCACACTGGTACTGCCCCCACCAGGCGGTGACGCCTGCTTCGACGCCAATGCGCGGGATGCCCCGGCCGAGCACTTGCTCGCGCCAGCCGGTCTCCTGCCGATCGAAGACGGTGCTGCTGGGCAGGGAGACCACCCGTGCCGCGATGCCCAGCGCATCGAGCAGGCGCTGCGCCTCGATGGCGAGGGATACTTCGGAGCCGGTGCCGATCAGCACCACTTGCGGCTCCGGACGGTCGGAGAGCACGTAGCCGCCGCGACGGATCTGCATCACCTGTTCCGGCGTTCGTGCTTGCGGCGGCAGGTTCTGGCGCGACAGCAGCAGGGCGCTCGGCCGAGTGCGTTGTTCGAGCGCGAACGCCCAGGCCACCGCCGTCTCGGCGGCGTCTCCGGGCCGCCAGACGTCGAGATTGGGGATCAGGCGCAGGCTGGCGGCATGCTCGACGGCCTGGTGCGTGGGCCCGTCCTCGCCCAGGCCGATGCTGTCGTGCGTGAAGACGTGGACCACGCGCAGCTTCATCAGCGCGGCCATGCGGATGGCGTTGCGGTTGTAGTCGCTGAAGGTGAGGAAGGTGCCGCCGTACGGAATGAAGCCGCCGTGCAGGGCGAGCCCGTTCATGATCGCCGCCATGCCGAACTCGCGCACACCGTAGTTGATATGGCGTCCGCCGCTCTGGCCGGCACGCACGGCACCGCAGCCCGGGAAGTCGGTCAGGTTCGAGCCGGTAAGGTCGGCGCTGCCGCCGAGCATCTCGGGGATCTTGGGTGCCAGGATGGCCAGCGTTTGCTGGGAGGCCTTGCGTGAGGCAACCGCCGCCGTGGCTTGTCCGAGTTCGACCATCGCCGCCAGCGCGGCCTCGTGGAACGATGCCGGCAGTTCGCCGGCAATCCGGCGCTCGTACTCGGCGGCCAGCGCGGGGTGTTCGGTCCGGTAGGCCTCGAAGGCCAAGCGCCATTCGGCCTCGCGTTTGGCGCCCAGATCGCGTGCGCTCCAGCGCGCGCGCACGGCGTCGGGGACCTCGAACGGTCCTGCCTGCCACCCGATCGCGGCCCGCGTGGCGGCGATCTCGTCGGCCCCAAGGGCTTCGCCATGCGCCTTGGCGGTGCCGGCGCGCCCCGGGGAGCCGCGGCCGATGGTGGTGCGGCAGACGATCAGCGTGGGTCGGTCGGCGGATCGGCGTGCCTCGGCAATGGCTTGCCCGACGGCCACGGTGTCGTGGCCGTCGATCGGGCCGATCACGTTCCAGCCGTAGGCGCGAAAGCGCTGTGAGGTGTCGTCGGCGAACCAGGCGTGCACCGCACCGTCGATCGAGATGCCGTTGTCGTCGTACAGCGCGATCAGCTTGCCCAGCTTCCACACGCCGGCCAGCGAGCAGGCTTCGTGGCTGATGCCTTCCATCAGGCAGCCGTCGCCAAGGAAGACGTAGGTGTTGTGGTCGACGACGACATGTCCCGGGCGGTTGAACTCGTCGCCCAGCAGCTTCTCGGCCAGCGCGAAACCCACTGCGTTCGTCAGGCCCTGGCCCAAGGGTCCGGTCGTGGTTTCCACGCCGGGCGTGAGGCCGACCTCGGGGTGCCCTGGGGTTTTGCTGTGCAATTGGCGGAAGCGCTGCAGTTCCTCGATCGGCAGCTCATAGCCCGTCAGGTGCAGCAGTGCGTACAGCAGCATAGAAGCGTGACCGTTGGACAGCACAAAGCGGTCGCGATCCGGCCACTTCGGGTTCGCCGGGTTGTGTCGCAGGTGCCCATTCCACAGCGCCACGGCCATTTCTGCCATGCCCATTGGCGCGCCGGGGTGGCCGGAGTTGGCCTGCTGCACAGCGTCCATGGCCAGGGCGCGCAGCGCGTTGGCGAGTTCGTCGTAGCGGCCGCTGTCGGGGCGCAGTACGCGGTCGGTGGAGGTGCCGGCCATTACAGGGCTCCCAGCGCGCGATGGCGCTGTTCCATCATGCGCCAGATGTAGGGCGTGAAGATCAGCTGCATCGCGATCTCCATCTTTCCGCCCGGCACGACCAGCGTGTTGGCGCGGCTCATCCACGAGTTGTCGATCATGTTCAGCAGGTAGGGGAAGTCAATGCCCTTGGGATTGGCGAAGCGGATCACGCAAATGCTCTCGTCGGCGCTCGGGATGTCGCGTGCAATGAAGGGGTTGCTGGTGTCCACCACCGGCACGCGCTGGAAGTTGACGTGCGTGTGAGAAAACTGCGGCACGATGTAGTGCACATAGTCGGGCATGCGGCGCAGGATCGTGTCGGTGACCGCCTCGGCCGAGTAGCCGCGCACGTTTTTGTCGCGGTACAGCTTCTGGATCCACTCGAGGTTGATCACCGGCACCACCCCGATCAGCAGGTCGGGGTGCTTGGAGATGTTGACCTCGGGGGTCACGACCGCGCCATGCAGGCCCTCGTAGAACAGCATGTCGGTGCCGGCGGGCAGGTCTTCCCAGGGTGTGAAGGTGCCGGGCTCCTGCTTGTAGGGCGCGGCCTCCACGGGGTCATGCAGGTACTTGCGACGCTTGCCCGTGCCCGACTTGCTGTAGCTGGCGAAGAGCTGCTCGATCTCGGCGAACAGGTTGTTGTCGGGCCCGAAGTGGCTGAAGTTCTTGTCGCCGGCCTTTTCGGCTTCGGCCTGGCGCGCGCGCATCTCCTTGCGGTCGTAGCGGTGGAAGCTGTCGCCTTCGATGACCGCGGCGGTGACCTTCTCGCGGCGGAAGATGTTCTCGAACGTGCGCGTGACCGACGAAGTGCCGGCGCCGCTGCTGCCGGTGATGGCGATGATCGGATACTTGTGGCTCATGGCGTTCTCGGATGGTTCTGGTTCAGGCTCTGAACAGGCCGCGCTCGGCAAACAGGGGTGGCGGTGCTGCGCTTGGCCCGGGTTCGCTGTGGTAGCGCTCGATGAGCTCGACCTCGTTCTTCGAACCGAAGATCAGGCCGATGCGCTGGTGCAACGATGTCGGCTGCACGCCCAGCATCGGCTGGCGTCCGGTGGTGCAGCGCCCGCCCGCCTGCTCCATCACGAAGCCGATCGGGTTGGCCTCGTACAGCAGGCGCAGCCGCCCCGGCTTGTTCGGGTCCTTGGTGTCGCGCGGGTACAAGAAGACGCCGCCGCGCATCAGGATGCGGTGCGCCTCGGCCACCATGCTGGCGATCCAGCGCATGTTGAAGTCCTTGCCGCGCGGCCCGGTCTTGCCGGCCAGGCACTCATTCACATAGCGTGTGACCGGCTGCTCCCAGAATCGGCTGTTGGAGCTGTTGATCGCGAACTCCTGGGTGTCGGCTGGCACCTGGATGTTCTTGTGCGTCAGCACGAACTCACCGAGATCCGGGTTCAACGTGAAGCCGGCCACGCCGTTGCCGACAGTCAGCACGAGCATCGTCGTCGGGCCATAGAGCGCATAGCCGGCGGCCACCTGCGTGGCACCGGGCTGCAGGAAGTCGGCTTCGGTCACGTCGCGGCCACTGTCGATCACGTCTTGCGGCGCACGCAGGATCGAGAAGATGCTGCCGACCGAAACGTTCACGTCGATATTGGACGAGCCGTCCAGCGGGTCGAACACGAGCAGGTACTTGCCGCGCGGGAAGACCTGCGGAATCTGGCTCGGCGAGTCCATCTCTTCCGAAGCCATGCCCGCCAGCTCGCCGTTCCACTCGTTCATGTGCAGGAAAATCTCGTTGGACAGCACGTCCAGCGGTTTCTGCACCTCTCCCTGTACGTTGACCGCGCCGCCTTCGGCCGGAACGGCCATGCCGCTGTCGAGCGCGCCGTAGGCGACGATGCGCGCGATGGCCTTGCAGGCGATCGAGACGTCGAGGATCAGCGCGTTGAGGTCGCCGCTGGCCTGCGGGAAGCGGCGGCGTTCCTCGATTAGGTAGCGGGTCAGCGTCCAGCGTTGCGAGAGTGGCATGGTAGGGCCCTGTGGTTCGTGGTTCGGGTGTGGTTGCTACCGCTGTCTGGCAAGCGCGGCGTACGAGATGTGCGTCAGGCGACGAGCGGCCCGGGCGCGCTCAACTCGGCGCGCATGGCCTGGATGACGGAGCGGTAGTCACCGGCACCGAAGATCGCGCTGCCGGCAACGAAGGTGTCGGCCCCGGCATCGGCGGCGCGCCGGATGTTGTCGACTTTGATGCCACCGTCGACTTCGAGCCGGATATCGCGCCCGCTGCGGTCGATCAGCTTGCGCGCCTGCTCGATCTTGCGCAGTGCCGAGTCAATGAAGCTCTGACCGCCGAAGCCCGGATTGACGCTCATGATGAGCACGAGGTCGATCTTGTCCAGCGTCCACTCCAGTATGTCTAGCGGCGCGGCCGGGTTGAACACCAGGCCCGAGCGCTTGCCCTCGGCCTTGATCAACTGCAGCGTGCGGTCGACATGCGCGCTGGCATCGGGATGGAAGCTCACCAAGTCGGCGCCGGCCTTGCAGAAGGCCTGCGCCAGCGTGTCCACCGGCTGCACCATCAGGTGCACGTCGATCGGCGCGGTTGTGTGCGGACGCAGCGCCTGACACACCATCGGGCCGAAGGTGAGATTGGGGACGTAATGGTTGTCCATCACGTCGAAGTGGATCCAGTCGGCGCCGGCTTCGACCACCGCGCGCACCTCCTCGCCAAGGCGGGCGAAGTCGGCCGACAGCAGCGAGGGTGCAATGTGGTAGGTGGTCATGGTGTGTGCGGGGATAAAGTCGGATCTAAGCCGATCCATCTGGGTACTTGCTTCAACGAATGAATGCTAGGTGACTGGTTGGATAAATGAAAGTTAGAATCTCTGTGACTAATGATTAGCAAAAGCTAAACTATCGAGGTGAATCTTGGTATTGATCGAACGTGTTACCCGCAAGATCAGCGCGCTGCGCAGGCACTGTGGCATCTGCAACAGGTTTCGTGCCACGCGCGAATGTCCCTCGGGTAAATCCCGATCCGAAAGTCGCAAGTCCTTGAATTTGAAGGGGCTTAAACGGCTGTCCCACATGCGAAGCGATACAAGAGCGTCGGCCGATCGGCAAGCCGGTTGTCTATTTGCAGGAGCTTCGGCAAGTGATCTTTCATCACGTCAAGGGGAAATGGCCAGGATCCTGACTGGCGCCTGCCGCGCGAACGCCCCATGCACGTGACCTTTCGCCAACTGACCGTGTTCGCCGAGGTCGCCCGGCAGTCCAGCGTGCTGCGCGCTGCCGAGGCGCTGCACCTGACACCCCCTGCGGTCTCGCTTCAGATCAAGGAGCTGGAGAACCAGGTCGGCCAGACGCTGTTCGATCGCACGGGGCGGCGCATGTCGCTGACCACGTCGGGCGAGTACTTCCTCGTCTACGCGCGCAAGCTGCTGGCGACGTTGAAAGATGCGCAGGATGCGATGGCGCGGCTGAGCCGCCTGGAGTCGGGGCGCCTGACGATCGGCATGGTCAGCGCGGCGATGTACTTTCTTCCGCAGTTGCTGGCGAAGTTCCACGCCGAACACCCGGCCGTGGACGTTCGGCTGCGCTTGGGCGTGCGCGACGAACTGGGTGCCATGCTTCGGGCCGCCGAGGTGGATCTGTGCGTGATGGGGCGGGCGCCGAACGACGTGCCCTGCCGCGCCGAGCCGTTCGCGATGCATCCGCACGTACTTGTCACCTCGCCGAGCCACCGCTTCGCACGCGCCGAAGCCGTGCCGGCGGCGGCGCTGGCGGAAGAGCCGTTCGTCGTGCGCGAGGCCGACTCGGGTACGCGAATCGTGCTCCACGAGTACCTGGAGCGGCATCGCATCCAGCCGACCTTCGTGATGGAGATGCCCAGCAATGAGGCGATCAAGCAGGCCGTCATGGCCGGCATGGGGGTCAGCCTGCTGTCGCTGCACACGATCGAACTCGAGTGGAAGAACGGCCTCATCGCCGCGCCCGCAGTGGAAGGCATGCCACTGATGCGCCGCTGGCATGTCGTGTATGCCTCGGGTAAGCATTTATCGCCCGCCGCCGAAGCGTTCAGGTACTTCATGCTCGAGCACGCGGAAGCCCACTTGGCGAGCTTGTTCCGCGAAGCCCAATAAGCAGGGCGGCAGGGCTGACGGAACGTGTCGTTGACCGGGCCAATCAGGTCCGGATCAGGTGCCGTCAAGTCACTGCGGAGTGGTCTGCGAGCGCCGTTGCCAGAGTAACGAGCATTTCGGTGTGCTGTGCGTCCTCCAACTCCCGCTGCGGGCAGAAGGCGAGCACGACGCGCCCACGGATTTCAATGTAGAGCGGGCCAAAGCGCTCCAGCGCATCGAGCACCGCCGGTGGCATGTCCGGGAGCCCCTGTCCCGGCGGCATGTAGAGCCGGTAGCCGGGCGCCGCAGCGACGTCGGAACGCTCGCTCAGGTTGACGAGATAGCGCTCCAGGTAGTGCCCGGGCGTGAGGACGAAGTCGGGCTGCGTCGAGTCGGCCGGGAGCTCGTACATCATGAGCGTGTGCCGGTGCGGCACGTGGTAGTCAGGGGCCGAAGTGTGGCTGTAGTCGAACAGCCGAATCTGCCCACCGGCCCAGGCGCCGTGCATGAGGTTGCTGATCTCGCGCTGATCGCCGCGCCGCAGGTAGACAAAATCGTGGCGGTTGATGATGGCCGCGACCTGCGGCGCGAAGGCCAGCCCCAGCCGCTGGGCCAGCGCCGCCATCTGCTGTGCACGCTCGTCGCGCTGTGCGATTCGCTGCGCAATGTGCGGCTCCTGCATGCGGGCGGCCAGCGGATGCGCCGAGAAGGCATGAAAGCGCTCGATACCGTCCACCGAAAATGGCCGCCCGTGGGCGGCCGCTTCTTCCTCGAAGTGCTGCAGAAACTCGGCCGCCGTGTGGTCGATAATGCGTGCCGACTCGGTGAAGCGCAGCCGCACACCGTCGCTCTGCGGCAGGCGCGCCAGCGCTTTTTCCAGCGGCAGCAGGTTGAAGCCGACCAGCGAGCCCAGCGTCAGCACATGCACGGTCTGGCCCGCGTGCTCCTCGCTGCGGTGCTTGATGACCGGGCTGCGGAACATGCTGGTGAAGTTGGTCCACAGCAGGCGGCTGGAGGTGCCCCAGTCCATTCGCCCGGTCAGCACCAGCCGCACCGACGGCATCAACAAATAAACCAGCAGCACCAGTTCGATGGCCACGCCGATGAACATGCCCAGCAGCAGGTCGGTCAGTAAAATGGCCAACACGGTGCCGACGAACACCACAAAGCGGTCGCGGCCGATGGCCAGCATGCGCGTGAACAGCGCGGGCTCGCACAGGCGCCAGCCGATGTAGATCAGGATGCCGGCAATGGCCGCCAGCGGGATGAGCCGGAGCACATCGGGCAGCACCAGCACGAACAGCAGCAGGAACAGACCGCTGTACAGGTTGGACCACAGGGTGCGCGCACCGGCGTCGATGTTGGCGCGGCTGGGCACCGCGTTCGGGATCACGGTGAGCCCGCCGATCATGCCCGAGGTGAGGTTGCACACGCCCATGGCGCGCAGGGTCTTGTTGGCATCGGACTTGCGCCGCCAGGGGTCGAGCTTGTCCACCGCCTTCACGCTGGCGACCGACTCCACGCCGTCGATCATGGTGAAGGTGAACACTACCAGCGCCATCGTCAGCCACAGATCGGGGCTGGACAGGAAATGGGCAAACGCCGGAAAGTGAATGCCATCCAGCACGTGCTCGGGCATGGCGATGCGCAGCTTCGCATCAAAGCCCAGCAGCGAGCTGGCCAGCACGCCAAAACCGGCCACGACGATCGCCGCCGGAAGCCAGCGCCAAAGTCCGTTGAGCTTGCGCCGCAGTGCAAACATCAGCCCCAGGCTGACGATGCCCACCCCCGCCACCAACCACTGCGCTTGCACCAGCTGTTGCGGCAAATTGCCGATGGAGTCCAGCACCGATTTGGAGGGAATGGACGGCGCACCCAGCAGCGCTGGAACCTGGCGCACGATGATCATGATGCCAATCGCCGCGAGCATGGCCTCCACCACGGTGGCCGGCAGCATGGCGGCGTACTGCCCGGCGCGCAGGGCGCTGAGCAACAGTTGCAGCACGCCCGTGAGCACGATGGCCACCAGCACCAGCGGGTAGCCCAGCGCCAGATCGCCGTGCCCCAGCAGCAGCATGCCCCACAGCAGCACCGGAGCCAGCGCCGCCGCCGGCCCGCTGACGGTGACGTGCGAGCCGCCCAGCAGGGGATACAGCAGGCCCGCGACGATGGCCGAAATCAGGCCGGCGATGGCCGGGGCGCCCGATGCCAGCGCCACCCCGAGGGAAAACGGCATCCACAGCAGCGCCACCTGCAGGCCGGCTGTCGCGTCATGGCGCCAGTGCCTGAGCCCGGCAAAGCCGCTGGCGGGCGTGGTCTCTAATCCCATCTCACCTCCCCGATGGGTCGCGACTGGGCGGTATCAAAGTCAGACATGGTTTGACCCCAAAACGATGAACAAACACAAAACGAACGCTGCCTGACGCGGCGCCAGGCCATACAGCGCCCAGGACGCAGCGCGCACTACGCCCTACTCGTCGTCACCCAGCTCAGGATTCCAGCCCAGCCCTCGGCCACGCGCCGCGGCCCAGGCATACAGTTCGGCATGGCTTTGCTGCAACGCGGGCGGCAACCGGCTGGGTAAGGCGCCGTGTTCGTCCCAGGTCTTCGACACCTTGTCCATGAGTTGCTGCATGCGGCTCAGGTCCCAACCCGCGCAGTCTTCACTGCGCGGCAGCAGCTGGAACAACCATGCATCGAGCACGACACGCCCGAGCGTGGTCATGCCGTGCGAATCCTGGTTGAAACCGCTGTAGATGATCTTGTCTTGCATGTTGTCTCGGCACTGTTGTGGTTGTGGTTGTGGTCGGATCAGGGCAGGGGCCCTATTCGAGCCATTTGCCCAGGTACGCGTTGATGACTTCGACCACCGCCTGCGACTTGATGACCAGGCCCAGGTCGATCATTTCCGAGCCCATGACCATGCCCTGGTTGTTGGGCGGCACGGGCGCCACCACCGGGTGATTGGCCTCTTCGCGGAAGAAAACCGCCGCCACCACGCCCGCGAACAGGAATCTCTTGCCCACGCTCTGCTGCGGACGCAGCGTCTCGGGCAGGTAGACGAACACCGGGCTGCCGCTGGAGCCGGGGTAAACGGCGGCATCGATCAGGAATTCGGCCCGCCCCTCGAAGTTCAACGCCATGGGTGTGGCCGTGGTGCCGCGCCGCAGGATGGGCATCAGGTTGACCTGGTCCCACACGCCGCTGGGGTAGCCCACGAACAGCACTTCTTCCAGTGCGTCCAGCGCGCGGGTGGCGGCCTCATCGGGCACCAGACGCGTGTCGATGGGCTGGTAGTACAGCTCAACATCCTGGGCGTTGGCGGCCTGCTCCAGCGGGCGCATGGGCACGATGGCCAAGTCCACCGCCGGGTCGGGATGCCCGAACCAGGCCTGCGGAAAATCATCGATGTTGAGCTGGAAACGCTGACCCAACAGCGGCTGACCATGGCGCTTCTGGGTGAACACCAGCCCCCCGCGCCGCACCCCTTCGACCAGATGCCGGTTGGTGACGATGAAGGTGTGGCTGCCGCGCGCGTGCGCATGGCTGACGACAAACGCGGTGCCCGAGCCCTCGCTGCCATCTTCCAGCACCGTGTCCACGCGAACGGTGTTGAACAGCAGCTTCTTGGTAGTGGAGTTGATGTCCATGGGCTATTTCAGTCCTGCCGCGCCTGGCGGTTGAGCTGGTCAATGGCGCGGTGCGCGGCCTGCGCGGCCGCCTCGGCCTCGGCCTCGGTGCCCATCATGGTGAGGCGGCCAAAACTGCCGAAAGCCTTGACATCCACCAAGGTCACGTTGGCGGCCTTTTCGGCCTCGTTGGCAGCATAGACGATGTAACCGGCCGGCTCGGTTTCCAGGATGAACATGCTCTTGCCCGGCAGCAACATCGAGCCCTTGCGCAGTTGCCGGTTGATCAGCGTGGCATGGTCGGGGGTGACGGCGCAGATGACCTCGCTCCAGGCGATGCGGCAGGCCATGCGGTCCCCCTCCTGGGCACCGAGCTGCTCCAGCATGATGCGCCCGGCCTCCTGCACCTCGCTCTGGTTGCGGTAGTGAATTTCCATCGAGCCGAACGAGCGCTCCACGACCTGCTCGCCCATGCGCACATTGGTGCGCTTGAGCGCGATGTCGGACAGCCGGTGCACCGCCATGCCGGGCGCGACTTCGACCCACAGGCAGGCGTCGCCCGGTATCGGCAGAAAGCCCTGGGACGAGGTGGCCAGGTACGAGGCCAGTTGCGGCTGCAACGAGTCGATGAATACGAAGGCGCGCAGGCTGATGTCCATGGATCGCCTCGGCCTCAGCGGGTCAGGCCCATGTAGAGCAGCGGCAGCTTTTCGGGCAGGCGCTCCACATGATCGATGACGGTGAAATTCTTGGCGCCAAAAATGCGCGCCACGTACTGGTCGGCGTGCGGGTCCAGGCTCAGGGCATAGACGGTGATGCCATCGCGCGCAAGCTCTTGCACCGCGCGCTGGGTGTCCTGGCGCAGGTACTGGGGGTCGCGCACGTCGTTGTCGGCCGGTTCACCGTCGGTGATGATGAACAACACCTTCTTGCGCCTGGGCTGTAGCTTGAGCGCCGCGCCTGCGTGGCGCAAGGCCGCACCCATGCGGGTGGAGTAGGCGCCCTTCATGCCCGCCAGCCGCGCCTTCACGAGGGCGTTGTACGGTTGGTCAAAGTCCTTGAAGCGGTGGTAGTGCACATCGTGTCGGCCGTCGGAGCAAAACCCGTGCAACGCGAAGGGGTCGCCAATGCGGTCCAGAGCGTCCGACAACAGCACCGTGGCGGCGCGCGACAGGTCCATGATGCTGTAGTCCTGCCCGCGCACCTTGTCGTTGCACGACTCGGACATGTCCAGCAGCACCATCACCGCCAAGTCGCGCTCGCTGCGCTGGTTGCGCATCATGATGCGGGTATCGGGTTGCTGGCCCATGCGGATGTCGATCATGGCGCGCACGGCTGCATTGATGTCCAGCTCGTCACCGTCTTCGACCCGCCGGATGCGCTGCATGCCCTGCGGGATCATGGAACCGATCAGGAACTTCAGGCGCGACATCACCGGCTTGTGGTCGCTCTCAATCTGCTCGATCAGCGCCAGCTCGCCCAGCGGCGGCTGGCGCTCCAGCACCGTCACCCAGCTCGGGCGCTCTAGCTGGATCTGGTGGTCCCACTCGTGGTAATGCACCGGGTCGGCCACGGGCGGGCGGCCCTCCAGCGAATTGATGCTCACGCCTTCCTGGTCGAGGTAGAACTCGCTCGGCAGCACCCAGATTTCCTGCGCGTCATCGCCGGCAAATTCGTTGTTGGTCTCGTTGACCATCTCCATCAGGCGGACCTTCTTGCGCACCTGCTTCGGGGCCCAGGTGGCTTCCAGCGCCGCCGCCTCGTCGTAGGCCTCGGACGCCCAGACGGTGCGGTTGTCGTCGCGGTAGAGCGCGCGCAGGCCGTCGGTGCGCTGGTTGTATTCGGGCAGGTCCAGCGGGCCCAGGCTGTGCGCCAGGGCCACGCCGATGTTCCAGCTCAGCTGGTTGCTGGACAGGTCGGCCTCGGCCCGGAACAGCGCCACGCCTTCCTGCACCCAGGGGTGCGGGTCGCTCGACTGTTCTTCCAGCAAAGCCCGCGCCAGGCGGTTCAGCAGGTCGCCCAGACTGGTGGGCTCGGCCGCATCGGAGGGCGCGTGAAACACCAGCCAGGCTGCCCGCATGTTGGGAAACCGGCTGCAGGCCAGCGCCTCCACGCGCGCATCTTCCACCACCTCGATGATCGCCTTTTGCGTGTTGTTCAGCGTCTGCAGCGACAGCGGCGCCTGCGTGAACATCAGGTGCGCCGCGCAGTGGTTGACCACGGCGCGGTAGACCTCGACCCCCGCCACCACGCCGCCGTCCGGCGTGTCATCGCCCTGGGGGCGGAAGTCGTCGTAGGCATCGGCGATGTGGACACAGAAGCGCTCGATGTACGGCTTGAGCCCGTCGCGGTTTTCGTAGTCGCCGGCGGTCGGGCGCAGAAAGACGTCGCGACCCCACATGGCGCGCAGATAGATGTTCAGGCGGCGCTGCACGTCCACGAACAAGGTGCCCTTGCGCTCTTGCTGCAGCACCGACAACGCATCGCCGCTTTGCAGCGAGAAGTACCTGACTTGGCCCTCAAAGTCGGCCTTGTAGGCCTGCGCGCCCCACATCACCCAGCGCCGCAACCCGCCCAGCGTGAGCTGGGACAGCAGGCGGTCCAGGTTCTCCAGCATCGGGCGCAGGCCGCGTGGCGCCTGTGCCAACACGATGGACAAGACGTTCAGGTAGTGGCGAAACAGCTCTTCGTCACCCAGGCGGCTGGCCGCCAGCGGCGCCGTGCCCACGATCAGCGCGAGCACCGCACCGGAGGTCTTGGACGCCATGCCGAGCAGGAAGTTGACTACGTCGGGCAGCACATCCTCGCCGATGGCGCGTGCCACCTCGGGCATGGTCTGGATGAAGCTCACCACCAGTTCTTCGCCGCGCCCCAGCTGGTGCAGGGCCACCGCGCCCTTGAGATAGTTGTCCAGCCCGCGCGCCGAAAACACCCGCGCCGCTTCGCCCCAGGCCGCGCGCAGCACCTCCTGTGCGTCTTGCGGCAAGTCCGCCAGAAGCTCAGCGTGGTCGTCGAGGTGGATGGCCATGGGACGGGTGCGGTGCGGCTGCCGACTCAGAAGTAGGTGGTGACGGCCGCGTCGAGCGCGTCGCGCATGTCGGGGTCGTCGGTGATGGGGCGCACCAGCGCCACCCGGCAGGCGGCCAGCGCCGACACGCCTTGGGCAATCAGCGAACCCGCGTAGATCAGCATGCGGGTGGACAGGCCCTCGTCCAGGCCGTGGCCCTTGAGGTTGCGCGCGCGCTCGCCGATGTGCACCAGCTTCTTGGCCACATCCAGGCCCACACCCGACTCGTGCGCCACGATCTCGGCCTCGGTGTCGTGCTCGGGGTAGCTGAAATCCAGCGCGCCAAAGCGCTGCTTGGTGGACTGCTTCAAGTCCTTCATCAGCGACTGGTAGCCCGGGTTGTAGGAAATCACGATCTGGAAGTCGGGGTGCGCCTGCAGCAGTTCGCCCTTTTTTTCCAGCGGCAGCACGCGGCGCGCATCGGTCAGCGGGTGGATCACCACGGTGGTGTCCTGGCGTGCCTCAACCACCTCGTCCAGGTAACAGATGGCCCCATGGCGTGCCGCTACCGCCAGCGGACCGTCCTGCCAGCGCGTGCCCTGGGCATCCAGCAGATAGCGACCCACCAGATCGGAGGCGGTCATGTCTTCGTTGCAGGCCACGGTGATCAATGGTTTGTCCAGCTTCCACGCCATGTACTCGACAAAGCGTGTTTTGCCACAGCCGGTGGGGCCTTTGAGCATCATGGGCATGCGCACCGAGTACGCCGCCTCGTACAGCTCGACCTCGTCGGCCACCACCCGGTAGTAGGGCTCGCTGCGCACCCGGTGCGGCGCTAGCACATCAGCGTCTGTGGAGGTGGCCGAGGCCTGGCGCAGCGAGGCCTGGGGCGCCTGCTGGCTGGCGCGCGCCAGCGCTTCCTGGCGCGGCGAATAGGTTCTGGAGTAGAAATCGTTAGGCATGGAGGGTCCCCTCAAACATCGTTCAACCTGGGTTCAATCGGGCCACACGCGATCCGGGAAAGCGATGCCGCTGTGGGTCGGCGCCTGGGTGGCCACTGGCTTTGCGGCAACGGGCTTGGGCGCCGTCGCCTTGGTGGCGGTAGGTACCGGGGAGCGACCGGTTTTGGCGGTGACAGGTGCAACCGGCTGCGTGCGGGTCTTGGCCTGGCGCACGCTAGCCGAGAGCTTGTCTTTTAGGTTGGTCATGGTTCAAGAATCTCGTGGATGATGGCTTCGATGTCTGCGGCGGCGGGCGCGCCACGCCCACCCATCTGGTAGACCGACACGCCGTCCAGCGCAGCGGTGCGAAAGGCGGCACGGCGCCGTACGGTGGCCTGCAGAACCGGCAGTCCGAAGTCGGCCAGGGCTTCGGTCATGGCCCCGGACAACGCGCTCTGCGGCTCCATCTGGTTGAGCACGAGGTAGGCCCGGATCTGAGGCCGCAGGCGGCGCGCCTCTTCGATCTCCAGCGGCAGGCGCAGACTGGCCCACAGGTCCACCGGCGAAGGCAACACTGGAATCAGCGCCAGATCGCAGGCACGCAAGGCCTGCACCGAAGCATGGCTCTCCAGCGACGGTGGACAGTCCAGCACCACGTGGGCAAAGGCCCGAAACGTCTGGCGCAGGCTGCGCGCATCCCACTTTCCTTGAAGCTGCTTGACCGACACCGGAAACGGCGCACTGCCCTGGCTGGCCCACTGCACCGAAGAGCCCTGGGGATCGAGGTCGATCACCACCGTGTTGCCGCGCCGGGCCAGGCCGGCGGCCAGGTTCATGGCCAGCGTGGTCTTTCCCGCGCCGCCCTTCTGGTTGATGACCGCCGTGACCTGGGTCGGCATGGTCAGACGCCCGCAGGGTGGTACAAAGCGTTGATACGCACCGCAAGATCGGCATCGGCCAGACCGGCCGCGTTCGGATCCAGCGTCACGTTCACATAGGTGCTGCCAAAATTGATGTTTTGCGGGTGCACGCCCTGGGCCTCGGTCAGCGCCGACAACGCGTCCACGAAGTCACGCGTCTGACCATAGCGCTCGAAATCAAAGCGCCGGAACAGCGTCGGCTGCTTGCCGCGGGACTCCCAGCCATCGGGTTGCTCAGCCATGGTTGATTTGCTCCGTCATGAGGTGATCCATGTCGGCCAGATGCGCCATTTCTTCTTCAAGAATGGACCTCATCAGCTCGGCCACATCCCCATCGCGCACACGGGTGGCGTGCAACAGGGCTTCTTGGTACAGGTGCACCGCGTCGAACTCCATTTGCCGGTTGGCCCGCAACAATTGTTCAACCGTGCGCCCCAGCCGGACAGGTGCCAGAACGCTGGCGCTGGGGGCCACCCCCAGCAAAATCAAACGCTCCATGAGCCGCTCGGCATGCCCCAGCTCCTCGGCCGCTTCGCGCTGCAAATGCCCGGCCAGTTGCACCTCGCCCCAGAGTCGCGCCAACGCGCTTTGCGCCAGGTACTGCTGAACGGCACCGAGTTCATGCGTCAGTGCCCGACTCAGCCAGCCCAGGGTGCGGGGATCTGCGTTCATGGTCCAAGGGTGTCAGCGGCGACCGACAGGGCGTTAGCTGCGCACCATGGTGATTTCACCGTCGAGGCCACCACCTTCGCCATCGGGGGCGGTCGGCAGCATGCCTTCGACTTCGGTGTGCACGCGAGCGATGATGTGCGCGGCCACCAGGCCATCGCCCACGCGCTCGCAGGCGTCGGCACCGGCGCGCACCGCGGCGTTGACGGCACCGGTCTCGCCACGCACCAGCACCGTGACGTAGCCGCCGCCGACGAACTGGCGACCCACCAGACGCACCTCGGCGGCCTTGGTCATCGCGTCCGCCGCTTCAATGGCGGGCACCAGGCCGCGCGTTTCAATCATGCCCAGGGCAACACCGCTCACCGCAGCTCGTACATTGGCCATTTGGGTTCTCCATCGCTCCGCAGAGCATTGTTGTGGGTATCGGATCTGGGAGCCAGATCAGGGGGTCGGTGCGGACGGCAGCATGCCTTCCACTTCGCTGTGCACACGGGCGATGATGTGCGCGGCCACCAGGCCGTCGCCCACGCGCTCGCAGGCATCGGCACCGGCGCGCACCGCGGCGTTGACGGCACCGGTCTCGCCACGCACCAGCACCGTGACGTAGCCGCC
>JAZKHJ010000002.1:0-50905 GCA_040385485.1 Pseudomonadota bacterium | reverse complement strand
CCGCGGCGTTGACGGCACCGGTCTCGCCACGCACCAGCACCGTGACGTAGCCGCCACCGACGAACTGACGACCCACCAGACGCACTTCGGCGGCCTTGGTCATCGCGTCCGCCGCTTCAATGGCGGGCACCAGGCCACGCGTTTCAATCATGCCCAGGGCAATGCCTCTGTTGTCAGCCATGTCTATCTCCTCGTTGGGGGTGATGGGGGGTGCCCAGTCTGCGGGGGTGCAGAACGTTCAGGCGGAAGGCGTGGAGGGCAGCATGCCTTCCACTTCGCTGTGTACACGGGCGATGATGTGCGCGGCCACCAGGCCGTCGCCCACGCGCTCGCAGGCATCGGCACCGGCGCGCACCGCGGCGTTGACGGCACCGGTCTCGCCACGCACCAGCACCGTGACGTAGCCGCCACCGACGAACTGACGACCCACCAGACGCACTTCGGCGGCCTTGGTCATCGCGTCCGCCGCTTCAATGGCGGGCACCAAGCCACGCGTTTCAATCATGCCCAGGGCAATGCCTCTGTTATCAGCCATTTCAATACTCCTTCATGAACAAAAAGAACCAGAACTAAAACCAAACCACCTCGAAGTCTCAAGGCCTTCGTCTACCCCACCGCCCGTCCATCGCGGTCTCACGGATCCCACTGATCAATGATTCCGCAAATGGTCAGGTCGGTGATGACCTGCGGGTCGCTCATCGCCAGCCGCGCCGCGCTGCCGCTGGTGGTGAACACCCATTTGCCCTCCGGCACGCCCACCGCATCGGTGGCCACCGACAGATCACCCTGCTGACTCTGAAGCACCCGAAGCGAAGCCGAGCGCAAGCCCGGCACCCGGCGCGTGCACACCAACTCGTCTTTGACGCGCATGATGTCCATCAGACCGCCTCCCCTTGCCAGTGATCGATGATCCCGACGATGGTGAGATCGGACGGAAACTCGCGGCTCCCCGCAGCATCCCGCGCTGCCGACGAACCGACACAAATCACCCAGTCTCCGGGGATGCAACCCACGGCGTCCACCGCCACGCTGCGCGCGCCGCCCGCCTTGTCCTGCACCACCAGCAAAGGCCGGTGTCCAAACGCGTTGATCCGGTTTGTCGACACCAGCGTTTTCTCGACTTTCATGATCTTCATAAATGCCTCTTGTCGGCTGTGGACTTCAATGACCGCTGGTAACGGTGGACGCGTCGATCCAGGCGCAGCGCTCGCTGCCGTCCTGGTCGCTCACCGCCATCTGGCAATGCAGCAGACCCTGTGCATGCAGGGACGCGTAGCGCGACTCGATGGCCGACCTGACCCGCCGACAGCGGCTGATCGCGCGTTCGCGGGCACCGGGCACGCGGGACGCATAGTGGAAGTGCACCAGCACCGGCACCGGCAGGCCGCGGCTGACGTTGAGCCCGGTGAATATCTTGATGCCCACGTCCAGGTCGGGCGCTCCCTCTTCCACGGTGTCGAGGTGGGCGAAGTAAAACTTGTTGCGCAACTGCAGCTCGCTCATGGCCTCGCCCGCGCAAATGAAGCGTTCGTTGTGCCCGATGTCGGCGTAGCGGCCTTCGTGGTGCTGGATCACGTATTCGATCTGCGACAAGTTGGCCTCCAGCAGGCGCTCGACGAGCTGGCGCATGCCGGGACGCAGGCCGCCATCGCGCGCGGCGCTCTCCACGGCGCGGGCAATCGCCTCGCGCGCAGCGGGCGCGCTCAGGCCCAGCGTGTCGCGAAAGAGCTGCGCACTCTCCGCATAGCGCAGCGGGCAGTTGGCCGACTGCTCATCGGGCAGGTGCACGCGAATCGCATCGGTGTCGGTGTCCATGCCGATCAGCAGCGTCTCGGGCGCAGCGCCCCGGCCAAAGCTGTTGTCCACGGCGGCGCGCAGTTCATCGAGCTTGGCGGTTGCCGCCATGGTGGCCAGGTGGTCCTGGCTGCCGTGGGCGGCGCAGCCCTGGTGGCAGGGGTTGGAGGTGCTGTAGTGGTAGACCGCGATCTTCAAGTAGTTGCAGCTCTCGGCACCCACCATGCCACCGCTTAGACGTTCCAGCTCGCGGCGCGTCCAGTCGACCACGTCGGCCTCGACATCGAACAACGCACCGGCGTAAGCCTTGACGGTGACCGCGTCGTTCGGCGCAATGCGGAGCACGAATGGCAGCAGACCTTGCAGGCGACCGTCGGCACAGGGACTGAGATCCACCGTGTGGTAACCACACGAGCGCAGGAACGCTTCATTGATCGCCATGCGCTCCAGCCAGGGCGCCTGGTCGACCGCAGCACCTTCAATGCAGGCCTTGAAACTGCGAAAGATGCAGTGCGCATGCAGGGCACGCAGATCCAGACCGCTGATCCAGGCGTCGTTCAGCAGCGCTTGCGGCAGCGCATAGCCCAGCTGGGCTTGCGCCAACTGCTGGGCACGCACCGCGAAGTCCAGCTCATGCTGCAACGCGGACAAGGTCTTGAGCAAGCCACCGATAGGAGCGAAGCGCCCGCGCACCCGCTGCTCGTAGGCATACAGGCGCTCGTTCAGCGCTTGGTCCACCAACGCGTGTTCGCAGCGCTGGTTGGCACCCACGACACACGCCGGGTTGTCCAGGTCCTGCGGCTGGCGCAGGCCTGCGACTGAGCGCATGGCGGCAAGGCGTTTGAGCGTGTTCACCGTGGTGTCCCTGGAGCCTTGGGTACTCAACCGCGCGCGCCGCCCGACAGGGTCACGGCAGCACCCTTGGCGGTGTTGCCGGACGAACCGGTGACCCGGCTCTGCGGCTGCTCGACACGTTCGACCTTGCGGAACTGCAGCGCCGACATGCCCTGGCCACGCGCCTCACCGCGCTGCGACGGGTTGCGGGCCAGCGATGAAGTGCCTTCGGTCCCGGTCACACGACCGGAAGTCTGCCAGGCCGAGCCACTGATGCGGGCACCCGACTGGCTGCCTTCACCGGTGAGCCGGGTGGCCGCAGCCGCGCTGACCTCTTCCTGCTGCGGCGCTGCCACGGGCTCGCTCTCGCGGTGGCGAAACTCGGGGGTGCCGGTAATGAGGCCACCGCCTTTGTTGACCGTGCCGGTGATGCGCTGACCACTGAACGCCGAACCCGTGACGGCGCCCGAGGCCCGTTCTTGCGCCTGGCGCGATGGTGGGCGGATGCTGAAGTCCTTGGCCGCGGCGGCTGGCGTGGCGGTTTTTTCCGGGCGAGCCGGGACCACAAAACGACCGCTGGTGCTGCACTGCTTGGGCAGGTTGTCGGCGCCAAAATAAGGGGTGCCACTGATGGGGCCACAGGCGCCGCGCTGGTCACCCGTCATCGCGCTGCCACCGGCCCCCGGGCGGTCGCCCGTCACGGTGGCGGCAGAGATCAGCGTTTCGCGGCGACCGAGTGCCTGCTGGGAGTCCCGTTGCGCGGGTTCGCAAAAGCCCTGGTACTGCTGCGTGCCAATGTATGCCGTGCCGCTGATCGGTGCGCAGCCGCCGTGCTCGTCGCCGGTGACCTGCTTTGAGCGCCCGAGCCGGGTGCCGGTGATGGTCTGGTTGTTCCAGGTCTGGTCCTGCCCCACCTTGCGCACGGGCTGCACCAGCTCGGTGGTGGCACACACCGCCCCCTGCTGGCGGGCGCTGATGTAATCGGTGCCCGTGACGGCACGGCATCCGCCGCGGTCGTCACCGGTCACTTTGGAGCTCAGGCCGACTTTGGTGCCGGTGACCGTGCTGCCCGCCAGGGTCTGCACCGTGGCCACTTTCGGGGGAGCCTCGCGACCGGCGGGTTGGCCAAAGTCGGTGGCGTTGAAGTACTGGCTGCCGGTCAGCTGCCGCGTGGCACCGGGCTCGTTGCCCGTGACCTTGACGGAACGCCCGACCTCGACACCCGACACCGCTTGTCCGCCTTGCGACGACATGACACTGACCTTGCGCGGGCCGGGCAGGGGCACGGCATCACAAACCGTCTGCTGCTGCTCACGCGACAGGTACTCTGTGCCGGTGACGCTGCGGCACGATCCGGCCTCGTCACCCGTCACATGGGCCGAACGACCGACCTCGGTGCCCGTCACCTTCTGTTCGCGCAAGGTGCTGCTCACCGCCACCTTGGCCGGACCTGGCGCGGGCCGGGTGCCACACACGGAGCTGAACTGCTCCAGACTCAGGTATTCGGTGCCGGTGATGCTTTTGCAGGCACCGGCTTCGTTGCCGGTCACTTTGCGGCTGCTGTCCACCGGGGTGCCAGTGACGGACTGGCCGGACAGTGTGTGACCGATGGCCACCTTGGGCGGCGCAGCAGTCGTTTCATTTTTGGCGCGCATGCGGCCATTGGGCCGGGGTGCTGCCGAGCCGGTGTCTTCGCGACCAACCAGCGCACGCACCAGGCGGCGTTGCTTGGCCACTTCGCGGCCCGACGCACCTTTTTCAATCGCCTGCTGCCAGTCTTGCTGGGGCAGCACGGCGGCCAGCCGGGTGGCTTGGGCCACGCGAAGCATGGCCTTCTTTCCATCGGTGGCCAGGGCAACACGGCGGGCGCGGGCCAGCGCACGGGTCGAACCCGTGTCCATGGCGGGTGCATATGGAGCGTGTGCCCCACTGAAAGCGGGTTGCACAACAGACGACTCGAGCGGACCTGAAGCGGTCGCGCAGCCCGCACCCTTGCAACCACAGCCGCAGTCGGCAGCCAGCGCTTGCTGCGGCAAGGCCACCGGTGCCCGTGTCCGCGCCGGTCGCGTGGCCGCAGCCTGCACACCCAACGCCGATTTTCCCGACTGACTCAAGGCCTGACGGCGCTGGCGGGCCGCGCTCGTCGTCGGCGCCATGACCGCTGCCGAACGCTCGACAGCAGCCACGGCGGTGCGTGGCGTCGACCTGGCCATCGCCATCGCAGGCCTGGGCACTGCGGCAACCGCCGACTGCGCTGCAGCGGACCTGACCACACCGGCCTTGCCGCGCAAAGCCATGGCCTGGCGCCGCTGCAGGGCCAATTCGCGACCCGAAAGGGTCACTTGAACTGCGCTTGAGCCAATGGATGTCATGTCAAACCTCTTGCAATGGGGATCGGTTCAGTTCTTGGGTGCGGCCAGTGGCCGCACCTGTTCTCTCAGCGATAGACGACGAAAGACATGCCCTGACTCTGCGAGTAGTTGTCATAGGCGATCACACGCACCAGGTGGTTGGGGAACTCGCGGTGGCAGGCCTCCACCTCGGCCAGCACGGCATCCACCGACTGCTCGCCAAACAGCGGCAGCTTCCACATGTACCAGAAGTTGCTTGTGGCGGATGTGCCCTTTTCGGTGTGCTCCACCGCCGGGTTCCAGCCCTGTGCGATGGAGTAGGCGATCTGCCGACGAACCTGCTCTGCCGTCATGGGCGGCAGATAAGAGAAGGTCTCGTACTTCTGGGTCGATTTGTAAGCCTGGACAGCCATGTCAGTTTCCTTTCAGAGGGGATGAGGGGTGGGGTCGGACGCGCTGTGAACTGATCACTTGTTGGCGATGTCGAGCTTGTCCACGGTATCAAACTCGAACTTGATCTCTTTCCAGGTCTCCATGGCGATCTTGAGTTCGGGCGAGTGCGCTGCGGCAGCAGTAAGGATGTCCTTGCCCTCTTTTTCCAGCGGGCGGCCTTCGTTGCGGGCCTGCACGCAGGCCTCCAGTGCCACGCGGTTGGCACAGGCGCCGGCCGCGTTGCCCCAGGGGTGACCCAGGGTGCCACCACCGAACTGCAGCACCGAGTCGTCGCCGAAGATGCTGACCAGCGCAGGCATGTGCCAGACGTGGATGCCGCCTGAGGCCACTGCGAGCGCACCGGGCATAGAACCCCAGTCCTGGTCGAAGAAGATGCCGCGCGAGCGGTCTTCGGGAACAAAGGATTCGCGCAGCAGGTCGATCCAGCCCAGTGTCGAGTTGCGGTCGCCTTCGAGCTTGCCCACCACGGTGCCGGTGTGCAGGTGGTCACCGCCCGACAGGCGCAGGATCTTGGTGAGAACGCGGAAGTGGATGCCGTGGTGCGGATTGCGGTCGATCACGGCGTGCATGGCACGGTGGATGTGCAGCAGCATGCCGTTCTCGCGGCACCAGTTGGCCAGGCCGGTGTTGGCACAGAAGCCGCCGGTGATGTAGTCGTGCATGATGATCGGCGCGCCGATCTCTTTGGCGTACTCGGCGCGGCGGTACATCTCTTCGGGCGTGGGGGCGGTCACGTTTAGGTAGTGTCCCTTGCGCTCACCGGTCTCGCGCTCGGCCTTCAGGGTGGCTTCCTGCACGAAGTCGAAACGCTGGCGCCAGCGCATGAAGGGCTGGCTGGTGATGTTCTCGTCGTCCTTGGTGAAGTCCAGACCACCGCGCAGACACTCGTACACGGCACGACCGTAGTTCTTGGCCGACAGACCCAGCTTGGGCTTGATGGTGCAACCCAGCAGCGGGCGACCGTACTTGTTCATGATGTCACGTTCGACCTGGATGCCCATGGGAGGACCGCCGCAGGTCTTGATGTAGGCGATGGGGAAGCGCACATCTTCCAGGCGCAGGGCGCGCAGCGCCTTGAAACCAAACACGTTGCCCACCAGCGAGGTGAACACGTTGACCACCGAACCCTCTTCGAACAGATCGATCGGATAGGCCACGAAGGCGTAGAAGCAGGTGTCGTCGCCCGGAACGTCTTCGATGCGGTAGGCGCGGCCCTTGTAATAGTCCATGTCGGTCAGCAGGTCGGTCCACACCGTGGTCCAGGTGCCGGTGGACGATTCCGCCGCCACGGCGGCCGCCACCTCTTCGCGATCCACGCCAGGCTGCGGCGTGATCTTGAACACCGCCAGGATGTCGGTATCCAAGGGGGTGTACTCGGGCATCCAGTAGGTTTGGCGGTATTCCTTGACGCCGGCGTTGTAAGTCTTGACAGCCATGTTCGCTCCTCGTTGAAAACTTTGGGGGTTGCAAATGGGGCGCCCAGTGCGTCCCGTTTTGGGGTGGATGTGCGCTGAACTGGTGCGGATTGTGTGCGTGGTGCAGAATAAGAAAAAGTAAAATGTTTGTATTGTTATCTTTTACTAGAATAAATCATGAACCTGCGCCACGCCACCCTGCACCAGCTGCGCATCTTTCTGGCCGTGGCGCGCCACAACAGCTTTGCGCGCGCAGCGGAGGAGCTGCACCTCTCGCCGCCGACCCTGTCCCTGCAAGTCAAGCAACTGTCCGAGACGGTGGGGCAGCCCCTGTTTGAACAGCTGGGCAAGAAGATCTTTCTGACCGCGACGGGTCAGACCCTGGCCGACGCCTGCGCCGACATCGAGTCGCGTATGGAGCGCCTGTCGCAGGACCTTGCGGCCCTGCAGGGCGTGGAAAAAGGCAGCTTGAAACTGGCCATACTGACCACGGTGAAATACACCGTGCCCAAGCTGCTGGGCGGCTTCTGTGCGGCCCACCCGGGCATCGACGTGGCGATGGTGGTGTGCAACCGCGAGAACCTGTTGCTGCGGCTCGCCAGCAACCAGGATGACCTGTACATCATGGGTCAGCCTTCTGAGAATATGGACGTGGTCTGCGAAGACTTTGCCGACAACCCGCTGGTGCTGGTGGCGCCGCCAAGCCATCCGCTGGTGGGCAGGCAGCGACTGTCGCCGAAGCGGTTGAAGGACGAGCCCTTCGTCCTGCGCGAGCCCGGTTCGGGCACCCGGCTGACTACCGAGAAGTTCTTCGCTGGCCAAGGCGTCAGGCTGAAAACGCGGCTCGAAGTCGGCAGCAACGAAGCCATCAAGCAGACCGTGGCCGGCGGCTTGGGGCTGGCGGTGCTGTCGGCCACCACCGTGGTGTCGGAACTGGCGCTGGGCGAGTTGGTGTTGCTGGACGTGGTGGGGTTCCCGCTGATCCGTCGCTGGCACGTGGTGTACCCGCGCGGCAAGCGACTCTCGCCCGCAGCGCTGGCGTTCAAGGACTGGCTGTTCGAGCACCGTCCACGGCCGGGTCCGTCACGCTGAGGCGGACGCGGCACCTGCGAGAACACCAACGGGCTCATCCGTCAGTACTTACCCAAGGGCACCGGCCTCAGCGTCTTCATCTTCAGCCAGGCCGAACTCGATGACATTGCCGATAGCTTGAACACCAGACCGCGCGCTACGCACGGTTGGCATACTCCGATTCAGACCGTGGCCGAAGGCCTGGAATTGGGACATGGATGGCAAGCGCCAGCGGCGCAGCGCCTTCGCTTCGTGCTGGATTTCGCGTACGCGACGGGCCTACGCATCGGGGAATTGGTGGGGCCACGCTGGGGCAGATTGAGGTCGATGCGCATGGGGACGACGGGCTGCACCTGGTGGGCAAGGGCAGCAAACCCGGCAAAGTGGCGTTGCCGTCGCTGGCCCGTGCGGCGCTGTCTCGCTACCTGATGCAGCGCAAGTTGCCGATCACGCCGGCGCGCTGGGACCCGCGAGCGCCGCGCATTGGCAGCCTCGATCAGGAGGATGCAGCTGGCATCACTGCCTCACGGCAGTGGAGTGTTATGCGCCGTTTCTTCACGAAGGTGGCGGAAGTCGTCCAGGCGGACAATCCGTCCACGGCTGAGAAACTGCGGCGTGTCAGCCCGCACTGTATGCGCCACACCCATGCCACTTATGCGCTCGCGCTCGGGGCCAAACTTACCACCGTGCGGGACAACCTGCGGCATGCGTCGCCTGCACGGCGATGAGATCAAGCGGGCGCGCCAGAGGGTGGGCGCTCCTTCACGACGGCCGGGCCATGAACGCTTCGCCGAGCAGAAATTAGAACTAACAGTGACGATTGGCATAGCCGCCGTCCTTGATCTTCAGGCATGCCCAAGGGAAGACGGACCCCAGGCCCGATGCCGGGCGCGTTCAGCGGTGCGTGCGGCGGCACCACCTCGAACGGGACTTCTTGCATGAGGCGGTAGCCCGGCACGTAGGCACGCACGTCCGCCACCATGTCCAGAATGCATTTCTCCACCAACGCCTGGTCGACCAGTTCGGACAAACCGAACACGGTATCGCGCATGATCAACGGTGGCTCTGCCGTGTTGAGCACGATGATGGATTTGCCGCGTTCGGCCCTGCCGAGCTTCTCGATCACCGCGCGCGTGGTCTCCGTGAACTCATCAATGTTGGCCCGCGTTCCGGGGCCCTCCGACTTGCTCACGATCGATGCGACGATTTCGCCGTAGTGCACTTTCGAGACCCGTGAGGCGGCTGCCACGATCGGGATCGTCGCCTGCCCACCGCAGGTCACCATGTTTATGTTGTCGATGACTTGCACGCCGTGTGCCTGCAGCAATTCGTTGTGGCGCTTGTGGGCGCTGGAGCAACGACATGAAGACGCACTGTGGCCGGCGTGGAAGTTTTAGTGAGCCGCAAGCATCTGTCTTTTTGCAAGTGGGTGCCCTGCTGTGTTTGGTTGTAGCTGCCTCCGACGGTGACACCCTCAAGGCACGTTGCGGGGAGCCCGGCGCTTACGAAAAGATCACCATCCGCATCAGTGCCATTGATGCGCTTGAGAAAGCCCAGGACTTCGGGAGCGTCTCTCGCCAGCACCTCGCGTCCCTGTGCTTTCAGCAGATTGCCAAGATCACTCCGAAACGCACCGACCGGTAGAAGCGCACGATCGCCGATGTCGCTTGCAAGGACGAGGACGTGTGCGAGGGTTCGTCGGCGATTCGTCCATCGACGTCGCCACGGCGCGCAACGCCGGTGTCTGCGTATGGGCACTGCCCTATGGCTACAACATGGGCGACCCCATCGCCGCGTGTGCGCCCGACCACGTCAGTGAAGACATCTCAGCCCTGTTGCACTGATTCCCTTTCCGCCCCACGCCCCACGCCCCACGCCCCATGACACAGACCACACCGCTCAAGATCGGCATCAACGGCTTCGGCCGCATCTGGCGCAACGTGCCGCGCAGCGCCATTGAGAACTTCCAGGATATCGAAGTGGTGGCCATCAACGACCTGCTCGAGCCCGACTACCTGGCCTACATGCTGCAGTACGACAGCGTGCACGGCCGCTTCAAGGGCACGGTCTCGGTCGAGGGCAACACCCTGATCGTCAACGGCAAGAAGATCCGCCTCACGCAAGAGCGCGATCCCTCGAGTCTGAAGTGGAATGAAGTCGGCGCCGACGTCGTCATTGAATCCACCAGCCTGTTCCTCGACAAGGTCACGGCCCAGAAACACCTGGACGCCGGCGCGAAGAAGGTCATCCTCTCGGCTCCCTCCAAGGACGACACCCCCATGTTCGTCTTCGGCGTCAACAACAAGACCTACAAGGGCGAGGCCATCATCTCCAACGCTTCGTGCACCACCAACTGCCTGGCGCCGATTGCCAAGGTGCTCAACGACAAGTGGGGCATCAAGCGCGGCCTGATGACCACCGTGCACGCCGCCACCGCCACGCAGAAGACCGTGGACGGCCCGAGCAACAAGGACTGGCGCGGCGGGCGCGGCATCTTGGAGAACATCATCCCCAGCAGCACCGGCGCGGCCAAGGCCGTGGGCGTGGTGATCCCCGAGCTGAACAAGAAGCTCACCGGCATGAGCTTCCGCGTGCCCACCAGCGACGTCTCGGTGGTGGACCTGACGGTGGAGCTGGAAACCGAAGCCAGCTACGACGAGATCAAGGCGGAGATGAAGGCCCAGTCCGAAGGACAAGTGCCTTGAGATGGTGCGCGTCGTGGGCGCCCGATCATGACGGCCTTGCGCTTCAGCGATGTGTGCGCGAGCGGTTTTTCGCTCGCCACGCGCGTCTTCATCCGCGCCGACCTGAACGTGCCGCAGGACGACACGGGGCGCATCACCGAGGACACCCGCATCCGCGCCAGCATCCCGGCGATCCAGATGGCGCTGGACGCGGGCGCGGCCGTCATGGTCACCAGCCACCTGGGCCGGCCCACCGAAGGCGCGTTCAAGCCCGAGGACTCGCTGCAGCCGGTGGCCGCGCGCCTGGCCGCGTTGATGGACCGCCCGGTGCGCCTCGTCGCCGACTGGGTTGACGGTGATTTTTCGGTGGCTCCCGGCGAGGTGGTGCTGCTGGAAAACTGCCGCCTGAACGTGGGCGAGAAGAAGAACAGCCCCGAACTCGCGAAGAAGCTCGGCGCCCTGTGCGACATCTTTGTGCACGACGCCTTCGGCACCTCGCACCGCGCCGAGGGCACCACCTACGGCATCGCCGAGTCCGCGCCCGTGGCCTGCGCCGGCCCGCTGCGGTGATCCTGCAGGCCTCGGCCGGCGCTCGCAAGTACGCGGGCGAGGCCTACCTGCGCCACATGGTGCTGGCCGCCGTGGAAGCCCACCCCGACCTGCCCGTGGTGCTGCACCAGGACCATGGCACCACGCCTGCGGTGTGCATGCAGTCGATCCACTCGGGCTTCACCAGCGTGATGATGGACGGCTCGCTGCGCGAGGACGGCAAGACCCCCGCGAGCTACGACTACAACCTGGAGGTCACGCGCCGCGTCTGCGACATGGCGCACGCCGTGGGCGTGTCGGTGGAAGGCGAACTGGGCTGCCTGGGCTCGCTGGAAACCGGCGAGGCGGGCGAAGAGGACGGCGTGGGCGCCGCGGGCACGCTGACGCACGACATGATGCTGACCGACCCCGAGCAGGCGGCCGACTTCGTGCAGCGCACCGGCGTGGACGCACTGGCCATCGCCATCGGCACCAGCCACGGCGCCTACAAGTTCACCCGGCAACCCACCGGCGACATCCTGGCCATCGACCGCATCGCGGCCATCCACGCCAGGGTGCCCAACACCCACCTGGTGATGCACGGCAGCTCCAGCGTGCCGCAGGAATGGCTGGCCATCATCCGCGAGCACGGCGGCGACATCAAGGAAACCTACGGCGTGCCGGTGGAGGAAATCCGCCGCGGCATCCGCAACGGCGTGCGCAAGGTGAACATCGACACCGACATCCGCCTGGCCATGACCGGCGCCATGCGCCAGACCTTCGCCCGGGAGCGCAGCGAGTTCGACCCGCGCAAGGCGCTGATGGCGGCCAGGAAGGCCGCGCGCGCGATCTGCCAGCAGCGCTTCGAGGCCTTCGGCAGCGCGGGACAGGCGGGCCGGATGAAGGCGGTGTCGCTGGACACCATGGCCGCCAGCTACGCCTGAGGCAGTTCCAGCAGGAACTCGGCCCCGCCCCCGGCGGCGTTGCGCGCGCTCAGTCGCCCGCCATGCTGCTCGACGATGCCGTAGCTGATCGACAGCCCCAGGCCCGTGCCCTTGCCCACCGGCTTGGTGGTGAAGAAGGGGTCGAAGATGCGCAGCAGGTGCTCGGGTGCAATGCCCGGGCCGTTGTCGCGCAGCGCCACGCGCACCTGGCCGTCGGCGACCTCCACCGACACCCAGACGCGGGGCGAGGGGCTGTGGCCCACCGCGTCGAAGCCGTTCTGCAGCAGGTTCATCATCACCTGCTGCAACTGGCCCGCGCTGCCCATCACCATGCACTGCCCGCCCGGCTGCCAGCGCACCTCCACCGGCGTGGCGCGGCCTTTTTGCACCCAGTGGATCGCTCGCTCGATCACCTCGATCAGGTTGACCGGCTTGCGTTCCTCCGGGTCCATGGCGGAGAAGCGCTTGAGCCCGTGCACGATGTCGGCGGTGCGCTGCGCGCCTTCGAGCGTGCCCTCGATCAGCGACGGCAGGTCGCCCATGAGGTGTTCGATGCGCAGCATCTGGCGCAGCGCCTGCAGCACCGGCTCGGGCTCGTGCGCGTGCGCGTGCGCGTGCACGGCGGTTATGTAGGTCTGTAGCCGGTCGCAGTACTTGCGCAGCGCATGCACGTTGCCCAGCACGAAGCTGATCGGGTTGTTGAGTTCGTGCGCCACGCCGGCCACGAGCTGGCCCAGCGAGGCCATCTTTTCCGAATGCAGCAGCTGCTGCTGGGTGCGCTTCAGGGCCTCGTGGGCGGCGCGCATCTCGTGGTACGCGCGCTTGAGCTCGGCCGTGGGCCGCCCGACCCAGACCGTGCCCACGCGCCGCCCGTTGCCGCCGATGCGCGGCGTGCAGTTGGCGTCCACCGACACCGCCTGGCCCTGCCGGTCCAGCAGGTTGAGTTCGATCGCCTCGCCCGCGCGCGGCGCGTCGGCCTTATCCATGGCCGCGCGCGCCAGTGCCACGCTGGACGCGTCGGCCAGCAGCGCGTACAGCTGCGTGCCGCGCAACTGGTCCTCGGGCCGTCCGGCCAGCTCGCACAGCGCGGCGTTGGCCTGCTCGATCAGGCCGTTCGCGTCGCACACAACCAGCACGTCCGACATCGAGGTCAGCACGCTGAAAATGAACTGCTGCGACTGCTCCAGCTCGGCGTTCTTTTTCTCCAGCTCCACCTCGTCGTCGATCAGCCGGGTGTAGACCTCGTCCATCTTCTGGATGACGTCCATCCAGGTGGACTCGTCCACACCCTCCATGGGCGCGGCGGGCAGGGGGATACGGGAGTGCTTTTCGTTCATCTGGACACTCCAGCGCGGCCCTCACCCCAACCCTCTCCCAGAGAGAGAGGGGGCAAGACGGCCCAAGATGCCATCCCCCCTCCAAGCGCCGAAGGCGCGCCAGAGAGGGGGGAAGCCGCGAAGCGGCGCAGAGGGGGGGCCATGCCCATCAGTGCACCGTGCAGACCATGCAAGGGTCGAACGAGCGCACGATGTGCTGCACGGCCACCGGCGTCTTCTCGCCCTCACGCACCGGTGCGCCGACCAGGGCCTGCTCCAGCGCGCCGGGCGTGCCGGCGGCGTCGCGCGGCGAGAAGTTCCAGCTCGTGGGCGCGACGATCTGGTAGTTGGCGATGCGCCCGCGCTGCACCACGACCCAGTGCCCCAGGCTGCCGCGCGCCGCTTCCGACAGGCCGATGCCGCTGCCTTCGGCGGGCAGGTCGGACGGCACGCAGAAGGGCTCGGTGGGCCGCAGCGCGCGCAGCCAGTCTTCCATCAGCGGCACCACGCGCGCAAGTTCGAGCAGGCGCGCCAGCACGCGCGTGTAGACCGTGCCGCCGTGCCGCGCCACCGCATCGCGCACCAGCGGGTGGCCGGCCGCGAGCTGGCGTGCGATGGCACCGGTCTCGACCACCTCGCCGGCCAGCCGCGGCGCCTTGTTCCAGGTGTAGCCGCGCGCCTTGTCGGGGTCGGGTCGGGTCTGGCCCACCAGCGGGTGCAAGGGGCCACCGGCGTCAGCCAGCCATGCGTGGGTGGCGTCTTCGGTGATCGCGACCGCGTCCACCGCGTCCAGCCGCGCCGCATCGGCGCGCCACAGCCCGCCGGGCAGGGCGAAGCCGCCTTCGGGCTGAGCATAGGCGCCGTAGCTCAGGTAACGGCCCGGGCCGGGGCCCAGGGCCTGCAAATGCAGGTCGCGCATCAGGGTGAGGAAGATGCGCAGGTCACCCCCCAGCGGGTCCCGCGCATGCCAGTCCCACAACGCGTCCTCGCTCTCGATGCCGATGATGGCCTCCAGCGGTGCGCCGAACAGCTGGCGCTCCAAGAACGATCGGAACTCGCGCACGCGCGCGAGCAGGCGCACGCGCTCGGCCGCGTCGATCGGCCGCGTGGAGCCGCCCGGCTCGATGGACTGCGTGTGCGGCCACTTGCCGCCCAGCGTGCCCATGAGGGTGAGCCAGCGCTGGCGCGCCGCCGTGGCCGCGCGCACCTGCTCGCCGTGGTTCGGCGCGAAGCGGCGCACCGCCTCGGCGTGCCAGGCATGGGCCGCGTACACCGGGCGCGTGAAGTCCGGCATGAAGAACAGGTAGAAGTGCGTGAGGTGGTCGGCCAGGTTTTCCGTGGCCAGGATCACGTTGGTCGCGTGCTGGCCGTTGGCCGGCATCTCAATGCCGCCGAGGTGGGCTAGCGCGCGCGCCGACGCCACCGACTGCGACACCGAGCAGATGCCGCAGATGCGCGGCACGTAGACCAGCGCATCGTGCGGCGCCTTGCCCTGCAGGATCTGCTCGAAACCGCGGTACATGGTGGCATTAACCTGCGCCGAGGCCACGCGGCCATCCTGCACGTCGAGCTGCACCTCCAGGTCGCCCTCGACACGGTTGAACGGACCGACAAGTAGGCGGCTCATTTGAGGGGGGTTTTGCGAACGGCGGGTTTGACCACCAGGTGGTCGGACACCGCGTTCTGTTTGACCCGTTTGGGCGTCGCGCTCTTGGACAGGGAGGCCAGCGCGACGAACCAGGCCTTGGGCATATCGGTCGGCAGGCCGATGGGGATGCCCGCGAGCTTGGGCGTCTGGTGGAACGGGTGGCCGGGCTCCTGGAAGCCGGGCTCGGTGCAGGCGATGCAGGCGTAGCCACCTCGCGTGCAGGAGCCCTCGCCGTTCCAAAGGCGGGTGTTGCAGTCCGCATGCACCTGGGTGCCCTTGCAACCCATGTGCTCCATCATGCAGCCCAGGTCCGACGGTTTCTCGGCGCTGGCCTTGAACTCGTAATACTCGTTGCGCGTGCAGCCGTGGTGCACCAGCTGGTCGGCGTAGAAACGCGGCCGGTTCAGCGGGTCGAGATCGCTGGCGGCAAAGGTGTCCGCGGCCAGTGCCATCAGCGTGTCGATCACCCAGCTCGGGTGCGTCGGGCAGCCGGCGACGTTGATGACCGGCAGGCCGTTGCTGGACCGGAAGGGCGCGCCCAGCAGGCCGCCGGGCTCGTCGTCCTGGTACTGCAGGCCGCAGGCATCGGTGGGGTTGTCACCCCCGGCGGTGATGCCACCCCAGGCCGCGCAGCTGCCCACCGCCACCACGTGCCGTGCGCGCGCACTGAGCCGGCGCACCCACTCGATCATGGGCAGTTGGGTGCCGGCCAGCATGTGAAAACGGCCGGTGCCGTTCGGCCCGCGCAGCAGCGAACCTTCCACGCACAGGGCGTCGAGCCGGAGGCGGCCCTCCAGCACGGCATTGAGCAGGTCCAGCAACTCGTCGCCGCTCTCCATCGACAGCGAGGGGTGCCACAGCAGGTGGATGCCGGCGTCGCGCAGGTGGCCTTGGAAATCGGGCGTGTCCGCGCAAAGCAGCGACATGCTGCAGCCGCCGCAACCGCCGCTCTGCAACCACAACACGTTCAAGGGCATGTCATTTCTCCAGGCCGAGACGTTGCATTTTGCCGCGCAGGCCGACGCGAGACAGGCCCAGTTCCTGCGCCACCCGCGTCTTGTTCCAGCGCTGGCGCTGCAGCGTCTCGCGCAGCACCATGGCCTCGATCACATCCAGCCGCTGCGCAAGTGTACCGTGGGCGGGCAGGGCGGCCTGCAGATCGCCGCTGCCCTGGCCGTGGCCTTGCAGCACGCGGCTGGAAAACGACGCGGCCTGCAGCTCGGGACCGTCCTGCAAGGCCAGCGCGCGGGCGATTTCGTTGCGCAGCTCGCGGATGTTGCCCGGCCAGGGGTAGCTCACGAGGCAGGCGAGCGTGTCGTCGGGCAGCGTCGCACCGGGGTGGCCGAGTTCGCTGGCCACGTCCTGCACCAACTGGCGCGCGATGGGCGCGATGTCGGCCACGCGCTCGCGCAGGGGCGGCACGGTGATGGTGATGCCGGCGATGCGGTAGTACAGGTCTTCGCGGAACAGGCCGTCGCGCACGCGCTGCTCGAGCTGGCGGTGGGTGGCGGCGATCACGCGCACGTCCACCGGCTCCGGCCGAACGCCGCCCACCGGCCGCACCTCGCCCTCTTGCAGCACACGCAGCAGCTTGACCTGAAAGGCCTGCGAGGTCTCGCCGATCTCGTCGAGGAACACCGTGCCGCGGTGCGCGCGCTGGAACAGGCCGGGGTGGTCTTCGTAGGCGCCGGTGAAGGCGCCGCGCTTGTGGCCGAACAGCTCGGACTCCAGCAGCGTGTCTGGAATGGCGGCGCAGTTCTCCACCACGAAGGGGCCGCTCAGGCGCGGCGAGGCGTAGTGGATCGCGCGCGCCATCAGTTCCTTGCCGGTGCCGGACTCGCCCAGCACCAGCACCGAGAGGTCGTAGCGCGCCACCCGGTGCGCCATGGCGCAGACCGCGTCGATCGGGCTGCCGGGCGCGCGCACGATGTGGTCGAAGCCGAAGCTGGCGCGCGCGCGGTCGATCTGGCGGGCGGTGCGCTGGCGCAGCACGCCGGTGCTGGTGCGCAGCTCCAGGTCGAGCCGGCTGGTCTGGCGCTGCAGGGCCTGCGCCTCCACCGCGTTGCGCACCGAGTCCAGCAGATGGTCGGGCGCCCAGGGCTTGAGGATGTACTGGTAGATGCCGGCCTCGTTGATGCCGGCAATGATGTCTTCGCTGTCGGTGTAGCCCGAGATCACGATGCGCACCGCGTCGGGCCACTGTTCGCGCACTTCCTTGAGGAAGCTCACGCCGGTCATGCCGGGCATGCGCTGGTCGCACAGGATCACGCTCACCGGCTGGCGCTGCAGGAGGCCGCGCGCCTCGTCGGCGCTGCTGGCGGTGAACACGGTGAAATCCTCGTCGAGCGTGCGGCGCATCGCGTCCTGCGACCGCACCTCGTCATCCACCACCAGCACGGTGGGCAGGGCGTCGGGGGACAAATGGGATTTCAACGGTGCGTGGCCAGGTGTCGCGGCGTCCAGGCGTGCGGCTGCTTGTGCACGAAATGGTGGCGCGCCACGTGGTAGCTGGGATCGAAGCCGTAGAAGTTGCGGTGCATGCGCGCCAGTTCCTGTTCTCGGTGGTGGGCCAGCGGGCGGTGGGCTTCGTCGCGCTCGCGCGTGGCCTGCTTGGCCGCCAGCCTCTCAGGCAGATTGTAGGAGGCTGCAAGCGCCAGTGCGCGTTGTAAGCAGCGCGCTTCGAAGCCCGCGCGCGCCTGGTCGTCGCAAAGGTCGATCAAGCCCATGCGCGCGGCCTCGCCGGCCAGCAGCGGCAGGCGCTGCGCCATCAGCGCCTTCGCGCCGGCCTCGCCCAGGCGGCGCGGCAGCAGGTAGGTCCAGTACTCGGAGCCGTACAGGTTGCCCATGTTCTTGTAGTGCGGGTTGAGCACCACGCCCGCGTGCGCCCACATCGCGTCGGCCGCGAGCGCGAGGAATGCGCCACCGGCGCCAGCGTTGCCGCGCAGCACGCTCACGGTGAGCCGGTCGGTGGTTTCCAGCACGGCCAGGGCGGCGTCGTTCATGGCCTGGATGTTGCGCCACGAGGCGTCGGCCGCGCTGTCGCCCGGCCGGTGGGCCGCGGCCTCGATGCTGTTGAGGTCGATGCCGTTGCTGAAGAAGTCCGCGCCACCGAGCAGCAACAGCACCCGGGTCGGCCGCTCGCGCACCGCCAGCAGGGCGGCGCGCAGGCGCTCGCAGCGGTCGGTGGACATGGCGCCGTTGTAGAAGTCGAACGCCAGGCAGCCCACGCGCGCGCCCTCGGGGCCGTGTTCGGTGTAGCGCAGCTCGCCCCACTCGTCCTCGGGCCGATCCAGCGGCGCGGGGTTGTCGGGCAGCGCGGCGGCTTGGGCGGCGAAGGCCTGGGCCGCCACCTGCTTGAAGCCGACCCGGCTCGGGTCGGCTTCGAGCGCCGCGGTGCGCCGCACGTGGCCGATCCACACGCCGCCGTCGCGCGTGCGGCGCAGCAGCGCGCCATCGCGCACCGCCAGCACCCGGCCCGGTTCGGCACCGGCAAACCCGGCCATCAGCGCGGCGCTGGCGGCGTGGCCGTCCATCAGGTGGCAGGCCTGGCCCCACAGCGCATCGAGCACGCCGGGCTGGCCGTCGGCGCAGCGCAGCCGCGCCAGCACCTCGGCCGTGCTGTGGCTTGCCCAGTCGATGGCGCGCTCGTCCTGGCGCATGGCGGGCCGCCAGCGCGCGGGGGGCGGCGGGCCGGCTTCGCGATCACCCTGCGCGAAGCGCTGCACCGCTTGCAGCGTGGCCTGCAGCGCGGCCTGCGTGACCTCGCCGCGGTACAGGCTGCCCTTGCTGGCCGGGCGCATGGGGAAGGCCGCATGCGCCCACACCGGGCCGGCATCGAAGTCGCCGGTGGCCTGCAGCACGGTCACGCCCCAGGTGCTTTCGCCTTGCAGCACGGCCCAGTCCAGCGCCGAGGGGCCCTGGTCGCCCGGCGGGCCGGGGTGCACCACCAGGCAGGGCAGGCGCTGCCACACCGTGGCCGGGATGCGGCGCTTGAGGAAGGGCGCGAGCAGCAGGTCGGGCCGGAACAGCGCGACCGCTTCCTCGGTCACGCGGTCGTTGATGTCGAGCTCCACGCTCACCGTGTGGCCGCGCGCGCGCAGCTCGGCGAACAGCCGCTGCGCCAGGCTGTTGAAGCTGTGGCACAGCAGCAGGATGCGAAGGCCCTGGGACACGGTGTTCACGGTGGCGGCCGAAGCCCCTGCAGTTCGCGTGCGGCCTGCTTGCGGCCCATGTAGATGGCGAGCTTGGATTCGATGTCGTCGAGTGCCTGGTTGAACTCGGCCGCCGTGCGCGCGGCGCGCAGGGCCTGGGCGACGGTGCCGGTGTCGGGGCCGAAGTGAGGCTTCAGGCGGGCCAGCACCTGGCGGCGCAGCGCGTCGAGTTCGGGCACGGGTGGCGCGGGCGGCGGCGGTGCCACCGCGGGGGGAGGCGGTGGGGGGGGAGGAGGCGTCGGCGCCACCACCTCGATCAGGCCGAGCGCGAGCAGCTGGCGCAGGTGTTCGCGCATATCGGGCAGGCCGCGCGCGGCCAGCGCCGCCACCGTGTCCTGGCTGTTCACCATGATCAGCACCGAGCGCGCCGCCGCCTGCAGGCCGGCCGAGCGCTGCGCGATCTCAGCGCGGCCGCGCTCGGTTTTCTGGAACACGGGGTCGGGCATGCGTTCCTCCGGTGTGGGGTGCCGCGTCAGCAAATGCGTGGGAGCTGCTCGCCGCTGAGCCAGTCCACCACGCGGCGGCCGCCGAAGCGCGTGGCCATCTGCACAAAGTGGTGCGGGTCGGCCGTCACCGCGCCGATGCGCGCGGCATCGGTGCCCAGCGGGTGCGCGCGCATCGCGGCCAGCACCGCGTCGGCCGCCTCCGGTGCACACACCGCGACCAGCTTGCCCTCGTTGGCCACGTACAGGGGATCGAGCCCGAGCAGCTCGCAGGCGGCGTCCACCTGCGCGCGCACCGGAATGGCGGCCTCCTGCAGCAGCATGCCCACGCCCGACTGGCGCGCGATCTCGTTGAGCGTGGTGGCCAGGCCGCCGCGCGTGGGGTCGCGCAGCACGCGCACCGCGCCGGGCGCGGCCGCCAGCAAGGCCGCCACCAGGGTGTGCAGCGCGGCGGTGTCGCTCTGGATCGTGGTCTCGAAGGCCAGCGACTCGCGCTGCGACAGCACCGCCACGCCGTGGTCGCCGATGCTGCCGGAGAGCAGCAGCACGTCGCCGGGGCGCGCATGGCGCCCGCTGATTTGCACGCCCGGCGGCAGCACGCCCACGCCGGTGGTGCTGATGAACACGCCGTCGCCCTTGCCCCGCTCCACCACCTTGGTGTCGCCGGTCACCACCGGCACACCGGCCTGGCGCGCCGCAGCCGCCATGGACTTGACGATGCGCTGCAGCTCGATCAGCGGGAAGCCTTCTTCGATGATGAAGCTCGCGCTCAGGTACAGCGGCTGCGCGCCCATCATCGCCACGTCGTTCACCGTGCCGTGCACCGACAGGCAGCCGATGTCGCCGCCGGGAAAAAACAGCGGAGAGATCACATGCCCGTCGGTCGCCATGACAAGGCGACCGTGAGCCGGGTCGAACGCAGGCAGCGCCAGCACCGCAGCGTCGTCGCCCTGGCGCAGGAACTCATTGTCGAAGGCGGCGAGGAACAGCTCCTCGATCAGCTGCGCCGCGGCCTTGCCGCCCGCGCCGTGGCCCATGTCGATGCGGCCGTGTTTGATGTCCAGCGGACGGATGTAGTTCTTTTTCACCGGCTTGGGTGCGGGCGCCTCGCCAGCGGCGGATGGGTCGCTGTCGGCCCTCATGCGATGGTCACTGCGATGGCAGGGGTGGTGGCAGGGACAATGGGGATGTCGCGAAAACGGCCGTAGGTGTAGTGCGCGGCGCAGGCGCCTTCGCTCGACACCATGCAGGAGCCGACCGGGTTTTCCGGCGTGCAGACGGTGCCGAAGATCTTGCAGTCGGTCGGCTTCTTCACGCCGCGCAGAATGGCGCCGCACTCGCAGGCCTTGTTGTCGGCCACGGTCGTGTAGCTGAGGTCGAAACGGCGCTCGGCGTCAAAGGCGGCAAAGGCTTCACGGATCTTGAGCGCGCTGTAGGGCACCTCGCCCAGGCCGCGCCACTCGAAGCTCGGCCGCAGCTCGAACACCTCGGACACCAGGGCTTGGGCCTTCTGGTTGCCCTCGGGCGTGACGGCACGGGTGAATTCGTTTTCCACGTGGGCGCGGCCTTCGTTGACCTGACGCACCAGCATCAGGACAGCCTGCATCACGTCCAGCGGCTCAAAGCCGGCGATCACCACCGGTTTGCGGTACTCCTCGGCAAAGTGGTCGTAGGGCGCGGAGCCGATGACGATGCTCACGTGTGCCGGGCCGATGAAGCCGTCGATGGGCACGGTACCGAGTTGGCGCACTTCGGGCGATTCGAGGATGTGGGTGATGGCCGAGGGCGTGAGCACGTGGCAGCACAGCACACTGAGGTTGGCCAGGCCCTCGCGCGCCGCGTCGCGAATGGCGAGCGCCGTGGGCGGCGTGGTGGTTTCGAAACCGATGGCGAAGAACACCACCTCGCGCTGCGGGTTGGCCCGCGCGATGGCCATGGCGTCGGCGGCGGAATAGATCATGCGGATGTCGCCGCCGCGTGCCTTGGCCCTGATCAATGACAGGCTGTCCGACGCCGGCACGCGCATGGTGTCGCCGTAGGTGCAGACGATGGCATCGCGTTCCAGTGCGAGGCGGATCGCCAGGTCGATGCGGCCGATGGGCAGCACGCAGACCGGGCAGCCCGGGCCGTGGATCATGCGCACGTTGGGCGGCAGCAACTCAAGCACACCGTAGCGCTGAATAGCGTGGGTGTGACCACCACAAAACTCCATGAAGCTGTAGCTGCGCTCGGGATGGGCTTCGGCGGCGATGCGCGCGCCAATCTGGCGGGCGAGCTCGCCGTCGCGAAATTCGTCGATGTATTTCATGCGGGTGTCACAGGTGTGGGATCAGACGCGAACTGCGCGATTTCGGCGAACAGCGCCAGCGTGCTTCGCGCCTCCTCCGGGTCGATCACCCCAATGGCGTGGCCGACGTGCACGATCACGTAGTCGCCCACTTGCACATCGGCCACCAGGGCAATGGAAATTTCTTTGCGGATGCCCCCGAGGTTGACCACGGCCTGGTCGTTGGGGCGCAACTCGACCAGTTGGGCGGGAATGGCTAGGCACATGATTCGGCTTCCTTTGTCGAGATGTTCTGCGGCGTCGTCGCCATTTGTTGCGCCGCGACCCAGGCCTGGCCCAGCGCCAGACCGGCGTCGCCGCAGCCCTTGTCCAGCGGGCGGTGCACGCGCAGCCCAGTGGCCTGCAGGCGCTGCGTGAGGCGCTCGCGCAGCACGCGGTTGAAAAAGCAGCCGCCACCGAGGCACACACTGCGACAGCCGCGTTCGTTGGCGGCCCGCGTGGCCCAGTCGGCCAGGGCGTCGGCCAGCGCGAGGTGAAAGCCCGCAGCGGTGGCGTCCACGCCATCGGCGGTGGCTTCGAACAGCGCGGGCATGAGGCCGCGCAGGTCCAGGCGGTTCAGCGCGTCGATGACCGCGCCGGGCAGGGCTGTGGTGTGTGGGGTTTGCGCAAGCCAGCGCGCGGCGGCGGCTTCCAGCGCAATGGCGGCCTGTGCTTCATCGGTTTGGCGAACGCTCAGACCCAGCGCAGCGGCGGCCGCGTCGAACCAGCGCCCGGCGCTGCTGGTGGCCGGGCAGTTCAGGCCGCGCACCAGCATCTGCTGCACACCGGCGGCCACGGCCGCACCGACCTGCGGTGCAAAGCGTGGGGTGATCTGATCGCCATCGCCCATCGCGTGCAGCACGCTCGCGGCCATGCGCCAGGGCTCGCGCGCGGCGCGGTCGCTGCCCGGCAAAGCCAGCGGCATCAAGTGGCCCAGGCGTTGCCACCGTGCGCCGTCCACCCACAACAGTTCTCCGCCCCAGGCCTGCCCGTCTGTGCCCAGGCCCACGCCGTCGAGCGCCAGGCCGATGACCGGGCCTTCGATGCGGTGCTCGGCCACCACGGCGGCGATGTGCGCGTGGTGGTGCTGCACGCCCATGGCGGGCACACCGAGCGCGTGTGCGGTGGCGATGGCCAGCTGGGTGCTGAAAAAATCGGGATGCAGGTCGTGGGCGATGGCCTGCACCGGCGCGCCGACCGCAGCGGCCTGCTGCAGCAGCTCCTGCACCGATTGCTCCAGCGCCGCGCAGGCGGTCGGGTCACTCAGGTCGCCATGCACCGGCGACCAGTGCACCTGCCCGCGCAGCACCAGGCAGGCCGCATTCTTGAGCCAGGCGCCGACAGCGAGCACGGTGGTGGACATGACAAACCGTCCGTCAGGCGGCGGCGTCGGCGGGCAGCGCGGCTTTGGCGCGGGCCAGCTCTGCTTCGAGCCGCTGCACGCGCTCGCGCAAAACCGCTTCTTCGGAAGCTGGCTCGTCGTGGTGGTGATGCTGCGCGCCCATGGCGTGGTCCAGCCAGTGCAGCCAGGCGTCCATGCCTTCGCCGGTAGTGGCCGAGAGCTGGATGACTTCGATCGTCGGGTTCACGCGGCGCGCCAGCTCAATGCAGCGCGCGACGTCGAACTTCACGTGCGCCAGCAGGTCGATCTTGTTGAGCACCATGAGCGAAGAGGCGGCGAACATGTCGGGGTACTTGAGCGGTTTGTCCTCGCCCTCGGTCACCGAGAGAATGGCCACCTTGGCGGCTTCCCCCAGGTCCCACACGGCGGGGCAGACCAGATTGCCCACGTTTTCGATGAACAGCAGGCTGTGTTCGTCGTGGTGGTTGTGATCGTGCGAGTGCTCTTTTGCAGGGTCGTGGCCATGGTGATCGTGGCTGTGCAGTTGCGCGAAAGCTTGCGACACCATGGGCGCGTCGAGGTGGCAACCCTTACCAGTGTTGACCTGGATGGCGGGGGCGCCGGTGGCGCGGATGCGGTCGGCATCGAAACTGGTCTGCTGGTCGCCTTCGATCACGGCGAGGTGCAGATCAGGCGAGCGGGCCTTCAAGGCTTCGATGGTGGCGCAAAGCAGCGTGGTCTTGCCCGAACCGGGGCTGGACACCAGGTTGAGCGCGGTCACGCCGTGCGCTTCGAAATGCGCCCGGTTCTGCACCGCCACGCGGTTGTTGGCGCCCAGGATGTCGGTCTCCAGCTTGATGGCGCGCGCCTGGCTCATGCCGGGCACCGACACGCGGGCCGCACCGGTACCGAAGTGCAGGTCGCCGTTGGCAGGGTTCACCTGCACCACGCTGGCGTCGCCGGCCTGGGTCTGAACATGCCGGGCATGGGCCGGGCTGTTGTTACTGCATCCACACACAACACACATAGTCTGTCTCCTGTTCAATCGTGATGCTAGGCGCCGCAGACCGTCTGCGTTGCCCCAAGGGTTTTCTGGCGGTCGTGAAGCGGCACAGTGTGTTCCGTTTTCATTCCACCTGCATGTCCAGCACACGCAAGGCCATGCCGCCGGTGGGCTGGAGCTGGTAGCCACCGCAAAGGGGACAGGCGTCGCCGCGCTGGGCGATCTCCACCGTCTGCGCACAGCCCAGGCACCAGGCCTGACCGGGTGGTTCTTCGATGTCGATCTGGGCGCCTTCGAGCACGGTTCCTGGTGCCAAGCAATCCAGCGCAAAACGCAGGGCGCGCACATCCACCCCCGCGAGCTGCCCGGCCTCGATCCGCAGCGACAACAGACGGGAAAAACCGTCGCGTGCGGCGGTGCTTTCCACCAGCTGCAACACGCCACCGGCGAGGCTGGCCTCATGCATGTGGCAGCTCCTGCCCGGCGCGCACCGGGTGCGTCACGTCAAACGGCACGCAAGGGTCGAACGCCGCCATGAGCAGGCGCACGCGGCGCTCCACGGCGGCCGGTGGTTCGGCGGCGTCCAGCGCGGCGATGCGCTGCGCCACCACACCCTGCGGATGAAAATTCCACTCGGTCGGCGCGAGCACGCGGCAGGCAAGCACCCGCGCATCGCGCCCCGTGCTGTCGACCTCGACCTGGTGCACCAGCAGGCCACGCGCCATTTCCACCCAGGCCAGACCCTGGCGTGGCCCCGTGGCCAGCGAGCCGAAGGACAGCCAGCCCGCGCCGCTCTGGCCCGCTGCGTCGGGCAGGCACAGGCGGATCAGCTCGGCGACGCGGCTGCCCAGCAAGGCCCAGGGTGTGAGGGGTCGGTATGGCGTCGGATCGTTCAACCGGGTCCAGCTGCCGCTTTGGGCGCAGGCGCCGTGCCACTGCGGGCGCAAGGCAAAGCCGGGCTCAAGGGCCAGCGCCGCGGCCAGGGTGCGCTGGCCCGAGGCATCCGCATGGGCGCGCAGCGCGCTGGCTGGGTCCAGCGGCACGCCGTCGTCGATCTGGCGGGCGGCGCTGAGCAGTGGGGCCAGCCAGCCGTCGTGGCGGTGGCTCCAGTCCAGCAACCAGTCGGCGCCGCTGGTTTGCCAGGCGCCGTGCCAGGTGGTGGCGGGCTGGTGCAGCAGATGGTCTTGCAACCAGACGAGCGTGGCGTGCCAGGGATCGGCCAGCGCGCTGGCAGCGGGGGCCAGCAGTGGGCAGGCCCTGAGCGCGGCCTGTGCCTGGGCTGCCAGCAACTCATCGCCATCGTTGGCCAGCAGGCGCGGCCAGTCCAGCCCGATGCGGCGGATGTGTTCCTGCGCGGTCTCGGTGCGCAGGCGCTGAGCCACCTGTTGCGGCGCAGGGAGCAGACCCGGCGCCGCCGCTTCGATGGCGAGCTGCGAGCACAGGCGGTGCGCGTGGCCGCAGAGATTGAACAGGCTGGCCATGAGGCCGGGCACGGCGTTCACGGCCTGCGCCCGGGCCAGGCGCGGCGCCCAGTCCTGGCGGCTGCTTTGCAGGGCCATGGGCGTCGCCACACCGGGTGCCACGCGCAGGGCACCGGCCAGCTGCGACAGGCCGGTTGACCCGGTCAGACCGAGCGCGTTCACGACGTCGCCCCGGTGTCCGGCCGACGGGCCAGGAAAAAGGCCCGCCGCGATGGCAGCGGCTCGGCCACGGGCGCTCGGGTCGGCTCAGGCACGGGTGCCGGTCTGACCAGGGCCAGCGAAGCCAGTGCGGTCTCGCGCGCCAGGTCCTGGCTGGTGAAGCCGTTCATGGGGGAAAACAGCGCGCAAGTCTCGTGGTAGCCGATGGCAGGGTCGTGCCCACCGATGAATTCAAATCGTTCGCTGCCAAAGTCGCGCACGGCTTTGCGGCCCACGCGGTTGCCGTGCGGCCCATTCACCGACGGCAGGCGCAGCAGGCTCATGAACCAGGGGGTGATCAGCACACCCTCGGCCACCTGTGGGTCGCCTGACTCGACCGGATTCGCCCATTCGAACCCCACCGCCTCGACCTGCAACGCCGGGTTCAGCAAAGGAATGCCCTGCATGCGCTCGGTCTGAACGTGACGGTAGAAATTCACAAGGCTCTGCACGCGTTCGGCCAGTTGGGCGGGCGCCGCTGAGGGGGTGTCCATGAGGGTGAGCGGGCTCATGGGTTCTTTCTATCGTGCGGTGCACTGCCTGCGACACACGCGTTTGGCGCGGCTGGCCCCTCACCCCAACCCTCTCCCCAGAGGGGCGAGGGAGTCAAGCCCCATCTCCCTCCAGCGGGAGAGGGTCTTTGAACCCAGCGGCGCAGGGGGTTCATCTCAATCCACCAGCATCAGGAACTGCTCGGCATCGCAGTCGCAGTTCGGGCAGCGCCAGTGCGCAGGCAGATCCGCGAACGGTGTGCCGGGCAGAATCTGCCACTGTGGATCGCCCAGGGCGGGGTCGTAGACCCACCAGCAGATTTTGCATTCGAGGCGCGAGCCGGGGCGCAGCACATCGCGGTTGCCCAGGTACGAGCCTTCAAAGCCTTCGAAATGGTCATTGCTCATGGTGCGCCGGGTGGACGGGAAACGTCACACCGACTCCAGGTAGGTGATCACATCGAGCAGCCGCTCGTGCGAATCGCGCAGGTCTTCGGGGGCGGCCATCGCTACCTCGGGCATGTCCACCACCTCGACCGTGTTGAGGATCACCTTGTCCATCGAGTTGTAGTACACCACGCGCCAGCAGTTGGGCAGGCGCGTGTTGGAGATGCGGCAGTTGCCGTAACCGCGCGAGAGCATGAGCACGCGGCCGGTACCGAGATGGTGGTCGAGGAAACCGATGTCTTCGGGCGTGACCGGCAGCAGTGTGAAGTTGACCACGTGCGAGACCTGGCCGGGTTTCCAGCCGAGCACCTGGTCGCGGATTTCTTCCACCAGCAGGGGCGCGTTCTGCACGTTGGGTGGCAACGGACCAGCCCAATGCGGCATGGCGTCCTGCGGCCACACGTCGTCCACCGCCATGGCGCGCAGCAGCGCCGGCACCGGGCTGACCTCAATCACGTCGTCAATCATGGTGCGCTCGCCGTCCACGGTGCGGAACGTGATGAGGCGCCACACGCCGGCCAGCACCGCTTCCTGGATGCGCACCTCCAGCGCGCCGTCTTCTTCGCGCACCAGGGCGCTGACCTCGCCCTCACCCATGATCTGCTTGATCAGCTGCAGGTCCTGCGCAGGCAGCGTGGTCAGCGCCACCTGGCCGCCCGGGCCACCTTGCGCAGTGCGGTCCAGCAGCGCCAGCACCTGACCCAACACCGCGCGCGCGGCTTCGCGCCCGGCCAGCTCTTCGGGCTCGGGCAGCACGGGTGGGCGGTAGGTGCCCATGTCTGTGGGCATGTGCACATAGTCCAGCTTTTCGTCTTCGGGCTGGGTGCCCGGGCCGATGGCCACGAGGGGGATGGGGAAGTCTTTCATGGGGTGTCCTCGGTGTCGGTCGGTTCAATGGCAGCCGCTGTCTTTGCTGGTGCTGCCCTGGCTCACCACGGGGATGCCGATGGTGGGCGGGCGTGAGGGTGGCATGGCAAGCGCGGCGGCCACACCGCTTTGGTACACGTCCCAGTCCTGCATGCCGGCGATGGCGGTGACGTACTGACCGTCGCGAAAGAACAGCAGGGTGGGCCAGCGCTGCGAGCCGTAACGGCGCGCCAACGCGTCCTCGTTGTCTCGCGGCACCACGGCCACCTGAAAGCGGTTTGGAAAAACCTTCATCAGTTCGGGCAGCACGGCCGCCACGTCCTGGCCTTCGGGGAACCGCACCGGGTCGCCCGCGAGCAGCACCAAGCGGTCGCCGCCGCCCGCGCTCCATGCGGCCACGCTGGTTTCGTCCACCCAGGCGGCATCGAAGTCGCGCACTAGGCGCATCACCAGCGGTGGCGCGGGGTTGGTGTCGGGCAGTGGCAGGGCAAAAGCCCGGCCGGTGGTGTCGGTGGCGGTGTTCATGTCATCTCCTGTGTGTGGGGGTGGGTGTCAGGTCTGTCCGGACAACTGCCTGAGTTGTTCGGTGGTCATCTGTGAAGGCAGTTCAAAGCCGGCATCGCCACGGGCTCTCCGGCCCTGCATGGCGTCTTGCACTAGGTCCAGCGCCGCGTTGACTTCGGCGGCACGCTCGGTGCTGATGTGTTCGCGCGCGTCACCCAAGAACACCAGCAACCAGTCGCCGGGCTCACACGGACCGACCAGCGCGGTGTTCACCCGGCGCCGCTCGCCACGGCCTTCGCACCAGGCGTGTCCGGGCTCGATGGCGCTGACCTGCATGGGGATGCCGATGCACATGTCAGAGGTCCTTGGGGAAAAAGCGTTCGTCACCCGAACGGCAGGCTTGCTCAGGCGCGGGACGCTGCGTCTCGTAGGCGGCCAACGCGAGCTCGTCCAGGGTGACCGCTTCGCGTTCGCCCAGCGGCGTGCGGCGCGGCACGGGCTCGCCACCCCAGCGCGCGATCTGGTCCACACCCAGGGCCAGCGCGTCTTCCATCGCAGCCTTCACCACCGGGCGCAGGCTGCCGCCGTAGTCTTCCAACTCCTGGGGCTGGCAGCCGATCAGCAACATCTGGGACGGGAACTTGCCGGTGAGCTGCGCCAGCGAAAGCACTTCCTGAAAACCGGTCTGGTGCAGGCTCATTTTTTTCGCGCCCATGAAGCGCGGCACAGCGTCGTCGCGCACCTGCTTCAGGGTACCGGGCTCCAGGCCGTAGTCGATGGCGTCGAAGATCAACAAACAGTCCGCCGCCTGCACGTGCTGGATCAGGTACAGCCCCTGCGTGCCGCCGTCGATGAGCGACACATGCCCGGCGAACTCGTAGCGGCGCTGCAGCGTCTCAATGCAGCGCACGCCAAAGCCCTCGTCGGCCCAGAGCAGGTTGCCAATGCCCAGCACCACGATCGCTGGCGGCTGGGCAGGGCTGTCACCCCTGGGGTGACAGGTGGTTTCGGACGGATGTCTGCTCATGTGGGGTGGTCCCGATAAACGCTCAGGGAGAATCAGAAGAAAAGGGTGCGGCACCGCTCGGGGATCTGTGCGCCACCGCATACAGGCGCTTCCAGGCATGGAAGCTGTCCCAGGCGGACTGGTGTGCGAGCCAGAAGGCCGTATCGATACCGAACTGCCGCGCACAGCGGATGGCGGTGTCGGGCGACATGGCGCGCTGACCGTGCACCAACTCGTGCAGCCGGCGGCGCGACAGTCCAAGCAGCCGGGCCGCCTCGCTCTGGTTGAGCGAGAGCGGTGCCAGGCAGGTGCGCGCCAGCAGCCGACCCGGGTGCATGGGCGTGCGCACCGGCACCCCCTTCGGAGGAAGCACCGAAGCAGCAGCGAGCCAGCGGGGATGAGCGGAGAGCGACATCTAAATCGAATGAACGTTGCGCGACCAATAAAAATAAACTCGGAGCGAAATGCCTCAACCCAGGGTTCCGCGGAACCGTCCATCGACAAGCTCAGGACGGGCCGCCAATAACGCCCCTTTGGGGAGGGCGCCGAAGGCGGCGCGGGGGGTTAATCCTTGAACGTGCGGTGGCCGGAGATCATCGTGCTCACGATACTCTGGCGACCCATGATGTCCTCGCGGATCGCAGCGTAGATGTGGAAGATGATGAAGATGACCATGCCCCACATGCCCAAGCGGTGCCAGGTGTGCACATCCTGGCTCTGGCCGAACAGCGGAATCACCCAGGTGGTGAACAGCGTGTGCGCCCAGGATCCCGGCTGTGTGCCTTCCCCGTACAACGCAAAGCCGGTGACGATCATGAACAGGCCAATGCCGAGATACAGGGTAAACATGGCGAACCTGGCCAGCGGGTTGTGTCCCACGTACTGGTTGGGCTTGGGAGCGATAAACAGGTACCACGCCAGCACTTGAATCACCTCACGCCAGTAGGCTTTCTGGAAAAGCGGGACCCAGAACAGTTCGCGAGCGTGGTGGTTGCCGACGATCGCCCAGTAGGCGCGCCCGAGCAGGCCCACGGCCAGGATGTACCCAGCGGTGAAGTGCGCGAAGCGGATGTAGCCCATCAGGTAGTTGTCGCTGGCCTCGCCCGGCATGGTCGGCAGCGGCACGCCGATGAAGTAGCCGGTAATGGCCAGCACGGTGATCGCTGCGGCGTTGATCCAGTGCCAGATGCGCACCGGCGCTTCATAGACGTAGACCGACTTGATGGAATCGCCGAGCAAGACGGCGTTGTTGTCGATGCCGGTGGCATCGGCCTGGCGCTGCTGGGCCAGTTCTTGGGCAGACAGAGTGGACATGATGTGCTCCGAGTGGGGAACGACGGTCACTTCGACACGGCCTGGCCCCGGCGTGCGCGCCACTGGCGCACAGCCATCACACCCAGCCCGATTCCGAACAGCGCGAGCAGTTGCTCGACGCCGACGGCGTGGGTGAGCATGTCCCACAGCTCGTGGGGGCCGTGACCATCGTGGGCCTGCGCGGCGCCCGTCAGGCCCAGCAGCAGTGCGGTTGTGCCCAGTTGGCGCAGGTTTTTTTTCACTTGCATGTTTATCTCCTCGTGTGGGTTCATTTCATTTCCGGGATGGGCGCCGTGCCCGCGTGCCCCGATCCAGCGCACGCAGAGAATCCGGCTTTGCCGGTCCCGGGGCGTAGTCTCCCTGAGGGGAAGACGCGAAGCGGCGCAGGGGGTCATCTCACCTCACCGTGACGCGGGCCATTTCCTGACCGTCTTCGCTCATCACGTGCGTGGAGCAGGCCAGGCAGGGGTCGAAGCTGTGCAGCGTGCGCAGAATTTCCAACGGCTGCTCCGGGTTGACCATGGGCGTGTTCATCAGCGAAGCTTCGAAAGCGCCGATCTGACCCTTGGTGTCGCGTGGCGAGCCGTTCCAGGTGGTGGGCACCACGCACTGGTAGTTCTCGATTTTGCCGTCCTTGATCTTGATCCAGTGGCCCAGCATGCCGCGCGGCGCGGCCACTGTGCCCACGCCTTTGGCTTCTTTGGGCCAGGTGGCCGGATCCCACTTCTCGATGTTGGCGGTACTGGTGTCGCCAGCCTTGATGTTGCCAATCAGTTGCTTGAAGTCGTCCAACATCATCTCGCCGCTGTACTGGCTCTCCAGCGCGCGGGCCAGGGTACGACCGATGGTGGTGGGCAGCAGTTGCTTGAGCGTGTAGTTGGTTTCCGGCAGGCCCAGTGCTTTGGGCAGGGCCCTGTTGATCGCGACGGCAGACTCGTCCACCTGTTGCTTGACGCGCTGGCAGTATTTGTTGCCCTGCACCGCATGGGCGTAGCCCAGGATGTAGCGCGACAGCGGACCGACCTCGACCGCGTGGCCACGCCAGCGCGGACTCTTGATCCAGGAGTATTTTGCGGACTCGTCGAGCTGCTCAATGTTGGTGCGCGTGCCCTTGAAGTTGGGACCTTCGGGCTTGTAGTTGGCCTCTGTCACGCCATCCCAGGGGTGCAGACCCTTGCTTTCGTCGGCGTATTTGTACCAGCTGTGGTTCACGAATTCCTGCACCTGCTCGGGGTCGCGCGGATCGATCTCATGGATCTTGTCCCAGTTGCCATTGAGGATCACGCCGCCGGGCAACTGTTGTGTGCTGCGGTCGTTGGGCACTTTCTCATAGGTGCCGTAATCGGCGACATTGGTGGCCGAGAGGCCGCCGCCGTAGAGCCAGCCAGCCTGTTTGTAAATGGTGCCAATGGCCAGCACGTCAGGTACATAGACGTTCTTGTTGAACTCGATGATCTCGTTGATGCGTGCCTCGACGAAGTTCAGACGCTCCATGTTGATGGGTGCGCCGGCCGCGCCGTCGCCGTCGATGTTGATCGCGCAGGGAACCCCGCCCACGAGGTAGTTCGGGTGCGGATTCTTTCCCCCAAAAATGGTGTGGATCTTCACCCACTCTTTTTGCAGATCCAGCGCTTCGAGGTAGTGCGTGACCGCCATCAGGTTGGCTTCGGCTGGCAGCGCATAGGCCTTGGAACCCCAGTAGCCGTTGGCGAAGGGGCCGAGCTGACCGCTGGCAACAAACTTCTTCAGGCGGTTCTGCACGTCTCGGAAGTAGCCGGGCGAGGAAAGCGGGTGCGAGGGCGACACCATCTGCTGCAGCTCGCTGGTTTTCTTCGGATCGGCGTTCAGGGCCGACAGCACGTCCACCCAGTCCAGCGCGTGCAGGTGGTAAAAGTGCACCGCGTGGTCGTGCACCTGCAGCGTCTTGGCCATGATCTCGCGGATGAGATAAGCGTTGAGCGGAATCTGAATGCCCAGCGCATCCTCCACCGCGCGCACCGAGGCCAGCGCGTGGCAGCCGGTGCAGACGCCGCATATGCGCTCCACGAAGGCCCAGGCGTCGCGCGGGTCGCGACCCTTCAGAATCACCTCCAGACCGCGCCACATGGTGCCGGTGGAGACCGCGTTGCGGATCACATTGTTGCTGTCGAGGTTGACCTCGCAGCGCATATGGCCCTCGATGCGCGTGACAGGGTCGACGACGATGCGCCGGCCGGTGTTGTCCATGCGAAAGCCTTGAGTTTCGTAAGCACCCATGTTCTTGTTCCTCGGTCGTGTCAGTGGTTGGTGGGTGTGGAGGCGTCGGGCTTGCGCGCGTTGTCGCGGGCACGCTTGGCCACCGAGATGGCGGCGTGCGCCGCCACCGCCGCCCCCACCACACCGGCGGCGGTGCCACCGATCTGGTCTGCGTTGGCCTCGATGCCGAAGGCGTGGATGTCGGTCAGGCGGTCGTAGAACGAGCCCTTGTCCCAGAAGCCGTCTTCCGAGCAACCGATGCAGCCGTGACCGGCCTTGATCGGGAAGCTGGTGCCCTCGTTCCACTGCACTGTGGAGCAGGCGTTGTAGGTCGTTGGCCCCTTGCAGCCAACCTTGTAAAGGCAGTAGCCACGGCGCGCGGACTCGTCGTCCCAGGCCTCGACGAACTGGCCGGCGTCGAAGTGAGGACGGCGGTAGCACTTGTCGTGGATGCGCTGGCTGTAGAACATCTTCGGCCGACCCTGGCGGTCCAGTTCGGGGATGCGGTCAAACGTCAGCATGTAGGTGATCACGCCCGTCATCACCTCGGGGATGGGCGGGCAACCCGGCACCTTGATGATGGGCTTGTCCGTGATGACCTTGTGTATCGGTGTGGCCTGCGTCGGGTTAGGCTTGGCGGCCTGCACGCAACCCCAGGAGGCGCACGAACCCCAGGCGATGATGGCCTTGGCGTCCTTGGCCACCTTCTGCAGCTTCTCGACGAAGGGCTTGCCCGACTGGATGCAGAACATTCCATCTTCATTCAGCGGCGGGTTGCCTTCCACCGCCAGGATGTACTGACCCTTGTACTTGGTGATGAGTTCTTCGAGAAGGGCCTCGGCCTGGTGGCCGGCGGCGGCCATCAGGGTGTCGTCGTAGTCCAGCGAGATCATGGACAGCACCACGTCTTTTGCCAGCGGGTGCGCCGAACGGATGAACGCTTCGGTGCAGCAGGTGCATTCCAGCCCGTGCAGCCAGATCACCGGGGTGCGCGGCTTGTTTTCCATGGCGTGCGCGATCTGCGGCACGAACGAGGGCGCCAGCCCGAGCGAGGTGGCGGTGAGCGAGCAGTACTTCAGAAGGCTGCGGCGCGAGATGCCCTTGCGGCGCATGACTTCGTAGAAGGTTTCCATAGAGTAATGTCTCCAGTTGCTTTTTGATGATCGCCACGTCCCGTGCAAGGAATGCAGAGAGAACGCGGCGCACTTTTCAGGTGGGGGCGCATGTTCATCGCAAGTCGTGCGCCAACGATCCCGCATCGCGGGAATACCCTGAGCGACCCGCTTAAGTGCTTGTTTCCGTTGGCATTCAGCGTGGGCCGATTCAGCCTAATAGATCAACACGCGCAGAGACTGAAATAACAAGATCCATTTTCTCGATCGAAACGGAAATAAACTATCCAGCAGGAACATTCCATACGCTGTACAGCGTATGGTTGACGCGTAGTCAATACTTGGTCCGTCTCGCCTTTGGGCCTTTGGTCTTGCGGGCGATGTGGAACTCGTAGGGCAGGGAATCAGCGAATTGCGTGTTCACCATGGCCATGGATACCGCATCTACTTCCAGAAGAGAGGAAGCACGATCATCGTCCTGCTGTGCGGCGGAGACAAAAGCACGCAAGTGAAGGACATCAATGCCGCAAAGCGCCTGGCTGAAGCATGGAGCGAATTGCTGGGCGTCTACCTGCAGCGCCTGCGTTGCCTCAGCATGCAGTACGCACAAGGAACCCATTTCACCGTCCCGACCCGCGAGCCCTTTTGCAGTCGGACACCTGGCGCACCAAATCAGCGATCTGGTGGTACTTGGCCTGAGCCCCGGCCGAGGTGCGTGCACACGCGCTCGACCGTGGGCCGCTCGCTCCGGGCGAGCACGTCGTCGGCAGCGGCCCAACCCCATTGACTTGGATGCCTTGGGACACTCTCGTACTTTTGGTTTGCATCGCCCTCTTCCGTGATGTAAATTACTTTCGATAAGATATAGTTATTGAAACTTATCTCCCCGACAGCTCAGAAGGAGCGAGCGCATTTTTGTCGCTTCACAACTCTCACCGGGCGACTGCTCACGCTACAGAAAACGTCTGCGCCCCGTTCGCAGAAACTGATCGATGCTACTTCGCACGCAATTTCTCTGCGGGACTTTTGCGGGACTGGGCTCTGAAATACATGTCTAAACAGAGTAGTTTTGGTACATTGGGCGGTCACAGAGCCTATATAAATCAACAACTTAAATATGATCTGGTAGCACACGACCAACCAGGCGGTGGTTTTTGTCGATTTGGAGTCGCCTGCGATCGCTGCCGTATCGGGTGTGATGATTGGCTCACCCGTCCCTCGCATAGCCAACTGGCGCACGCTCGCCTTGTGGGTCTACGACGAACTGATCGCGAAGGGAGACGGAAACGCGATCCTCCCCCTCATCGGTATCAGCTACATCTCGACTCTCCAGGACTGCACCGGGCGCAACTTCGCGATTTTCGAAGAACGCCGGGATGCGCACATCCACCGTGGCGCGCCACCAGCATCCCAGGTCCCACTTGACCTTGCCGAGCTTCAACGTCTGTGGGCCGCAGCTTGATCGCTGATTTCAAGGCCAGTGCCTATCTTCGCGGACACCACTGGCTACGGTGAAGCTGGCCTCAAGGACGTGGAGGCGGCTTTGGCCAGCAAGAACCTCAAGGCCACGCATGTGGCGCGGTGTCCTCTTGGTGTGAAGGTCCTCAAGGAGTCGTTGGCCGCTGCCCGCGCCGCCGGTGCCAACGTTGTCTTCAGCTACACGGTGGGTCAGGAAAACGCGGTGATTGCTAACGGGTGCGTATTTCGGTCGCTGCTGGACACTCATTTCGGTTTCTCTTGGACAGCGGGAACGGCGGGAGATGGGCACCCAGTTCGGCACTCGTGGACACGCACAATGTGCTGCCAGTAGGCGTCGACGCTGCGGCGCCCAGTTGCCATGTTGGTTTGCCGGGCAGGTGCGCGGCCGGCTAGACTTCACCAATCGGCCATCAGCGGCCGTTCACGTCTCCGTGCCCATCGTCAAGTCAAGACTGGTCTCGGACGTTCGTCGGCAAGGCACCGAATCGTCACGACGTTGCCCTCCGGTCATTGCAGCAAGCAGCGCTCGAACGGCCGCAGGGCCTTCCATACCTGTCGTTCCACCGCGCTCGGTGGACTGGGACGTTCAAGTACCGCTTGCAACGATGGACCACTGCGTCGTGCACCGTACCTGATCAAGTTACCTCACGGTTGATTTCAGCTTGGAGTGCCCGAGAAGCAGCTGAACCGCGCGAAGGTTCTTTGTGCGCTTGTAGATCAACTTCGCCTTGGTTCTGCGCATCGAATGGGTGCTGTAGTCCGCACGGTCCAGGCCGAGGTGATCGACCCAATGTCCGAGGATTCGCGCGTGCTGCCTGGTCCCGAGGTGGCGCGAGTCGTGTATCCGGCTTGGGAACAGGAAACCTTCTGGCCTCAGCCCAGCTTGCTTGATCCAAGCGTGCATAGCCTCCTGAGGGGTTGGTGTGATTTCAAACTGAACCGGGCGCTGTGTCTTAAGTTGCATGACGGTGGCGCGGGTCGCGACCCGGTCGCCGTGACACACATCTCGAACCTTGAGGTTCACGAGAGCGCAACCGCGCAGTTTGCTGTCAATGCCCGGGTTGAAGAGCGCGACCGATACTGGACATGAGTCCCACGTCACCCGCGTCATCGCCTGTTCGATGTCCAGGCAACTCCCCTAGCAGGCATCCCGCGGCCACAGTCATCAATGCGAACTGAAAAGATGTCACTCTGTTAGTCCCTTGCTGTGAGATTGCACACGAACCGGTTTAAATGCCTCGCGAGGTGATCCGACCAGCGCATTGACAGATTTCCACGACCGCTCTGTGGCACGTCTCAGTAACGCTCCCAGCTTGCGCTGACGTTCACTGACAGTTGCAACTTGTCCATTGGGCAGATGCACTTCCACCATGCATTCCCTCAAGGTCGAGCCCGATCGTGGTGTCTCACTCACGCGCACCGCGATCCGCACGATTCTGTGTGCCAGTTTTGCAAAGATTGTTCTCAAGCGCTGAGCCATCTCCAGACTGTGAGCGCGGGACAGCTTGGTGTTCGGGGTACGAATATCGATATGCATACTGCTCTCCTTGATGAATGAATCAACTGAAATGAGAGCCGGGGTTGACCAGACGCCAGTGTTCGGCAAGCGTGTTGACCAGGTTCTCTTCGGAATCTGCACTGTGAAAATCGGCTCGAATCACCGCAACACAGAGTTCAAGCGTTGTTTGCTGAAGTATTGGATCGGTGACTTCAGCCATGACCGATCGAAGTGCCTCTTTGTCAATCTGGCACGTTGATCCCCAGACGGCGTAGGACGAGGTCATGAGGTCTTCAGACAGAAGTCGAACCACTTCATTGAACTGTTCGCGAGTCAAACCCAGACGATTTGCCGCGTTCATCCGCTCTAGCAAGCCGAGCTCGCTGGTACTTAAATGTCCATCGGCCAGAACAGCTAGTGCGATCAACCGGGCTGCGGCCTGCGGGCTGTTCACGGGATAACTACGCATCATGGGTCTCCCTTGGCTGCTGTGGGTCGCGCGTCAGTCGAAAATGTTGTTCAGCCAGGACTTCTTGCGGTTCCCCTGCTGGCCTCGGTCATGCTCGTAGTCGGAGTCTGCGAATTGAGGTTGTGATTGCACTGCCGTGCGGGCGGCAGGGGCTGGCGTCATCGTTGCCGAACGCTCAATCAGCTTGTCGAGTTCGCCGCGGTCCAGCCAGACCCCGCGGCATTGCGGGCAATAGTCGATCTCGACGCCCTGGCGATCGCTCATCACGAGTGCGGTGTCGGTGCAGGTGGGGCATTTCATGAGGGGTTCCTTGTGTGGGTTCATTCATCCGAGCTGCCGAAGCCGAACAGGCTGAGCAGGCTCGTGAACAGGTTGAAGATCGAGACGTACAGCCCGACGGTGGCCAGCACGTAGTTGGTTTCGCCGCCGCTCACGATGCGGCTGGTCTCGAACAGGATCAGTCCAGCAGAGAGCAGCGCGACCATCGCAGCCACGGCCAGGCCCAGCGCCGGCATCTGCAAGAACACCGCGCCCAGACCCGCGATCAGCGCGATGACCATGCCGGCAAACAGAAAGCCGCCCATGAAGCTGAAGTCGCGTCGCGTCGTCAGCACCCAGGCAGACAACGCCAGGAAAGTGGCGCCCGTGGCCGCAAGAGCCATGGTCACGACTTGCGCACCGCCGGGCATTGCCAGCGATTTGGCCAGCACCGGCCCCAGCGAGTAGCCCATGAAGCCTGTCAGTGCGAACACCGCCGGCAGCGCCCAGCCGCTGTTCTTGAACTTGTAGACGGCGAAGAGCAGGCCGAAATAGCCGCCCAGGGTCAGCAAGATACCCGGCGCCGGCAGCTGGAACACCACGCTGGCAGCGGCGATGGCTGCACTGAAGAGCAGCGTCATCGACAGCAAGGCATAGGTGTTGCGCAGCACACGGCGCGTTGCGGCGCCATCCGTGGGTGTCGTGCTGCCTGCGCCGCTCGGGGCCGAAGGTGCGGCTTGCGGGCGAGCGGTGGTGGGGATGGGCGTCATGGAGTTCATGGTGTCGGGTCCTCGGGTCGTTCGAGATCAGGGTTCGTGGCTGATGAAGCGTTGGCGCAGTCGGCGGGAGTCATCGCCTCGGCGCCACAGGCGCATGAGGAACCGTGCAGCGCGTGCCAGCGCGTTGTCCAGCGCGGTGCGCCAGTCGCCGGCCACGGAGGCAACGACCACCGAGCCTGCACCATCGGTCCGAAGTTCTACCTGGCAGCGCTTGTCGATCCCGCCGCGAGGTCCGTTCACGTCTGACAACTGCACCTCGGCGCGCGGCACCAGCCAAACCAGGCGACGCAGCACGAAGCGAACTCGCTGCTCCGTCAGATCGCGAAGGTCGGCGGCCTGGGGGTGACGGGACTTGAAGAGCACTTGCATCACGGATCTCCTTTGATTGGTAAGGGACCAAAGTCTGTGGCCACTGACGATTCCGGAAAAGCAGCATTTGGAGGACACGAACATCGGATAAACCTGAACGCACGATCAGACTTCTGCCGCAAACTCCTACGTTCACTGGTTGCGGCCGGCGCGCATTGCGGAGCGTGAAATTTCCTGCCAACCCATGCTTTGAGAAACGCGATGCCCAAAACTCGAACCGCCAATGCCGTCCGTCTGGAGTTCGCTCCTGACTCGCTGGTTCAATCCAATCTGTCCGGCGCGGCCTTCACCGGCGACTGGCTCTGGGTGGCGGGCGACGAAGCCTGCGGACTGGACCGCCTGCGCCGGCTCGATCCCGTGGGGCGCGAGGCGTTGCGCTTTGGCGAAGTGCGCGACTTCCCTCTCGCAGATCTGCTGGACCTGCCGGGCGCACCCGACGAAGAGGCCGACCTGGAAGGCATGGCCGTCGCAGACGGCTTCCTGTGGGTTGTGGGCTCGCATGGCCTGAAGCGCAAGAACGCCAGACCGGACCGGGACCATGCCGACAACGCCAAACGGCTGGCGAAGGTGGCACTGGACGGCAATCGGCGTTTGCTGGCCTGCCTGCCCATCGAGCCCGACGCCAAGGGCGAGCCCTGCCTGGTCCGGCAGGCCCAGGACGGCCGACGGGCGCTGCGCTTGAAGGGCGATGCGCAAACGAACCTGCTCACCCGTGCGCTCGCCGATGATGTCCACTTCGGGCCATACATGACCATCCCCGGCAAGGACAACGGCTTCGACATCGAAGGCCTGGCAGTGGACGGCCGCCGGCTGCTGCTGGGCCTTCGCGGCCCGGTGCTGCGGGGTTGGTCGGCGCTGATCGAGATCGCGGTAGAGCCCCGTGGTGACCAGCTGCGCCTGGCGCCTCTGGACGACAGCGGCATCTTGATCCGCAAGCACTTTCTGCAGTTGGACGGCCTCGGTGTGCGGGACCTGCACTTCTCCGGCAATGACCTCTACATACTGGCCGGCCCGACGATGGTGCTCAACGGCGATATCCGCGTCTTCAGGTGGCCCGCTGCCCGGACCATTCTGGCCTCCAACCGCGAGCCCGTGCGTTTCGAGGAAGCATTGACCGAGTCGGTGTCACTGCCGCACGGGCGCGGCACCAACCGCGCTGAAGCTATCTGCGACCTGCCGCCTGCACTGTCGGGTGGCACGGCGAGCTGGCTCGTCCTGTACGACGCCCCCGGTGCCGACCGAAAGGAAGGCGAGCACACCGTCTTCGGTGACCTGTTGCGCCACGATTGAAATCGCTCAACGCCGTCTGTCGCGCCCGGCCCATGGCCGCCGAGAGCAGCTCAGCTGAGCCACCCTCAGACGTTCGTATTTCCGCAGTCAGTCTGCGTCCGACCCACAGGCTGTCGACAATCGCCCTGAGTCTGGCCAGGGCGCTGTTCGGCGAAGCGCTTGGCGCGCAACGCTACTTGATGTAATTGGTTGAATCGTTTCGAGGTAAAAAATGGAAAAGCTTCTTTCAGGGGTCGGGTCACTGCTGTACGGCATGCGGTTCACCATGCTGTTCTTTTATGTTGGTCTGGTCGCAATCATCTTCGGCATTTTGGGCAAGTTCCTGCTGGAAACCTACAAGCTGATGACCACCTTGCTGTTTGGTGACCTGGAAAAGATTGACCTGATCATCAAGGTACTTGAACTGGTGGACATGACGATGGTGGCGCAGCTCGTTTGGGTCGTTGCGCTGGCGGGCGTGTCGCTGTTTGTGACGACCGGACACTTTGACAAGAAGGACATGAAAAAGCCGGACTGGCTGGACCACGTCAATACCTACAACCTCAAGCTCAAACTCGCATTCGCCATCATCTCCATTTCGGGCGTTCACGCGTTGAAAACCTATTTGAGTGGCGACCTGAATCTGGAGAACATTCAGATAGTGACGATGGTGGCTGTCATTCACTTCACGTTCGTACTTTCTGCGATAGGAATCTCTTTTGCAGAGAGACTGACACGGGAAAAGATGTAGAGCCGGACCAAGGGGTTGGCCAAGAGAGAGTCGGCGTCTGCTGACGTGCCGGCCGACCGAGACGGTCTGGCTGCCCTGTGGATGCGCTACAAGATGCGCCGATCACAAGGACAGCGGGCACGCCGTCTTGAGTGACCTGCTGCCCCACGATTGAATGCATTCACCGCGAGTTGTCTTGTCCAGTCATGGCTGATTCCCCCAAGCTCGATCCTTCTGCGCCGATTCAATTCGTCATCAATGCGGCTGCTGGCAGCAGCGCCGCGCACACGAAGCGCGAAGTCATCGAGTCAGTGCTTCGGGCAGAAGGACGGTGCGGTGACTTGCACTTCTGCACACCCGTCCAACTGGCTGCCATGGCGCGTGAGTCGGCGCAGCGGGCTCTGTCGACCCACGCGGCCGTGGTCGCCGTCGGCGGCGACGGCACCCTCAACACGGTAGCGCAGGCCGCTCACGCTGCGGGCTGCGCCATGGGGGTGGTACCGCAGGGCACGTTCAACTACTTCGCCCGCACCCATGGCATCCCCGCTGATCCTGCCGCGGCGACACGCCTGCTGCTGCGTTCGGAGCCAGCGCCGGTGCAAGTGGCCTGCATCAATGACCGCGTGTTCCTGGTCAACGCCAGCCTCGGGCTCTATCCCGACCTGCTGGAAGACAGGGAAACCTACAAAGCCCGCTTCGGTCGCAGCCGCTGGGTCGCGTTTGTCGCAGCCTGCGCAACGCTGCTGCGTGCACAGCGCAGGCTGCGACTGCACATCGAGATGGGGGGCGGGGTTCGGGACGTGGAGACCTTGACGCTCTTCGTAGGCAACAACCGCCTGCAACTGCAGCAGTTCGGCGCGCAGCCGCAAGACACCCTGCCCGGTACGCCCGGCCACGGCAGCATGGCCGCGCTGATGCTGCGGCCCATCGGCACGCTGTCGATGATCGGGCTGATGCTGCATGGAGCCATGGGCAGGCTGGGTGAAGCCGCCGGCGTGGATGGCTTCGAATTCCAGCACATGGTGGTGCGGCCCACCCTCGCTCCCGGCCGCAGCGAGGTCGTCGTGGCGTTCGACGGTGAAGTGGCACGAATGCGCGCACCCATTGACATTCGTGTGCTGGACAAGCCCTTGTATCTGCTGATGCCACAGCTCGACCAATCCGCCATCGACACCAGCGCCGGGGTCACAGACGTGCAGCTGACCAGGACATGAGTGGGGCGCCAGCCTCAGGCGAAGGGCGCAGCGCAGACCCTGACGCGATCTGCGCTCTGCGCACCGGCTCACGCTGCATCCGCGGGCCCGGTCCGGGTTGAGGTCTGTCCTGAAGGATCGGGGGCAACGGCTGCAAACATGACGACGCCACGGCGCGCTCGCCAGTCCCCCAGGAACAGCAGGATGGGCGCCGCGATGAAGATCGATGTACACGCTGCGATGACAATGCCGAAGGCCATCGGTACGGCGAAGCTGGCCACGGCCGAACCACCCCAGATGGCCAGCGGCAACACGGCCAGGAATGCCGTGACCGATGTGTAGAGGCTGCGCGTCAGCGTCTGGTTGATGGACAGGTCGATCACCTCGCGCAGCGAGCGCTTGCGATGGCTGCGCAGGTTCTCGCGCATGCGGTCGTAGACCACCACCTTGTCGTTCACCGAGTAGCCCACCAGCGTCAGCAAGGCGGCAATGGCCGTCAGGCTGAAGTCCAGGCCAGTCAGGGCGAAGACCCCCAGGGTCAGGATCACGTCCAGCACCAGCGTCAGGATGGCGCCCACCGCAAAAGGCCACTCGAAGCGCACCCAGATGTAGATGAGCATGGCGATGCTGGCCAAGATGACGGCCAGCACACCGGCGGCGGCCAGCTCGCCGCTCACCTTGGGCCCCACCACCTCGGTGCGGTCGAAGGTGGCTTGCGGGTCGATCGCAAGCACGGCGCTCTTGAGCCGCTCGACGGCCGCAGTCTGCTGTGCCTCGCCGCCGGGCTGCAACTCCACCCGCACCAGCAGGCGGTCTTCGCCACCGATGGCTTGAAGCGAGACCTCACCCAGGCCCAGCCCGGCCAGCTGCGCGCGGTAGGGCGCCAGGTCGGCCGGCGCAGTGGCCGCCACCTCCATCTGGATGCCGCCCCGGAAATCAATACCGAAGTTCAGGCCGGGTTTGAACATCAGCAGCACACAGCCGACCACCATCAGCGCCGACAAACCCAGGCTGGCAAAGCGCGCTTTCATGAAGTTGAACTGCGTGCCGTCGGGCACCGGGCGAAAGCCAAACAGCGGCCGGATCTGCATGGTCTTCAAGCGGCGGCGCCGTGCAATGGACAGCATGATCACCTTGACCACCGACACGGCTGTGAACATCGAGATCACGATGCCCAGCGCCATGGTGATGGCAAAGCCCCGCACCGGCCCCGAGCCGAACATGAACAGCAGCAGCGTGGCGATCAGCGCGGTGACGTTGCTGTCCATGATGGTGGCGTAGGCGCGCTGAAAGCCCGCGTCGATGGCCGTCATGGCCGGCTTGCCTTTCAGCGCTTCTTCGCGAATGCGCTCGTTGATGAGCACGTTGGCGTCCACCGACAGCCCGATCCCGAGCACGATGCCCGCAATTCCCGGCAAAGTGAGGGTGGCGCCCAGCAAACTCATGCCCGCCACTGTGAGCACCACGTTAAGCGCCAGGGCAATGTTGGCCACCAGGCCCCAGCCGCCATACAGCACAAACATGAACAGGAACACCAGCACGAAGGCGCCGATACCGGCATAGACGCCCTTTTGGATCACGTCGCTGCCCAGGTCGGCGCCCACACTGCGCTCTTCGATCACCGTCAGCTTGGCCGGAAGCGCGCCCGCGCGCAGCAACGCCGACAGCGTGCCCGCTTCCTGCACGGTGAAGCTGCCCGAGATCTGGCCCGACCCGCCGGTGATGGGTTCGCGGATCACAGGCGCGCTCAGCACCTTGCCGTCCAGCACGATGGCAAAAGGCCGGCCCACATTGGCTTGCGTGATGGCGCCGAACTCGCGCGCACCGGTGCGATCGAACCGGAAGTTGACGACGGGTTCGCGCGTCTGGGGATCGAAGCCTGCACTGGCATCGGACAACCTGTCGCCGCTCAGCACGACGCTGTTTCGGACGGGATAGCTGTTGCCCTGGCTGTCCTGCAACGTCCGGATACCGTCAGGGCTGGACGTGTTGCCCAGCAGGTGAAAACTCATCTTCGCCGTCGACCCCAGCAACGCGCGCACCTGAGACGGGTCTTGCAAGCCGGGCAGTTGCACCAGAATGCGGTCCGCGCCAATACGCTGGATGGTGGGGTCGGCCACCCCCACCTGATCGACCCGCTTGCGGATGACCTCCAAGCTCTGCTCCACGGCGCGGGTGATGGATTGGCGCTGCCCTTCGGCCGTCAACGTGAGCTCGACGCCGTCGCTGCCATCGATCTGGCGGCCCGCCACGTCCAGGTCTGCGCGCGCTGCACCCACGGGGGTGGCCAGCGCGGAAAGCACGTCGATGGCGCGCGCCTGCTGGCCCGCATCGCGCAGCGCAATCGACACGCCGCGCTCGCCCGCCTGCACACTGCGCCAAGGAACATCCGCTTCGCGCAAGGTGCGCCGCGCTTCTTCGCCGAGGGTGCGTACGCGCTCACGTTGCAGCTCGGTACCGTCGACTTCCAGCACCAGGTGCGAGCCGCCGCGAAGGTCCAGGCCGAGTGACACGGGTTTGTCGGGCAGAACGCTGGGCCAGCGTTCGAGCACGGAAGCGGGCAGCACATTGGGCAAAGCGAACAGCAGGCCCGCCACGACGATGGCCAGGTACAGGGCCACCAGGTAGGGTGAATTCTTCATGAAGCAGTCTTGACGGGCGCGCGCAGCACTTCGGCATGCGCACGCGGGCTACAGGAGGGAAAGGGCTGCGCGCAGCAGGTGCGCGCACGGCGTTAAGCCACGAAGGGTGGGGCGCGGCTCGTGTGCGCGCTGCGGCGCTGCTTCAGATTCGGTTCGGTGGCCGAAAGCGATGGCTCGTACGCCCGCTGCGTATCGATCTGAAGTCCTACCTCACCTGCCGGCTGTGCCCCGTCTGTGAGATCCCAAACCAATGCTTGCGAGTCGCCCGCAACGTGCTGGACCGACATTGCCGCAGCTTGATCGCGCCGCACAGCTCGCGATGTGAGCGAAGTTCCACCGTGCAGCTGCAAATGCTGCACATTGGCCGTGAGCTTGTTGGAAAGGGACTGAGACGCGAGGCCCACAGTGCCGCCGATGCCGGTGCACACCACCGTTGCCCAGACCAACAAGGTGAAGAGGACTGCCCGAAGCCACGCACCCGTACTCAGGGTGCCGCTCGACAACTCGAGCGGTTCCCCTAGCACTGGCATGGTGCCGGAAGGGCAAAAGGAGGTAGTGGTCACAGCTTGGACTTTATGTCTTTTCAGGTTCGTATTTTCCTGAGTTCGAGTCTCGAAAGAACTCCTTCTTCCGAAGTCGTTACGGACCCACATTTCGCTGCTCCAACACTCTCAATTTATCTGTCATGAAGCTCTCGTCACGTTCCGCGTTTCTCGTACTTGCGTGGGTCGGAAAAAACCTGCAGTCGCTGCAGGAGTCAATCAGGGAATGGAAGCCACAGCCTGCGCCAGTGCTCGTACCCATCCCGATCCAGACCGAGCGTCGCGCACGCGAGCGAGTCGGCCGGCACCGTTGAAGGCATCGTCGATGCTGAGGAGCCTGGCGCCGAGACAGTACCTGATGGAATTCGATCAGGCGGCGATCAGAGGCGCGCCGCAGCCACTACCTGCATCACCAAGGGGTGATGCTGTCCGCGACGAGAGCGAATGGCATGAATCTCCTCCTTCACGCCTTCGCTGCTGCCCAGCAAGCGAAGTCCGCGCATCAGGCCGACGTCGTCCGCGCCAAGCCGGCTGACCGGGAACACGCCCAGCCCGCGGGCGGCGAAGACCGCCAGCAGCGCACTGTCTTCGAACTCACCGACGATGCGGGGCCGCAGACCCTGCGACTCGAACCAGTGATCCAGCGTCGGTCGCAGGGCCGAGTGTCCCGTGGGCAGCAGCACCGGTAGATCGTTCAAGCTTTGCGGAAAGCGGTCGCGCTCGGTCTTGCCGACCAGACGGGCGGGGCCGTACCACTCGACCGGCGAATCGACGAGTCGCTCGCTGGTGAGGCGCAAGTTTGGGTTGCGCGGAGCAGCCTGACCGGCCAGCACGAGGTCCAGGTGATGCAGCGCCAGTTCGCTGAGCAGCTGTTCGAACTCGCCCTCGTGGCATACGAGCCGAAGGTTGGGTGTGCTCAGAACGGGCTCCAGCAGAGCATGGGCTGCGAGCTTGGAAATGCCATCGGAGAGCCCGACCGCCAGGCGGGCCACCTTGCCGCTACCGGCTTCGCGCACCTCATCGGGGATACCCTGGCCCAACTGAAAGATCTCCTCGGCGCGCGCGAATGCTGCTTGGCCCGCCTCGGTGAGGGCTACGCCACGCCCCGAAGGTTTGAGGAGCTGGTGGCCCAACGCCTTCTCCAGTTCGCGTACCTGCGCGCTGATGGTTTGCACCGCCATGTCCATACGTTCGGCGGCACGGGCGAAACCGCCCTCCTTGGTGACGACCCAGAAGTAGTGGAGATGGCGGTAGTTCAGCATATTCGCTCCAGTGCGGAAAAACCGAAGTTTAAGTGTGTTTCAAGCTGGTTTGTTCGAAACGCATTGATCCCGACACTTCTGAGCATTCGAGCAACAAAGAAAGCCTGATCATGATCTGCGCGCTTAGCTGGTTCTTCTCTCTCGCTCTGCTGTCCCGACGCGTTTATTCAGCGGTTTGCTGAGAAAGCGTGCGTTTGTTTCTGCGATCCTCCCACTCTGAAACTAAGACATGGACTTCCTGATTCCCTTTTTCACGGACGACTTCCTGGGCAAGCCCGCCTGGGTCTGGCTCACCTTCGTCGGTATCGTCATCGCGCTGTTGGCGTTCGACCTGGGCGTCCTGCACAAGGACGACAAGGAAATCGGCGTTCGCGAGAGCCTGCTGCTGTCGGCCGGCTACATCAGCGTGGCACTGCTCTTCGGTGCCTGGGTCTGGTGGTTCCTGGGCGCGCAAAGCGGCATGGACTACTACACGGGCTTCATGATTGAGAAGTCGCTGTCGATGGACAACGTGTTTGTCATCGCGCTGATATTCAGCTTCTTCGCCATCCCGCGGCAGTACCAGCATCGGGTGCTGGGCAGCCTCCTGTCGCCGAGTCCACATGACACCGCCGATCTTGCAGCGCTTGCGAGACGCAGCCGCTGTCGTCCGGGACGAGCGGTTGTAGATGCAGGCCACAGCACAAGCCCACAGCTAGGCTGCGTTTGAAATTGAATGGGAGTATTCGATGATCTATGCGACCCTCAAGACTGTTCATGTGCTGTCCATCATCGTGTGGGTCGGTGGCATGGTGTTTGTCCACTTCTTCCTGCGGCCGGCAGTTGCTCAGTTGGATCCACCGGTACGGCTGCGCTTCATGCACGATGTGCTCGGCCGCTTCTTCAAGGCTGTTCTGGGGGCGTCATTGCTGACACTGGTCAGCGGTGTCTGGATGTTGGGACGCTTCGCCAAGCAGGTGGTTCAGTCGGGTGGCAGCTTCGAGATGCCGTTGGCTTGGACCATCATGGCGATGCTTGGGGTCGCGATGGTTGCGATCTTCATGCACCTCCGCTTTGCGCTCTTTAGGAGGCTCGGCCGGGCCGTGGCGGCGTCCGAGTGGGACGCCGGAGGAGCGATCCTAGTGCAAATTCGCACATGGGTAGCGATCAACCTCGGCCTGGGTGTCTTGGTGCTGCTTGTGACGCTGATGCGCTGGACAACTTGAGTCTGGACCTTGCAAACCATTTTCCTGGGCCGTAGAAGGTGCCGATGCGGTCGGACTAACCAAGCTGCCCGGCCAATTTCAAATACGGCGAAGGCATCCATGGTGACGTCCTTGAAGACGGCGGCCCGTAGCCGCAGCGCAAACTATCCCCACGCCGCAGGCCTGGACTGCGCTACCTGCGGTGGACAGACCGGCGAGGTAAACGCCCGCGCTCTGGCCGACCTGCTCAACACCCTCACGGTGCGCACGTACTTGCGTACCCAGGGAGTAGATGTGCCAGAGCGCATCCGTTAACGAGAATTTTTGAAAGGGTCCAACGTTGAGCAGCATCACCCAGCCAGCCAGCCGTGTGCGCCCAACGGGAAAACTCTGGATCCCATTCCCTGCAAAACGCGTGTCCATGTGCCCATGACTCCCAACTCGGCTGGGGGTGTTCAAGGCGACGCCGACCAACGAGAGCTTGGGCGCAACAGAGCGGATCACCTTGGTCCATTGATTCTGAAAGCTGAATGTGGAAACCACTGTGCTTTGGCTACTGAGTATTGCCTTGATTGTGCTGGGCTTGGCGGGCACCGTGCTGCCTTTGTTGCCAGGCACCTTGCTGGTCTGGGGCGGGATCTTGCTTGGGGCGTGGATTGACGACTTCGCCCGCGTGGGAACGACCACGGCGGTGATCGTCACTGTGTTGGCAGTGCTTGCCTGGAGCCTGGACTATGTGGCTGGGCTGCTGGGCGCCCGAAGGGTCGGTGCCAGCAAGAAAGCGCTTCTGGGTGCAGCAGTGGGGACTGTAGCGGGACTCTTCATGGGTTTGGTCGGCGTGCTCTTCATGCCCTTGGTGGGTGCCGCCATTGGAGAGTACGTGGTTCAGAAAGACCAGCGGCACGCCGTCAGGGTGGGCGTTGCAACCTGGGTCGGGATCATGGTGGGTCTGATTGCCAAGGTCGTACTGTCTTTCATCATGGTGGGGATCTTTGTGTTGGCATTGCTGATCTGAGCTCTCTTCGCCCAGCAATTTCTGTTGAATGAATGAGAGGTTTGCGAGATGAGTGCACAAAAAATGCTCGAGCAGCTGCTGAAGTCCGGTTTGTCCGGGATGGACAACAGCAAGAGCCGAAACAGCAGAGGCGATCGCTCATCCGATCGCTATGAAAACGCTGATTGGGGGAAGTCGGTATCGGGTACATCCGCCGGAGGACTGCTGGGCATGTTGCTTGGCAGCAAGAGGAGCCGCAGCATGGGTGGCTCGGCACTGAAAGTTGGCAGCGCCGCTGCTCTAGGGGCTGCAGCGTTCAAAGCCTACACCTACTGGCAATCGCAGCAGGAGCCGCAGAAAGCACCTCCAGCGTCACCGGCGCGGGCACTACATCCTGAACCAGGCGCAGGCTTGAAGGGAGAGGAAGTGCAGAGCCAGGCGGTCCTCAAGGCCATGATCGCAGCCGCCAAGTCGGATGGTCACCTCGATGAACGTGAGCGCGGGCTCATCCATGATGAGCTTGAGCGAATTGACGCAGACCCCCCTCTGCGGCAGTGGATGGAAGATGAACTGCGCAAGCCCTTGGATCCTGCAGAGGTTGCAAGTGCAGCCAGCACTCATGAGCTTGGCGCCGAGATGTACCTTGCCAGCTTGCTGATGGCCGATGACACTTCCTTCATGGAGCGGGCTTATCTGGATGAGCTGGCACGCCAGCTGCGGCTTGCACCCACGCTCAAGGCAGAACTGGAAAGAAGTATCCGGCCCTTTTGAGGCCCTTAGGAAACAAGTGGCGCAAGACCGGCAATTCATACCCTGAGCGCGCTGCGGCTCGCTGCCATAGTCGCGCGAGAGACGACGCGATACAGTTCCTCACTTGTCCCTGCCATTTGCGGGGTTCGGCAACCTGGTTTGATGCACGCGGCTCCATGGCTGAATTCAAAAAGCGCCTTCGCCGCTGGTTTCCCACCGCTCAAACTCTGGAGCAAATGCAAGGCTTTGCCTGGCTGGGTCACTACCTGCGGGTGCACCCGCGCCTTTGGGTATTGCACCGGCGCGGTGTAGCCCTAGGTGTGGCGCTGGGGGTCGGCATTGGTGTGTTTCCGCTGCCCCTGCAGATGCCGGCTGCCATGCTGGTGGCCGTTTTTCTGCGGGCCAATGTGGCAGCGGCGGCGGCGGCAACTTGGTTGACCAACCCCTTAACCATGGCCCCCATCTGGGGACTGTCAGCCTATCTGGGCTCTTTTGTCGTCCCTCGACAAGTAGATATCAAGTCCTCAGAGGTGACGACCCCATGGACCTGGAACTCACCTCAGACGTGGCCCGAAGCCTTTTGGGAGCAAGTGACGTCTTGGGGACCTGCGTTGCTGGTCGGTTTTCCCATGGCTGCCGCTGTGATGGGCCTTGGCGCCTACGCAATCGTCTATTGGGCTTGGGCCGTACTCATCAAGCAAGAAAGGCGGCGGCGCCAGCGGCGCTCGGCCACGGTCCAATGACGTCACCATGTTGCATTGAAGCACCTCTGCCGAGGCGGAACGGATCTGGTGATTCAAACGACAGCTCAAGTCAAGGGTTGTAAGACGCTCACCCTCAATCGTTAGCGTGTGTCGTCGGTACTCCTGCGCGGGTGGGCGTCCTTCAACTATTTACTGGAGTAAACGCATCGAAGCGCCGTGTCCTCGCCACACACTGGCATGCAATGTCTGCAGCACACTCGAGAGCTGCCTCTCAGGTCCTCACCTTGCGAGGTCCTGAATGACCGCAGCGTGGCAAGGAGCCCGCGAGCATCGCTGCGTCCCATCGTTTGCTATCGCTGCACTATCGACGTTCAACTACGCTCGACGAAGGGCAGCAACGGGCCCTGAGCAGCCGGTCAGTTTGCTCCGAAGCAGTCACTCGCCAGGCGTAATCTCTCGCTTAAACCCTCGTGCAAGCTCAAGAAAGTCGCCAGCGACTTTGGTCGCAGCCCCCGGTTCCATGCCAATGATTGGCAGCATAAAAACTGCGCCAGCCATGTCGAAGGCAAAAACTTCTCCACCGCCATTTCCTGCGAAGGCTACAAAGCCGGGTGCGCACAGGTCGACTTGCAGTGCCGTGTTGGCGCTGGACGCCTCATCGTCGTCCCAAAGGATGATGTCGTGTTCCCCCCCTGGCTGTGACCACGAGGCTGCGCATTCCACTGATGGCGGACAGTGATTCCATTCCCATCGCGGACAGCGTTC
>JAZKHJ010000001.1:0-94075 GCA_040385485.1 Pseudomonadota bacterium | reverse complement strand
TCTTGGCGGCGGTGAGTTCGGGGCGGTCGCTCTTGGCGATCTCGCTGCCCATGAATTTGGACTTGCCGTCGTCGGCCGCTGCTGTGGCGGTTTCGATGGCCGCGCTGCCACCGGTGGCGGCCACCGGATCAAAGCCGGTGGTGCGCACGGTGACCACATGGGTGGCGTCGGTGCTCTGCACGGTGGCGATCGCGTTGCCGGCGTAGATCGGGCGTTCGAAGGTGTCTGCGCTGATCACCTTGGTGATGTCGGAGAGCTGGCCCACGTCGAGTGCGGCGGCCACGCGCGGCGCCACGTTCTTGCCGCTGGCGGTGGCCGGGAACAGGATGTGGCTGTAGTTGGCGGCGATGCTGAGCACCTGCGCGGCCACGTTCTCGGCCAGGCCGTGTTCGAAGCCCGGCGCGTCGGCGTGGATCACCTTGGCGACGCCCGCGATCTGTGCGGCGGCCGCAGCGGCAGCGCCGGCGTTGTGCCCGGCGATGAGCACGTGCACCTCACCGCCACATTGAGCGGCGGCGGCCACGGTGTTGAAGGTCGCGCCCTTGAGGCTGGCGTTGTCGTGTTCGGCAATAACGAGTGCGGTCATTTGTCGGTTCCTCAGATCACTTTGGCTTCATTCTTGAGCTTGTCCACCAGGGCGGCCACATCGGCCACCTTGATGCCCGCGCCGCGCTTGGGCGGCTCGCTGACCTTCAGGGTCTTGATGCGCGGCATCACGTCCACGCCCAGGTCTTCGGGCTTGACGATGTCCAGCTGCTTCTTCTTCGCCTTCATGATGTTGGGCAGCGTCACATAGCGCGGCTCGTTCAGGCGCAAATCCGTGGTGATGACGGCGGGCAGCGTGATGGACAGGGTCTCCAGACCACCATCGACCTCGCGCGTGACGGTGGCTTTCCCGTCGGCCACTTCCACCTTGGAAGCGAAGGTGGCTTGCGGCAGGCCGGCGAGTGCGGCCAGCATCTGGCCGGTCTGGTTGCAGTCGTCGTCGATCGCCTGTTTGCCCAGGATGATCAGGCCGGGTTGTTCCTTGTCCACCAGGGCCTTGAGCAGCTTGGCCACGGCCAGGGGCTGCAGCTCGACCGTGGTCTCCACCAGGATGGCGCGATCCGCGCCGATGGCCATGGCCGTGCGCAGGGTTTCCTGGCACTGCGTGACGCCGCAGGAGACGGCGATCACTTCGGTGACCACGCCCTTCTCCTTCAAACGAACCGCTTCTTCCACCGCGATCTCGTCAAAAGGGTTCATGCTCATCTTGACGTTGGCGATGTCCACACCACTGCCGTCACTCTTCACGCGCACCTTGACGTTGTAATCCACCACGCGTTTGACGGGGACGATGACCTTCATATTGGGTTGCTCCTGATGATTGGAAAAATGGCGTCACGAATTGACGTGCACGTCAACCCGAGGATTGTATGCCCCACCCCCTATCGAGGGCGGTCAGGCAAGGGACAAATCAGGACCGGCAAAAAAACGAACGGTCGTGCTTTTTGAAGATTATAGAAGAACGGTCCGAACCCACAAAGCCTTAATTTCCTGCACCCGGGAAACGACTGCTGCGTTGAATTCACCGACCGCTTAGTCGGTGAATTCGGGTAAGCCATGAGACGCCGAACGAGGGAACTGGCCTATATTTCTTTTGCGTTTTTATTTATGTTGAGTAACCATTTCACTTGCCGGTACAGGAGTTTTCGCATGCCTTCACGCACCCTGGTTTCCCTCGCCTTGACGTCCACCCTGCTGGCCAGCGGCTGGGTGTCGGCGCAGACGGTGTTCACCGTCTCCAGCTGGCTGCCGCCCAGCCACACGCTGAGCACTTCTCAGAAGACCTGGTGCGACATGCTGGAAAAGGAGAGCACCGGCCGCATGAAATGCAACATCCTGCCCAAGGGCGTGGTGGCGGCACCCGGCACATTTGATGCAGTACGCGACGGCCTGGCCGACATCTCGTACACGGTGGACGGCTACACCCCCGGTCGCTTCATCAACACCCAGGTGGCCGAGTTTCCGTTTCTCGGCAACAACGCCGTGGCCACCTCGGTCGCCTACCAGCGCGTCTACAGCAAGTATTTCGCCCCCCTGGGCGAGCACCGCGGCGTGAAGGTGCTGGCGGTGTTCACCCACGGCCCGGGCGTGATCTTCAACAGCAAAAAGCCGGTGACCTCGGCCGCCGAGGCTGCGAGCCTGAAGTTCCGCATCGGCGGCGGCAACATCAACGAACTCTCCAAAGCAATGGGCTGGAACACCACGCTCAAGGCCGCTCCCGAGTCGTTCGAACTGCTCTCCACCGGGGTGATGGACGGCACCTTCTTCCCCGACGAATCGATCGCCTCGTTCAAGCTCAGCATGATCAAGTTCGCCACCGATTTCCCCGGTGGCCTGTACAACACCAGCTTCGTTTTCATGATGAACCCGGCCAAGTACAACGCCCTGTCGCCGCAGGACAAGGCTGTGGTCGACAAACTCTCGGGTGAGCCGGCCGCGCGCCTGTTCGGTGGAGGCTGGGACAAGGTGGACGCGGCCAGCCGCGAATTGCAGAAGGGCCAGGGCGTCGCACGCATCACCGCTGACAAGGCGTTCGTGAAAGCCGTGATGGACAAGCAGGACTACCTGGAGACCAAGTGGGCGGCCAGCGCCCAGGTCAAAGGGCTGCAGAATCCCAAGGCCGTGCTGAGCGAGTTCCGCGCAGAGATCGCCAAGGTGAAGTAACCCCCAGGCCACCATGTGGCCTTGCCGGGCCGGCTGAGCAGAACGCACAGCCGGCCTTTTCACATCAAGATTCATCATGCTCAAGACGATTGATCGCGGGTTGCGCTGGTCCACCGGACTCATGGCCGCCATGGCCCTGTTTGCCATCATGTGGCTCACGCTGGTGGACGTGACCGGTCGGCGCTTCTTCAGCCATTCGGTGCCCGGCGGCCTGGAGATCACCGAGATCCTCATGGTCATCGTGATATTCGGTGCGCTGCCCATGGTGTCGTGGCGCAATGAACACGTGGTGTTCGACTCGCTCGACGCCTTCATGCCCGACTGGGTGCGCAGCATCCAGTCGCGTCTCGTCAATCTGATCTGCGCGGGCGGCTTTGGCTTCCTCGCCTACCTCATGAGCACACGCGCCGACCGTTTCGCCGAGTACGGCGACACCACCGTCTACCTGCAGGTTTCCATCGCGCCCGTGGCCTGGATGATGGCGCTCTTCCTCGCCATCACGGCGGCCGTGCATCTGCTGTTCGTGTTTGTTGCGGTTCCGGTGCCGTCGCCTCACCACCCTCCACCCGCCGAGCTGCCCGCCGATCTGGACGGAGCCACGCCATGACCGAGGCGGCACTGGGTTTCCTGGCCGTCTTCGCGATGGCCTTCCTGCGCATTCCCCTGGCGCTGGCCATGGCCATCGCCGGTGTGGTTGGCCTGGGCCTCATGCGCGGCTGGCAGCCGGCATTTGCCAGCACCAGCCAGGTGATTTTCGAGACCGGCTTCGCCTATGTGCTGTCGGTGATCCCGCTGTTCATCCTCATGGGCAATCTGGTGGCGCGCGCCGGCATGGCGCGCGAGCTCTACACCGCGGCCAACGCCTTCGTGGGGCACCGCAAGGGCGGCCTGGCCATGGCCAGCATCATCGCCTCGGGCGGCTTCGGCTCCATCTGTGGTTCGTCGATCGCCACCGCCGCCACCATGACGCGCGTGGCCTACCCCGAGATGAAGCGCCACGGCTACAAGGACACGCTGGCCACCGGCGCCATTGCGTCGGGTGGCACGCTGGGCATCCTGATCCCGCCGTCCACCATCCTCGTTATCTACGGGATCATCACCGAGACCGACATTGGCAAGCTGTTCATCGCGGGCATCCTGCCCGGGCTGGTGGCCGTGGTCTGCCTGTGTCTGGCCGTGGTCTACATCACCTGGCGCGACCCTGCAGCCGGCCCACCGGCCGAGCGCTTCAACTGGGCCCAGCGCCTGGCCGCGGTGCGCGGCATCTGGGGCGTGGCGGTGCTGTTTGCGCTGGTCATCGGCGGCATCTATGGCGGCGTGTTCACCGCCACCGAGGGCGCGGGTGTGGGCGCGGCGGGTGCATTCTTCTTCGCCCTGATCCGCGGTGCGCTCACGCCTCGTATCCTGCTCGACATCCTGGTCGAGAGCACCCGCACCACGGCCATGCTCTTCACCATCCTGATCGGTGCGATGGTCTTCACCAGCTTCATCAACTTCACCAGCATGCCGGGTGACCTGCGCGACTTCCTGCTGCAGTTCAGTCCACACCCCATCATGGTGGTGGTCGTGATGATGACGATCTACATCGCCCTGGGCCTGGTGATGGAGGAACTGTCGATGGTGCTGCTGACCATCCCCGTGTTCTTTCCCGTGATCACCGGCCTGGGCTTCGACCCGGTGTGGTTCGGCATCCTGATCGTGACCATTGTGGAGATCGGCATGATCTCGCCGCCGGTGGGCATGAACCTCTTCGTCATGAATTCGCTGCTGCCGCTGGTCAAGCTCAAACACATCTTCCAGGGCGTCTGGCCCTTCGTCATGGCCGACATCGTGCGCCTGGGCATCCTGATCGCCTTCCCGGCCATCTCCTTGTGGCTACCGGGCTTCATGAACCGCTGAAGCGGCTGCATCGGACCCGACGGGCGGTGGCTTGATGTGCAGCACGCGCTGCGGGTAGGGGATCTGTATCTGGTTTTCGCGCAAGGCACGCAGCACCTGGCGGTTGATCAGCGAGCGGATGTTGAGGGTGCCGTTCTCGGGGTCTGCAATCCAGTAGCCCAGTGTGAACTCCAGGCCGTCAGCGCCGAAGTTGGACAAAGCCACGGACGGCGCCGGGTCCTTGAGCACACGGTCCTGGGTCATGGCTGCGTCTTTCAGCAGCGTCATCACCTGTTCGACGTCGCTCTCATAGCCCACCGACACCACGGTGGACTGCCACAGCCGGTCGTCGGCCAGCGACAGGTTTTCCACCCGGTTGATGATCAACAACTCGTTGGGCACGATGGACTCGCGTCCCGTGGTGGAGCGGATCACGGTGTAGCGCGCGTTGATGTCGGTGATGATGCCTTCGAAGTTGTCCACCCGCACGTTGTCCCCGATGCGCATGCTGCGCTCGGCCAGGATCACGAAGCCGCTCACATAGTTGGACGCCAGCTTCTGCAGGCCAAAGCCGATACCCACACCGATGGCGCCACCCAGCACCGACAGCGCGGTGAGGTCGATGCCCACGGCCGACAGCGCGATGATCAGGCCGAAAAACATCAGCAGTGCGCGCGTGGCGTTGCTCACCGCCTTGCGCAACGACAGGTCGCCCCCCACCGCCTTGCGCAGCAGGCGCGTCTCGATGGCCGAGGACACCCACAGCGAAAGGATCAACACCGCACCAGCGGTGAGGATGCCTTCGATCATGGTGCGCAGGCTCAGCGTGGTGGCGCCGATCTTCCAGGTGATCTGGTCCATTTCGGCCAGCACCACCGGCAGCAAACCGCTGACCCACAGCACCATGGCCAGCCACGCCACCCAGGAAATGGTGCGCTCCAGCGCCCGCACCCAGGGCGCCGTGGCAAACGCCACCTGCAGCACCTTCACGCCCACCCTGATGACCACCAGCGACACCAGCACCGGAATCGCGACCTTGAACGCCGCCAACGGCAACACCGCCATCAACAGCGCGCGCGCCACATAGGCCAGCGTGAGCAGCAGCAGCGGAAACATCACGCCGTCGATGAGACGACGCCCAAACAGCACCGAGGTCCTCTCGTCCTGCATGCGCAGCGCGCGGCGCAGCAGCCAGGTGACGCCAAGCGCCAGCGCAATGCACACCGCCAGCGCGCCCAGTTCGGTCAACACGGTGGGCTGCGTGAAGGCCGACAGCCAGAGGCTGAAGTCGTCGATGGGTTTCGGGGCAGCGGGAGCGGTGATGGCCATGGGAAGAAAACAGGTTGGGAAGTTCAGGCGCGCCAGCTCGGCGCGCGTTTGTCGATGAAGGCCTGCACGCCTTCTTGCGCCACGTCGTGCGCCATGTTGCAGGCCATGGTCTGCCCGGCGAGCTGGTAGGCCGACTCGATGCCGGTCTCCAGCTGGCGGTAGAACAGTGCCTTGCCCATGGCGATGGCCTCGGGCGGCTTGGCGAGGATTCGGTCCACCAGCGCGGCCACTTCCGCGTCCAGCGCGTCGGAGGCCACCACGCGGTTCACGAGACCCCGGGCGCATGCCTCGTCGGCGGAAATGAAGTCGCCCGTGAGCAGCATCTCCATGGCCTGCTTGGGCAGGATGTTGCGCGACAAGGCCACGCCCGGTGTGGCGCAGAACAAGCCCACGTCGATGCCATTCACGCCGAAGCTCGCGTTCTCGCTGGCCACGGCCAGATCGCATTGCGCCACCAGCTGGCAGCCCGCGGCAGTGGCCAGCCCTTGCACGCGCGCAATCACCGGCACCTCCAGCTTGCGGATGGCGAGCATCAGGCGCGAGCAGCGCGCAAACAGCGCCTGGTAATACGCCAGCTCGGGGTGCGCCCGCATTTCCTTGAGGTCGTGCCCGGCGCAAAAAGCCTTGCCGTTGGCACCGATCACCACCAGCCGCGCCTGCGGGTCACCCGCCACCGCATCCAGCGCCGACTGCAGCGCGGCGAGCATGGCTTCGGACAGCACATTGAAGCTGCGCGGGGTGTTCAGGGTAAGGGTGTGCACGCCGCGCGCATCGCAGGTGTGCAGCAGCAGTGCGCCGTCGGCCATTGGGGATGGAGAAGATGCGGGGTGGGTCATCGGGACATTATCGGACGCCCGTCCGCCGCACAGGTTCAAACGTCGGCCAGCACCCGCAAGTGCGCTTCCACGCTGCGCGCCAGCGCGCTCAAGGCGTAGCCGCCTTCGAGGCAGCTCACGATGCGGCCCTTGGCGTGGCGCTCGGCCACTTCCTTGATCCGCATCGTCATCCACGCGTAGTCCTGCTCCACCAGGCCCAACTGCGCCATGTCGTCTTCACGGTGGGCGTCGAAGCCCGCGCTGATGAAGATCATCTGCGGCTTGTGGGCATCAAGCCGGGGCATCCAGGTCATGTCGATCAGCTCGCGGATGTCCATGCCCTTGGTGTAGGCCGGCACCGGCACATTGACCAGGTTCGCCGCGGTGGCGTGTTCACACAGCGGATAGAACGGGTGCTGGTAGAAGCTGCACATGAGGATGCGCTCGTCGCCCGCGACGATGTCCTCGGTGCCGTTGCCGTGGTGCACGTCGAAGTCGATGATGGCCACGCGTTTCAAGCCGTGCCGCTCCAGTGCGTACTTGGCGGCCACGGCCACGTTGTTCACGAAACAGAAGCCCATGGCCTGGTTGCGCGTGGCGTGGTGGCCAGGTGGGCGCACGGCGCAGAAGGCGTTGGGCATTTCGCCAGCCATCACCGCGTCGGTGGCGTCGATGGCGGCGCCCGCTGCCATGAGGATGGCGTCCCAGCTGTGGATGTTGATGGAGGTGTCGGGGTCGACTTGCGCGTGGCTCGGGCCACCGGCCTTGATCTCGTCGCGCAGGTTGTCGCTCAGGCCGCGCAGCGACGCCAGGTGCATGCGGCCGTGCGCGAGTTCGAGGTCGGCCATGGAGGCGGCGGTGGCCTCGCGGCGCTCCAGCGCCACGTCGAGTCCGCTCATGAGCAAACGGTCTTCGATCGCGTCCAGACGCTCTGGGCATTCCGGGTGACCGGCGCCCATTTCGTGCCTCCAACAATCCTTGTGGGTGAAATACCCGGTGGCCTGTCCCATGGCGGTTTTACGGTAAGGTTCGCGGCATGCAAGCCGACACAAAAATTCAACAGTTGCTGAATCAGCTTAACACGGTGATCGTGGGCAAATCCCAGCAGGTTTCCGACTGCGTGGCCTGCTTGCTGGCCGGTGGACACCTCCTGATCGAAGATGTCCCTGGCGTCGGTAAAACCACACTGGCGCACGCACTGGCGCGCTCGTTCGGCCTGCAGTTTTCGCGCGTGCAATTCACCGCCGACCTCATGCCCAGCGATCTTGTGGGCGTGTCGATCTACGAGCGTGGCCGCGAAGCGTTTGTGTTCCATCCCGGACCGGTGTTTGCCCAAGTGCTGCTGGCCGACGAAATCAACCGCGCCAGCCCCAAGACCCAGAGCGCCCTGCTCGAGGCCATGGAAGAAAAGCAGGTGACGGTGGAAGGCGAAACACGCGCGCTGCCCGAGCCCTTCTTCGTCATCGCCACGCAGAACCCGCACGACCAGTTGGGCACCTACGCTCTGCCCGAATCGCAACTGGATCGTTTTCACATGCGCCTGTCCATCGGCTACCCCGACCGCGCGGCCGAGCGCGAACTGCTGCGCGGCCAGGACCGCCGCGACATGCTCGACAAACTGCCGCCCGCCCTCACCCCGGCCGACCTCGCGGCCCTGCAGCACACGGTGAGCCAGGTGCACACCGCCGAACCGGTGCTGGAGTACCTGCAAGACCTGGTGGCCGCCACGCGCAACGGGCAGTGGTTTGCGCAGGGCCTGTCGCCGCGCGCCGCGCTCGCCGTGGTGCGCTCGGCCAAGGCGCAGGCTTACTTGAGCGGGCGCGACTACGTGGCGCCCGACGACATCGCCGCCATCCTGCCGCAGACGGTGGCGCACCGGCTGATTCCCGTGCGTGATGCCGGCCGAGGGCCAGTGGAGCAGGTGCGCGCCATGCTGGAAGCCATACCCCTCCCGTGACATGGTGGCCACCGCTGCGCGCTCGCCCGCTGGCGCCCTGACTTTGAACGCCTGGCGCCATCCGTGGCGCTCGATGCGCGCCCACCTCCAGACCTGGTGGCACAACCGCCTGCCCAAGTCCGACACGCTCACGCTGACCCAGCGCAACGTCTACATCCTGCCCACCCGCCCGGGCTGGATGCTGGCTTTCACCTTGCTGCTGCTGCTGGTGGCCAGCATCAACTACCAGCTCAACCTCGGCTACTTGCTCACCTTCCTGCTGGCCGGCAGCGCGGTGGTCGGCATGCATGTGTGCCACAGCAACCTGCGCGGCATCACGCTGCTGCTCACGCCGCCCGAGCCGGTGCACGCCGGCCAGGCGGTGACGCTGACCGTGCGCCTGTCCAGCGAACGCAAGCACACGCGCTACGGCATCGGCATGGGCGTGATCGGCGCCGACCCCACGCACGCCCCGCTGGCCTGGACCGACGTGCCCGCACAAGGCAGCGCCCAGCTGAAGGTGAGTTTTCCGTCGCCCGAACGCGGCCTGCACCCGCTGCCGCCGCTGAGCGCGCAAACCCTGTTTCCGCTTGGCACCTTCCGCGTGTGGACCGTGTGGCGCCCGGCCTCGGGTGTGCTGGTCTACCCCGAGCCCGAAAGCCATCCCCCACCGCTGCCCCCGGGCGAGCCACAGGCCGGCAGCTCGGGCGCGGCGCGCGTGCAGAGCACCGGCGAGTTCGATGGCGTGCGCGCCTACCGCCGGGGTGATCCGCTCAAGGCCGTGGTGTGGCGCAAGGCCGCGCAGGCGTTCTCAAGCGGGCGCGACGATCTCGTCAGCCGCGATGCCTTGTCGCACCAGCGCCAGCAGCTCTGGCTCGACCACTCGCAGTGCGGCGGCGCTGGCCTGGAAGCGCGGCTTTCGCGCTTGACGGCCTGGGTGCTCATGGCCGACCGCCAGGGGCTCGACTACGGCCTGCGTGTGCCCGGCCGCGAGATACCACCCGATCAGGGCTCGGCCCACCGCGCACGCTGCCTGGAGGCGCTGGCCATATGTTGAAACCAGCCGCCCCAGGTTTCTCCGCCGGGCAACGGTGGACCACGGGCGTCGCCAGCTTGCCGAGGGACACACGCGACACCTTGTTCCTGCTCGCCGTCATCGGCTGGGTGGCGTTCATGCAGGTGGGCCACACGCCCTGGTGGTGCACGGCGCTCACCGCCCTCGTGCTGGTGTGGCGCACCACGCTCGCGCTGCGCGGTCTGCCCCTGCCCGGCTGGCCGGTGCGCGTGGGCCTGCTCGTGCTCACGCTGGCCGCCACCTTCATGACCCACAGCACCTTGATCGGGCGCGATGCAGGCGTGACACTGGTGGTGGTGTTGCTCGCGCTCAAGACGCTGGAGATGCGCGCGCGGCGCGACGCCTTCGTGGTGTTCTTCCTCGCTTTCTTCACGCTGCTCACCCACTTTTTCTATTCGCAGTCGCTGCTCACGGCCGCGGGCATTCTCGTGGCGCTCTTGGGCCTGCTCACCGCGCTGGTCAATGCCCACATGCCCGTGGGCCGCCCGCCGCTGTCGCAGGCCGCGCGCATTGCCGGTGGCATGGCGCTCATGGGCGCGCCCATCATGCTGGTGCTGTTCCTGCTGTTCCCGCGCCTGTCGCCGCTGTGGGGCATGCCGGGGCAAGACGAAACCGGGCGCAGCGGCCTCTCCGGTTCCATGAAAGTGGGCCAGATCGCCCAGCTGGTGCTCGACGACAACATTGCCTTGCGGGTGCGTTTCGAAGGCCGCCCGCCGCCGCAGGGCCAGCTGTACTTTCGTGGCCCGGTGCTCAGCGATTTCGACGGCGTCGAATGGCGCGCGCTGCGCTCGGGTTTCCCGCAGACCATGGCCTTGCCCACCGACCTGCGCGTCTCGGGCGAGCCCGTGCGCTACCAGGTGACCATGGAGCCCAACCGCCGGCCCTGGCTGTTCGTGCTGGAAGCCACCCCGCAAGGCCCCGAGGTGCCCGACAACGCGGTGCGCATGAGCAACGAGCTGCAATGGTTCACACAGCGCCCGATCAACACGCTCGTGCGTTACAGCGCCGAGAGCTACCCCACGTTCCGCTACGGGCCGCAGAGCCAGGTGGTGGCGCTGCAAGACCAGATCGCACTGCCTGGCGGCTTCAACCCGCGCACCCTGGCGCTGGCGCAGGAGTTGCGGCGCGAACACGGCACTGGCCCCGAGGCCAACCCCCGGCTCATCGACGCTGTGATGAACCGCCTGCGCACCGGTGGCTACAGCTACACGCTGGACCCCGGCCTGTACGGCCAGAACACCGCCGACGAATTCTGGTTCGACAAGCGCGAAGGCTTCTGCGAACACATTGCCAGCAGCTTCGTCATCCTCATGCGCGCGCTCGACATCCCCGCGCGCATCGTCACCGGCTACCAGGGCGGCGAGATCAACGGCGTGGACGGCTTCTGGACCGTGCGCCAGCGCGACGCCCACGCCTGGGCCGAGGTCTGGTTGCAAGGCCAGGGCTGGGTGCGCGTGGACCCCACGTCGGCCGTGGCGCCCGGGCGCATCGGTTCGCTGGAGCGCCTGCGTGCACCACAAGGCGTGCTGGCCGGCGCCATCGGCAACCTCAACCCCAACCTCACCGCCCAGTTGCGCGCCGCCTGGGAAGCCGTGAACAACAGCTGGAACCAGTGGGTGCTGAACTACACCCAGGGACGCCAGCTCGACCTGCTGAAAAACCTGGGCTTCAGCTCCCCCAGCTGGACCGACCTGGCCTATGTGCTCATCGGCGTGATGGTGGCGGTGAGCCTGCTCGGCGCCGCGTGGACGCTGTGGGAGCGCCAGCAACACGACCCCTGGCTGCGCCTGCTGCAGCGCGCCCGCACCCGGCTGCACAAGCTGGGCCTGGAGAGCGCGGACAACACCCCACCACGCGAACTGGCCCTGCGCGTGCAACAACGCTGGAACAATGACAACGCGGACGCCGGTGCCGCCGCGCGGCTTGCACAATGGCTGCTTCGGCTCGAAGCCCAGCGCTATGCACGCCCCGGCTCTGGCGACGCCACCCTCTCCAGCCTGCAGCACGACTTTCAGCGGCTGGCGTGGCCCCGGAGCCCCGACGCCTGACCCCGACACCCGACCCCAACGACACCCGATCAAGGTACCCATTGCAAGTTGTGAACCGTCTTCTTTCCACGCTGGCCGCCGCCCTCCTGGTGGCCGCACCGGCCCTGGCCCAGTCACCCGCCAAGAGCCGACCCAACAACGCGGCCAAAACCGCGCCCGTCTTCACCTACGACCAAAGCGAAGCCGCCATGGCCTTCGCCACCGACCTCGCCGTGCGCCGCAACCTCGACCCCGCCTGGGTGCGCCAGCAGATCGGCCAGGCGCAGCGCCTGCCCATCGTCGTGCGTCTCATGCAGCCCGCGCCCAGTGGCACGCCGAAGAACTGGGCCGCCTACCGCGCCCGATTCATCGAGCCCATTCGCCTGCGCGCGGGGCAAAAGTTCTGGGAAGACAACCGCGAAACACTCGCCCGCGCCGAGCTTGAATACGGCGTGCCTGCCAGCCTCATCGTGGGCGTGATTGGCGTGGAAACCCTCTACGGCCAGCACACCGGCAATTACCGCGTGATCGACGCGCTCACCACGCTGGCCTTTGACTTCCCCGCCAGCCACCCGCGCGCCGCCGCGCGCACCGAGTTCTTCAAAAGTGAACTCGAACAATTCTTGAGCCTGACCGAGCGCACCGGCACCGACCCGCTGAGCCTGCGCGGCAGCTACGCCGGCGCCATGGGCTGGCCGCAGTTCATGCCCAGCAGTTGGGTGAAATACGCCATCGACTTCGACGCCGACGGCAAGGTGGATCTGTTCAACAGCCAGGCCGACGTGATCGGCTCGGTGGCCAACTACTTCAAGACCTTCGGCTGGCAAACCGGCATGCCCACCCACTACCCGGTGAGCTTCGACACCAGCAAGCTCGACCTGGACACCCTGCTCGCCCCCGACATCCTGCCCAGCTTCGGCGTGGAGAGCTTCACCGCCAAAGGCGCCGTGCTCGAAGGCCCGGCCCTGCAACACCCCGGCAAGCTTGCCCTGGTGCTGCTGGAAAACGCCGGCGCCCCGCCCACCTACGTGGCCGGCACGGACAACTTCTACGTGGTCACGCGCTACAACTGGAGCAGTTACTACGCGCTGGCGGTGATCGAGTTGGGGGATGCGGTGCGGGCCTTGGTGCCCAGCCGCTGACACCGACCACCGCAAAAGCCTTCGCCCAATGCAAACGGGGGCCGAAGCCCCCGTTGGTCATGTGATCAAACCGATTCAGGCTTGCTTGCGGCGGCGCAGGGCACCCGCGGCCAGCAGGGCCACAGCCACCAGGGCCAGCGTGCCGGGTTCCGGCACTGCGCTCGAAGCTTCGTCAGCGGTGCCAACGAACTCAGCGCGGAAGGCGCCAGGGCCACCGTTGTTCTGAATCACGAACGACAGCGTGTTCAAGCCGGCGATGAAGCCGCTGTCCAGCGTGAACGCGTGCAGCTGGTTGAAGTTGCCCACAATCACGCCCAGCAGCTGGTCACCGGTGCTCACGCCATTCAGGAGGATGTCCAGGCCCTGGTTGTCGGCGCCCCACAGGCCGTTCAGCACGGCGGTGGCGGCGTTCAGACCGGTCAGGTCAAAGGTGGTGGTGAAGGTATAGGTCTCGAAGCCGGTGAGGGAGGTGCCCCAGATCCACTGCGACGTGGCGTTGTTGGCCAGGTAAGCAGGGTGGGTCACCACGAAGGGCGTCATGTCCATGCCGATGGAGTAATGCGCATCCGAACCGCCGAGCGCCAGACCACCGGCACCAACGCCAGCCGAGTTCACCCCGGTGTTGAAGATGGAGATGGGAGCGGCGAAGGCACCAGCCGGGGCCAGAGCTGCTGCAGCCAGGGACAGGGTGGCGACGATGTGCTTGAACGAGAAGGTCATTTGAAATGTTTCCAACTGGGTTGATTTGTACCTAGATGTTAAAGACTATGCAGTTTCTGTGCCGCATAGTGTTTTCTATATAAATCAAGGGCCTGCATGGAGTGCGTTGGCATTGAACGGTAAGCATGTAAACGATTCCGACAGTTCCGAAATGGGCGACTGTGACGGAGTTCACGCCTCACCAAATACGAATGCGCAAAGGCGCAAGACCAACGGAACGCTAATGCGCGCCTTGAGCTTCGCGGCTGGCACCGAATTTGCTAACCATTCCCCAGAGAGAGGCGCTGTGCCCCGCACACGCCAGCCTTGAAGACCGCTAGGGTTCCGGGCTCAGATCACTTGCCGATCTGAGCTGTCTGGTCCGAGAGCAGTCGGCCACCATCGCGTGGTTCCACGGAGGGACAAAAGCCCGGGAGACGCTTGCGCTGCAAAGCACATGCCTCTCCGCCTTTTGTCCCCCGTCAGGAGCCCCGCATGTCCTTGCCCCTTGCCCCCACTGCCACGGCACCGCGCGCTACTGGTGCACCAACTCGGCCCAAACGGCGTTCCAAGCTGTTCACCGTGCGCGCCGGCATCTCGCGGCGCACCTATTGGGTGCTTGCGCTCACCGGGCTGTTCACCCCTTTGGTGCTTTGGGCGGCTGTGGGCCTGTGGGGTGGCATCGATCCGGTGTTCATGCCGGCGCCGCTGCAGGTGCTAGCCAAGACCTGGACCTGGGCCACCGAGCTCGGCCTGTTTGAAGACATGGGCATCAGCGTTTACCGCGTGGTGGCGGGTTTTGTGCTCTCGGCGGTGATTGCCCTGCCCTTGGGGCTGTTGATCGGCTCGTTCCGCTCGGTGCAGGCGCTGCTGGAGCCGCTCACCGATTTCATCCGCTACATGCCGGCGGTGGCCTTCATTCCGCTGGTGATGCTGTGGGTGGGCATTGGCGAGGGCTCCAAGATCGCCATCATCTTCATCGGCACCTTTTTCCAGATGGTGCTGATGGTGGCCGAAGACGTGCGCCGCGTGCCGGCCGCGCAGGTGGAGGCGGCGCAGACCATGGGCGCCAGCCGCAGCGAACTGGTGGAAAAGGTGATCTTGCCGAGTGCCAAGCCCGCACTCATGGACACCATGCGCATCACCATGGGCTGGGCCTGGACGTACCTGGTGGTGGCCGAGCTGGTGGCCGCCAACTCGGGCCTGGGCTACGCGATCCTGCGCGCCCAGCGCTTCCTGCAGACAGACACCATCTTCGCCGGGATCATCGTCATCGGCCTCATCGGGCTGGTCACCGACCAGCTCTTTCGCTGGGGGCACCGCCGCGCGTTTCCCTGGCTGTACCTGAAAGGCTGACGCTCATGAGCACCGCCCACATTCCCCTGCCCAAGATCGTCATCCGCAGCCTCACCAAGCGGTTTGACGGCGCGGCCATCAACGCGCTGGAGGGCATCAACCTCGACATCGGCGAGAACGAGTTCGTCACCTTCGTGGGGGCGTCGGGCTGCGGCAAGTCCACCCTGCTGCGCACCATCGGCGGGCTGGAAACCCAAACCAGTGGCGACCTGCTGGTGGACGGCCGCGCGGTGGACGGCCCGGGCATCGACCGCGCCATGGTGTTCCAGCACTACAGCCTCTACCCGTGGATGCCGGTGCTGGAGAACATCAAGTTCTGCCGCCAGCTCAAGGCCCACACCAACGGCAGCAGCTCGGCAGATGTGGAAGCCGCCTCGGGCCGGGCCGACGCGCTGTTGCGCCTCATGGGCCTGCAGCCGGTGGCCAACGCCTGGCCCAACCAGCTCTCGGGCGGCATGCAGCAACGCGTGGCGATCGCGCGCGCGCTCATGGGCCGCCCTGATGTGTTGCTGATGGACGAGCCTTTCGGCGCGCTCGATGCACAAACCCGCGAGGTGATGCACGACCTGATCCGCTACGTGCACAAGCTGGAGAAAACCACCATCGTCTTCGTGACGCACGACGTGGAAGAAGCGCTGTACCTCGGCGGGCGTGTGGTGCTGATGGCGCCGCGCCCCGGGCGCGTCGACACCATTTACGACGTGCCCTTTGGCGACCAGCGCGTGCAAGACCTCAAGCACGAGCCCGGGTTCGTGCGCCTCAAGCGCGACATCCTCGACCGCATCCGCGAGACCTCGGGCATGAAGACCGATCTGGAACAGCTGCAGCGCCTCTCGGGCGTGGGCGTTTGAATTTTTTCAGGAGACAACCATGACGACACAAGACAGCTTGTTGAACGATCCGCTCACCGTGGTGCCGCCCAACCCGCCGCAAGGCGCGCCGGTGGACGCGCCCGCTTTGTGGCAGCGCTTCCCCGCTGCCGCGCTGGACGGCGTGGACACGGCGCGTGCCATGTGGAGCGAGGTGGTGCCCGGCGGCAGCCACTGGAGCTGGCGCATGCCGCGCGGCAGCGCCCTCCGCTTTGTGGCGCTGGAGGCCGGCGCCAACGTGAGCCTGGTGCTCTACAGCGCGTTGGAAAAGCTGGAGCGCTACAACATGCCCGACAGCCTGAAAGCGCAGCACACCGCGCACTACACACAAGGCCATGTGCTCATGAGCGACATGGGCCGCAGCATGGCCAGCTTCATGGCCGACAGCCTGGGCTGGCACGACCCGCTGGGCGCCCTGCTGGACGCCGAGCTGATGCAGCAGAAGTACGGCGAGAAGCGCTACGAGCACGCGCGCAACGCCATGCACCGATCCGGCAAAGACGGCCTGCTGATCGAGATCGGCAAATACGGCCTGACCAAACGCGACCTGATTGCGCCGGTGAACCTCTTCAGCAAGGTGGGCGTGGACGCGCAGGGACGCTTTGCCTTCGTGCCCGACCACGCCAAGGCGGGTGATTTTGTGGAACTGCGCTTCGACATGGACGTGATCCTGGCCATGAGCACCGCGCCGCACGGGCTGGACACCGCGCCCGCGTACAGCCCGAAAAAAGTGGGCCTGCTGGCCTGGCGCTGCGGCGCTGCGCCCTCCAACGATGCGTGCCGCGCCTTTCGCCCGGAGAACGCGCGCGCCCTGCACAACACCGACATGCTGTACCTGTGAGGAGCACACGATGAACACCACCACAGCCACCGACATCCGCATCCTTGAAAGCAGCCTCGACCCGGCCCACGCCGTGATGGACCAGCGCCACCCGGCCGGCGAACCCATCCTGTTTGAAGTGAAGCGCGGGCAGACGCTGCGCATCGTCGACCTGGAAGGCAACCAGGCCGCCGACGTGCTGTTCTACAACCGGCACGACCCGGCCGAGCACTACAGCGCCACCAACACCATGCAGCGCCAGGGCGGCATCTACCTCACCACCGGCTCCGTGATCCGCAGCAACGACGGCAACGCCATGCTCACCATCGTGGCTGACACCTGCGGCCGCCATGACACGCTGGGCGGCGCCTGCGCGGCCGAGAGCAACACGGTGCGCTATGCGCTGCAGAAGAAGTTCATGCACAGCTGCCGAGACAACTACCTCATTGCCCTGCAACACGCCGACGTGGGCCTGGGCAAACGCGACCTGGTACCCAACATCAACTTCTTCATGAACGTGCCCGTGACGGCGGATGGCGCGCTGAGTTTTGAAGACGGCGTGTCGGGCCCGGGCAAGTACGTGGAGATGCGGGCGGAGATGGATGTGTGGGTGCTGATTTCCAACTGCCCCCAGTTGAACAACCCTTGCAATGCGTACAACCCCACGCCGATTCAACTGCTCGTCTGGGACCCCGCCTGAACTTGTGCCGATGCGCACAGCGGGACGACCCGTTGCCGCGTGACCCTTTCGCAGGACGGCCTGCCCTCTTCGATCCAAGGTTCCACCCATGTTCAGCAAGGTCCTGATTGCCAACCGCGGCGCCATCGCCTGCCGCATCATCCGCACGCTCAAAACACTGGGCGTGCAGAGCGTGGCCGTGTATTCCGAAGCCGACGCGCAGGCCCGCCACGTGCGCGAGGCCGACGAGGCGTATTTGCTCGGCCCGGCCCCGGCGGCCGATAGCTATTTGCGCGCCGACCGCATCCTGCAGATTGCCCAGGACTGCGGCGCACAAGCCATCCACCCCGGCTACGGTTTCCTCTCGGAAAACCCAACGTTTGCCCAGGCGTGCGAGGCCGCCGGCATCGCCTTCATCGGCCCCGCGCCCGAGCAGATGCGCGCCTTTGGCCTCAAGCACACCGCGCGCGATCTGGCGGAGCAGCGTGGCGTGCCGCTGCTGCCGGGCTCCGGTCTGCTGACCGATCTGGCGCAGGCGCAGAGCGAGGCCACGCGCGTGGGTTACCCGGTGATGCTCAAGAGCACGGCGGGCGGTGGCGGCATCGGCATGCGGCTGGTGTGGAACGCGGCCGAACTCGCCGATGCCTTCGACTCGGTCGGGCGCATGGCGCAGGCCAACTTCAAGGACGCGGGCCTGTTCATCGAGAAATACGTGGAGCAGGCGCGGCACATCGAGGTGCAGGTGTTCGGCGACGGCGCGGGCGGCGTGATCGCGCTGGGCGAGCGCGACTGCTCGGTGCAGCGGCGCAACCAGAAGGTGATTGAAGAAACCCCCGCGCCCGGCCTGAGCGACGCGCAGCGCAGCGAACTGCACGCCACCGCCGTGCGGCTGGCGCAGGCGGTGAACTACCGATCCGCCGGCACGGTGGAATTTGTCTACGACGCTTCCACCGGTGCCTTTTACTTTCTCGAAGTGAACACGCGCCTGCAGGTGGAGCACGGCGTGACCGAGCAGGTGTGCGGCGTGGACCTGGTGGCCTGGATGCTGCAGCTCGCGGCCGGTGACCTGCCGCCTTTGAACACGCTGCAACCCACGCCGCGCGGCGCGTCCATCCAGGTCCGGCTGTACGCCGAAGACCCGGCGAAAAACTTCCAGCCCAGCGCGGGCTTGTTGACCGAGGTGGTGTTCCCCACAGGTACTCCTTGCCATGCGCGCGTGGACAGCTGGGTGGAACGCGGCACCGAGGTGCCCGCTTGGTACGACCCGATGCTGGCCAAGCTGATCGTGACGGCCGACACGCGCGAAGAAGCCTTGAAGAAAATGGAAGACGCGCTCGATGCGACGCGCCTGGCCGGCATCGAGACCAACCTGGGCTACCTGCGCCAGGTGGTGCGCGATCCGGTGTTCCGCGAGGGCAAACAGGTCACGCGGTTTCTCTCCACCTTCGCCTACCACCCGGCCACCATCGATGTGATGGAACCCGGTGTGCAGACCAGCGTGCAGGACTGGCCGGGCCGCCAGGGTTACTGGGACGTGGGCGTGCCGCCCAGCGGCCCGATGGACATGCACGCGCACCGGGCGGCCAATGCGCTGGTGGGCAACGCGGCCGACGCCGCCGCGCTGGAGATCACGCTGGCCGGGCCCACCCTGCGCTTCAACACCGCCACCTTGGTGGCCGTGACAGGGGCACCCGCCAAGCTCACGCTGAATGGCGAGCCGGTGCCGATGTGGCAGGCCATCAAGGTGCCGGCCGGCGCCACACTCGCCGTGGGCCGCTGCGAGCGCGGCGTGCGCCTGGCGCTGGCTGTCGCGGGCGGGCTGGATGTACCGCTGTACCTGGGCAGCCGAAGCACCTTCACGCTGGGGCAGTTTGGTGGTCACGCGGGGCGGCATCTGCGCACGGGGGATGTGCTGCACTTGTCTTCCGCGCGGACGCAAGCCTCCCCCGTTCGGGCTGAGCCTGTCGAAGCCCCCGAATACACCAACCACTGGGACATCAAGGTCCTCTACGGCCCCCACGGCGCACCCGACTTCTTCACGCCCGACGACATCACCATGTTCTTCGGCACCGCCTGGAAGATCCACCACAACAGCAGCCGCACAGGGGTGCGCCTGATCGGCCCCAAGCCGCAGTGGGCGCGCACCGACGGCGGCGAGGCGGGCCTGCACCCATCGAACATCCACGACAACGCCTACGCCATCGGCGCGATCGACTTCACCGGCGACATGCCGGTGATCCTCGGACCCGATGGCCCCAGCCTGGGCGGCTTTGTGTGCCCGGCCGTGGTGCTGCACGACGAGCTGTGGAAGCTGGGCCAGTTGCGGCCCGGTGACACGGTGCGGTTTCACCGCCAGGCCGGTTCACCGGCCAGCCCCGTGCTCGACGACCGCGCTGCAGAAGGCGACCGCCCGCGCCGCGTGATCCGCCAGGCCGGCGACCGTTACGTGCTGATCGAGTTCGGCCCGCTCACACTGGACCTGGAGTTGCGCATGCGCGTGCAGGCCTTGCTGCACGGCCTCAAGGCACAGCAGTTGAAGGGCGTGATCGATCTCACCCCCGGCATCCGCTCGCTGCAGGTTCACTTTGACCCTGCCCTGCTGCCGCGCGACGAGCTGCTGCGCACTATCAGCGCGGTGGACGACGCCTTGCCGCCCGTGGACGAGATGGTGGTGCCCTCGCGCACCGTGGTGCTGCCCCTCTCGTGGGACGACCCGCAGACGAAGCTGGCGATCGAAAAATACATGCAGTCGGTGCGGCCCGACGCGCCCTGGTGCCCGAGCAACATCGAGTTCATCCGCCGAATCAACGGGCTGGACTCGATCGAAGACGTGTTCAACATCGTGTTCGACGCGCGCTACCTGGTGCTGGGCTTGGGCGACGTGTACCTGGGCGCACCGGTGGCCACGCCGCTGGACCCGCGCCACCGCCTCGTCACCACCAAGTACAACCCCGCGCGCACCTGGACACCGGAAAACGCCGTGGGCATTGGCGGCGCTTACCTCTGCGTGTACGGTATGGAAGGCCCGGGCGGCTACCAGTTTGTCGGCCGCACGCTGCAGATGTGGAACCGCTGGCGCCACGGCACGCCGGGCACACCGTTCGAACAACCCTGGTTGCTGCGCTTCTTCGACCAGATCCGGTTCGAGCCGGTGAGCGAGGACGCGCTGAAAACCATCCGCGCCAACTTTCCGCACGGCGGCCATGCGTTGCGCACCGAAGACGGCACGTTCAGCCTCAAGGACTACCGGCGGTTCCTCGCTGACAACGCCGAGAGCATCGCCGGCTTCAAAGCCACGCAGCAGGCCGCGTTTGAAGCCGAGCGCGAGCGCTGGGTGGCCGCCGGCCAGGCCGACTACACGAGCGAAGACGCAGCCGCCAGCGCCGGCGTGGCCGACGAGGTGGACTTGCCCGAGGGCGGCCGGATGCTCGCCACCAGTGTGCCGGGCAATGTGTGGAAGGTGGCCGTGAGCGTGGGCCAGCAGGTGCAGGCTGGCGACGTGTTGATGGTGATCGAGTCCATGAAGATGGAATTCAACTTGCTTGCACCGGCCAACGCCACGGTGCACAGCCTCATGTGCGCGCAAGGTGGGGCGGTGTCGGCCGGGCAGAACGTGCTGGTGCTGATCGACGAAGCCATCTGAACTTCTAGAACGACAACGGAGTGTTTCCATGTCACTGAGCCAACTCTCTTTCGATCTCGCCAGCCTGCAAGCCGCCTGGCGCAGCGGCACCTCCGTGCGCGAGGTGATCGCCGAAGCGCTGGCCCGCTGCCGCGCCGACACGCACCACGCCTTCATCCACGTGCTGAGCGATGCGCAGGTGGCACCCCATGTGGCGCGTCTCGATGGCGTGGACCCGGCCAGCCTGCCATTGTTCGGCGTGCCCTTCGCGATCAAGGACAACATCGATCTGGCGGGCGTGCCCACCACCGCCGGCTGCCCCGAATTCGCCTACACGCCCACCGAGAGCGCGTTCCTCATCCAGCAGCTGATGGCCGCCGGCGCGGTGCCGGTGGGCAAGGCCAACCTCGACCAGTTCGCCACCGGCCTCAACGGCACGCGCTCGCCCCATGGCGCGTGCCAGAACGCGTTCGACCCCGACTTCATCTCGGGCGGCTCGAGTTCGGGCTCGGCCGTGTCGGTGGCCAAGGGCTACGTGACGTTCTCGCTGGGCACCGACACCGCCGGCTCGGGCCGCGTGCCCGCGTCGTTCAACAACCTGGTCGGCCTCAAACCCACGCTGGGCCTGCTCTCGGGCACCGGCCTGGTGCCGGCCTGCCGCTCGCTGGACACGGTGTCCATCTTTGCGCTCACCGCCGCCGACGTGCAGGCCGTGCTGGGCGTGGCCGCCGCGTTTGATGCGGCCGATGCCTACAGCCGTCCCGCCCAGCCCTTCGGCGTGGATTTCTCACAAGGCCCGTTTCGCTTTGGCGTGCCGCGCGCGCAAGACCTGGAGTTCTTCGGCAACGGTGCGGCCGCGAAACTGTTCGCCTCCTCGGTGGAGAGGCTCAAGACCTTGGGCGGCACGCCGATCGAAGTCGACCTCGCGCCGTTTCTGGAAGCAGCCCGCCTGCTCTACGACGGCCCGTGGGTTGCAGAGCGCTACGTGGCCATCCAAGCCTTCATCGACGCGCAACCCGAAGCCGTGTTCCCCCCCGTGCGCACCATCATCGAGGGCGGTCGCAGCGTGACCGGCGCCCAGGCGTTTGCCGCGAGCTACCGCCTCAAGGCGCTCAAGCGCCTGTGCGACGCTGTCTGGGCCGACATCGACTGCCTGCTCACGCCCACCGCCGGCACCATCTACCGCATCGCGGAGATGCAGGCCGATCCGATCCAGCTCAACTCCAACCTGGGCCGTTACACCAACTTCATGAACCTGCTGGACTACAGCGCGGTGGCCGTGCCTTCGGGCTTTCTGGCCGATGGCCCGGCGCAATGCCTGCCCTGGGGCGTGACGCTGGCCGCGCCCGCGTTCAAGGACATCCCGCTGCTGCGCCTGGCCGACCGCTTCCACCGCGCCGAGACCTGCACGCTCGGCGCCACGCCCACGCCGTTGGCCAGTACACCGGCCTGCACCGGCCTGCCCTCGGGCGAGGTGGGCGCGGCCGGCAGCGGCACCGTGCGCGTGGCCGTGTGCGGCGCCCACCTTTCGGGTCTGCCCCTGAACCACCAGCTCACCTCGCGCGGCGCACGCCTCATCGGCAGCCCGCATTCGGCCCCCGAATACCAGCTGCACGCCCTGGCCGGCGGCACCGTGCAGCGGCCCGGCATGGTGCGTGTGGCCTCGGGCGGATCGGCCATCGCCCTGGAGGTGTGGGAAGTGCCCGCCGCGCACTTCGGCAGCTTCGTGGCGGGCATCCCGGCGCCGCTGGGCATCGGCAAGGTGAAGCTGGCCGATGGCAGCGAGGTGGCCGGCTTCATCTGCGAAGGGCAAGGCATCGCCCGCGCGACCGACATCACACGTTTTGGCGGCTGGCGGGCGTGGTTGGCAGCGGGTGCGCCGCGCTGAAGCGAACAATCAGAAGTCGAGGCGGCGTGCAGACGAAAAAAAACCAGACCCGAAAGTCTGGTTTTTTGTCAGGCCGTTGAGGCCCGAGCTGGATTAACGCGGGCTGCGGCGGGCCATGGGGCGCGACGGTGCGCCTTCAGGACGGCGCGGTGCAAATTCACCACCGCGCATGGCACCGCGCTCGGCGTTGCCACGGTCGCTGAAGCCACCACGGTCGGCGCCACGATCGCCACCCCGGTCACCCATGGGCTTGTCGCTGCGGCCGAAGCTGTTGAAACCGCCGGGCTTGGGACCGAAGCCGGGACGTGCGGGGGCACGGTCGGCGAAGTTGCGGCCAGCAGCGGGGCGCGTGTCGGGGCGGTAGCCACCGGCTTCGCCACGGTTCTCGCCACGGTCGCCGAAGCGGTTCTCACCGCGGTTGTCGAAGCGGCCTTCAGGACGCTGCGGCTCGGCACGGCCTTCGAAACGCGGGTCAAAGCGCGTGCCGGGGCGGCTGTGGTCGACGCGGGGCGCCTCGGCGCGGGCTTCGAAGCGCGGCGCAGGGCCACGGCGGTCGTTGCCACCGAAGCGATCGTTGCCGCCAAAGCGGTCGTTCGAGCGGCCTGCCGGGCGACCACGGCCGAAGGTTTCAGCCTGCGGTGCGCGCTGGCGTGGCTCCAGGCCGGTCACGGTTTCAACGTTGATTCGCTGGCGCGTGTAAGCCTCGATGTCGAAGATCTTGCGGCGGTCGCGCACTTCGGCAAACGTGATGGCCAGGCCATCGCGGCCGGCACGGCCGGTGCGGCCGATGCGGTGCGTGTAGTCCTCGGCCTTCATCGGCAGGCCGAAGTTGAAGACGTGGGTGATGGTGGGCACGTCGATGCCGCGGGCGGCAACGTCGGTGGCGACCAGGATCTGAACCTGGCCGGCGCGCAGCGCCATCAGGCGGCGGTTGCGGATGCCCTGGCCCAGGGCACCGTGCAACGCGACGGCCGAGAAGCCTTCTTGCTGCAGGTCGTTGGCCAGGCCGTCGCACTCGATCTGGGTGCTGGCGAACACGATGGCCTGGTTGATGCCGGTGTCGCGAAGCCAGTGGTCAAGCAGCTTGCGCTTGTGATCGGCGTTGTCGGCCCAGAACAGCACCTGCTTGATGTTGGCGTGTTGCTCTTGCGGGTTGTCGATCTGCACCTTTTGAACGTGCTTGCCGTTCTCGTGCATCACGCGCATGGCGAGCTGCTGGATGCGCGGCGCGAACGTGGCGCTGAACATCATGGTCTGGCGGCGCTGGCTGGTCAGGGTGTTGATTTCGGCCAGGTCGTCGGAGAAGCCCAGGTCGAGCATGCGGTCGGCTTCGTCCACCACGAGGAACTGCACCTGGTCGAGCTTGAGCTGCTGCGAGCGCTGCAGGTCCAGCAGGCGGCCGGGCGTGGCGACCACGAGGTCAGCGTTCTGCAGTTTGGCGATCTGCAATTGGTAAGGCATGCCTCCCACCACGTTGGCCACGCGCAGGCCACGGCAATGGCGCACCAGGTCGATGGCGTCGTTGGCCACCTGCTGAGCGAGTTCGCGCGTCGGGCAAACAATCAGGGCACCGGGTGTGGCGGCCTTGAAATTGCGCGAGCTGGTCGGGTCCTTGCGCTTGGGCGCCTTGGGCGGTGCTTCGCCGCGGGCCAGGGCTTCGGCGGTCAGGCGTTCGCGCTCGGCGCGTTCCTTGGCGTCGGCGTCGGCGCGCTGTTGCAGCAAGGTGTGCAGCACAGGCAGCAGGAAGGCAGCGGTCTTGCCGCTGCCTGTCTGGCTGGAGACCATCAGGTCGGCAAAACGCGCTTCGCCCTGGGCCAGCATGGCCTTCGGGATGACGTTGTTCTGCACCTGGGTGGGTTGCAGGTAGCCGAGGTCGACACAGGCCTGCACCAGCTCGGGCGCCAGACCCAGCAGCTCGAAGCCGTTGGGGCCTGCGGGCACTTCAGGCGCGGCGGCCTCGACGGTGTCGGTGGAAGAGATCTCTGCGTCGATGTCGGCAGAGAGGATTTCAGGCGTGAAGTCGCCCATCGTTTCAAAAGAGTCGCTCATGTTCGTCCATGCGCCAAAAAAATGCGCAATTGATCGAATGAAGACGCTGGGAAGGTCAGCCGACCCGCAAGGGGGTGGCCGCTCCATGGCGCTAGATCCGTTCGTGGTTACAAAACATCAACCATCAAACGGTCTACGCGCCTGGGGTCACCTGGGAAGAATCCTGTGACGCTGGGAGCGAATGGTCCCCATCCGTTGTGCCGGGCTCTGAAGAGTCTGGCGGGTGGTGCGGTCCTTTGGAGGAATGCGCCACCGTTGCAATCGGGGGGCCTGTGTGTGAGGCAGATGCACAAATCATCGCAGTTGCCTGCGAAGCCGCTGATTATAGCCCGAAGTTGAGGGAAAACCCTGAACTGTTTTTGGTGCTCAGTTCAAAACGGCTCTGACGATGTAGAAAAGAATGGCCGCCAGCACCGCCGTGGCGGGCACGGTGATGATCCACGCGGCCACGATGCGCATGACGGCCGAGCGTTTGACGATCTCTTTTTTGATCGCCTTCTTCATGGCCCGCTGTTCCTTTTTGGCCAGCAAGGCACCCTCGGCGGTTTCGGTCGCCTCGCGCTGCTTGGTGCGGCGCTTCATCTCGGCGAGCATGCGTTTCTTCTCCTGCACCTCGGCCGCTTCGAAGCGGTGCAGGTAGGCCTCCACCTCGGCGCGGTCGGCGCCCTGGTGACCGGCAAACACCACCGCTTCCATCTTGGCGTAGTTCACCTTGAGCAGTTCGCGCAGGAAGCCCACACCGAACACCGCGCCGATGGAAATGTGCGTGGTGGACACCGGCATGCCGAGCTGCGAGGCGACTATCACGGTGAGCGTGGCCGACATGGCGATGGAGTAGGCGCGCATGTTGTCCAGCTCGGTGATCTCCTTGCCCACGGTGCGGATCAAACGCGCGCCGTACAGCGCCAGACCCACCGACAAACCCAACGCGCCAAGCACCATCACCCAGAGCGGGGTGCCGGCCTTGGTGGCAATGGCGCCCTCTTTCACCGCTTCGTAGATGGCGGCCAGAGGTCCGATCGCGTTGGCCACGTCGTTGGCGCCGTGCGCAAAACTCAATAGCGCAGCGGAGCAGATCAGCGGCCAGGTGAACAGGCGGTTGACCCCGTCTTTGCTGTTGGCCTGGCGGATGGCCATGCGCGCAATCGGCTTGCGGATCAGCCACCACACCACCACAGCCACCACCAGACCGATGGCCAAGGCGGCCAGGAAACCGATCTTGACCAACTGGCTCACGCCCTTGAGCAGCATGTACGTTGTGTAAGCCCAGACCATCAGCGCGATGAGCACGGGCACCACGCGACTGGCCGCCTCGGTCTTGTCGGCGCGGTAGGTCACGCTGCGCTTGATGAGGTAGAGGAAGGCCGCGGCCATCGCGCCCCCCATTAGCGGCGAAATCACCCAGCTGATGACGATGGCGCCAATGGTGTCCCAGTTGACCAGGCCCCAGCCGCCAGCGGCAATGCCTGCACCCATGACGGCACCGATGATGGAGTGGGTGGTGGATACCGGTGCGCCCACCGCCGTGGCCAGATTGAGCCAGAGCGCGCCGGCCAGCAGGGCCGAGAACATGACCCAGGCAAAGAGGGCGGGGTCGGAAATGGCGGCCGGATCGATGATGCCGCCCTTGATCGTGCCGACCACGTCACCACCCGCGACGATGGCCCCCAGCGCCTCGAACACCGCAGCCACCACGATGGCCCAACCCATGGTCATGGCGCCCGAACCCACGGCAGGGCCCATGTTGTTGGCCACGTCGTTGGCGCCGATGTTCATGGCCATGTAGGCGCCCACGCTGGCGGCCACGATGAGCAACCAAACAGCCGATGAGGTCAGGCCGATGGTGGAGGCGCCAGTGAGCGAGGCGTACACCCCCACCAAGATGAGGAACAGCACCGCGGCGCCCAGTTGCAGAGCCTCCTGGTGCTTGGAGATGAAGCGGCTACGGGCTTTTTTGGGCATGTGAATCTCGCGTGAATGTCACGATTTTGTCATGTGGATCAGGGGCGCCCATCGGCTCGAGGACCGATTCGCATGGGCGCTGCGCCCTTGCCAGAGGGCAACTGCGCTCAGCGCAGGAAGTGCGTGCGGTAGTGCTCCAGCTCGTCGATGGACTCGTGCACATCGGCCAGCGCGGTGTGCTTCTGGTGCTTCTTGAAGGCGTCGTACACCTCGGGCCGCCAACGCTTGGCCAGCTCCTTGAGCGTGCTGACATCAAGACACCGGTAATGCAGGTACGCCTCGAGCTTGGGCATGTACTTCACCAGGAAACGGCGGTCCTGGCTGATGGTGTTGCCGCACATGGGCGAGCCGCTACGGGGCACGTACTTGCCGATGAAGGCCAGCAGCTCGGCCTGCGCCTCCTCCTCAGTGACCGTGCTGGCCTTGACCTTGTCGATCAGGCCGCTCTTGCCGTGCGTGCCCTTGTTCCAGTTGTCCATGGCACCCAGCACCGCGTCGCTCTGGTGGATCACGAGCACCGGGCCTTCGATGCGCGGCGTGAGCTGCGGGCCGGTGATGATCACCGCGATCTCCAGCAAACGTTCCTTTTCGGGGTCCAGGCCACTCATCTCGCAGTCGATCCAGACCAGATTCTGGTCACTTTTGGCGAGGGTGGGGGTGTCGGTGGCGGCGTGGGCCAGGGCCGTGTTGGCCGGAGTGGGGGCAGAAGTCATGCCGGGATTTTCACCGATCGGCCGCGACACCCCTGAAACAGGGTGGTTCGGCCAAGTCCCCAACGGCATGCGGCAGCGGCTGTCTTCGATAGACTCCACCCCATGGACACTGCATCTCTCGCCTTCACCGCCCTCTTCTGCGCCCTGCTGGTGCTGGGGCTGGTCATCCGCACGGTGCTTGCGAGTCGGCAGATCCGCCATGTGGCCCGCAACCGTGGCACCGTGCCGGCCGCGTTCAGCGACACCATTTCAGTGGCCGCCCACCAGAAGGCGGCCGACTACACCATCACCAAGACACGCTTCGGATTGCTGGAGATCGCCATCGACGCCGCGTTGCTGATCGGCTGGACCCTGCTCGGTGGTCTCGACTGGCTCAACCAGGCCCTGCTGGCGGCACTGGGCGGCGGCATGGTGCAACAGCTCGCGCTGCTCGGATCGTTCGCCGTCATCGGCGGCCTCATCACGCTGCCGTTGGGCTGGTACGCCACTTTCCGCATTGAAGAACGCTTCGGCTTCAACAAGATGACGCTCTCGCTGTGGCTGGGCGACTTGCTCAAGGGTGTGCTGGTCGGCACGCTGATTGGTCTGCCGATCGCTGCGCTCGTGCTGTGGCTCATGGGCGCGGCCGGGCCGGCGTGGTGGCTGTGGGCCTGGGGCGTGTGGATGGCCTTCAACCTGCTGGCGCTGGTGCTCTACCCGACGGTGATCGCGCCGCTCTTCAACAAGTTCGAGCCGCTGGCCGATGAAACCCTGAAGGCGCGTGTGAACGCCCTGATGCAGCGCTGCGGCTTCGCGGCCAAGGGCCTGTTCGTGATGGACGGGAGCAAACGCAGCGCCCACGCCAACGCCTACTTCACCGGTTTCGGCGCGGCCAAGCGCGTGGTGTTCTTCGACACCCTGCTCAAGCAGCTCAGCCCGCAAGAGATCGACGCGGTGCTGGCGCACGAGCTCGGCCACTACAAGCGCCGCCACATCATCAAGCGCATCGGGCTGATGTTCGCGCTGAGCCTGGCCGGCTTCGCGCTGCTGGGATGGCTGTCCAGCCAGGCGTGGTTTTTCACCGGTCTGGGCGCGATGCCCTCCCTGGACGCGCCCAACAACGCATTGGCGCTCATCCTGTTCATGATGGTCGTCCCCCTGCTCACCTTCTTCCTCTCGCCGCTGATGGCGCAGCTCTCGCGCAAGCACGAGTTCGAGGCCGATGCCTACGCCGTGGCCCAGACCAACGGGGCCGATCTCGCCAGCGCCTTGCTCAAACTCTACAAGGACAATGCCAGCACGCTCACACCCGACCCGGTGTACGCGCGCTTTTACTACTCCCACCCACCGGCCAGCGAGCGCCTGACGCGCCTGCAAGCCGCTGCTTGAAGAACCCATGAACCCGATCCACCAGAACCGCCGCGCCCTCTCGGCCACCGAAATCGTGAGCCAGCTCACCCAACTCAACGGCGAATCCGTTCAGGGCTGGAAACTGCTCGATGGCGCGCTGGAGAAAACCTTCACCTTCGCCAACTTCCACGAGACCATGGCCTTCGTGAATGCGGTGGCCTGGATCGCCCACCGCGAGGACCACCACCCCGATCTGGCCCTGGGCTACAGCCGCTGTACGGTGCGCTTCAACACGCACGACGTGGGTGGCATCTCGGTGAGCGACTTCCATTGCGCAGGCGCGGTGGACGCACTGCAGAAGGCCTGATGGCCGATCTCCAGACCGGTCTGGTGGTGGCGGCCCACGGTCGCCATTGCATGGTGGAAAGCACCGACGGCGAACGCCGCATCTGCCATCCCCGGGGCAAGAAGAGCCAGGTGGTGGTCGGTGACCAGGTGCAATGGCAGATCACCGGCGACGAAGGCAGCATCGAGCGTGTGGACGAGCGGCGCAACCTGTTCTATCGGCAGGACGAGATGCGCACGAAGTCGTTCGCCGCCAACCTCGACCAGGTGCTGGTGCTGGTGGCGGCCGACCCCGAGTTCTCCGAAAGCCAGCTGGCGCGCGCCTTGATCGCCGCACAGGCCGAGCGCATCGAGGTGCTGATCGTGCTCAACAAGAGCGATTTACAGCCTGCCTTCGACCGCGCCTGGGCACGGCTGGATCCCTACCGCCGCATGGGTTGCACGGTGATGCCGCTTCGACTCAAGGAGGAAGGCCAGGACGCTGGTGGGGACGACGGCCTCGATGCCCTGCAACAAAGCCTGGCCGGCAAACGTACGCTGGTGCTGGGTCCGTCGGGCGTGGGCAAGAGCACGCTGGTGAACCGGCTGGTGCCCATGGCCAAGGCGCTCACCGGCGAGATTTCGCGCGCACTGAACTCGGGCAAACACACGACCACCAGCACCACCTGGTATTGGGTGGACACCGAGCGCAGCACGGCACTGATCGATTCACCGGGCTTCCAGGAGTTCGGCCTGAACCACATCGAGCCGATGCAGCTGGCCCACCTGATGCCCGATCTGAACGCGACGCTGGGCAGTTGCCGCTTCTACAACTGCACCCACCTGCACGAGCCGGGCTGTGCGGTGGTCGCGCATGTGCAGACGGGTGGTGCAGAAGTCACCGGAGGCGATCCGCTGGCGATCAGCGAGAACCGCTACCGCCTCTACCGAGAGCTGTTCGCCGAGCTGTCGGACAAGCGCAGGTACTGAGGCAAGTACTGAGCAGGCTCAGAAGCGCGCGAGCGTGACCAGCGCGAGCAGCAGCATCCACAGCACCACCGCGCGCCAGACCAGGCCCACCACGCTGCCCAGGTGGGCCAGCTGAGGCTCGGGTCGACTGCCGGGATCACTTTCGTCGATCAGCAGTGTGGGATCCGGTTGCGGTGTGAGGCGAACGTTGAGTGCGCCTGACGTGGCCGCCAGGACCACCCCGTCGCTGCCCGGCGCAAACCGCTCGGCGTCGCCGCGCCAGCTGGCCACGGCTTCCTCGAAATTGCCCACCACGGCAAATCCCAGCGCGGTCACGCGGGCGGGCACATGGTCGACAAAGGCCCAGGCGCGCGCAGCCGCGCGTTGCAAGGCCAGACTCGGTGTGCCATCGGGGCGTGCGCGCCAGTTGCGCGACAGGTATTCGGCCGACCGATAGAACACCGCGCCAGCCGGCCCCAGCCCCAAGGCCCAGAACACCACAAAACACACCAGGACGCCAAACACGTGGCGGTGTGCCGAGAGCACCGAGTGTTCGATCACCTGGCGCAGCAGCTCGCTGCGCGGCAGGCTGGAGGCGTCCACCCGAAGCCAGGCGGCGAGCTTCTCGCGTGCCAGCGCATCGCTGCCTTCTTCAAGGGCGTTGCGGATCTCACTGAAGTGGTGGCTGAACTGGCGAAAGCCCAGCGTCACGTACAGCACAGCCACCATCCACACGAAGGCCAGCACCGAACTGAACCACCACAAGCCCCAGTGCACCAGCGCCACGGTGAGCGCGGGCACACCCACGGCCAGCGACCAGGCGACCCAGCCATGCGAGGACTCTCCCGCGTCGAGGTTGCGGCGAACCGTGCGAGACCAACCGCGCAGCATGGCATGCACCACGTTGTCGTAGGCCAGTGGACGCGCCTGCTCCAGCAGCAAGGCAATGAGGATGGCGAAAAAACCCATGGGGGCGATCATAGTGGCCTGCGCGGCGCAGACCAGTGAAGCGGGTCAGGCGCTGAGCAACCGGTAGAAGTTGCGCAGCATGCCGGCGGTGGCGCCCCAGATGAATCGCTCTTGATCCCCGTCCTGGTAAGGCATGGAGTACCACTCGCGCACCACGCCTTCGAAGTCGAACGCATGGCGGCGGTGGTGCAGCGGATTCATGAGAAACGACAGCGGCACCTCGAACACGTCGTCCACCTCGTCGGGGTTGGGCAACAGCTCGAAGCCCGGCTGCACCAGTCCCACCACCGGCGTGACGAAGAACGAGGTGCCCGTGACGTACACCGGCAGCGTGCCCAGCACCTCGATGCGTTCGGGTGGCAAACCGATCTCTTCAAAAGTTTCGCGCAACGCGGCCGCCGTGGCATCCGCGTCGGTGGCATCGAGCTTGCCGCCGGGCAAGGCGATCTGACCCGAGTGCGTGGAGAGGTGGGCGGTGCGCTGGGTCAGCAGCAAGGTGAGCTCGTCGCGCATCACCAGCGGCAACAGTACGGCCGCATGGGCGGGCGCGCGGTCGGCAAACTTGACTTCGCGCACCAGCTCGGGTGTCCACAGCGGCGGGTTGGCGAACAGCTCGCGCAGCCCCCTGGCGGTGAGGCGCTCGGGATGGGCAGGGTGCGTGATTTCGTCGGCGTTGACGATGGGCACGAGTCGCGGGTCGAAGGCGGGCAGAAGTTGGGTCATGTCGAGACAGCATAGGCCAGACGCAAAAAAGCCGCTCCGAAGAGCGGCTTTTGTATTGCAGTGCAAGCGAAGGCTTATGCGGCCTTGCTGCCCAGCTTTTCCTTGATACGTGCCGATTTGCCGCTGCGATCGCGCAGGTAGTACAGCTTGGCACGGCGCACGTCACCGCGGCGCTTGACTTCGATCTTGGCGATCAGCGGGCTGTACAGCGGGAAGGTGCGCTCAACGCCTTCGCCGTTGGAGATCTTGCGAACGATGAAGCTGGAGTTCAAGCCACGGTTGCGGCGGGCCACCACCACACCTTCGTAGGCCTGCAAACGCTTGCGGGTGCCTTCGATGACGTTCACGCTGACGATCACCGTGTCGCCAGGGGCGAACGGCGGAATGACTTTGCCGAGGCGAGCAATTTCTTCTTGCTCTAGGGTCTGGATGAGGTTCATGGTTTCCTGTTCGTCGATCATTCCCGCGCTGCACTAAAGGCCACGAATCCGGCAGGGGCCCTGTCCAACCTCCTGCAGACGTTCTGCTCGAGGATTGCGGGCTGACCCGGTCGCGGCGGCCGGTAGAGGATCGAAAAGCCTTGGATTATAGCAAGCCCTGCGCGCGCAGGAAACTTTGGTCGGCGGCGTCAAGCAAACCCTGCTCCCGGGCGCGGGTCAACAGGTCGGGGCGCTGGCTGGCGGTGATCAGCAGACTCTGCTCGCGCCGGTGGCGGGCGATGCGTTCGTGGTGGCCCCCCAGCAGCACCTCGGGCACGGGCACCGGACCTTGCGGACCGTGCCAGACCTCAGGGCGTGTGTGATGTGGGCTGTCCAGCAGGCCATCGAGCGCGGGGTTGAAACTGTCCTGCTGGTGGCTGCCCTCGTCGCTCAGCACACCGGGCTGCAGCCGTGCCACCGCATCGAGCAGCGCCATGGCAGCGATTTCGCCACCCGAGAGCACGAAGTCGCCCAAGCTGATCTGCAGGTCGACGCAGGCGTCGATGAAACGTTGATCAATGCCTTCGTAGCGGCCACACAGCAACACGGCCCCCTGGCTGGCTGACCAGCGTTCAACGCCGGTGTGGTTGAGGGCTTCGCCGATGGGGGAGAACAACACCACCGGAGCGCGCAAGCCTTCGGGCTCGGCACGTTCGGCGCGTACGGTCTGCAGGCACCGCCACAGCGGTTCAGCCATCATGACCATACCCGGGCCGCCTCCGAACGGACGGTCATCCACGCGGCGGTAGTTGCCTTCGGCAAAGTCGCGCGGATTCCAGAGGTGAACGTCGACCAGCCCGGATTCAAAAGCGCGGCGGTTGATGCCGTGTTGCAGAAACGGCGCGAACAGTTCAGGAAACAACGTGATGACGTCGAAGCGCATCAGGACGAATCAGTAGTCTGTTTGCCAGTCGGCGGTGATGCGGCGCGCAGCCTTGTCCACGTTGTCGACGTAGGCTGCAACAAACGGGATCATGCGTTCGGCCACCTGTTCCACACCGTCGACAGTGTCGGTGTATTCGAGCACCAGCACGGAATTGGGACCGGTGGCCATGAGGTCGCGCACCACGCCCAGATGCACACCTTCGCGGTTGACCACGTCCAGGCCGATCAGGTCGACCCAGTAGTACTCGCCCTCGGGCGTGGCCGGGAAAGCGCTGCGCGGCAGGTAAATGCGCACACCCTTGAGCGCTTCGGCCGAATTGCGGTCGTTCACGCCCTCGATCTGTGCGACCAGGCCATCGGTGTGAGGCTTGACCTCGGCAAGACCAATGCTTACGCAGCCCGAAAACGCAGAAAAGCCGCGCGCGAAGCGGGCTTCGGGCGGCTCCAGGAACCATTGTTGGGAAGCGATCAGTGCCGAAGTGTCGGCGCTGTAGGGAAGGACTCGAACCCACCCCTTGATGCCCCACGCGTCTTGTATGCGCCCCAACTCGACCGCATCGGCCGGGAGGGACGACGCCGTGAAGGCGCCGGACGCGGGGCTGCTCACCGTGCGGTCAGCAGAATCAGGCCGCGACAACGGCCTTGGCGGCGTTCTGCTTGACCAGACGCTCCACCGTGTCGGACGGGGTGGCACCCACGCCGGTCCAGTAGGTCAGACGGTCCAGGGCGATGCGCAGGGGCTCTTCACCGCCGCGGGCCAGGGGGTTGTAGAAACCGATGCGCTCGATGAAGCGGCCATCGCGGCGGTTGCGCTTGTCTGCAACGACGATGTTGTAGAAAGGACGGGCTTTGGAGCCGCCGCGGGAAAGTCGAATGACGACCATGATTTATCCTTCGGGTGGAGAGGTGCCGAAATTGGCACATCACTGGATCTTGCGATCCGCTTGTCTGCAGCGCTTGAGACACACGACTGACCACCCGGTCAGCGAAACGCCACTAAACCCGCGATTATAGCCCGTCTGCTGACCTCCAAGGTCACAGACCCCACCCTGTTCGTTCTGAAACATCCCATGCCCACGATCCGCCCCAGCCGAGACGACGATCTCGATGCCATCACCCGTATCTATGGCCACCACGTGCTGCACGGCACCGGCACCTTCGAAACCACACCGCCCAGCCTGACCGACATGACAGCGCGCCGCGCCGACGTTTTGTCCAAGGGCCTGCCCTGGCTGGTGGCCGAAGACGGCGGCCAAGTGGTGGGTTTTGCCTACGGCAACTGGTTCAAGCCCCGGCCGGCCTATCGCTTCTCGGTGGAGGATTCCATCTACATGGACCCCGCAGCACACCGCAAGGGCCTGGGCCGCGCGCTGCTGGCCGAACTCATGGCCGCGCTGGAGCGCGGTGGCGTGCGCAAGGTCATGGCCGTGATCGGCGACTCCGCCAATGCGGGCTCCATCGGTGTGCACAAGGCGCTGGGGTTCGAGACCGTGGGCGTGGTTCAGTCGTGTGGCTGGAAGTTCGACCGCTGGCTGGACATCGTGCTGATGCAGAAAACACTGGGTGCGGGCGACACCACACCCCCCGAAAGCGCCGCGTGATCGGCCGGGGCAAGAACAAAACGCTGGCCGCGGTGTTGGCGGTGCTCGGAGGCACGCTCGGGCTGCACCGCTTTTATTTGCGCGGCCTGGGCGACTGGATCGGCTGGCTGCACCCGATTCCCGCGGCACTGGGCTGGTGGGGTGTGGACCGCGTGCTCACCTACGGGCAGGACGACAAGCTCTCGTGGGTGTTGATCCCACTGCTGGGCATGACCATTGCCGCGAGCTGTCTCACCGGCATCATTTATGCGCTGACCGATCGCGAAAAGTGGAACCGCTGGTTCAACCCGACGTTGCCGGTGGAAGCCAACGCCGGCGCCACCCACTGGCTCACCGTCGGAACGCTGGTGCTCGCGCTGCTCATGGGCACCGTGGCCTTCATGGGCAGCCTGGCGTTCGGCTTCCAGCGCTACTTCGAGTACCAGATCGAAGAGGCCCGCAAGATAAGCCAGTGACCTCGGCACACCCCCGCGCCGCGCCTTTGGCGCGTCACCCCCTTGCAGGGGGCAACAACTGCGGCCCGGCGGAGCCGGTTCCGCGGTGTTCTGGTCAGGAGCAGCAGCCGCCGGCAAGGCAGTTGCGTTTCAGTTGATCCACGACATGGCCAGCATGAAAAAGCTGAGGGTGAAGAGCGACACCAGCGTGGTCATCCCCATGCTGGCGGTGGTGAGTTCCTGCGCCACGTCGTAGCGCTGCGCAAACAGAAACACGTTGGCACCAATGGGCAGCGCACCGGCCACCACGATCACGGTCAAGGGCAGGCCGGTGATGCCCAGGGCCCAGGCGCTCAGCCCCACCATCACGGGCAGCAGCAGGTTCTTGGAGAAGGTGATCCACAGCGCATCGCGCAGGTGGCCTCTCAAGGGGGTGCTGGCCAGCGTCACCCCCATCAGCACCAGCGAGAGCGGACCAAAGGCGTTGCCCAGCAACAGCAGGGGCTTGTCGATCACCGCGGGCAAGGCCAAGCCGGTCTGGGAGAACAGCAGGCCGCTGATGATGGGCAAAGGAATGGGGTGGATCAGCGCTCCCTTGATGGCGGAGGTCGCTGTCTGCAGCAGGTGCGGCGCACGCTCACCGCCCGCGCGCGCCTCGCGCGCCACGGCCAGTTCAAGCACCACCGAGCCGGTGGTCAGCAGGATCAGCGCATGCACCGACACCAGCGTCAGCAGCGTGACGAGGCCGGCCTTGCCGTAGGCCAGTTCGACCAGCGTGATGCCGATCATCACCATGTTGGAGAACACCCCGGCCATGGCCATGACCACGCTGGCGCGGTTGAAACCACGCCAGGCGATGGACACCGCCAGCAGCAACAGTGCGGCGGGGAAATAGGCCAACACCGGCCGCAGGTCCAGTTCTTCGAACTGCACCGCACTCATGGTGCGAAACAGCAGCGCCGGGATCAGCACGAGGAACACGAGGTTGGAGAGGTCCTTCACCGCGGCGTCGCGGATCCATTGCAGACGCCCGGCGAGGAAGCCGATGGCCATCAGGAGAAAGACGGGGGTCAGCGACGCGACGGCGGGGTGGGCAGCAAGGTTCACCCGCCAATGGTAGCCGCGCTAGGGCACGCCCACGGCGTTGGTGATGCGGTAGTACAGGCCGTAGGGATCGTTCTGCAGAACATGGAAGGTGCCCTCGACCACCACCGCTTCAAGCTTGTATTTCACCGGCGTCTTCGTGCGCACCTCAACCATGCTCTCGGGCCCGCCGGGCGTGCAGAAGCCGCAGGTGAGCGGCACCGAGGCGAGCAGGAAGTGGCGCTGGTTTTCACCCGGTTCCAGCGGCATCATGAAGCCTTGCAGGCGCAGCGTCTTCTGGTTGAGCGCGGCCACCGGCGTGGGATACACCGGCACGATGCGCTTTTTCTCCACTTTGGTCGTGATGTCGGTCAGCGTGGACCAGGCCACCACGTCGGTGCGCTTGGGCAGCGGCGCAAACGGACTCAGCGGGCTGTGCACGCCGGCACCCTGCCCGTGCGGCAAGGTCGCGCCGTCCGCGCTGGCCGGTGGTGGGGTGCCCGGTGGCAGCGGTGAACTCAGCGTCTGCGCGGACACGCCTGCCACCATGGCACTGCTCAGCCACAGGGCGCTGAAGAGGGTTTGCATCGACATCGGGTTCATGGTGGTTGCACGGTGTGTCAATGGGCGTGACGCATGCCGCAGTATTTGCCCAATGCCAGACCCTTGCAGGCCGCCTGGAGTTCCTCCATGCAGATTTTTTCGCCTTTGCCGGCTTCCAGGCACTTGGCCGCTCCTTCGTGCGCAGCGGCCATGCCGCGGTGGCGTTTGACGTCTTCCTGCGTTTCCTTGTCGGAATGCTGGGCCAGGGCGGCGCCGGCCCACAGGACGGCGGTCAGGATCAGTAGCACTTTTTTCATCGGAATCACCTTGAATTGAGAAGTTGAGAAACGTCGACACGGTAGGCACTGACGACCGGCACCAGCGCCGCCACCACCGCCACCCCCAGGGCCAGCGCGGGCACCCAGCCTTCGGCCGGAACCCATTGCCAGCCATGGATGGCCAGCGACTGGCTCTCCATCAACAGGGCACCCAGCAGCCCCGTCAGGCCATGCGCCACCAGCAGGCCGAGCACGCAGGCCAGCGCAGCCAGCCACAGGGCTTCGCACAGCAACAGCACGGCCACGCGGGCCGCTGGCGCGCCCAGCATGCGCAGCATGGCGAGGTCGCCCCGGCGCTCGCGCACCGCGCCCCACAAGGCAATGAAGACCGAGAGGGCGGCCACGCCCAGGAGCACGAAGGCGAGCCCCTGAAGCACCTGCGTGCCCACACCCACCATGCCGAGCAGCCGCGTGATTTCCACGGCCGGCGCGGCGGCCTGCATGGACGTGGTGCTGTTGATGAAGCGCGGAAAACTCACCGCGGCCAGGGGCGTGTTGTAGGTGATCAGCGCCAGCGTGACCTCGCGCTCATCGGCCAGCGCCTGGGCGAGTTCGAGGCGCTCGGCCTCGTCCATGCTGTCGCCAGCATGCATGTCGTCGTGCACCCGCCAGACCGATTCGGTGGCGGTGAGCACCAGCCGGTCGATCACGCAACCGCACGGCGCCAACACGCCACTCACGGTGTAGGGCGTTTCGCCGTGCTTGGCGCCACCCGCACCCAAGCCGTGGGCGCCCTCGAAGGCCTGACCCGTTTGCAAACCGGTGCTGCCGGCCACCTGGGCACCCAGCACCGCCTGCATAGGCCCGGACCACAAGGTCCCCTGAGCCACCTGCACGCCATAGTGGGCTGCGTAATCGGGCGTGGTGCCCACGATGCGGAAACCCTGCAGGTTGTCGCCCAGGCTCAGCGGAATGAGCCTGGCCACCTGTGGGTGCTGCACGAGCCGCTGCACTTCGGCCAGCGGGATGTTGCCCGGCGGCACGTCGATGTGAAACACGCCCGCGAGGATCAGCTGCATGGGGCTGCCCTTGGCACCCACCACCACGTCGATACCGGCCAGGTCGCGCTCGAAAGCGCGGTCGATCTGGTCGCGCGCGATCAGCACGAAGGCCATGGACGCCAGGCCGAGCGCGAGCAAGAGCAGGTTGAGCGCGGTGGCGAGCGGGCGCGACCACAGATAACGCCACGACAGGCCGAACACGTTCATGCGGCGACCTGCGCAGCGGTATTGAATCCGAGCTGGCGCGCCAGCGGCAGCGCCTGCAACACCCGCGCATCGTGGGTGGCGATCACCAGCGTGGCGTTCAGTCCGCTCGCGCAAGTGCTCAACAGGTTCAGCGAAGCCGCGCAGGCCTCGTCGTCCAGACTGGCGGTGGGCTCGTCGGCCAGGATCACGCTCGGGCGCAGCAACAGCGCGCGGGCCAGCGCCACGCGCTGGGCCTGGCCGCCCGAGAGCTGCGAAGGTTTGCGTGCAGCCAGGGCCTCGATGTCCAGGGCTTGCAGGGTCCGGGCAACAGCGGCCTTGTCCAGCGCAAGACCAGCGGCAAAGAACACCAGCCCCAGGTTGTCCGCCACCGACAAGGCTTCGCTCAGGTGCAGCTTCTGCGGCAGAAAACCGATGTGCCGCGCACGCCAGGCGTCGCGCGCGGCGGCAGACAACGCGCCCACCGACTGCCCGCTCACCACCACCTCACCCGCGGTGGGCGTGAGCAGACCACTGGCCAGCGCCAGCCAGGTCGACTTGCCGCTGCCCGAGGGTCCGCGCAAGAGCAGCGTGCCGCCCTGCGCCACCGACACATCGGCGAACCGCAGCGGCTTGCTGCGCGGGTAGGTGTATTGCAGACCGCTGCAGTCAATCACGGGGAGGACTCCGAACAATCTGCGCAGGTGCCATGGATCGAGACATCCATCCGCTCGCCGTGGTGCCCGAGCCTGGCCAATGCAGCGAACAGATCGTGTGTCACGGCCCGCGTGGGTTCGCTGGCTTCCCTGAGCCGGAACTGCCTGTGGCAGGCGTCGCATTCGAAGAGCGGCAGTGCGCCCTCTTCCATCGCCGGCGGCGTAGGCAGGACCAGGCTGAAACGCCACGTGCGTGCCTGCTCGTCGGTGTGGCGCTGCAACACGCCGCAGGCAGCCAGGCGATCAAGCAAGCGGTAGAGGGTGACGCGGTTGATGTCCAAACCGCGCGCGGTGAGCAAGGCGAGCGCCTGCGCATGGGTCAGCCCGCCAGCGGGCCGGGCCAGAAACAGGCCGAGCACGGCGCGGGTGGCCAAGGTTCGGCGCAGGCCCGCCGCTTCCAGACGCGACTGAAACTCGGGTGGCACACCGTTGAGCGCGACGCGGGGGCGAAGAGACACGGCTGGCTTCTCCAAATTATTGCAACCCAGTTGCATTCGTGCGGATATTAACGCAATTCAGTTGCAATACAAGACGCCTCGCTACACTCGCCGCCCACACCCCATCACCTGCGCCGGAGTACGTCTTGCCCACCTCACATCTCCTCCTCGCCCTCTCGGTGGTCTTCGTCTGGGGCACCAATTTCGTGGTGATCCGCTGGGGACTGGACGGACTGCCGCCATTCCTGTTCGCCACGCTGCGTTTCGCGTTTTCCGCCCTGCCCTGGCTGCTGTTCATCCCTCGCCCAACGGCGCCCTGGCGCAAGCTCGCGGCCTTTGGCGTGCTGCTGGGCGTGGGTCAGTTCGGCCTGCTGTTCCTGGCCATGCGCAGCAGCATCTCGCCGGGTCTGGCTTCGCTGGTGGTGCAGTTGCAGGTGTTCTTCACCATCGGCCTGTCGCTGTGGCTCATGGGCGAGCGCGTGCGGGGTTTCCAGATCGTCGGACTGCTGCTCGCGCTTTGCGGCCTGGGCGTGATCGCGGCCAATCTCGACGCCACCGTGACGATGGCGGGCATCGGCATGGTGCTGAGCGCGGCGTTCTTCTGGTCGCTGGCCAACCTGGTGGTGAAGTCGCTCGGGCCGGTGAACATGCTGCACTTCATGGTCTGGAGCAGTCTGTTCGCGGTGCCGCCGCTGTTCGCCTTGTCGTGGTTCATTGAAGGGCCACAGCTCATGCGCTCGGCCGTTGAAGATGCTGGTGGTCTGGTGTGGGCCAGCGTGCTGTGGCAGGCAGTGGGCAACACCTTGTTTGGCTACGGCGTGTGGAACTGGCTGCTCGCGCGCCACCCGGCTGCCACGGTGACGCCTCTCGCCTTGCTGATCCCGGTGTTCGGCATGGGTGCGTCGGCTTTGTCCCTGGGTGAATCACTTCCCGGCTGGAAGCTCGGTGCTGCGGCGCTTGTGCTTCTGGGTCTGGCGGTGATCGTTTTGTGGCCTCGGTGGCGGCCTGGGCGGTGATGGCCTTCCCCGGCTGAAGCGGTCATCGAAGTGGGGGCGCACGGCTCCGCGAATGTCCCCACTCCGATGACCTCGTTGGTGCTCGGATTGATGGTGTGCAACCGCTTCTTCGGCTCACAGACGCATGGCGTTCTGCGCAGCGAAATCAAGGAGGAGGCGGCACCAGCCGCCGGAGGACATTCGCGGAGCAGAGCGCCATGCGTCTGTGAGTCCGCGAGGTGCAGGCAAAAAATGCCCGAAAGAAGCCGGAAAGAAACTACTTCGCCAACCGAGCAAACGTCTTGCGAAACTTCGCCACCTTGGGCGCCGCCACCATCATGCAGTAGCCCTGGTTGGGATTGCGTTCAAAGAAATCCTGGTGGTATTCCTCGGCAGCGGAGTAGTTGTCCAGCGGCTTCACCTCGGTGACGATCGGCTTTCCAAACGCCTGATCGCGCGTGAGTTCGTCGATCAAACCCTGCGCCACTGCCTGCTGCTCCGGCGTGGTGAAGTAGATGCCGCTGCGGTACTGCGTCCCCACGTCGTTACCTTGGCGGTTCAGTGTGGTCGGGTCGTGGATCACGAAGAAGATCTCCAGGATCTCGCGCGTGCTGATCTGCGAAGGGTCGTACTCCAGCCGCACCACCTCGTTGTGCCCGGTCGTGCCGGTGCACACGGCCTCGTAGCTCGGCTGCTTCACGTGGCCGTTGCTGTAGCCCGACTCCACATCGGTCACGCCCTTGACCCCCACGTACACCGACTCGGTGCACCAGAAGCAGCCACCACCCAACACCAGCACCTGTCTGTCGCTCATTGCGTTCTCCATGTGTGTTCGTTCCTGTGTTGGTCGTTCCAGACACAGACTTCTTTCAGTGCCTCACTTTAGTGGTTGTGCAAATGCGCGCACCGCACCCAGAAATGCCCCCAGCGCCGCCTGGTTTCTATCGGTCTTCCACAGGCAGTGGGTCTCGTAGGGAGGCGTGTCCACATCCAGCGGCACGAACACCGCGCCCGGCAGACCGGCCTGCTGCAGCGCGGCCGGCACGAGTGCGCAGCCCAGGCCCTGCGACACGATGGACACCACGCTGAGCCAGTGGCGCAGCTCGAAGCGGATCTCGGGCGAGAACCCCGCATCGGCACACAGGCCGAGGATGCGCTCGTGGTAGTCCGGCGACACCGCCCGCGAGACCACCGCAAACGGCTCGCCCTGCAGTCGCGCCAATGACAACGTCTTGCGTCGCGCCAGCGCATGACCCGCCGGCAGGCAGGCCACGAAGGGCTGGCTGGAGACCAGAATCTGCGAGAAGCCGACCGGCACGCGCGTGGTGTGCACGAAGCCGATGTCCAGCCGCTCGTGCATCAGGTCGATCAACTGGTCGCTCGAACTCAACTCGCGCAACACCAGGCGCAGCTTGGGGTGCCCTGCGGCAAAGCCTTTCAGGATCTGCGGCAACCCGCGGTAGAGCACGGTGCCGGCAAAACCGATCTGCAAGCTGCCCAGCATGCCCTGCGACACCTCGCGCGCCTCGCGCGCGGCCAGACCAGCCTGATCGAGCAGCGAGCGAGCGGCCGGCACGAGGGCCTGCCCCGCCGCGGTGAGCTGCACGCCACGGCTGTTGCGCGTGAATAGCTGCGCACCCACCGATGCTTCGAGCTGCTGGATGTTGAGCGAGAGCGGCGGCTGCGTCATGGCCAGACGCTGTGCAGCGCGACCAAAATGCAACTCTTCGGCCAGCACCAGGAAATAGCGCAGGTGACGGAATTCCATGAATATCTTTCCTGTATCGATGAATACCTATTCGATATTAGACAGGTATTCATGGCCGGCGGACAATGCGCGCATTGCCACCCCAACACACGGAGACACCGACCATGCTTTCCCCCACCAAAGCCAAAGCCAGCTTCAGCTGGGAAGACCCGTTTCACCTCGACCAGCAGCTCACCGACGACGAGCGCCAGGTGCGCGAGGCGGCATACGCGTACTGCCAGGAAAAGCTGCTGCCCCGCGTGACCGAGGCCTTCCGCCATGAGAAGACCGACCCGGCCATCTTCCGCGAGATGGGCGAACTCGGTCTGCTCGGCCCCACCATTCCCGAGGCCTACGGTGGCAGCGGCCTGAACTACGTGTGCTACGGCCTGGTGGCGCGCGAAGTGGAGCGCGTGGACTCGGGGTACCGCTCGATGATGAGCGTGCAGAGTTCGCTGGTGATGGTGCCCATCAACGAGTTCGGCACCGAAGAACAGAAACAGAAGTACCTGCCCAAGCTCGCCACAGGCGAGTGGATCGGCTGCTTCGGCCTGACCGAACCCAACCACGGCTCCGACCCCGGCAGCATGGTCACCCGCGCGAAAAAGGTGGCTGGCGGCTACAGCCTCTCGGGCGCCAAGATGTGGATCACCAACTCCCCGATCGCCGACGTGTTCGTGGTCTGGGCCAAGGACGACGAAGGCGCGATCCGCGGCTTCATCCTCGACAAGGGCATGAAGGGTCTCTCCGCACCGGCCATCCACAGCAAGGTCGGCTTGCGCGCCAGCATCACCGGCGAGATCGTGATGGACGGCGTGTTCTGCCCCGAAGAGAACGCCTTCCCCGAGGTGCGCGGCTTGAAGGGCCCGTTCACATGCCTCAACAGCGCGCGCTACGGCATTGCCTGGGGTGCGCTGGGTGCGGCCGAGGACTGCTACTTCCGCGCCCGCCAGTACGTGCTGGATCGCCATCAATTCGGCCGCCCGCTCGCGGCCAACCAGCTGATCCAGAAGAAGCTGGCCGACATGCTCACCGAGATCAGCCTGGGCCTGCAGGGCTGCCTGCGCCTGGGCCGCATGAAGGACGAGGGTACGGCCGCGGTGGAAATCACCTCCATTCTCAAGCGCAACAGCTGCGGCAAGTCGCTCGACATTGCCCGCATGGCGCGCGACATGATGGGTGGCAACGGCATCAGCGACGAGTTCGGCGTGGCCCGCCACCTGGTGAACCTGGAGGTGGTCAACACCTACGAAGGTACGCACGATGTGCACGCGCTCATCCTGGGCCGTGCGATCACGGGCATCGCGGCGTTTTCCTGAAGCGGCGGGGCACTGCCCCGTTTGCCGTGGCTTTACCCCGGCGACACAGTGGGCCGGGAGGGCGTGGGGTATATTAATAACCCATCGGTCATTAAAGACACCCGCATGCCCTCGTCCCCCGTGTCAGACACCAGCATCCCCGTCGAACCCGGCGCTCCGCAACGCCGTTCGCGGCGCAAGGAGGCGCGTCCGGGAGAGTTGCTCGACGCGGCACTCACCCTGTTTGTGGAAAAGGGCTTTGCCGCGACCCGGGTGGAAGAAGTGGCAGCCCTGGCGGGCGTGTCCAAGGGCACCCTCTTCCTGTATTTCCCGAGCAAGGAAGAGCTGTTCAAGGCCGTCGTGCGCGAGAACATCGCCGGGCGTTTCACCGAGTGGAACGAAGAGTTCGAGCGCTTCAGCGGCGACAGCGCCGAGCTGGTGCGCTACTGCATGCACTCGTGGTGGGAGCGCATCGGCATGACGCCCGCCTCGGGCATCACCAAGCTGGTGATGAGCGAAGCCGGCATGTTTCCGGAAATCGCGGCCTTCTACCAGAAGGAAGTGATCGAACCCGGGCACGACCTGATCCGCCGCATCCTGCAGCGGGGCGTCGACCGCGGCGATTTCCGACCGCTGTCCATGGAATACGCGGTCTACAGCCTGATCGCGCCGATGATCTTCCTGCTGATGTGGAAACACTCCATGGCGCCATGCTGCCCGGCGACCGCGCAGATCGATCCGATCGGCTTCATCGATGCACAGGTCGACCTGCTGCTCTCAGGCATGCAGGTGCCCAAGTCCACCCGCCGTCCCGCCTGAGCCGATTGCACCGATCGCCCTCACCACCATGACCTCACGTCGTTCGCTGTCTTTCTGGATCAAGTGGTTGCTGCTCATCGCGCTGGTGCTCGGCGTTGCACTGGGCGTCACGCGCGCGCTGGGCAAACGCAAGGCCACGAGCGAGACGGCCCGCGCCGCGGCCGAGTCGCTGCAGAAGACTCCGACCTACACACTTTCACCGGCCGACGTGGTCACCGTGCAAGCCATCGAACTCACCCAGACCGTGGCCCTCTCGGGCTCGGTGGATGCGCTGCAGACAGCCGCCATCAAGGCCAGAACAGCCGGTGAGATCCAGGGTCTGACCAAACGCGAAGGTGATCCGGTGAAAGCTGGCGAAGTGGTGGCCCGCATCGACAGCACCGAGGCCCAGGCGCGCGTGCGCCAGACCGCGCGACAGGCCGAGTCGGCCCAGGCGCAGGTGGCGATCGCCAAGCGCACCTTCGACAACAACCAGGCCCTGGTGCGCCAGGGCTTCATCTCCAGCACCGCGCTGGAAACCGCCACCGCCAACCTGTCGAGTGCCGAAGCCACGCACCAGGCCGCGCTGGCCGCGCTGGACATCGCGCGCAAGTCGCTGGCCGACACCACGCTGCGCTCGCCGCTGACGGGCCAGGTTTCGGCCCGGCTGGTGCAGAACGGTGAACGCGTGGGCATCGACACGCGCGTGCTCGACGTGGTGGATCTTTCGGGCTTCGAGATGGAAGCTGCCATTGCGCCCGCTGAAGCCGCCGGCGTGAAGGTGGGCCAGACAGCCCGCCTGACCGTGGAAGGCCTGGCCGAGCCGGTGCAGGCCACTGTGGCGCGCATCAACCCCAGCGTGCAGGCAGCCAGCCGCAGCGTGCTGGTGTACCTGCGCGTGCCCGCGCTGCCCGGCATGCGCCAGGGCCTCTTCGCACAGGGGCATATCGTGATCGGTTCGGTCACGGCGCTGGCCGTGCCCGCCTCCACCGTGCGCAACGACAAGCCGCAACCCTATGTGCAGGTGGTGCGCGAAGGCGCGGTGGTACATGTGCCGCTGCAAGCGGGCGCCACCGGTCTGCAGGGCACCGAACCCATGCGGGCGGTGGAAGGCCTGCCGGCCGGCACACAGCTGCTGCGCGCCCAGGCCGGTTTGATCCGCGAAGGCACCGCCGTGCGCCTGAACGCGTCCGCCACCGCCAGCAACTGAGCAGCCCGCCATGTGGTTCACCCAGGTCTCCCTGCGCAACCCGGTGTTCGCCACCATGGTGATGATCGCCTTCGTGGTGCTGGGCATCTTCTCGTTCCAGCGCCTGCAGGTCGACCAGTTCCCCAACATCGACTTTCCGGTGGTCGTGGTCACCACCGCCTACCCCGGTGCTTCGCCCGAGATCGTGGAATCGGAAGTCACCAAGAAGGTCGAAGAGGCGGTCAATGCGGTGGCCGGTGTCAACACCCTGACCTCGCGCAGCTACGAAGGCTCCTCGGTCGTCATCATCGAATTCCAGCTCACGGTGGACGGGCGCAAGGCGGCCGAAGACGTGCGCGAGAAGATCGGCATCCTGCGCCCGCTGCTGCGCGACGAGGTGGAAGAGCCCCGCGTGCTGCGCTTCGACCCGGCAGCGCGCTCGATCTGGTCGGTCGCGGTCATTCCAGAGGCTGTGAACGGCAAGGCACCCAGCGCGGTGGAGCTCACCACCTGGGCCGAACAGACCTTCAAGAAGCGGCTGGAGAACGTGCGCGGCGTGGGCTCGGTCACGCTGGTGGGCGGTACGCAGCGCGCCATCAACATCGAGCTGAATCCTTCCGCCATGGAGGCCCTGGGCGTGACCACCGAGCAGGTGACCACCGCCGTGCGCAACGAAAACCAGGACCTGCCCGTGGGCACGCTCAAGACCGGCGAGGCCGAGCGCGTGGTGCAGGTGCTCTCGCGGCTGCAAAATCCGCAGGACTTCGGCGACATCATCGTCGCGCGCCGCGCCGGCAACGCGGTTCGCCTCTCGCAGGTGGCCACGGTCAACGACGGCACCGAAGAGGTGCAAAGCCTCGCGCTGTACAACGGCCAGCGCACGCTGCTGCTGCAGGTGCAGAAGTCACAGGACGAGAACACCATCGCCGTGACCGATGGCCTGAAAGCGGCAGTCGACACCTTGCGCGCCGAGCTGCCACCGGGCATCAGGCTGGAGCAGATCGCCGACGGTTCGCGGCCCATCCGCGTGTCGGTGGACAACGTGCGCCGCACGCTGATTGAAGGCGCGCTGCTCACGGTGCTTATCGTGTTTTTGTTCCTGAACTCGTGGCGCTCCACCGTCATCACCGGGCTCACCTTGCCCATCGCGCTGATCGGCACCTTCTTCTTCATGAACCTCTTCGGGTTCACCATCAACATGATCACGCTGATGGCGCTCACGCTCTCGGTGGGCCTGCTGATCGACGACGCCATCGTAGTGCGCGAGAACATCGTGCGCCACGTGCAGATGGGCAAGACGCCGTACAACGCGGCCATGGAAGGCACTCAGGAAATCGGCATGGCTGTCCTGGCCACCACACTGTCCATCGTCGCGGTGTTCCTGCCCATCGGCTTCATGGGCGGCATCATCGGCAAGTTCTTCCACGAGTTCGGCATCACCATGGTGGCGGCCGTGCTCATTTCGATGTTCGTGAGCTTCACGCTCGACCCGATGTTGTCGTCGGTGTGGCACGACCCGGAGATTGAAAAGCACGGAAAGAGCGGCGCCCCGCGCACGCTCTACGACAAGACCATAGGCCGGGTCACCGGTTGGTTCGACCGCTTTCAGGACGACCTCGCCGACACCTATCAGACCACCCTGCGCTGGTCACTCAAGCACAAGCTGGCCACGCTGGGTGTGGCGCTGGGCACCTTCATCGGCAGCCTGTTCGTGCTGCCGCTGCTGGGCACCGAGTTCGTGCCCAAGGCCGACTTTTCGGAAACCTCGCTGAGCTTTCACACGCCGGTGGGCTCGTCGCTGCAGGCCACCGAGGCCAAGACGCGCGAGGTCGAAGGCATCCTGCGCCAGTTCCCGGAAGTGAAGTACACGCTGTCCACGCTCAACACCGGCAATGCACAAGGCACCATGTACGCCAGCGTTTACGTGCGCCTGGTCGACCGCAAGGACCGCACGCTGAGCGCGGACGCGATGTCGGCCCAGCTGCGCGAGCGCTTGCGCAGTGTGCCGGGCATCACCGTCACGCACGTGGGCCTGCTGGACGCGGTGGGCGGCAACAAGCAGGTGGAGTTTTCCCTGCAGGGCGACGACCTGGCCGAACTGGAGCGCCTGAGCGCCTCGGTGATGGAGCGCATACGCCCCATCGTCGGCCTGGTTGACCTCGACGCCAGCGTGAAGCCCAACAAGCCCACGGTGGACGTGAAGATGCGGCGCGAGCTGGCGTCGGACGCCGGCATGAACGTGGCCGCGGTGGGTGGCTCGCTGCGCACGCTGGTGGCCGGCACCACGGTGGGCAACTGGCGCGCTCAGAACGGCGAGAGCTACGACGTGAACGTGCAACTGGCCGCCACCGGGCGCGAGCGCGCGAGTGACCTGGAGCAACTGCCCTTCATGGTCGGCACCGAAGCCGACGGCACGGCCCGCGTCGTGCGCCTGGGGCAGGTGGCCGAGGTGGTGGCCAGCACCGGCCCCAACCAGATCAACCGGCGCAACCTCAACCGCGAGGTCTCGATCAACGCCAACGTGTTCGGCCGCTCGGCGGGCGAGGTCTCGGCCGAGATCAAACAGGTGCTCGACAGCACGCCGTTTCCGCCCGGTTACCGCTACGAGTTCGGCGGTTCCACCAAGAACATGCAGGAATCGTTCGGCTACGCCATCTCGGCACTGGCCTTGGCCATCATCTTCATCTACATGATCCTGGCAAGCCAGTTCCAGAGCTTCCTGCAGCCGCTGGCGCTCATGACGGCGCTGCCGCTCACGCTGATCGGCGTGGCGCTCGCCCTGCTCATGTTCGGCTCGACCATGAGCATGTTCTCGGTCATCGGCATCGTGCTGCTGATGGGCCTGGTCACGAAAAACGCCATCCTGCTGGTGGACTTTGCAATCCGCGCGCGCAGCGGTCTGGCCGGCGAGGCGCCGATGGACCGCGAGTCCGCCCTGCTGCTGGCAGCGCGCGTGCGGTTGCGCCCCATCCTCATGACCACGCTGGCCATGGTCTTCGGCATGGTGCCGCTGGCCTTCGCGCTCACCGAAGGCTCGGAACAGCGCGCGCCCATGGGTCAGGCGGTCATCGGCGGGGTGATCACCTCGTCCCTGCTGACCCTGGTGGTGGTGCCCGTCGTGTACTGCTACATGGACGATCTGGCGCAGTGGTTCCGACGCAAGCTCGGCATGGCTCCGCACGCGGCCGAGCCACTGGGCTCCACTCCTTAAAATTCATGCATTTCCCCGTCTCTTCAGACGCTCCCCGGAGCCCCACCATGACCACCACACTTGCCCCCGCCATCCACACCGGCTTTGACCACGCCCGTTTCAACATGATCGAACAGCAGATCCGCCCCTGGGAAGTGCTGGACCCCCAGGTGCTCCACCTGCTCGCGCGCATGCACCGCGAAGCCTTCGTGCCCGCCGCCCACCGTTCGCTGGCCTTCGCCGACATGGAACTGCCCTTGAAACACCCTGCGGTGGAGGGCCAATGCATGCTGGCGCCCAAGGTCGAAGCGCGCCTGCTGCAGGACCTGGACCTCAAGCCCACCGACAAGGTGCTGGAGATCGGCAGCGGCAGCGGCTACATGGCCGCCCTGCTGGCCAGCCTTGCGCAACGGGTGGTGTCGATCGAGATCGACCCTGTGCTGGCCGGCACCGCGCGCGAGAACCTGCGCAACGCTGGTATCGCCAACGTCGAGATCAAGCAAGCCGATGCCGCCGCGCAGGGCTTTGCCGCCTGCAACGTGAACGGTCCGTTCGACGCGATCCTGCTGAGCGGTTCGGTGGCCGAGATTCCTCCGGCGCTGCTCGCTTTGCTGGCACCGGGTGGCCGGCTGGCCGCCATCGTCGGCTTCGAGCCGGTGATGCGCGCCACCATCGTCACCCGCATCGGCGACGCCTCGTTCCAGACCTTGCAGCCTTGGGACACGGTGGCCCCCCGCCTGCTGAACTTCCCCGAGCCATCGCGCTTCCGTTTCTGAAGTCTTCCTTCAAGGATGTCCATGAAAGCGATTCAACCCGCACAGCTCGACGACTGGCTCGCACAGGCGGCCAGCGAAACACTGGCGGGCGGCATGCCGGTCGTGCTTGATGTGCGCGAGCCCTGGGAACTGCAGACCGCCTCCGTCAAGGCCGAGGGTTTCGAGTTGCTGCACATCCCCATGCGCAGCGTGCCCGAGCGGCTCTCCGAGCTCGACCGCGATCAACCGATTGCCTGCCTGTGTCACCACGGCATGCGCAGCGCGCAGGTGGCGAACTTTCTGATGAACCAGGGATTCACACAAGTCGTGAACATTCATGGCGGCATTCACGCCTGGTCGCAGGAACGCGACCCCGGCGTTCCGGTCTACTGAGCCCAACCCATGTCCCGCCACCCGCTTCAAAGGAACTCCATGACAGCCCCGCACGCACCCGCCCACACCCTTGGTCGACCCTTCGCCTTGAGCCGTCTGGCCTTGGCCACCTGGTTGGCCTTGGGCGCTGCCACGGGAGCACAGGCTCAAAGCCTGATGGAGCTCTACGAGGCAGCGCGCGGCTTTGACGCGACCTACCTATCGGCCCGTTCGCAATACGACGCCAACCTGTTCCGCGCAGCGCAGGCCAAGGCCGGTCTGTTGCCCGAGGTGGGACTGGGCGCTGCAGCCAGTTGGGCCCGACGCGAGATCAACGGTGGAACAGACAGCACCAGCAACAGCCAGAGCGCCACACTCTCGGCCAGCCAGCCCCTGTACCGTCCGGTCGACAAGCTCGTCAACGACCAGGCCCTGCTCTCTGTGGACGTGGCCAAGGCCACGCTCGTGTTGGCCGAGCAAGACCTGATCGTGCGCACGACACAAGCCTACTTCGACGTGCTCGCGGCCACCGACACGCTGGCTTTCGTGCGCGCCCAGAAAACCGCCGTGGCCGAGCAGCTTGCCGCGGCCAAGCGCAACTTCGAGGTCGGCACCACCACCGTGACCGACTCACGCGAAGCACAAGCCAGCTTCGACCTCGTGGTGGCGCAGGAGATCGCCGCCGAGAACGACCTGCGCGTCAAGCAGCTGACGCTGGACCAGCTGGTGGGCCGGGTGGGCGTGACGCCGAAACCACTGGTGGCGCCCGTCGTGCTGCCACCACTGCTGCCCGGCGATCCGCAGGCCTGGGTGGCGCTCAATGACGAAACGCACCCCACCATCCTGCAAGCCACGCGCGGGCTGGAGATTGCGCAGCTGGAGACCCGCAAGGCCGAAGCCGGCCACAAGCCCACCGTGGATCTGGTGGCGCAATACCAGGTGGCCCGCGCACCTTCCACCAACACCCTCGCACAGAACACGGTGCGCAGCAACAATGCCAGCATCGGCGTGCAGTTCAACATGCCGCTGTTTGCCGGTTACGCCATCCAGAACCGGGTGAAGGAGACCCTGGCGCTCGAAGACAAGGCCCGCACCGACCTGGAAGCCGCCAAGCGCGGTATTGATCTGGCCACGCGCAGCGCGTTCCTCGGCGTGCTCTCGGGCCAGGGCCAGGTGAAGGCACTCGAGGCCGCAGAGGTTTCCAGCCAGAGCGCCCTGGACGCCAACCGCCTGGGCTACCAGGTGGGTGTGCGCATCAACATCGACGTGCTCAACGCACAAAGCCAGTTGTTCCAGACCAAGCGTGACCTCGCGCAGGCCCGCTACAACGTGTTGCTCGGCGAGTTGCGCCTGAGGCAGGCCAGCGGCAAGCTGGTGCCGGAGGATCTGTTGCCGATCAATTCGCTGCTGGCGAAGTGACTCACGCCCGTCAGCGGGTACTGGCTTCGATCTCGGCCAGCACCGCCGGCTCGGGCGCGGGCAGGTCACCGGCGCTCACCGCCCGCAGGTACTGACGGCGCATCCGCACCTGCAATTCGCCCTTGTTTTTCTTGAGCAAGGGCAGGCCCAGCAGCCGGATGCTTGCAAAGCAGAACGACGAATGAAAGTTGCGCTTGTTCACCACCACGCGAATGTGGTCGATCGCCTGCGTCCGCCACGCCCCGGATGTTTCATCGGCCTGCAACAGAGCGTCGCGCGCCTGCTCAAGATCCGGGTCGGTGTAGGCGCCATACACCAGCGTTTGGCGCAGGAAAGCTGCTGACTGTTGCTCCACCGCCGCCATGAAGCGGTCTCTGGAATACAGCCCCTCACTCGGCACACCGGCTGCAAACAGCGTGCGTGAGAAGCCTCTCTCACCCCGTCGAACGGTGAGGTACTTGTTGCTGGTGGAGACGTAGTTGTTCCAGTAGTTGACGAACACGTCCGACGCCAGCACCGACCGTTTGATCAGGAAGAAGTACGACAGAAAGATGCCGGCGTGTTCGGCATCTTTCTCTGGCAGATCCACATGCCGCAGAGCGCCCAGAAATCCTGCGCTCGACGCTTCCATTGACGCCAGCATCGTCTCGTTCTGGTCAATTGGAAACCACACACTGTCGTTGAGGATGATCAAGATGTCTGGCGACACCGACCAGTGCCAAAGCAGGCGGATGCCGTCGCGATAGCCGCCAAAGTCGTAGCCAAAGTTGGGGCGTTCGACAAAGCGCCAGACCCAGCGGCCCAGCGCGTGTTCGTCGGCCGCCGTCAAGGGCGCATTGGCCACCAGGAGCACGGCGTAGCCGCGCTCGCTCAGATGGCGGCAGGTGGCCACGGCCGACGCGGACATGCCGCGAGGCTGGTAGGTGAGGAAGATGGCGACCTTGGCGCCCAGCGGCACGGCCCCATCGGTGATGCGGTAACCCTCCGGAAAGCGGCTGTCGAGACGCCGCTGGCGTGCCGGGCCGATCAAACGCTCGGGGATGGCCTGGAGCTGCTGACGCAAGGTCTCCAGCTCTCGCCTGATCTTCCATGCGGGAATCATGTGGAAGACCTCGCACCCGGCGGGGCCGAACCGGCATCGGCCTCGCGCATCGAGGGCGGGCGCCAACCCGCCATCAGCAGTGGCAGGACGGAGGCAAATAGATGGCGCTCGGTCGTCACCCAGAACGGCCCATTGATGAAGCTGTCCACAAACAGGATGGCCAGGAACGCCACCAGGAGGTTGCGGTATCTGGCCGTCAGTTCGAAGGCCGCCACCAGGGACCGCTGCATGAGCATCACATAGGCCACCAGTCCAAGCACACCGAACTCGACGGCCAGAAACAGGAACTGGTTGTGAGGGTGAAAGCACGAGACCGCACACACCCCTGAATCGGCGTAGATCTGCTCAGTCAAAAGGCGGTAACTGGCGGTGCCATGGCCCCACAGCGGGCTGCTCAGGAAAAACTCAAGCGCCTTCTTCCACATGTCAAGCCGGAAGCCGGTGGACGTGGCGAGCACACCGGCATCGGTGTACTGCGCAAATTCGGTGAACACTGAAGTGACCCGCTCGCGCAACAAGGGCGACGACAAAAATAGCGCGACCATCGTGACCACCACCAGCGTCAGCATGCGCGTCCGCCACTGCGCCGGCGATGCTGTCCACGCCAGGGCGCAGAACATGGCCAGCAACACCACCTGACCCGTTCGCCCTTGCAACAGATGCGTGATGCTGAAAACCGTGAACACCGCCACCATCACCCAAGCCCAGCGCTTCGCTGGGGATCGCGCATCCAATGCGATCACCGCGGCGAGCGCCGTGAAGAACGACATGGCCAGTCCTTGCGCGATGTAGTCGTTGAAGACGTGATGTGAGACACCAAAGCCTTGGTTGTGTGAATCAGACCAAGGCACGTCGAACCAGATGTTGGCGTAAGTGCTGGCCACCGTGATCAACGACCCCGCTGCAAACGCCAACAGCCCAAGGCGTTGCCAGCGAGGTTCATGCAGCAAGGTCAGCAGCATGAGCATGAGCGGCAGTTTGCTGTAGACGTACAGGTGGTGACCAAAGTAGGCCTTGGGCGCATCGGTGTAGGTGAGACCGACCAGCACTAGCGCTGAGAGCAACACGACGGGCAGCGTGATCGGGTTGTGGCGGATCACGTCGACCTTCCACCTCCACCGACCCGACATGAACCAGCCGATCAGGATGAACAGGATGCCGATGTTCACCAGCGCAATGGACGTGGGCACGCCGAGCAGCAAGGCCACGGCACCGCACTTGGCGGTGAGGTCCATGGAAGACTGGAAACGCACGCGAACCGATTGAAAGTCAATCACCGACAAAGGCCTTTTGCAGCGGCTTGAGCCAGAAGTCTGGCCGGTTGAGCACCTCCACAAATCCGGCGGCGGCATGCCCCGCGCCAAACGTCACGTCAGTCTGGAACCGCTGACCCCAGATGTCCTTGAGGAACCCATCGATAACCCCCCGGTCCATCGCCGAACATGCGGTGATCGATGCCCCGCTGGCGCGCCTGTTCTGGCGGGTGCCCACATCCAGGCTGGGCACACCGAGGAATGGCGCCTCTCGCACACCCGCACTGCTGTTGCCCACCATGGCCGAGGCGTGGCGCATGAGCTCACTGAAGTAGGCAAACCGCATGGAAGGAATCTGGCGGAAGCGCTCCTTGGGCAAGGTCTCCAGCACCGCAAAGATGTCCTCGGTGCCTGGGTCGTTGTTGGGGGCGATCACCACAAAATTCCGGCCGCTGGCTTCCAGGCGCTCGAACAATGACCGCGCCTGGGTGCCGATGGTGTCTGCCTCCGAGGTCACGGGGTGGAAGATCGCAATGCCGTAGTCGTCGAACGGGATCGCGTAGCGTTCCTTCACCTGCGCCAGCGTCACACCCGAAGGCCGCGCGTGGGTGTCGAGTTCGGGTGAGCCGATGTTGTAGACGCTTTCGGGTGACTCGCCGAGCGCCAACACGCGCTGGCGGGCATTTTCGGAGCTCACGAAATGTGCGGCGCACAGCTTCGTGTTGCAGTGGCGAATGCTCTCGTCGATGGTGCCCGAAACCTCGCCGCCTTCGATGTGCGCCGAGGGGATGTACTTCATGGCGCAGACGATGGACGCGGCGAGCGCCTCCACCCGGTCACCATGGATCACCACCAGATCGGGCCTGTGTTCGTGCACGAAATCGGAGAAACCCAGGATGGTCTTGGAGAGGATGAAATCCTGCGCGTCGCCTTCGCGCTGGTTCACGAACTCGAAGAATTCGGCTCCTGGGAAACGCTTCACCTCGAGCCGTGTTTCACCATAGCGCCGCATCATGTGCATGCCGGTGATGAAGAAGCTCACGGCAAACCCGGCCTGCTGCGCGGCCAGCGCAAGCGGCTCAAGCTTGCCGAAATCGGCCCGGGTGCCGGTGACGAAGAGCAGTTTTTTTGCGCTCATTCGAATCAGCTGTTGGCCAGAGGCTTCACACCGTCGAGGTCGCTCCACAGCAGTTGCTGGTTGCGCTTGACGGCACGGGTGAGCTTCGCGCCCACCAGGCGGTCGAAATGCTGCACCGAAATCTCGCCCGAACCGGGCCGGCGTGCCCAGATGTCGCTGGGCGTGACCACGTGGCCGACGGGCAGATCGCGGTCGGCCACCATGGAGCCGCGCGCGAAACGGTACACGTCTTCCTCGGGCGCAGTGCGCACCTTGGGGTTGTGCAACGCGGTGTGGATCTCGCGCGAGCGATCGATCAGGAACTTGAGTTCGGCCGGGTCCATGGAGCAGGAGATGTCCGGGCCCTTACGGTAACGCGTGTCGGTGAAGTGACGCTCCAGGATGCAGGCGCCCAGCGCCACCGCCGAGAGGGCCATCTCGGGGCCGATGCTGTGGTCGGAGAAACCAATGACGGCGCGCGGAAAGGCGTTGCGCAGCTCGGTGATGCCTTGCAGGCTCACGATCTCGGGTGGCGAGGGGTAGAGGTTGGTGCACTCCAGCAGCGCGTATTCCACACCCGAGTCGTCGAGTGCCTTGACCGAGGGCCGCATGCCGTCGATGGTCTGCATGCCGGTGCTCATGATGATGGGCTTGCCGAAGCTGGCGATGTGGCGGATCAGCGGCACGTGGTTGCATTCCCCCGATCCGATCTTGAACGCGGAGACGCCGATGTCGTTGAGGAAGTCGGCCGCGGCGCGCGAGAAAGGCGTGGAGATGTAGATCATACCGAGCGACTCGGCGTAGGTCTTGAGCTTGATCTCGTCGTCTTTGGACAACGCGCATTCCTCCATCACGTCCCAGATGGATTTGTCGGCGTTGGGCGGGAAGATCTGTTTGGCCTCGTCGGTCATTTCGTCATCAACGAAATGCGTCTGGTGCTTGACCATTTCGCAGCCGGCGCGGTGCGCAGCCAGCACCATGCCTTTGGCCACGTCCAGGCTGCCGCCGTGGTTGATGCCGATTTCGGCCACGACCAGCGGGGGGTGTGCGGGGGAGATGTCGCGGTGGGCGATTTTCATGAGGGCCTCTTGCCGGGTGGCGTCTGGAAACTACAGGGAGCCGGCGTAGAACGCCTGGATTTTGGAGCGCATGAAGCCGAGCGTCTTCTCGCTCCAGATCAGCTTGCGGGATTTTTCATCGACGATCACGTCACCCTCTTTCAGCGAGAGCAGTTTTTCGGGCTTGATCATCAGCCCGTTGAGCGTGACGGCGACCAGCGACTGGCGACGGCTGCGCACCCAGGGCAACCGGGCCTTGATGTAAAGCCAGAAACCCCAATAGAACATGAACTCGCCGGGAAACTTGACCGCGAACGAGTTGGGTATGCGCACCATGTGTTCCTGCGCCACCCAGCTGATGAAGCGTTCGTCGGCAACCATGGGACGGAATTCGAGTTGGGGGTTCTGCTCCAGCAGCCCCTTGAAGCGTTCGGCGATGAAGTGGCATGCAGCCGGGTGGTAGATCACGAAGGACGAGTTGCCGCGCGCATAACGACGGCGGTCGGTCCAGCGGTACAGCGTGCGCCCGATCCAGCCAAAGGGAATGATCGCGCTTTGCAGGATGGCCACGGTCTGGCGGTTCTGCATCAGGTTCACGCCGGTGCTCAGGTCGCCCAGCACGATGGTGTCCAGGTCGACGTAGATCGCGGGCAGATCGGTGGGCACGATGCCGTGGTCGAACATCACCAGCTTGGCCTGGCAGCCTGAGGTTTTGAGCTTGTCCTGCAACCAGAACTCGGGAAACCGCACCAGCTCGATGCGATCGGCCAGATCGGGACGTTCGCGGTCGGAGATGAGGATGAAGCGAGGTTGCGACGATGCCTTGTCGGAGATGCTGCGGACCAGGTTGTTGATGAGCGAAGTCGAGTACTTCGTGCCCCAGCAGATCATCACGCACTGCCAGGTGGGCGCGGCGTAGAGCTCCACGTAGTCGGTGTTCATCTCATTGCCCATGCGCAGCCTCCAGCGCGGCTTCACAACGCTGGAAGTCTTCCAGCGAGTCGATGTCCTGGCTGCGCTCGGCCGGCATTTCCACCACGCCGATGCGTTCGGAAACGAAACTGCCGCTGGCGACGAAGCGATCGGCGTTCAGCACATACAGCGCGCCGTTGGGGCGCACCACCGGCGGCAGGCTCTGGCGGTTGGCAAAGCAGTGCGCCGGATCCGACAGGGGCTGGAAGCGGTTGCCGCGCAGCGTGCCCCACTTGAGCACGCCGCGGTCGGCAGCCGTGACCGACATGACGAGTTCAAAGTAGCCCCCGGCGAAGACGGCCAGTGCGGCTTCGATGTCGGTGCGCTGGCGCAGCGGCGAAGTGGCCTGCAACAGCACCACCGTGCCGTGGCAGTCGGCGGTCTGCAGAGCGTGTTGCAGCACCGGAGCCATGGGCACGGTGTCGCCCGCCAGTTCGGCGGGGCGCTCCACCAGCGTCACCTGGGTGGGCAGTTCTGCCCAGAGCACTTCGGGGATGTCGGTCGTGATCACCACGCGTTGGGCGCCGGCTTGCAGCGCCTGGTCCACCGCGTGGCGGTACAGCGGTTTTCCCGCCAGCAGGCGGATGTTTTTGGAGGGCAGGCCCTTGGATCCGGCGCGCAGCGGGATGACTGCGGTCCAGGCCGGCGTGGGAAGGGGCATCGGTGGTGTTCCTGTGTGGGAGGCGGGCCGCTCGGTGAGGGCCTGCCCAAGGGCGTAACTATACTGAATGGCCTTCGCCCGGAGCCCTCGGTGGGACGTGCAGGCACCCCCGCCCGTACCGTACCGTTCCCACCGATGGCATCCCCCTCTTCCACGCCCACCGCCTCCCGTCCATTTCCGCCCAGCTGGCGGCTGTCCGTGCTCATCGGCCTGTACGAAATGCTGTGGCACCTGTTGCTGCCGCTGTTCCTGCTCTTTCTGTGGCGGCGCGGCCAGCGCGAGCCGCTGTACAGAGCGCACTGGGGCGAACGTTTCGGTGCCTCACCCATTGGTCTCACCGGCCTGGACCGCCCGGTGTGGGTGCATTCGGCGTCCATGGGTGAGATGCGCGGTGCCGCACCACTGGTGCGTGCCTTGCTGGCGGCGGGCTATCCCGTCTTCATCACCACCCTCACCCCGGCGGGCCGCACCGCCGCCCACACCCTGTTTGACGAAGCCATTGCACAGCGCCGCCTGCAGGTGAGCTATGTGCCGCTGGAGCTGGGCTGGGCGGTGCGCCGCCTGATCCACCGCGTGCGCCCGCGCGCCGCGCTCATGACCGAGATCGACACCTGGCCGGTGCTGTTAGCCACCATCCGCCGCCAGGGTGTTCCGCTGGCCATGGCGAATGCCCAGTACCCGAAAAAGAGCATCGTGCGCGACCGGAAATGGGGCGGCTTTCGCGCCGGCATCTTCCAGGCCTATGAGCTGGTTCTGTGCAAGTCGGAAACGCATGCCCAGCGCTTTCGCGACGTGGGCTGCGAGCGGGTGGTGATCGCGGGCGAGACCCGCTTCGACCTGCCCGTGTCCCCACAACAACTGGCCGCAGCCCACGCCTTGCTCGCGCCCTGGCAGCTCGCCACGGCATCACCAGGACACCGCCCCGTGGTGTGTTTCGCCAGCGCCATCGTGGGCGAAGACGAGCAGTTCATCGACGCGATCCGCCAGGTCCAGGCGGGCCTGCAGGCCGCGGGTCTGCCCTCACCGCTGGTGGTGTATGTGCCGCGCAGTCCGCAGCGATTCGACACCGTGGTGCAACTGATGGAGAGCGCGGGTCTGCGCGTGGCCCGTCGCAGCCGCATGCTGGATGCCGCTCTGCATCCCACGCCGGACGCACCCGACATGGGCGGCATCGACGTGCTGGTGGGCGACTCGCTGGGGGAGATGTACTTCTACCTCGCGTTGTCGCAGGTGGTGGTGGTCGGTGCCTCGTTCGTGCCGCTGGGTGCGCACAACGTGATCGAACCGCTCGCTTTGAAGAAACCGGTGATGGTCGGGCCCAGCATCTGGGGCATCGAATACCCCGGCGTGGAGGCTTTGGCCGCTGGGGTGCTGCAGCAGCACATGACGATCGCCAGCCTGTCGAAAGCGCTGGTGCAACTGCTCACCTCACCCGCCGACTACGCTCGCGCCATCGCCGGCGCCGAGGCCTTTTACGCCGAACACGGTGGCGCCACCACCAAGCACATGGCCGCCCTCGTGCCCTGGCTGGAAACCCGATGACACCCTCGCGCCAGCCCTGGGCGATTCGGACTTACCTGGTGCTCGCCCGGGTGCTCGCACCGGTGTGGCGCAAGGGTTTGCAGCGTCGTTTGCTGCGGGGCAAGGAAACGCCGCGCAGCGTGCGGCAAAAGCTGGGCAGCGAGTACGCCGATCGACCCGAAGGCACGCTGGTGTGGGGCCACGCGGTGGGTGTGGGCGAGTCCATGGCGCTGGCGGGTTTGTTCGCCCGGCTGGCCGAGCGGCGACCCGACTGCAGTTTCCTCATCACCACCACCGCGCGCACCTCGGGTGACGCGCTGCGCCGCACCGGCCTGCCGCCACGCTGCCAGCACCAGTTCGCCCCGGTCGACACGCCCGAGGCCGTCTCGCGCTTCCTCGACCATTGGCAGCCGTCGCTCGCGCTGTGGTGCGAGATGGACCTGTGGCCCGCGCTGATCGCCGAGACCGACACGCGATCCATTCCCCGCGCGCTGGTCAATGCCCGCATGTCCCCCGAATCGCTGGCCAAGCGGCGCTGGGGCCGCTGGCTCTACCAGGCCCTGCTGCCCGGTTTTCGCGACCTGTTTGCGCAGAACGAGACCACCGCCGACGCACTGGTGGCCCTGGGCGCGCCACGCGAACGCATCACCGTCAGCGGCACGATCAAGGCGCTCGTGCCGCCGCTGGCTTGCGATGCGGACGACCTGGATGCCTGGCAGCAGGCGTTGTCAGACCGGCCGGTGTGGTTGTTGGCGTCGAGCCACCCCGGCGAAGAAGAGCTCGCTCTCGCCGCCCACGCTCGGCTGCGTGAACAGCATCCCGATGCCCTGCTGGTGATCGCACCACGAGCACCGGCGCGCGGTCTTGAGGTGGCGGCGCTTGCGTCAGCCTCGGTGTCAAAAGATGTTCCCCTGCGCAGCGCTGGCGCGCACATCGCCACCGAAGCCCCGGTCTACATCGCCGACACCATCGGCGAAATGGGCCTGTGGTACCGGCTCGCGCCGGTGGCGCTGGTGGGCGGGTCGTTCGCCAGCGTGGGGGGCCACAACCCGCACGAGCCGCTGGCGCTGGGCTGTGCCGTGCTGCATGGGCCGAACGTCTGGAATTTCGCCGAGAGCTACGAACGGCTCGACAGCCTGCGCCAGGCCCGCCCGGTGAACAGCGAAACCGACGTGGCCCGCGAAGTGGCCGCAGTGTGGGGCGCCAACCGCCCGGTGCACACCACTGCCTTGGTGGACGAGCAGGCCGAAGCGGTCATAGAGCGCGTGCAGGCACTGCTGCCGCGCTGACCGTGTTCAGTGCGCGCTGGCGCCCACCACGGCGTCGGGCTTGGCCTGCTTGAGCAAGGCCAGCATCACCGTTTCAATGCGGTGCAGCGCCTCGGTGGTCTGGCCTTCGAAGCGCAGCACCAGCACCGGCGTGGTGTTGGAGGCACGGATCAAACCAAAACCATCCGGCCAGTCGACCCGCACGCCGTCGATGGTGGACAGCTTGGCCGGCGCGTCGAACTTCGCCATGGCCACCAGCTTCTCCACCACCGCATGCGGCTCGCCTTCGGCACAGGCCACATTGAGTTCGGGCGTGCTGAAGCTGGTGGGCAAGGCGTTGAGCACGTCGCTGGCGTTCGGGCTGCGGCTCACGATTTCGAGCAGGCGCGCGCCGGCGTACGTACCGTCGTCAAAGCCGTACCAGCGTTCCTTGAAGAAGATGTGGCCGCTCATCTCGCCACCCAGCGGGCTGTTCAGCTCCTTCATGCGCGCCTTGATCAGCGAATGGCCGGTCTTGTAGATGTGGGCCACGCCGCCGGCCGCTTCAATGGCCGGTGCCAGACGCTGCGAACACTTCACATCGAACACGATGTCGCCACCGGGCACGCGCGAGAGCACGTCCTGCGAGAACAGGATCATCTGGCGGTCGGGGTAAATGTTGTTGCCCTCTTTCGTGACGATGCCCAGGCGGTCACCGTCGCCGTCGAAGGCCAGGCCCAGTTCGGCGTCGGTCTCGCGCAGGGCGCGCATCACGTCCTGCAGGTTCTCGGGCTTGCTCGGGTCGGGGTGGTGGTTGGGGAAGTTGCCATCCACCTCGCTGAAGAGTTCGATCACCTCGCAGCCCAGCGCGCGAAAGATGGCCGGGGCCGAGGCGCCGGCCACTCCGTTGCCGCAGTCCACCACCAGCTTCATGGGACGCGAGAGCTTGATGTCGCCCACGATCCGCGCCTGGTACGCCGCCTGCACGTTGATCAGGCGCACGCGCCCGCCCTCAGCGCGCTGGTGCGTCTCCGTCTCCATGGTCTTGCGCAACGCCTGGATGTCGTCACCGTAGATGGCTCGCCCGGCCAGCACCATCTTGAAACCGTTGTAGTCACGCGGGTTGTGGCTGCCCGTGACCTGGATGCCGCTGGAGCACAGCGTGGCGGCAGCGAAGTACAGCATGGGCGTGGTAGCCAGGCCGATGTCGATCACGTCCACGCCCGCAGCCACCAGACCGCGGATCAGCGCAGCGGAGAGCGCCGGGCCGCTCAGGCGGCCATCGCGGCCCACCGCCACGGTCTTTTCACCCAGCTGCAGGGCCCGCGTGCCGAACGCCAGACCCAGCGCCTCGGCCACACCCTCATTGAGCGCGGTGGGCGTGACGCCCCGAATGTCGTAGGCCTTGAAGATGGACGCGGCGACTTGCATGAGGACTCCCTTGGGTGACAGGCAAAAAGCGATTGTAGGAGGGGGTTTGGAGAGGTCGGCAGGCATATGTCCGGAAACGACCAGCGGACCTCCGGTGCAAGGCCTACCATGACCCCCATGAACAGACTCGACCGCATCGACCAGGACGCCTGCTACCGCGCGCTGTGCTCGCACGACGCGCGCTTCGACGGCCAGTTTTTCACCGCCGTCACGTCCACCGGCATCTACTGCCGGCCGGTCTGCCGCGTGCGCACGCCGAGGCGCGAGAACTGCCGCTTTTTCGAGCAGGCTGCCCAGGCCGAGCATGCCGGGTTCCGCCCCTGCCTGCGCTGCCGGCCCGAGCTCGCACCGCTGGACCGGCACTGGTCCACAGAAGACGCTTCCACCATCCTCGCGCAGCAGGCCACGCTCTGGCTCGACGATCCGCAGCACTGGCTGGACGCCGACGGCAACATGGGCGAGCGGCTGGCCGCGCGCCTGGGCGTGAGCGACCGGCACCTGCGCCGCGTGTTCGAGGAGCGGCTGGGCGTCTCACCGCTGCAGTACCTGCTCACGCGCAAGCTGCTCACCGCCAAACAACTGCTGGCCGACACCGACCTGCCGGTGACCCAGATCGCGCTGGCCAGCGGTTTCGGCAGCGTGCGCCGCTTCAACGCAGCCTTCCTCGAACACTACCGGTTGAACCCGACCCAGCTGCGGCGCGAAAGCAGCGCCAAGAACCGCGAAAAGGGCCAGGGCACGACCGTGCGCCTGGGTTACCGGCCGCCGTACGACGTGGCGGCCACGCTGGGCTTCTTCCGCCAACGGCTGATCGAGGGCGTGGCCTTTGTGGACGAGAAGCTGCGCCTGGGGCAGACCCTGCGCATGGACATCGGCGGCCACAGCCACCGCGGCTGGTTGCTGGCCGAGTTCGACGAGGAACGCAGCCAGCTCGTGCTGCGTGTGAGCGACGAACTGCGGGAGGTGCTGCCGCAGGTGATCCACCGCCTGCGCGCCGCGCTCGACCTGGACGCCGACCCCGCATCGATCAACGCCGTGCTGCACGGCGCGTTTCCGGCCGGCGACGGCCTGCGCGTGCCGGGTGCGCTCGACGGCTTTGAACTCGCGGTGCGGGCGGTGCTCGGTCAGCAGATCACCGTGGCGGCCGCACGCACACTGGCCCAGCGGCTGGTGAACCGGTTCGGCGAGCCCTTGGTGACGCCCTTGCCGCAGCTCACGCGGCTGTTTCCGACCCCCGCCGTGCTGGCGCAGGCCGAAGGCAATGCGCTCGGCGAGCTGGGCATCGTCAAACAGCGCCAGGCCGCCATCGTGGCGCTGGCCCGGGGTGTGGCCGAACACGGCCTGGTGCTCAACGGCAGCGCCGACGTGCCGGCCACCATCACCGCCCTCAAGGCCTTGCCCGGCATCGGCGACTGGACCGCGCAGTACATCGCCATGCGCGCCCTGCGCTGGCCCGACGCCTTTCCCGCTGGCGACGTCGCGCTGCACAAGGCCATGGGCGTGCAGGCACTCAAGCACCCGGCCCGCGAGGCCGAAGCCGCGTCGCTCGCCTGGAAACCCTGGCGCAGCTACGCCGTCGTTCGCGCCTGGTCCGCAGGCCAGATCGCCCCATCTTCAGGAGCCTCCACATGAAACACGATCCCCTCACCGTTTTCACCGCATGGCAAGGCCCGCTGGGCGCCATGACGCTCGCAGCCACGCCGCGAGGCCTCAGTGGCGTGTGGTTCGATGGCCAGCGCCACGGGCCCGACACCTCAGTTTGGCGCCGCGATCCTTCGAATCCCCTGCTGCTCAAAGCGATAGCGCAGCTCACCGAATATTTCGCCGGACAGCGCAAGCACTTCGACCTGCCGCTGGACCTGAACGCGGGCACACCCTTCCAGCAGCAGGTGTGGCAGGCGTTGCTGGGCATCGCCCCCGGCGCGACCACCAGCTATGGCGGCTTGAGCGCCTCGATCGGCAAGCCGGCCGCCGTGCGCGCCCTGGGTGCCGCGGTGGGCCGCAACCCGGTCAGCGTCGTGGTGCCCTGCCACCGCGTGCTCGGCGCCGATGGTTCGCTCACCGGCTACGCGGGCGGGCTTGATCGCAAGACCGCGCTGCTCTCGCTCGAAGGCGCACGCCTGTTGTGAAGCGCTGGACATTGAGTCGATCAGCGCATCAATCGCGCGCCCATCCGGCATCAATGCCGCTCCTGCGCGCCCGAACACCCATGCATACTTTCACGCCATGAACCCCGTCCTTGCCCTTGAATTTCTGCTGCTCGCCGCGCTGTGGGGCGCGTCCTTCCTGTTCACGCGTCTGGGCGCGGCCGAGCTCGGCGCACTGCCCACCGCCGGCATGCGCGTTGCACTCGCCGCCCTCTTCCTGCTGCCCGTGTTCCTCGTCAGGGGTGTCTGGGCGGATTTCCGCGCGCGCGCCAGACCGATTCTGTTCGTCGGCCTGCTCAACTCGGGCATCCCGTTCGCGCTGTTCGCCTATGCGGTGCTGCACATCACGACCGGGCTCAGTTCCATCCTCAATGCCACCGTGCCGCTCTCGGGCGCGCTGGTGGCCTGGCTCTGGCTCAAGGACCGTCCGGGCGGCTCGCGCATGCTGGGCCTGGCGATCGGTTTTGCCGGCGTCACGCTGCTGGTGATCGGCAAGTCCGGCTTCAGCGCCACCGGCGTGGCCGGTGCGGGCTCGTCCGGCACCACGCTGGTGGCCATGGGCGCCTGCCTGCTGGCCACGCTGTGCTACGGCATCGCGGCGAGTTTCACCAAGCGTTACCTCACCGGCGCCCATCCGCTGGCCACGGCCACCGGCAGCCAGATCGGCGCGGCCCTGGGCCTGGCCATACCCACCATCTGGCTCTGGCCCAGCCAGCCAGTGAGTGCCACCGCCTGGGGCGCGATGGTGGCCGTGGCCCTGCTGTGCACGGCCATCGCCTACATCATCTTCTTCCACATCATCGAGAAGGCCGGCCCCAGCCGCGCGCTGACGGTGACCTTCCTGGTGCCGGTGTTCGCGCTGGTGTACGGCGCCGTGTTCCTCAACGAGATCATCACGCCCTGGATGATCGGCTGCGGTGTCGTGATCGTCTGCGGCACGGCGCTGTCGACGGGGCTGGTGCGCCTGGGCTGGCTGGAGCGCGCGGTCTGACCGGACAGACGAAAAAAATCACCGGAGTCTTTCGACCGCGGTGATTTGATTCTTGACTGGCGGAGTGGACGGGGCTCGAACCCGCGACCCCCGGCGTGACAGGCCGTAAATACACACCTCCTATGTCTTTGATTTACAATATGTTTTTCACATATTTTTCCCCATTATTCTTTTTTGGGGACAAATCCGGGACACTGAACTTCGATGGCAAATTTCACGCGACGCGAATCTGGCAAGTGGCAAGCAAAAGTCCGTCGTGATGGTTGGCCCTCTCAAAGCAAAACTTTCGACACGAAGGCGGCAGCGGAGGCATGGGCCAGATCGGTGGAGCGTGAGATGGATACGGACTCGTTCATCTCCAGGAACGATGCCGAACGAACCACCTTCTTCGAAGCGGCTGAGCGCTACCGGACAGATGTACTCCCTTCAAAGCGAGGGAAGCAACAAGACGGCTACGTGCTCAAGCGCGTGACCGAAGAGTTTGGCTCGTACTCCCTTGCCGCCATCACGCCGGCCAAGCTGTCTGCGTACCGGGACGAGAGATTGAAGGCCGTCAGCCCACAGACCGTGCTGCATGAGTTGGGCATGGTCTCTAGGATCTTCAAGGCGGCCAAGCTGGACTGGAACATTGCCCTGCCCAAAGGGAACCCTGTGGAGGATGTGCGCAAACCCAGCCCGAACAACGACCGGACAAGAAGGCTCGAGAGCCTTGAAGAGGACCTTCTGCTGACTGCTCTGAAAGAGTGTGCAAGCGTGTGGCCACATGCTGCAGCAGTACTGGCCATGGAGACGGGCGCCCGCCAAAGTGAGCTCTTGTCTCTCAAATGGGAAGAAATTGACCTGGAGCAACGTGTTGCACGCATTCGTGGTCGGGATGGCGGAAAAACCAAGAACGGCGATGAATACCGAGATGCCCCGCTATCGAGGCGAGCTGTGGCACTGCTCAACTCACTTCCCCAAGCCAAGCGAGGAAAAGTACTCCCCCTGAGTCAGAACGCGCTTCAGTTGTCCTGGGAACGAGCAGTGACTCGCGCTAGGAGAACCCACGTATTTGGATTACTCCGTCCATTACTCGAAAAAGACGGTTTCGACGAAAAGGCTCAAGCGCGCGAAATAACCGCACTGACGTTCAGAAAACGTGCGCCCAGTGAGGCGACGATCAATCACCTTGCTGACATCGATAAACACGACAGGGTGATGGTTGACCTTCATTTTCATGACTTGCGTCATGAAGCCACCACGCGTCTCGCAGAGAAACTGGAGATGCATGAACTGATGAAAGTCACAGGTCACAAGACCACAAGGATGCTTGCAAGGTACTACCACCCTCGGGCAGCTGATCTGGCCAAGAAGCTTGACTAGACAGTCCCACTGTGTCGCGCCGCACTCTGTTGCGTAACCCTACGACCAAAGAACCTCGCTGAGTGTCCGGCGCATGATCACCTGCCCGTGTCTCACTGAGACCCGGGCACTGGCCTGCAAGCGCAGAACCTCGTAGTCACTGTCCGCCGACATCACTAGAAAATTGGCCGGGCGTCCTAGTTCAATACCGTAGCGTTCTCCCAATGCGAGTGTGCGAGCGCTGTGATTGGTCACAAAATCCAGGGCACGCTGTAGGTCCTCGTAGCCGAGCATGTGACAGATGTGCAAACCCGCATCCAAGATGCGCAAGATGTTGCCGTTGCCCAAGGGGTACCAGGGATCGATGATGGAATCCTGTGCGAAACATACGTTCAAGCCAGCGCGATCGAGTTCGGGCACGCGGGTCAGGCCGCGGCGCTTGGGGTAATTGTCGTAGCGCCCTTGCAGGTGAATACTTTCGGTCGGGCAGCAGATGAAGTTAAGCCCGGACTGTTTGAGCAGACGAAACAGCTTGAAGCAATAGGCGTTGTCGTAGGACCCCATGGCCGTGGTGTGACTGGCGGTCACGCGTGCCCCAATGCCTTTGACACGCGCTATCTCGGCCAAAACCTCCAGAAAGCGAGAATGAGGATCATCAGTTTCGTCGCAATGCACATCGACGAGCCGACCGTGGCGTTCGGCCAAGTCCATCAGAAAGTGAATGGACGAAACCCCCTGCTCGCGTGTGTTCTCGAAGTGCGGGATGCCACCGACCACGTCTACGCCCATCTCCACGGCCTCGCTCATGAGCGCGCGCCCAGCGGCGAACGACTCGATTCCCTCTTGAGGAAAGGCGACGATTTGCAGGTCGATCAGGTCACGTGCTTCCTCGCGCACTTCCAGCATCGCCTTCAAGGCTCCCAGCCCAGGTTCGGTCACGTCCACATGGGTCCGAACATGCTGGATCCCATGCGCGGCCAGCATGCGGATGGTCCGGTGCGCACGCGACTTGGTGTCTTCCCGGGTCACCAGGGACTTGCGCTGTGCCCAGCACTCGATGCCTTCGAAGAGCGTTCCCGAGAGGTTCCACCTCGGTTCGCCCGCCGTCAGTGCCGCATCCAGATGGATGTGCGGCTCGACCAGGGGCGGGATAACGAGCATGCCCCCAGCGTCCAGCAGGTCGTCCCCGAGGCCTAGCTCGGGCCCACGAAGTTTGTCTTGCGTCTCGATGGCGGTGATAAGGCCATCGGCCCACTGAATGGAGAAAAGGCCGGTCCGGCCGCGCAGGCGGGCATTGATGATTTGGTTCATGCGGCTTCGCTGTGAGTTTGTTGTTGGTGGGAGGAGAGGCGCCAAATCATCAGCGCCACGGAAATGCTCAGACGGTTCTGGGCATTGTCCAGATCCATGGCCAACAAGGTCTGGATCTGGCTCATGCGATGGTTTAAGGTGTTGCGATGCAGATCCAGGCGCCGCGCTGCAGCCGTTAGGTTGCCGTTGGAATGCATCCAAGCTTCCAGCGTATAGGTCAGCACACCCTTGTAGCTTTTGTCGAACTGCAGCAGCGGACCCAGCGTGGAGTTGACGAAGCGATCGAGCAAGCCACGGTCTCGAATGGACACCAGAAGCTCCAGCACGCCCAGCTCGTCGAAGCAGGACAGACCCAGCCTCTCGGGAAACGACTGCGCCGCCAACAGCGCTTGCCGAGCCTGTGCCAAACCCGTGGACAGGTCGCTGGTGCGCGCGCAGACCGCGCTCAGGCCCGCAAACACCCGAAGCGGTGAGTTCCCCGCATTGAGTGATTCCAGCAACTGCTCGACGGCACGCCGATTGGCCAGTGGGGCTTCTGACGTGTCCGCTCGTGGCAGGGCGATCCATTGCTCTGCCTGCACGACGATCGGCGGGGCCAAAGCCAGGGCCTGCAGACAGTTGCTCAGGCTTTGCAGCACCTCTTGGCGAAACGACAGGATGCGCGCTTCGGCCGTCTCGTATCCCACCTCCCGGAAAAGTTCGCCAGTGCCAACAAGTTGCAGCACCAAGACTTGCTTGGGCGTGCCCAAATCGATGCCCAGCCGATGGGCCCGGTGCGCGAGCAGCGTCTCATCAGCGATGCTCCCATCGAGGAGCTGCTCCATGAGCTGCTGGCGAGTGTTGCCGAGCATTTGCTCACGAACCAGTGCCGAGCCGATGGCTTCTGTGACGACCACCATCGGTAGGTGGTAAGGCTGCTCGATCAAGGGCAGGGACAGCCGCTCGGCCTCGCGCAAAACGGACTCCGGGATCTCCGGGATATGGTGCGACCCGGTCAGCACGACCAAGCCTGCGCACTGGCGCTCATGCGCCTCCCGAACCAATTGCCTCAGGTTTTCCTCGCTGCGCGGGAGGTTTATGCCGGTGAGGAACACCAACTCACCACCTTGGACCCACTCGGCGATGGATTCGCTTTCTGCCACATGCGGCCAGCGCACAGTGAGGTATTCGCCAGCCCGGCCTGCGCGCAGGCGCAGCGACTCCAGTCGAGGAAGGCGCAGGACATCGTGGACGCTCAGACTCATACTCGCCAATGGTTTGTATGGACCGGCTTAGCAATTGACTTGAAAAGCATGGGCCGCTTCGGCGTGCCACTGTGCTACGACCACGTCACCAATATTGAGATTGAGCCGGTCGTACACACGCTCCTGCACCGTCACCTTCAACTCCTGGCCCTCGCCCAGATCGAGATAGAGCGTGACCATATTTCCAACGAACTTGTAGCTCAGTAACTTGCCGGACACCTGACCCTGATCCTCAACATCTGGCCCTACCTGAATCTGATCGGCGTTGACGAAGAAGTCGACGTCTTCGTCAATTTCTACTTGGCGCTTGCCAGTCATCACGCGTGTGGCACCCATGGAAGTTCGGAGCTCGGCCCAGTCGGCTTCTCGCCGCAGCACCTTGCCGGAAAAGATGTTCACATTACCAATGAAGTCAGCGACAAACCGCGTAGCGGGTTGGCGGTAGATGTGTTTGGGCGCGCCAATTTGCTCGACCTTGCCACGGCTCATTACGACCACTCGGTCCGCCATGGAAAACGCCTCTGCCTGGCTGTGCGTGACATAGATGAAGGTGATGCCCAGTTCGCGCTGCAAGGAACGAAGCAAGGCCTGCATGCGAACGCTCAGGTGCGCATCCAGTGCGCTCAGGGGCTCGTCCAACAATATCACCTTCGGCTCGGTGATCAAGGCCCGCGCCAACGCTACGCGCTGACGCTGCCCGCCAGAGAGCTGGCTAACGTTGCGCTCGGCGAACTCGGTCAACTCAAGGCGTTCCAGCCAGACCTTGGTGCGCGCGCGGCGCTCACTCTTCGACACGCCGCGCATCTTCAGCCCAAAGGCAACGTTGTCCGTGACATTTAGGAAAGGAAACAGTGCCAGGCTCTGCCACACCAAGGGCAGATCGCGTTCCCAGGGTGGCAGCCCATTTTGTAGAACACCTTCGAGGCGGATCTCACCGGTGCTGGGCTCCTCCAAGCCCGCCAGCATGCGCAGCATAGTAGTTTTGCCGCAGCCGCTGGAGCCCATGATGGCCAGGAACTCGCCTTGTTCGATGGAGAAGGAGGTTTCTGAGACCGCTTGGTAGTCACCGAATTGCTTGGTGACCCGGTCGATAGCCAGAAGTGGAACGGACATGCTTGAAAACCTCAATGAAACTTAGGATTGGTCGCCAGGCTTGGCCGACTTGCCCAGGCCGGACAGCAACATGCCGGCGGCCACGAGCAGGATGGAGGTGCAGAACACCACGGTGCCGATGGCATTGATTCGTGGACTTACCTGACCCTGCAGGAAGATGAGAACGCGAACGGGCACGGTCTCTTCCATACCTGAGACGAACCAGGCAACGGCAAACTCATCGAATGACACGGCTGTGGTGATGAGGAAGGCCGCGAGTAGGCTCTGAGCGCAGAACGGAACCACCACGTGGAAGAAGGTCTTACTCGGCGCGCCCATGAGGTTCCAAGAGGCCTCCTCCAGCGCGGTGTCCATTTGTGCCAAGCGGATGCGCGTGATCGCCATCGCGAATGGAATGCCCGTGACCACGTGGCTGATAAAGATCGAGTACGCGTGGCCGCCGAGCTCGATGCGTGTCAGATAGGACAACATGGCCAGCCCCATGATCACGGGCGGAATGGCCGGCGGCAGCATCATCAGAAAGCCGAACAGGCTCTTGCCCCTGAACTGGTAGCGGTAGTCCGAGTAGGCTGCGGCAAAACCCAGCAGAGTCGACACCAGGCCAACTGGAATGGCTACCATGACACTGCGCTTGAAAGCGGTCAGGATTTCCGGGTCGCCGAAGGTCAGCAGGTACCAGTCCCAGGTGAATCCCTTGAGTGGCAATGAAGGGAACTGATCGGTGTTGAAGGAGAACACCAAGCTGACGATCAGTGGCAGTAGTAGAAAGGCCAAGATGAACACGGCGTACAACCGCCCCAGGCCTCGCAGAACATTCCACATGCTCATTTCCTCCGGTAGGCCAGGGCACCGGCGCAAAGCGAGGTCAGCAGCAGCGTCACAATCATCGTGACAGCTACCACGGCGGCCCGGGGCCATTGCTGGCCGGATTTGGTCGCGTCAATGATCATGCTGGTAAGGGTGGGCGAGGCGCCGCCTCCCAAGTAGGTAGGGCTTACAAAGTCGCCGAACGAAAGGATGAAGGCGAACAGCCAGCCGATCACGAGTGAGGCTTTCATGGACGGCAAGATCACTTCCCAGACCGTGCGCAAGGGCCCGGCGCGCAGGTTGCGTGCGGCCTCGATTTGGCTCTTGTCAATCTGACGCATCCCCATCACTTGGATCAACACCACCAGCGGCAGGCATAGGGTTAGAAAGCCGATCAGTGATCCAAAGCTGTTGTTGAGCAAAGGCAGTGCGGGCCAGCCCAGGGCGCGCATGGCGCCGTTGACGATGCCATTGTCCGCAAGCACCACCTGCCACGCGTAGGCGCGCACCAGGTACGCGGTAAAGAATGGAATCACCAATAGCATGAGCGCAAGCTGGCGGCCACGCGGCCTAAGGTGAAAGGCAATGCTGTAGGCTGCTGGGAAGCCCAGCAGCGTGGCGGCGAAGGCCGCCATCAGCGAGAGTTGCCAGGTGTAGAGGTACGCCGCCCAAAAGCTCTCACGCGATAGCATGTGTACCCAGTTGCGTGAGGTGAATGCCGGCTCCAGCTGGAAGTTCTTCACTGTCCAGAAGGAGATCACCACCAAGAATGCCAACGGGGCGACAAAAAACACCAGCTGCCAGATCAGGGGTGGCAGCAGCAGTGGCTTGGTTGCACCGCCAGTTTGAGGGGTTGTCATGCTGGGTTTATTCCGTGGGCCATTCCATGGGGGCGACGTGGCGACTTGGGCTGCATCAGGCGCGGCGCTTGTAGTCGATCCAGAAGTCGTTCCAGTCCTCGATGGACTGGCTCATTGGCAGCTCGCGGAACTTGATGCGGCCCTGGCGGATATCGTCCATGCAGCTGCGCCCGCTCAGCACCATGCCCTGGCGGCGCGCTTCGTCGGGGTCCACCTTGTTGAGCAACTCCCAGCCGGCTTTGCTGGGCACCATGGCCGGGTAGGCGGCCATGCGAGCAGTGTTCACTTGGCCCTTTGCCGAGGTGATGTACTGGATGAACTTCTTGGCAAGCTCCTGCTTCTTCGTTCCCTTGCCGATACAGAAGGACTCCGTCCACTGCAGGCCGCCTTCTTCGGGAATGACCGAGTTCACTTTGGCGCCTGATTTCTTAAGCGCGCCGGTGATCCAGTCGCCGATGCCGCATACCAGTGCAAGCTGGCCGTTCTTCAGGTTGCCATAGGTACCACCGTAGTCGAAGAAGCCGGCAATCTGCGGGCGCAAAGACTTGAGCTTGTTCTGCAGCGCAGCGAACTGCGGATCGCCGAGCTTGTAGGGCGTGCTGTTTCCGTTGAGCAGGCTGATCTGGCCCATGTTCGGCAGGTACCAGTCGAAATGGCCAACCTTTCCCTTGTAGGCAGGGTCCCAATAAACCTTGTAGGAGCGAGCCTTGGCCTCGGTCACTACGTCAGTGTTGTAAGAAACGCCCAGGAAGCCGAAACGAGTGATCACCGAGTAAAGGTCCTTGCCTACCCAGTGGCCCGGGAAGCGCTGGAACTCGGGGAAGAAGTCATTGAAGGGGTAATCCGCGGGGTCGAGCTTCTCGATGTATCCGGCCTTCTGCAGGGGAGATACATATTCCGCGTCTGCCAGAATGAGGTCGTAGGTGCCAACAGGCGACTGCGAGACCAGGGCCAACATCGCATCGCCCCCCGTGTAGTACTTCGCTTTGATCTTGCAGTTGTTTGCGCGCTCAAACTCCGCGACAACGTCGGGCTCGGCGTGGCCGAACCAAGCCAGCATGTTCAGTGTTGTGGGCTCTTGGGATCGCGAAGGCGTGCTGATGAAGTAGCTGCTGCTGATCAAGGGTACGGCTGCTGCGCCGCTCTTGATGAAACCTCGTCGATTCAATTCACTCATTTCATTCTCCTGTGTGGTGAGGGATGCAAAAACATCGCAGAGGCGGGGCGAGTTCGTGAGTGCCGTTGGGCAGAATGCCCAACAGGGATGAAGCCAACGCTGCCCACATCACCGAGCAACGCCGACAGTTGCTCACATCGCTTTGCTCGCCGAGCCTTTGTGTATCAATGCTTCAGCAATAGGTGTGCCAGGATTGAGAGCTCCATTTATGCGACGCTGTGCACTTGTCACAATGTGCAATGTGCACAATTCAATCTGAAGGCGTGCACAGGTTTCGAGCTATGCCGTTATGACCATGCACCGTCGCCGTGCCCAAGGCTGACTTTCGGTGCAAGCAGACAAAGTGACCGTGAGTTAATGAATGCGTGCGACAGAAGGTTTGGACTGCTCGGCATCTACTACGGGAGACAGGCGTGCAAGGCTGCGACAACCAGCCACCACGACTCTCGAACATCGAGTGCGCTCACGGTTTCTACAATCCCGTGGCGCGCATTGCGCATTTCATCAATCGAAAGTAGATAAACCCATGGCAACTGCAAAGAAGACGATCGCTGCGAAGAAGGCAGCACCCGCCGCGAAAAAGCCAGTCGTGGCTCCCAAGGCTACCGTGGCCAAGAAGCCGGCGGCAAGCGCAGCGATGCTGAAGCCGATCAAAATGGCCTTCAACAAGACCACGCTCCAGGCCCATTTGGCTGAGGTTGCCGGTGTCGAGCCGAAGGCTGCCAAAGCGGTGCTGGCTGCGCTGGAAGCCACGATCGTGGCCTCCATGAGCAAGAAGGGCCTGGGCGAGTTCACGCTGCCAGGTCTGCTCAAAATCACCGCGCAGGCGATCCCCGCCAAGAAGAAACGCCGAGGCATTGACCCCTTCACCAAAGTTGAGCGCGAGTTCGCAGCCAAACCCGCCTCCATGCGCGTGAAGGTACGCCCCCTGAAGAAGATCAAGGACGCCTCCCTGTAAGGTCTCCTGGGCGCTCGGCGACGAGCTGAGCGCCCCGATTGGCCGCACTGTGTGGTGTTCCAAACTGCCGGTCTCGCCACCGTTGTGGCCCGATAGGCGTCGAGTGCATCAGCGCTGCCATCCACCAACGCGCAACCTGCGCCCGAGGCCAATGCCCTCAGAACTCTCACGAAGTTGCCCTCAAGCCCTGACCACAGGCATAGCACCCAGTTCCAATGCCAGATTGAGCCGTTCAGCCACCTTGTCCACCGCGATCACCGTGGCGGCTCCCAGGGCCTTTGCCGCCATGACGCCGGCCATGCCCACGGCACCAGCGCCGAAGACCACCACAGAATCACCCAACTGGGGCTTGAGCACGTTGATAACCGCACCAGCCCCAGTCTGGATACCGCAACCAAGGGGACCTAGCAGTTCGAATAGCTCGTGGGACACAGAGTCCGGCACCTTGACGAGGTTTTGTTCGGTACAGAGGCAATGTGACGCAAAAGAAGATTGCCCGAAGAAGTTGTGCCGAACTGGCTGGCTGTTGCGCGACAGGGCCGTTGAGCCATCGAGGCGCTGACCGAGAAAGTTGGTGCCGAAAAAGTACTGACAATAGCTGGGCGCTTGCCCGCGGTCAATCCTGCGCTACGGGCTGGCAAACTCGATTTCGCCCTTACCCCAGTGTGGGCAGATGCGGTCGAAAGCGGCATGGTGGCAGAGGTGCTGTTTGACCGTGAAATCGTGGTGGTGGCGCATGCCTCCAACCCATTGGTCGGTGCCACGCGACTAAAGCAATTGCTGGAGGTGCCCTGGGTCTACGCCTCTCCCAGTCCCGGACCCGGAGCCGTCATGGAAATAGCCTTCCGAGATGCCGGGCTGCTTGCCCCCCAGCCGGTGATGATTTGTGAGTCCCTGCTGGCGCTACCCGATGTGGTGGCGCACTCCCGTCTGTTCACCACCTTGCCAGTGGCGCTCTATGAACGGGCGCCAGCGTCCTTGGGTTTGCGCATCGTGCCTTTGCTGGACCCAATCCCCACGCTGCAGATTGCGATTCTTCGCATGAAAAGCATCCCCCTGACCCCGGCCGCCCTGGAACTGCTGCGCTGGGTACGGCTGGCAGCGCAGGCCTGAGCCCGTCCCACGACCGCCTCAAGCGGCGCAGTGGCATCAGAGCCAGAGGTGGCGAGTCAAGAAGAGCCCGCTGGCCATGAGCAGACCCGCCATCAGGCGGCGCATCAGTGGCGCCGGAATCCGCTGTGCGAGCCGGTTGCCCAGAATCACGCCCGCTGCCGCAATAGGCATTGCCACGAGCCAGCGCTGCAAAGCGTGCGTGCTGTCGATCTGGCCTGAGCCAGCAAGCACGGCAATGGCCACTGAGCCGGCAACCACCATCACTACCGGCACCGTGGCCCGAATCTCGGTCACCTGGCTAAGGCGGCGCTGAAGAATCGCCAGCACCACCGGCCCTGCTGTTGCAAACATCACCTCGATGACGCCGAGCATGGTGGTGCTGGCATGGTAGGCAGCTGGCGACAACGGGCGAACCTGGGCAACCTTCTGGCGCAGCGCCCGATACCCGACCACCGCGATGTAGACACCCAGAAAGAACAGCGGCCAGCGTTTATCGAGTTGCCCCACCAGCCACAGGCCGATCAATGAGCCGGCGGTCATGCCGGGCAGCATGCCGGCCAACTCCTGCCAGCGTACCTGCTTCGCATTCAGTCCACCATGCAGGATGGATGCGGGCACGTCAAGCAGGATGGCCAGTACCACCACTTCGGGCAGCGGCCATTTCCAGGCCAGCAGCGGAACGGTCACCAGCGCAGACCCAAATCCGGTGATTCCCATAACGAGATAGCCCGTGAGGATCACCAGCGCGGGATACAGCCAGTCTTGCAAGTTCATACCGCGAGGCCGTTGTGATGGTTCACGGTGTGGTGCTGAATCCACCGGATCAGGCCCGACGCAGCTGGCGTCAGGGGCAGGTCGTGCCGGCGCAGCACGTAGATGGTCGGGCTGGGCAATTCGTCTTCGATGGGCACGCTGCAGAGCTGATCCTGAAAGGCATTGCGCAGAAACAAGGTGCGGGGCATAGTGGTCATGAGTTCAGAATGCGCCACGATGCCGGGCAAGGCCAAGAACGACTCACACACGAGGCCCAGCTTGGGCTCTGGCAAGCCATGCCGCGCGAAGGCGTCGCGAATGATGGCGCCCGGGCCACGCGGCGCACTGGAGAACGCCCAGCGACACTCCTGCAACTGTGCCAGACGCTTCGCCTGCGCCAGTGGGTGCTGGCGCTGCGCAACGATCACCACATTGCTCACCAGCAAGGCCTGCGCCTCCAGGTCGGCGTCCAGGTCGTGTTTGTGGGCGGCGGTGAGCGCGAAGTCCAGTGTGCCGTCGCGCAGGTGCGGTGAAACGGCAGGGTACAGACCGTCTCGAACATTGACGGTGACCGAGGGAAATTCGCGTGAGAAACTGGCAAGTGCGTGCGGCAATGCACCCAGTGCGACCGCCGGTGAAGCAGCAAAGGTCACATGCCCTTCCCAGTCCCCCCGCAACTGGCTGATTTCCTCGTGGGCCCGCCGACTCTCCGAGACGATAAGGCGAGCATGTTTCATGAAGGCTTGACCAAACGGCGTTAGGCTGACGCCGCGCTTGGTGCGCACCAGCAGGGGCGCCTTCAGCTCCTCTTCCAGCTGCTGAACCGCCGCGGACAAGGCCGGCTGGGACAGGTGCAGCAACTGTGCGGCAGCCCGCAAGCTTCCAACTTCTTCGACGTAAATCAGGGCTTGAAGTGTCTGGAGCTTCACGACGCGTGCCTCAGTGATTTGAAAAACAGATCATATCGTCGAAAAAGCGAATTGTTATATGCAGTGATGCTCCCTAGGATTCCCCGATTCCTACAGGAGACACGTTCATGTTCATTCGAAATTGCTGGTATGTCGCGGCCTGGGACCACGAAGTCCACCAGGACGACCTGTTCCACCGAACCCTGCTCAACGAGCCGGTGCTGTTGTATCGAGACACGCAGGGCGGTGTGGTTGCACTGGAAAACCGATGCTGTCACCGCGCCGCTCCCCTGCACATCGGCCGCAAGGAAGGCGACTGCGTGCGCTGCATGTACCACGGTCTGAAATTTGATCCGACCGGCGCATGCGTGGAGATTCCAGGACAGGCTCAGGTTCCGCCCAAGACCTGCATCAAGAGCTACCCCGTGGTGGAGCGCAACCGTCTGGTTTGGATCTGGATGGGGGACCCCGCCCTGGCCAAGGAAGAGGACATCGTCGACTACTTCTGGCACGACTCTCCAGAGTGGCGCATGAAACCAGGTTACATCCACTACAAGGCAAATTACCAGCTCATAGTGGACAACCTGCTGGACTTCACCCACTTGGCCTGGGTGCATCCCACCACGCTCGGTACCGACAGCGCGGCCGATCTCAAGCCACAGATCGAGCGGGACACCAGTGGCAATGGCACCCTGACCATTTCGCGCTGGTACCACGACGACAACATGCCCAACTTACACAAGAGCGTGGCTAAGTTCGAGGGCAAGGTCGACCGCTGGCAGGTCTACCAGTGGTCCCCTCCCGCCTTGCTGCGCATGGACGCGGGCTCCGCACCCACAGGTACCGGTGCACCGGAAGGCATCCGCGTGAAAGAGGCCGTGCAGTTCCGGCATACCTCGATCCAGACACCCGAGACTGACATCACCAGCCACTACTGGTTCTGCCAGGCGCGCAATTTCGAACTTGACGATGAGGCCATGACCGAAACCATCTTCCAAGGGGTGGTCAAGGCATTCGAAGAAGACCGACTGATGATCGAGGAGCAGCAGAAGATCCTGACCCAGGTGCCAGGTCGACCCATGATCCCGATCGCTGCAGATGCCGGCCTGAACCAGGCCCGCTGGCTTATCGAGCGCCTTGTCAAGGCCGAAACGACCCAGGTCCAGTCATGAGCGCTGATATCGACGTGGTTGTCAGCGGTCTGCGGGCAGTTGCCCGCGATGTGCTGGCACTGGAGCTTCGACACAAAACGGGCGAGCGGATGCCCGGCGCCAAGGCCGGGGCGCACATAGATCTGGCGCTACCCAACGGAATGGTGCGCCAGTATTCGCTGGTCAATGCGACGGGCCAATCTGGCATGGACTCCTATGTTGTGGGAGTGGGCTGGGATGCGAACAGCCGAGGCGGTTCGATCTGGATCCACGAGAAGCTCAAAGTGGGCCAGGCGTTGCGCGTGAGCGCACCCCGCAACTTGTTCGAGATGGCGCCAGAACACAGGCGCGTGCTCTTGCTGGCTGGGGGCATAGGTGTGACCCCGGTCTACGCCATGGCCCAGTCCTGCGCCCAGCAGGGCGTCAACTTCGAGGTCTGGGTGAGTGCCCGCTCGGCTTCCCGGCTGGCTTACTTGGACGAACTCAAGGCGCTATTGAGCACGGACCTCGTCACACATTTCGACGACGAGCAAGGCGGTCCGATGAACCTGGCCGAACGCTTGTCGCATCAACGCTGGGACGCCGTCTATGCCTGCGGCCCAGCACCCATGCTGGACGCGTTGACGGCTGCCACCCTGCACTGGGAGCCGGGCTCCGTGCGCATGGAGCGGTTCAAAGCCGCCGAGGTGCCGATGGGTGAACGTCTCGCCTTTGAGCTGGTGCTGCAACGCGCCGGCGTGACCACGACCGTGAACGCACACGAGAGCGTGCTCGATGCCATAGAGCGCAACGGCGTGGACTTCCCGTGGTCTTGCCGCGAAGGTATCTGCGGCACCTGCGAGGCCACGGTTCTCGCGGGTGACATTGAGCACCGGGACTTTGTACTTTCCCCTGAAGAACGCGCCGAACAGCGGCGAATGATGGTCTGCGTGTCGCGTTGTGGCGGCGGCCGGCTGGTGTTGGACATTTAACAAGAAACCCCATGAACCTAAACAAACAAGTGGCCATCGTGACCGGTGGTGCCTCGGGATTTGGTGCGGCAATAGCGCGGAGGCTGAGCCAAAACGGTGCCGCCGTGGTGGTGGCCGACCTGAATGCTGAAGGTGCACAGCGCATGGCAGACGAACTGCTCGCTTCCGGCGGCAGGGCCATCGCCGTGACCTGTGACGTGTCTCAGGAAGCCGACTACAGTCGCATGGTAAGCAGTGCGATTGAACAGATGGGCGGCCTTCACATCGTCGTCAACAACGCCGGCACGACCCACAAGAACAAGCCTGCACTGCAGGTAACAGAACAAGAATTTGACCGGGTCTACCGTGTCAACCTCAAAAGCCTGTATTGGTCGGCCCAGACGGTGTTGCCGTATTTCATCGAGCAAGGCACCGGCGTGATGGTCAACATTGCTTCGACCACGGGTGTCCGCCCCGGCCCAGGCCTGACCTGGTACAGCGGCAGCAAGGCCGCCATGATTAACCTGACCAAAGGCTTGGCCCTTGAATACGCGCGTGCTGGTGTGCGTATCAACGTGGTCAACCCGATGATCGGCGAGACACCCATGATGGCCGATTTCATGGGCATGGAAGACACTCCCGCCAATCGCGAGCGCTTCTTGAGCCGCATTCCACTGGGCCGTTTCACCCGTCCGGACGATGTCGCATCGGCCGTCGCCTTTCTGGCCTCGGAAGATGCCAGCTTTCTCACTGGTGTCTGCCTGGATGTGGACGGAGGACGCAACATATGAGCACCCATCAGTACGCATGTCCCGACATTCTGATCGGCGGCACCTGGCGCAAAGGCCGCCATGCACAGCACCTGACCGTGCGCAACCCAGCCACCGGCGAGGTTCTCGACGAACTGTCTCTGGCCAGCGCTGACGACTTGCATGTGGCACTTGAGACCACTCAGAAAGCGTTTGAACACTGGCGCCAAGTGCCCGCGCACGAACGCTGTGTCCGGCTGGAGCGAGGTGTGGCCCGCATGCGTGAAAACATCGAGCGCATCGCCACCCTGTTGACCCTCGAACAGGGCAAGCCCCTGGCCGAGGCCAAGGCCGAATGCGCGATGGCCGCCGACCTGATCAAGTGGTTCGCGGAAGAAGCACGGCGCGTCTACGGTCGTGTCATTCCGGCTCGCATGCCCAACAGTCGCATGGATGTGCTGAAGTTTCCGGTCGGGCCCGTGGCGGCCTTCTCGCCCTGGAATTTCCCGCTGGTGCTCTCAGCGCGAAAAATTGGTGGTGCCTTGGCGACGGGCTGCTCCATCGTGGTCAAAGGCGCAGAAGAAACACCAGCTAGCGTCGCAGCCATGGTGGCCTGCCTCAACGAGGAACTGCCAGCCGGGGTGCTGCAACTGGTCTACGGTATCCCCAGCGAGGTGTCGCAGATCCTGATCAGCTCGCCCATCATTCGCAAAGTCACCTTCACCGGCTCAGTGCCGGTCGGGCGCCATCTGGCCGAAATGTCGGCCAAGCACCTCAAGCGCATCACACTGGAACTCGGCGGCCATGCTCCAGTCATCGTTTGCCGTGACGCCGACCTGGACCGCACAGTCAACATGATGGTGCAGCACAAATTCCGCAACGCCGGTCAAGCCTGTCTGGCACCTACGCGGTTCTTTGTCGATCGCCACATTTACAACGACTTTGTAGAGGCATTCGGCGCCGCCACGCAGGCGCTGCGTGTCGGCCCCGGCTTGCAAGCGGAAAGCCAGATGGGGCCCGTGGCCAGTGAGCGCCGCCAAGCTGCCGTGCGCGATCTGATCGACCGGTCGATCGCCCGAGGCGCCCGTGCCGTGACCGGTAAAGCGCCCGAGACCGGCAGTTTCGTCACGCCCACTTTGCTCGCCGATGTACCCCTGGACGCGCCGGTGCTACAAGAAGAGCCCTTTGGCCCTGTGGCTAGTGCCATGCCGTTTGACACGCTGGACGAAGCTATCGCACAGGCCAACGCCAACCCTTACGGGTTAGCCGGCTACCTTTTCACCGATTCGGCCAAAGCCATTCTGGCGGTGTCGGAGCGGTTGCCCGCGTCCACCACCGCCGCAAACACCCGCATTTCTTCAAATCGGTCCATCTGGGTTCATTTATGCCAATTACCGGAACAGTCAGTCTCATTGGAGCATGTTTATCTTCTTGCGTGGAACTTCTAAAGTCCAGTCATCGATTCACCCTAAGCCCCTTTTCAGGAAATCACCATGAACAACATCACCACCGCTTCCGCCCTGCAACGTCTCCTGAGCACCAGCGCCGGGTGGGCACCGCTGGCCCTGCGCATCCCCATCGGCATCGTCTTCGTGGCCCACGGCGCGCAGAAACTGTTTGGCGCCTTCGGCGGCTACGGCCTGGAAGGCACGGGCCAGTTCATGGACTCGCTGGGCCTGAGCCCGGGTTACCTCATGGCGCTGCTGGCGGGTGCTGCCGAATTCTTCGGTGGCCTTGCCCTGCTGCTCGGTCTGCTGGTGCGCCCGGCCGCCGCCGTGCTGGCCATGACCATGGTGGTGGCGATTGCCACAGTGCACCTCGACAAGGGCCTCTTCATGGCCAACAACGGCTACGAGTTCGCACTCGCCCTGCTGGCTGCCGCCGTCTCGCTGCTCATCAGCGGTGCCGGCAACGCTTCGGTGGACGCCACGCTGGCGCGCCGGGCCGACTGAGCTTCATTGACCGCACGGCGCCTGGCGCCGCAGGAGAAACACATGACCCGCTTGCCCTCCGTTTTTGTGTCCCACGGCGCGCCCACCTTCGCGCTGGAGCCCGGTCTGGCCGGGCCGCAGCTCAGCGCGCTGGGTCGCGAATTGCCCCGCCCCCAAGCCGTGCTGATCGTCTCGCCGCACTGGATGACGCAGGGCGCGCGGGTGGGCCTCTCGGCGCAGCCTGCCACCATCCACGACTTCGGCGGTTTCCCGCAGCCGCTGTACGAGATCGGCTACCCGGCCAACGGCCATCCCGAGCTGGCACAGCGCACGCTGGCCGTGTTGCAACAGGCCGGCTGGAGTGCCCATGGCGACGAGCGCCGCGGCCTGGACCATGGCGCCTGGGTGCCCATGCGTTACCTGTACCCCGAGGCCGACGTGCCGGTGTTCCAGGTCTCGCTGCCCGCCACGCTGGACGCGGCCGGTGCGTGGGCGTTCGGCCGGGCGCTGGCGCCGCTGGCCGATGAGGGTGTGCTCATCGTCGGCTCGGGCAGCCTCACACACAACCTGTACGAGTTCCGTGCCGGACACGGCACCGAGGAGGCCTACGCCACCGAGTTCGTGGCCTGGGTGCGCGAGGCCGTGCAGCGGGGCGACGGTGCGCGCCTGCAGCGCACGCTGGAGCTCGCACCCCACGCGCAGCGCGCCCACCCGACCACCGAACATTTCCTGCCGCTGCTGGTGGCCGCCGGTGCTGCGGGCGGGTCGGTGCCCGGGCGCGTGATCGACGGCGGCATCACGCACGGCGTGTTGTCGATGGATGCCTTCGTCTTTGGCTCCGTGTAATGAGCGCCTCCAGCATGTTTGAAGCCATCGTTGTCCATGAACCGGACACACCGCCCACGCTGTTGGTGCTGTTGTTCCATGGTGTGGGTGCACAGCCGCAAGACCTGGTTCCCCTGGGGCAGGCCTTGGCCGCGCAGTGGCCCACTGCGTGCATCGTGAGCGTGCAGTCGCCCGACCCGAGCAACCTTGGTCGGGGCTGGCAATGGTTCTCGGTGGCGGGTGTCACCGAGGCCAACCGCCCGGCCCGCGTGGCCGCTACACTGCCGCGCTTTGTCGAGACGGTACAGCACTGGCAACAGCAGACTGGGCTGGATGCCGCCAGCACCATCCTCGTGGGCTTTTCGCAGGGCGCGATCATGGCGCTGGAATCCACGCAGCAACCACAGCCTCTGGCCGCCACTGTGGTGGCCATCGGGGGCCGCTTCGCCCAGTCGCCACGCAGCGCGCCGGACCGAACCTGCATCCACCTCATGCACGGCGACGCCGATCCGGTGATGCCGTTGCAACTCGCTCTGGACGCGCAGCGGTGGCTTCAGGTGCTCGACGCGCAGGTCACGCTGGACGTTTTCGCTGGGCTGGGACACGGCATCGATCAACGCGTGCTGGACGCGATGATCCGGCGCCTGCAAGGTGAAGTGCTCGCGCCTCGTGGCCTCACCGGTTGAGCCTAAATCAAAGAAGGACCCCGACATGAACGTTCCCTCAGCCGTGAAAGACGTCTTCGAGCGTGCGAGGAAAGTCAGGGATGCACCGCTGGTTTGGCTGCACTTGGGCGCCGACACTCTATGGCTGTTGCGAGAGAGCGAAGGCATCGGTGCATCGTCGATGGTCTTGGACCTGGGCACAGACAGCTTGGCCCGGCTCTTCTTCAGGTCCGACCTTCCAGGTCCTTTGGAGCTGGAACGAGCCATCGACCATGTCGAAGATGAGTTGATGCGCGCGGTGACCTGGACGGCAGGATGCGCCGTTCTTGGTACTGACCACCCGATGGCGCGGGCCATGGCGTCTGGTATTGGCCTGGCCAACACCGTGCTTACCAGGGAAGTTGTGGAGGCTGCGTTTCAGCGCCTGGCCTCGGGCGTACTGGGTGATCCGTCAGCGCTCAAGGGCTTGCCCAGCGGGCGGGAAGCGGCGGCCACGCTGCTCATCTTGCGCGAGCTCATGCATCACTTGAGTTTCCGTCTGGTCACGGTGCCGCCGGCGCCGCAATAAGCCTCTCTGAAGGAATCTTTGTGAATAGGCATAGCTAAACGCCGCTGCCATGAGTAGTCATGGTTTTGAATTCACTTTAAAATAGTAAGTACACTGTGTATTTTTTGAAACTGACCTCCAAGGTCGTAATTTGGAGAAACCCCATGCGTGCTAAATTGAATTGGACCCTGGTCGCTGCTGCGGTTGCGTTGGTTGCCTGTGGCAAGAAGGAAGAAGCGCCCGCATCCTCGGATTCGGGCGCACCACTGGTGGTCAAGATCGGCCATGTCGGCGCCACCAGCGGCGCTGTGGCTCACTTGGGCAAAGACAACGAGAACGGTGCACGCCTGGCCATCGACGAACTCAATGATGCCGGGTTGAAGATTGGTGAACAAGTGGCGCGCTTTGAACTGCTGGCGGAGGACGATGCCGCCGACCCGAAGCAGGCTACCGCTGCAGCGCAAAAGCTCACGGATGCCAATGTGAATGGCGTGGTTGGGCACCTCACCTCTGGTGCGACCCTGCCCTCGTCCCAGATCTACAACGACGCAGGCATCCCCCAAATCACCCCGTCGTCCACAAACCCCAAATACACCCGCCAGGGCTTCCAAGGGGCATTCCGCCTGGTGGCCGACGACGTGCAGCAAGGGGGCGCTCTGGGACGCTATGCAGTGCAGACGCTCAAGGCCAAGACTGTGGCTGTGATCGACGATCGCACTGCGTACGGACAAGGCCTGGCCGATGAATTCGAGAAAGCTGCGGTGGCCGCAGGCGCACAACTGGTTGCGCACGAATACACCAACGACAAGGCCATTGATTTCAACGCGATCCTGACAACGCTCAAAGCCAAGCAGCCCGACGTGATCTTTTTCGGCGGGATGGATTCGGTGGGCGGCCCCATGTTGCGGCAGATGCGGGCGCTGGGATTCGCCTCGAAGTTTGTGGGCGGTGACGGACTGTGCACTTCCGAAATGATCAACCTGTCAGCGAACGCTCTGGGCGATGACGAGGTGTTCTGCGTGGAGGCTGGAGGCGTGGATGGTGAAGAGGTGGCCATCAACGACAAGTTCCGTACCGACTTCAAAGCCAAGTACGGTGTTGAAGTTCAGGCATACGCCGGGTATGCCTACGACGGCGTGAAGCTGTTGGCGGCAGCCATGCAGGCTGCTGGCTCTTCCGATCCCGTGAAGTACCTGCCAGCGCTGCAAGCCATCAAGTATCAGGGCGCCTCCGGCAACGTCGAATTCGATGACAAGGGCGACCGCAAGAATGCCGCGCTGACGCTCTACACGTTCAAGGCAGGCCAGCGACTGAAGCTGGCAGTGATTCGCTGATCGCGCAGGGCGTGTCGATTGTGGCAAGGCATTCAGTCCAGAAGGCAAGGTCCACGCGAGAACGAATCGTTGTGGCCGCAGCGGCGGCATTCGCCCGAGAAGGGTTCAATCGAGCTTCGCTGGAGAGGATCGCCTTGACGGCCGGTGTCACGCGTGGCGCCGTGTACGTTCATTTCGAGGGAAAACGCGACCTCTTCAACGCGGTGGGTGACCTCATCGAGTGGCCCTTGCAGAGCGAGCACACGTCGTCCAGCGTTGCCGGGGAAGTGCGACCGATCGTTGAACTCAGGCGCACTGTCCAAGCCTTGATGGAAGACATCCAAGAAAACGCAGCCAAGCGCTGCGTGCTGGACATCGTTTTGCACAAGATAGAGTGGACCGAAGAAAACGCTGAACTGCTCGACCGCCTGAATCGGACCAACGACGGGGTGGCGCGGCGAATTGGCAGGTTGCTGAGCAATGCACTCAGGCGGGGCGATCTTTGCCTACCTATCAGTGCCGAAGAGGCCAGCGTCACCCTTCAGGCTGCATTGCTGGGTGTCGTTTCGTCTTGTCTGCGATCTTCCACGACCGAGGCATTGGTCACCCGAGGTGACTGGCTCGTGACTTCATTGCTGGCCCGACACGAGTCGTGAGTACAGGGTAAGCACAGCCTGCCATCGCTCTGACATCTTTCGCCATTAACCTTTCCCAACAGGACCTGTAGCACGTGCATGGCTCGCTTGCTGCCGGGGCAAGTGCTCCACGACATTACCTGACCCGGCCTGAGCGCCGAGGAAAAGTTAGAAGGCTATTGCCGACCCTGCGCTGCCCGCCCAATAGCAAATGTTGTCATTGTCCAAGCGTGACACCGAGCCGCGTCCGTGTCTGTCGATCCGGCACTCTTCAAGTGCCTTGTGGGCGTACCAAGGACAGCTCAGACTGGGACTGAGTCCTATGCGTGCGACCTCACGAGAGACATGTGAGTTCATGACCGGACAATGGCTGCCATTTCGCTGCGAGACTGCATTGCCTCCAAGAGCGAGTACTTGACGAGATGTGGCTTGGCTTTGCTTGACCTTGCCCTCCCTCTGGGCGATCAACTTGCCAATTTCGAACGGGATTGATTGGGTGAACTCCTGCGTTTGCTCGCACTTGCCCGAGGGCAATAACCAGCACTTGCATCAGAAAAATCCAATGCGTCTTACAATAGAACAATGGCTTCTTACCCCTCCATCACTGCTCACACGGCAGCACGCATGCCCCTCTCGGCATGCAGCGCCGTGGCCGTGCGCAAGCTGATGGGTTCGGCGGGACTGCGCCAGCCGGCCGCACATTCTTAAGCCCGGCGATACCCCTTCCTCTTTTTGCGCAAACCAACATCGCCGGGCCTCAGCCCAGCGCGATGGCGGGCGCCGCTCTTTTGCAGCGGGCCTGCCCCAGTTGGAGTGCCACATGCACAAGAACCCTGCGGGTGAGCGGCTGCTCACCGAAATCGACTATGCGCGCCTGAACAAACTGCACGCCGCGCAACTACCTCCAGAGCTGATCGAGACACTCGATTCCCTTGATCTCGTTTCCTCGCGCGAGATCCCGCCCGACGTTGTCACGATGTACTCCCAGGTCATGGTCGAAGACCTCGAGTCCCGCCAACGGCAAAAGCTCACGCTGTGTTACCCCGCTGACGCTGAGCCCCACCTGGGCTTCATCTCCGTGCTCTCCCCCGTGGGGGCAAGCCTGCTCGGCCAGCGCGTGGGCGCCATTGCCCGCTGGCACACACCCAACGGTGATGCGTGCGCGGCCGAAATCGTGGTGCTGCTGTTCCAGCCAGAAGCCAGCGGCGACTACACCACCTAGCCGCCTCGCCAACATCGATCGCACCCCACCAGCTCTGCGCTGCGGGGCAGGCCCACGCTCGTCCAGGATTTCCCATGCATTTCGACTCCATCCTCGCTGTCTCCGATTTCACAGCGGACTCCGAGCACGCGCTTGAGCGCGCTGCCTTGCTCGCCCGCCAACATCAGATCCCCCTGCGCCTGATCCATTTCGCAGAGGGGCAGAACCCATTCCCCTCCGACCCCATCGCGAGGCTGGGACAGCGCGCGCGCCAGCTCGCAAGAAGACACGAGATCGCGGCGCATGCGATCGAACGCTCAGCATCGCTGGAGGACGTGTTGGCAGAGGCACACGCAGCCACCTTGATGGTGATGGGACCGCTGTCGCATCGAAGCTGGACGCGTTTTCACCTGGGCACCACGCTCGACCAGGCGGTGCACGGCAGCGTGTCTCCGCTGCTGGTGGTCAAACAGGCACCTGTCAGGCCCTATGAACGGGTTCTCGTGGCTGTCGACCTATCGCCACGGTCAACGCCGTTGATCGACTTGGCACGCCGGTTTTCAACCCCCTCGCTGCTGAAGCTGTTTCATGCGATCGACACGATCGAGGATGGCAAGCTGCGTTCGGTCAACGTGTCCCCTGAACTGATCCAGTCCTACCGACTTACTTCGCGCCAACAGGCGCGGGAACGGCTCGCCCAGCTCATTGGGGGTCTGGCCTTCACTTCACCTACCGCCACCGATCCCACGTTGGCGTTCGAGGTCGGCAATGGCGACCCGGCCTATTCAACCGCCCTGCACCAGCAAGCCACGAAGGCCGACCTCGTCGTAGTGGGCAAGCGACCCAGTTCGCCACTGGTGCAATTTTTCACGGGCAGCGTGGCTCAGCGTCTGGCCAAGTGGGCCGCTGGCGATGTGTTGATCGCTCCGTTTGTTCACATGAACGTTGCCACGACTGCAGACCGACTCTGAGAACGACATGGACCTCACCAAAGACTTCATCAAGACCAAACAGCCTTGTGCCGATGGATTCCGCTGGTTCTTGCGCCATCACCAGGAGGGGAGCAACTACCAGGACCTGCTGGATGCCCTTGTCCTGGCAGGTCGCGTCAACGACGCCTGCTGGCTGCTCGATCAGTTTGGACCCACCAACGAGATCTTGATCCTAGACCATCTCTCAGCCGGCTCTGTCGTGTTCGCGGGCTCGGTTCAGGTGCGGGGCAACATAGACGTGGATTCGGTGGTGCGGGTGGGCCGACGCATCGACGTGGGGGGCAGCATCGTTGTCGGTGAATCGCTGATCGCGGGGGACGACATCCGCTGCAGGGGAAACATTCGGAGTAACGGCAGTCTGGAGTCGGGTGGCAGAGTCAAAGCGGGCTGGGGTATCGAGGCCAGCGGTGACATCACCGCCCAGGGCGACGTGCACGCGGCCTGGGACCTCCGCTGCGCAGGCCATCTCAATCTAAGCGGAATGGCATCGGTCGGGCGCGACGTGGTCGCGGAGGGTTCCATCACCTGCACAAAGAGCCTGGTGGCTGGAGGTGCCCTGGTATCGGTCGGCAGCGTCCACGCTGTCGAAGGCATTTCAGTCTACTTGGACATCGATTGCGGCATGCACCTGGAGGCGGGTTGGGGCATCAAGGCGGGTGGAACCATTCAGGCTCGAGGCGCGATACGAGTTGGGGAAAGTCTGAGTACGTTCGAAACCATCAAAGCAGGAGCCGGCTACGGCGTGTTTGCCGGTCTGAATGTGCAGATGGAGGACTGGGAATCGAGCGCCCGCGTGTGCGCAAGCCACAAACCCGACAGCTTGATTAGCGGTTGGTGGGCAGGAGCTCGGGATGTTTGAAATATGGATGTTTGCCTTGCTGGCATGGCCCTTCATCGCCCTTCAACCAGGCCTTCACGGTGAGCAGCCCGCAACGCGCCGCGGTGCGCGCCCTGGTGCGCAGCGGCACACCATGGAGTTGCGCGTCGACGTGCAGTGGAGTGCCACAGCCGTTGACGATGAATTGAAGTTGCTGCACGCCCGACTTGAGCGATCTGGTCTGCTTAAAAGTGGCACCGGCATCATCAAGACCGAGCTCCCGGGCCTGGTGCTTCGACACCGTGAGGCCGATGGAGAGCATTACATCTACGTAGAGGACGTGGCTCGCGGCTGTCTGGCCGGCTACACCGTCTTCAACCGCCTGATCGAAGTCAATCGCTCGCTGGATCGATTTGTCCGGGCTCCGCATTCCAAGTACGCGGTCGAGTACCAGCGACGGGGCATCGCCACCGCTGTGTACGAGTGGGCGCTCTCTCAGGGGTTCTGCCTGGTCAGCGGCGCCCGCCAATCCCCCAGCGCCCACGCGCTGTGGATATCCCTCGCAACACGCCATCGACTGGAATACGTCGAGGTTCGAGACAAGTGCATTCACTTGTTGACGCCACCTGTGGACCCAATAACGCGCGACCGACTCCAGACTCGCATGGTGTTGCTGGGTGAGGGTTGCGGGGTCACCGCCGGCGTACTCCATCCGCCAACCGCTAGTCCCCATGGCCTGTGAGGTTCACACGATCGGCGGCAGTGCGGTCCAGGTGAAGCAACCCCAGTCAGACCTTGTGGTGCTCTTGCCCGGCGGGAAGGGCCGCTTGTTCAGCTGAAACGCGTGCTTGCGTTGCGGTCAGGGACTCACGCCAAGCGCCAGGATTGCACCACTATGGGGCATGTTTTCTCGCCTCATGCGGTTTGCACATAAACTCATGCACAAATTTAGAGCAAACCACCATGAAATTCGCTTCAGCCCACCACTTCCTCGAGCACGTCACCCACCGCAACCCCGGCCAGACCGAATTCCACCAAGCCGTGTCGGAGGTGATGGAGAGTCTTTGGCCCTTCATCCAGATGCACCCCAGGTACGCCGAACAAGGCCTGCTGGACCGTCTCGTTGAACCCGAGCGGGTGTTGATGTTCCGCATCTCCTGGGTCAACGACCACGGCGATGTGCAGGTGAACCGGGGTTACCGCATCCAGCACAGCTCGGCCATCGGCCCGTACAAGGGCGGCATGCGCTTCCACCCCTCGGTCAACCTGTCGATCCTGAAGTTCCTGGCCTTCGAGCAGACCTTCAAGAACGCACTCACCACCCTGCCCATGGGCGGCGGCAAGGGCGGCTCAGACTTCGACCCCAAGGGCAAGAGCCCGGGCGAGGTGATGCGGTTCTGCCAGGCCATGATGAGCGAGCTGTTCCGCCATGTCGGGTCCGACACCGACGTGCCCGCAGGAGACATCGGCGTCGGGGCCCGGGAGGTCGGCTTTATGGCCGGGATGATGAAAAAACTCAGCAACCGGTCCGACTGCGTGTTCACCGGCAAGGGCCTGTCGTTCGGTGGCTCGCTGGTGCGGCCCGAGGCCACCGGCTACGGCACGGTGTACTTCGCGCAGGAAATGCTCAAGCAGAAGGGCCGCAGTTTCGACGGCTTGCGGGTGAGCGTGTCGGGCTCGGGCAATGTGGCCCAGTACGCGGTGGAGAAAGCCATGGCGCTGGGGGCCAAGGTGGTCACCGTGTCCGACTCCAGCGGCACCGTGATCGACGAAGACGGGTTCACCCCGGAGAAGCTCGCCGAGCTGATGGAGGTGAAGAACCACCTGTACGGCCGTGTGAGCGACTACGCCACCCGAACCCACAGCCGGTTCGAGGCGGGCGTGCGCCCCTGGAGCGTGCCGGTGGACGTGGCGCTGCCTTGCGCCACGCAGAACGAACTCGACGCGGCTGACGCCGCCACGCTCATCCAGAACGGCGTGGTCTGCGTGGCCGAGGGGGCCAACATGCCGACCACCATGGAAGCCGTGGAACGCCTTGAGGCGGCGGGCGTGCTGTACGCGCCAGGCAAGGCCAGCAACGCCGGTGGCGTGGCCACCTCGGGTCTGGAGATGAGCCAGAACGCGATGCGCCTCTCATGGCCACGCGCCGAGGTCGACGACCGCCTGCACACCATCATGGTGGGCATCCACGAGGCCTGCCTGGTGCACGGCCGCCGCGCCGACGGCTCGGTGAGCTATGTGGACGGCGCCAACATCGCCGGCTTCGCCAAGGTGGCCGACGCCATGCTCGCGCAGGGTGTGATTTAGACATTGGCTCAACGTTGCTTCGAATGCACCCCGCCTGCTTCAGCTCGCTTGCCTGGGAAGACCACTCGGTCCCTTCAACGGAAGTAGAGAGTTGAACGAGGTCTGCATCAACGTCTCCTTGCGTGTGATGGACTGGCAAAAGCACAGCTCCGTGAGGCGCTGCAAAAAGGGTGTGACATACAGACCGTACAAAGACAGAACCGCCATTGGTGGAGTCTTGGTCAGTTGATTGCTTCAACTGCTGTGGGCGCCTTTTTTTCGTAGATACATATCCCTATCAGTCATGGCAATGTGCCTGACCTTTTAAAGGAAAAATCTACCTATGCGTATCAACACTGCCCAACGGGAAGGTCTTGCCGATCTTTTCGAAAAGATTGCCACGGGTTTAGTCTGGGCTCTGCTCCTTGTTATCTTCATCAATGACCAATTTTCATGGCTGAAGGTGGTAATGATTTCAATATTGTCGTTAGCATCCATTATTGTCTCAGTGTGCTTGAGAGGAATTGACAAGAACGATTGACATAACCAACAGCTTGCATCAACATTTTCACCAAAGCAAGCATCATTAAATGTAGATTTTTACCAAATCAACATAATTAGCAACCCAAAACCACGATTCGTCGTGGTTTTTTTATGCGCATACGGAAATGAAGAAAGTCCCGCCGAAGCGGGACTTGGTTAACTGCCAGTCAGTTTCTCAAATGTTTTGATTTCGGCATGCACAAAAATCAAGAAATCATCAACTTGCCCTAACAAATGAAAATACTCATCATCAAATAGTTGGCTGGTGGTTTTACAGAGCAGCAGAAGCTCTTTAAATCCCTTAACTCTCTGTCGTGACTCAAATAAACATCCAAGTAGATTCATTTGCATAACCACAGGATGGCCGTATTCACCATGCTGATGAAATTCTATTAATCCCTTCATATCTTTAAGCGTTTCCGAAAATTGCACTGGATCGAGTGTGAGTTCCATATCTTAATACCTTTGAAGTTAAACATATTCAATCAGATAGTCTCCTGCTCTCTTGGTAGCTCATCACAGAAAGTGAAGTTCTACCGATGTTGCTCGGTGACTGCAGTGGATATGTGCACAACTCAAAAAGGGCAAGAAGGTCGATCTATCCAGAACGCAAGGAAGCCATGTAGGGGGTTTGGCTAGATCAAGAAGTTCAAGAGTTTGCGGAGCGGCCACACGGTTGTGGAGTCTCCGCTCATGTTTGTTGCAGATGCTCTATGAACATGCGCCGCGTGGTCGGCGAGGAAAGAATGCGCCGCCAGGTGCATTCGGGGGCACCCGCCTTGCGGGGGGCGGCAGCCCGGTCGAAGACCTGTGCGGAGGGCACCCGGCCCACCGGGGAGGCGGGAGCCTCGTCCGAAGGACTGCTGTGCGCCGCTTCGCGGCTACCTGGGAGGTTTCCGATGTGCGGAGCACAGGCGCCAGCCCGAGCACGGCAGTGCGCAGTCGGTAAACCTCCCAGGTAGCCGCGAAGCGGCGCACAGGTGTTGGGGATGGGTGGGGAGCCGCCGCATGGCGGGGAGGGATAGGGGCGAAGCCACTGCCCCTCCCGCGCAGGCGCAGCCGAAGCGCTGGGGGGCCGCGTAGCGGGGAGCGCAGCTCCCGCCGCAGGCGCGGACTTATTTTTTGTCGCACATATCCCCCGTGCACACATCCCAAAGTCTGTCCAAGTGCTCCTCATAGTGGGTGCAAATCAAATTGGACAGTGCGGGACATAGTGCTAGCGGAATCAATGTCTCCCACCATTTAACGAACTATGAACATCAGAGAACCGGAAGAAGAATTCAACAGAACGTCAGCCGCAAGAGCCGTTTTAAGGGAAAGGCTAAAAGGACAGTCAACCCTTGAGCGAGGAAGAGAACGAACACTGACAGCCTTGAGCTGGATATACAGGTGGGGATGGGGAAGCTCCACGACGTTAGAAACTTTAGTTAGATCTCAAAGATCAGGACTGGCACAGCGCCTAGTTAGAAACAAATTGGCGATAATCACAAAAACGAACAGTCGGCGGAATGAGAAATATCTGCCGGGGTCGTTTTTGACGTTGACACACGATGGCAAGCATATGGTTGAGATAAATCGGATGGAGCCGCTGCAATATGAGCATCGTCCAGACCGGATCAATCAGAACACTTTGCTGCACAACGAGATGGTGCAACGCTTCACAGCAGAGCACTTGGCTTCGGGTGAGATCTTGGATTACTGGTCAGAGAAGGAAATGAGGGTAAAGAGTCAGAATGCAGTAAAGCATCCAGATGCAGTCTGGCTTTACTCCTCTGGAGTGAAAATGTCCATCGAGGTTGAACTCTCACCCAAGTGGGAGCGAGATCTAGATGTTTTTGTCTATTCAACCTTGTTATCACTGAGCACAAAAAATGGTCCCGCTAGATTTGACAAGATGCTTCTGATAACAGATGCCCCAGCGATTCTCAAACGATATAGGGAAGCTTTTAAGCCAGGTGCCGATTTTTGGATTTGGAGAAAAAACGATTCGGGACGCTGGATTGCTGAACACAAGATGACCGTACCGGTTTGGACGCCAGAACGAATAGACTGGAAGCTGGTATAGAACGGTTCTAATTTTTTGGTTTTCGCAACGATCGAGGTCCGCCCCAGCTGAAGCCTGCTTTACAGCTGGGGCAGAACACAAGGGACGCACCCGGTGTCGGAGGCGGTTGAGGTCACCGACGTTTAGTAAAAGGGGGACACTTGATGCATAGCGAGGACTGTTTCTGCCCAGAAACTGCCAAAGGGTCGTGCAAATAGAACCACAAAAATGAGGTTCAGGGTGTGTGATTTGGGACGCCATTCCACGTTCACCTTTGATTTGCAAGGAAAAATTCCCTTTGTTGCGAGGAAGGCTACTAAACCCACCAGTGGGGGCACGAGGCGCTCGCAGATGATTTGCTGTGCAAAAGGTGCGGCTAGTTGGGGGTTAGTAAAACGGGGACACTTGATGCGTAGCGAGGACTGTTTCTGCCCAGAAACTGTCGAAGGGTCATGCAAATGGAACTCAAACAAAAGAAGGTTCAGGGCATGTGATTCTGGAAAACCAATCCGCATTCACCTTTGATTTGCAAGGAAAAATTGCCGCTTCTGCGATGAAAATCACTACACCCACCTGTGGAATGGACGATGCACTCGGGCGGTGATTCGCGGTGCAGAAGGCGCAGCAAATTGGGGGTTAGTAAAACGGGGACACTTGAATTTTTCGCGAAGTGCTCGAGGCGGGGCTCACAGTCGCTGGCGCCAAGTAACGGCATTTTTTACTACCTGAACCCAGGCGCATCAACCGCTTCCGTCGTGGACTGAAGGACTGATCCAAGAGGTCGTTCAAGTGCTACCCAGCCCTGAAGCAATAGCGATCGTCAGTTGCGCTGCCTTCGATTGATTGGTTTGCGGACGAAGCAGTCGCTGGCGATGCAGACCTCGAGCGACCGCTCGTTTGCGCTGTGTCTACCAGTGATCAAGATTTCAGATCACCAGCCGGCCAGTCGTCGCCGACGGCGCAATCGTGGCCTCCATCCCCGCCGTGAACTGCAAG